>DASRCT010000043.1:0-90242 GCA_035652975.1 Bryobacteraceae bacterium | reverse complement strand
CGGCCTTGCCGGCGTCGGTGCGCGGACCGGTGGAACGGTTGGTGGACATATCGGGACCTCCAGAAAAGAAAAAAGCCGCTCGAACGAGCGGCTTTGTTGGACGGAGGTTTTGCGGCCTCCTGCTTTCATGGTAGCGGGCGGGACCAAATGTGAGAGCGCTGTGAGACGTGTAATCTGGGGGATTTACAGACACTTGCGGCCATGACGGAGGCTGTGAACCGACATTCCGGCGCGACAGAAAACGAGGGTGAAACGGCGGCGAGGGATGGATGGGTGGCAGCGGACGGTCCGTAGCGCGGCTTGGCTGGTTCATACTGGGAGCAGGTCCAGGAATGCGCAAAATACGCCGAAAACTGCGGGCGATTTCGCGGAAGTGGCGAGAGGTCCGGGTATTTGCGGCGGCGATGGCGTCCAAGGATCATCCCATCGTGGCGCAGATCATCCCGATGCGGCGGTGCAATCTGGCGTGCACGTATTGCAACGAATTCGACGCTGTATCCAAGCCCGTTCCGCGGGATGAAATCCTGCGGCGCATCGACCGGCTGGCGGAGCTGGGGACCTCCGTGATCACATTGAGCGGAGGAGAGCCGCTGCTGCACCCGGACCTGGATGCGATCATCGCGCGGATTCGAGCCCGCGGGGCGATGGCGACGGTGATCACGAACGGCTACCTGCTGACGCCGGCGCGCATTCAGGCGCTGAACCGTGCGGGGCTGGATTATTTGCAAATCAGCATTGACAACGTGCAGCCGGACGAGGTTTCGAAGAAGTCGCTGAAGGTGCTGGACCGGAAGCTGGAGTGGCTGGCTGAATACGCGGAGTTTGCGGTAACGGTCAATTCGGTGCTGGGGGAGACGATGCGGCGCCCGGAGGATGCTTTAACGATTGCGCGGCGGGCGCGCTCGCTGGGGTTCAACAGCACGATTGGGATCCTTCATGACGGCGGGGGGCAGACGCGCCCGCTGCCGGAATCGCACACGCGGGTGTATGAAGAAGTGCGGCGGCTGGATACAGCGGTGTTCTCGTTTTCGCACTTTGACCGGTTCCAGCGAAATCTGGCGCACGGGCGTCCGAACGAGTGGCGGTGCCGGGCGGGCAGCCGCTTTCTGTATGTGTGCGAGGACGGGCTGGTGCATTACTGCTCGCAGCAGCGCGGCCAACCGGGCATACCGCTGGCGGCGTATTCGAAGGCGGATCTAGAGCGGGAGTATTCCACGGAGAAGTCGTGCGCGCCGTTTTGCAGCATTTCGTGCGTGCACCAGACGGCGATGCTGGACGAAGTGCGGGAGCGGCCGCGGGAGATGCTGCGGCAATTCATTGAGCTCAAGCGTACGCAGGATCCCTCGTTCCAGCCGCCGGCGCTGCTGCGCCTGGCGGCGTGGGCGTTTCTGGAGAGTCCGCGGGCGGCGACGTGGGGCCGGGCGGCGCTGCGGCTGTTGGGGGCGGAGCGGAAGGCGGCCGAGGGATGAGGGGCGGGGTCGCAGTTTGCTAGAGTGGCGCGTGATCATGAGAGCGGCGGCGATAGCGTTTGTGTGTTGTGCGGCGATGGGGGCGGCGCCGGACGGCGCGGCGATTTACAAGGAGCGCTGCGCGGCTTGTCACGACCAAGCGGGTAAGGAGGGACGGACGCCGACGCGGGAGCTGCTGGCGAAGTTGACTCCGGAGCGCATTGAGGCGGCGCTTGTTTCGGGGGTGATGAAGGAGCAGGCAAGCGCGTTGAGCGGGGAAGAGAAGCGCGCGGTGGCGGCGTTTTTGGGCGCGAAGCCGGCGAAGTGGATCGAGGCGCCGGCGGCGGGCGCTTGCGCGTCGCGAGCGCCGCTTGCGCCCGGCGCGGGAGATTGGAACGGCTGGGGGCGCGATGTGGCGAATACGCGATATCAGCCGGCGCCGGGGCTGAGCGCGCAGGATGTACCCAAGCTGAAGCTGAAGTGGGCGTTCGCGTACCCGGCGGCGTACACGTTCGGGCAGCCCACGGTGGTGGGGGGCCGCGTTTTTGTGACCAGCGCGACGGGCACAGTGTATTCGCTGGACGGGAAGACCGGATGCGTGTACTGGGCGGCGGAGACGGTAAAGGCTGGGGCGCGGACGGCGATCACGATCGGTCCGATGCCGCGCGGGGCCAAATCCAGATTCGCCGCGTACCTGGGGGACGAAACGGCGACGGTTCGGGCGCTGGACGCGGAGACGGGCGAGCCGATCTGGGAGACCAGGGTGGACGATCATCCGGTGGCGCGGATTACGGGAGCGCCGACGCTGTATAACGGCCGGCTATATGTGCCGGTCTCTTCGATCGAGGAGGCGGCGGCGAGCAGCGCCAAGTATGAGTGCTGCAAGTTTCGCGGGAGTCTGGCGGCTCTAGACGCATACACCGGGAAGCTGATCTGGAAAGCGTATACGATCGCCGATCCGCCGCGGCCGTTCAAGACGAATCCGGCGGGCACGCAGATGTATGGACCGGCGGGTGCGGCGGTGTGGTCAGCGCCGACGATTGATGTGAAGCGCAAGCTGCTGTACGTGGGCACGGGAAATTCGTATACGGACGTGGAGACGACGACGGCGAATGCGATACTGGCGTTCGATCTGGAGTCTGGCAGCCTGCGATGGTCGAACCAGGTGACGCCCAAAGACAACTTTCTGGTGGGTTGTCTGGCGCCGGGCATGGGCAATTGTCCGCGGGAGATGGGTCCGGACGTGGACTTTGGCAGCTCGCCGATTCTGCGGAGGCTGGCGAACGGGAAGGACGTGATACTGGCGGGGCAGAAATCGGGGGTGGTTTACGCACTGGATCCGGACGAGCGCGGGAAGATTATCTGGCGGCAGAAGATCGGCGTGGGTAGCGCGCTGGGGGGCGTGGAGTGGGGGTTTGCGGCGGACGAGCGGCAGGCTTACGTAGCGATTGCGGACGAGATTGCGGGGAAGACGGGGAAGCCGGGGCTGTCGGCGATCCGGATCGAGAGCGGCGAGGTGGCATGGACGCGGGCGACGCCGGCGCCGGTCTGCGCATGGGGCAAGAGCCGGTGTCTTGCGGGGCAATCGCAGGCGGTGAGCGCGATTCCGGGGATTGTGTTTTCCGGCGCCCTGGACGGTCATTTGCGGGCGTACTCGACCGGGGACGGGAGCGTGGTGTGGGACTTTGACGCCGGGGTGGGATTTGAGACGGTGAACGGGGTGAAGGGCCAAGGCGGGTCGCTGGACGCCGGGGGGCCGACGATCGCGGGCGGGATGTTGTTCGTGCATGCGGGCTACGGGCGCATTGTGGGGCAGCCGGGGAATGTGCTGCTGGCGTTCAGCGTGGAGGGACGGTGATCACGATCGAAGAGCTGCGGTTGCGGGCAGGGGAGGAGATCGGGGTTAGCGGATGGAGGACGATCACCCAGGAGATGATCAACGCGTTTGCCGATCTCACGGGGGACCATCAGTGGATTCACACGGATGTCGAGCGGGCGCGGCGCGAATCGCCGTTCGGCGCTCCGGTGGCGCACGGGTTTTTGACGGTGTCGCTGTTGAGCGCCATGACGCGGGAGGCGGTGGAGGCGTGCGGCGAGGGGTACCGTCTGCGCGTCAATTACGGATTTAACCGGCTGCGTTTTCCGGCGCCGGTTCCGGCGGGGTCGCGGATCCGGGCGCGCGTGGCGGCCAGCGCAGTGAAGGAGGTGGAGGGGGGAGTGGAGATTGCGTGGCAGGTGACGGTGGAGATCGAGGGCGGGTCGAAGCCGGGGCTCGTGGCGGAGTGGCTGACGCGCATGTACCGCTAGCTGAGGGCGACGCGTTGGAGCGACCGGGCGGAGGGGACTTGCATCGTCAGGCGGGTGTGATATTGTACTACGCCAGTATGGGGTGGACACGATGCGAGCTCAACGATCGGCGCTTCTGTTGTTTGTGGCGGTTCCACTGCTGGCGCAAGTGGATCGCGCCAATCTGAACGGTACGGTTACGGATTCGTCCGGAGCGCTGGTCCCGGGCGCCAAAGTGCTTGCGGTCTCGCGAGAGACGGGGCTGAAACGGGAAACCGTCACGGGAAGTTCCGGCGCATATTCGCTTCCGGCGCTTCCGGCGGGCGTCTACGACCTTACGATTTCTCACGCTGGATTTCGGGCCTTCAGCGTTCAAGGCATTGAATTGTTCGTAGGCCAGACCCGCACGATCGACGCCAGACTGGATATCGGCCCAGTGAACGCGGAGGTGAACGTTCAGGCCGGGGTGGAGACGCTGGAAAGGGACGATGCGCAGATCGGCGCGGTGATAGAGACGCAGCAACTGCGCGATATTCCCGTAAACGGCAGGAACTGGGCCACGCTGATGATGCTTGCGCCGGGCGCCATCAATACCGGCGGAGGCGATCAGCGCAGCATACGGTTCGAGGGCCGGGCGCGCGACGACAACAATTACATGTTCGACGGCATCGACGCGAGCGGCGTTCAGGAGCAGCCGCAGAAAGCCGACGCGCGGCTGAACATATCGCTCGAATCGATCGCGGAGTTTCGCGTGAATTCAGCGGTGTATACGGCCGAAACGGGCGCGGCCGGCGGCGCGCAGATCAACGCAATCTCGCGAAGCGGAAGCAACGCGTTTCATGGCGGCGCTTTCGACTATCTTCGTAACAGCGCGTTCGATGCTCGGTCGCCGTTTGATCCGTCCACTCTGCCCGCCTTCCGAATGAACCAGTTCGGAGGCCGGCTCGGCGGGCCGATCGTTAAAGACAGCAGTTTTTTCTTCGTGAATTATGAAGGCATACGGCAGAGCCTTGGGCAGACGCTGATCGGTTTCACGCCGAGCGCTGCTTTTCGCTCGCGGGTCGCGGCAACATCACCCTCTCTTCAGGCAATCATCAACGCGTATCCGGTTGGGCAGACGCCTATTGATCCGAACGTGGATCAACTGACCGTTCAGACGGCGAACACGGTCCGTGAGGACAGCGGAATGATTCGCTTCGATCATCACTTCACGCCCAAGACCACCATGTTCGCGCGCTATAACGTCGACGATGCGTTCCTGGATAGCCCCAATGGGCCAACAGGCTCGCGTACGACGACGGCGATTCGGCCATCCAATGTCGTGCTAGAACTGATGCACATCTTTTCACCTACCGTGCTGAACGAGACGAAAATCGGGATGAACCGCTCCGCGTATCACCATCCCACCGTCGGGACCGTTCCTGTCAACGTGACGGAGCCGGACTTTTCGGACCTGAACGCCGCTGCGCTGGATGAGGAGGTGGGGACGACCTTTTCTTACATCGACACGCTGACCGTGATTCGCGGCCGGCACACGCTCAAGACCGGATTTGATATCCGCCGGATCCGGCTGAACAACTCGGGGAATGCGATCGACGTTGCGTCGATATCCTACGCGAGTCTGGACGATTTTGTTCACAATTCTGTGGATTCGGTGAGCATTGACGCCGCTTTAGGCATCGGTGGCATGCGAAGAACATTCTGGGCCGGCTTCGTGCAGGATGATATCAAGGCTCGTCCAAACCTTACCGTGAATCTTGGCTTGCGCTATGACTACTTCTCCGTGATGAAAGAGGTAAAGGACCGCATCGCCGTTGTAGACGTCGCGGGATGTCACGGCTTTTGTCCGCCGGGCACGCCGATGTATTCGCCGGATCGCAACAATTTCGAGCCCCGCGTCGGCTTGGCGTGGTCGCCGGCGCGGCTGAACGGAAACACCGTGATCCGCACCGGCTTCGGCATCTATTACGGCGGCAATCAAAATGATGATTTCAGCGATCCACATGAGAGCACGGCGACGCGACTCTCGCTTTCCTCGGCCGACATTCCGACGCTGACCTATCCGTACACTCCATTTCTGGCGCAGCTCCAGTCGCAGGGCGTGAGTCCTAAAGGAATCGATCGAAACCGGCGCGATCTGTATTACGAGAACTGGGATTTCATGATCCAGCAGAAGCTGACGCATGGCTTTACCGGGCAGGTGGGGTATGTAGGCTCGGAGGGCCACCACCTGTTTACGTTGCGCGCCGTCAATTTACTGGATCCGATCACGCGAAAACGCCCGCTGGCGCAGTTCGGGCCGTTCAACGTCAAATACAACGACGGCAACAGCAGTTTCCACGCGCTCCAGGCCTCTTTACAGCGAATCTTCACCAGCGGCTTTCTGTGGCAGACGCAGTACATGTGGTCGCATGCGATTACCGACGCGTCGGTGGGGGCCGGGGAGAGCGTGGCGATTCAGAACGCATCCTGCCGGGCTTGCGACCGGAGCGATTCGCCCTATGACGTCCGGCACACGATGACGACAAATTCGATTTATCAACTTCCGTTCGGACGCGGGCGGCGATTTCTTCACGATGGCGGGGCGCTGGCTAAAGTCGCCGGGGGTTGGGAGTTGAGCGGGATTTTTACGGCGAGCACGGGACGCCCGATCAATATTCTGGTGCGGCGGAGCGCTGCGGACATGCCGGATGGCAACGCGAGCAATCAGCGGCCGGATCTGGCGCCCGGCGTTCCCGTTTATCCGGCGAAGCAGGACATTGATCACTGGCTGAATCCGGCGGCGTTCAAAGTTCCGGCCAAAGGCGCCTGGGGGAACCTGGGCCGCAACGTCGCCCGTGGTCCAGGATTGTGGGAGCTTGACACGGCGGTCGAAAAGAGGACGCGGCTCATCGAAAACCTCAGCATAAGCTTCCGCGCCGAAGCCTTCAATGTGTTCAACCATCCGATTTTCGCCAATCCGGCCGCGAACATCTCGGCGCTGGCGAGCTTTGGGCGGATCACGAGCGTTCTGAACACCGGGGCGGTGGGCGTCGGCAGCCCGCGCAAGCTGCAATTCATGCTGCGGCTCGACTTCTAACCGGAGAGGAGAAGAAGCCGGCGCTGTCCGGCGCATTGACGGCCTGTGTGCGAGGAGCGACCTTGCGTTTACGGTTTTGACGCATTGTGACGGCGATAGCTGCCCGGAGGCTGGCTGCGCGCGAGGCGCGTCAAGAATTTCCGAAACTTGAGGCGTATTGCGGACGGACGGGCGCCCGCCAGGGGGGATCTCTGTTTGGGTGCGGCGCAGGCGAGGGTGGAAGACGCGTCAAGGGCCGATGTACGGATGCGTTTCCTGGGCCTTGTGGACGGGATACACTGAGGATTCCTTCGGGATGCTGCTCGAACTCCGGGACATTGAGAAGCGCTTTGGCGGGGTGAGGGCGCTGCGGCGCGGCAACCTCTCGGTACAGGCAGGGGAAGTGCATCTGCTGATGGGCGAAAACGGCGCCGGCAAATCGACGCTGATGAAGATTGCGGCTGGTGTGCTGACGCCGGACGCGGGGGAATTGCGATGGAAGGGGGAGCTGAGGCGATTCCGGGAGCCGGCCGATGCGGCGCGGGCGGGCATCGCGATGGTGCACCAGGAGTCGCTGCTTGCGCCGCACCTGTCGGTGGCAGAGAACATTTTTCTGGGGCGCGAGGAGGCGGGGCCGATGGGGTGGATTTACCGGCGGCGGATGGTGGAGCGCGCGCGCCGGCTGATCGAGGCGCACGGATTTCCGCTTCAGCCGGAGTGGAGAGTGGAGCGTCTGAGTCCGGCGGGGCGGCAACTGGTAGAGATCTGCCGGGCGATCGAGCACGGATCGAGCCTGCTGATTTTCGACGAACCGACGTCGTCGCTCTCAGAAGCGGAGACGCGGGAGGTGTTCCGGATCGTGGGGGCGCTGCGCGAGCGGCACATCGGGGTGATTTACATCACGCACCGGCTCGAAGAACTGCGCAGCATCGGCGACCGGGTGACGGTGCTGCGCGACGGGCAGACGGTCTATAGCGGAGCGTTGAGCGAGTTGTCGCTGGAAGAACTGATCCGGCATATGGTGGGGCGGGAGGTCAGCGCGATCTATCGCCGCGAGCCGGCGCCGCCGGGAGCGGAGCGTCTGCGCGTAACCGGGCTGACGCGCAAGCCGGTATTTTCCGATATCAGCTTTTCGATACGCGCGGGCGAGATTGTGGGGATGGCGGGGATGGTGGGGGCAGGGCGGACGGAGGTGTGCCGCGCGCTGTTCGGGGTCGACCGGATCGATTCGGGCGAGATTCGCGTGGACGGGCGCGTGGTGCACATCCGGTCGCCGCAGGATGCGGTTCACGCCGGTCTGGCTTTGATTCCGGAGGACCGGCAGACGGCGGGACTGGCGACGAATCTGGCGGTTGCCTACAACGTGACGATGGCCCATTTGGATCGCGTTTCGCGGCGTGGGGTATTGAATCTGGCGGCGGAGCGGGAGCTGGCGGCTGAGTTTGCCGAGAAGCTGCGAATCCGGCTCGATTCGCCGCAGCAGAAGGCGGGACGGCTGAGCGGGGGAAACCAGCAGAAGGTGGCGATTGCGAAGTGGCTGGCGCGGGATGCGGGCGTATTTCTGTTTGATGAGCCGACGCGCGGCATCGATGTTGGAGCGAAGGCGGAGGTATTCCAGGTGATGGATCAGCTGGCCCGCTCAGGGGCGGCGATTCTGATGGTCAGCTCGGAGATGCCGGAGCTGGTGCAGGTGGCGGACCGCATTCTGGTGATGCGTCACGGCCGGATCAGCGGGGAGCTGCCGCGCGGGGCGGCGCAGGAAGCGATCATGCGGCTGGCGGCGTTTGAGCGCGAACCGGGGAGGCTGGAGGAGACGGTACAGTGATCCAGCGGCTGCTGCCGTTTGTGACGCTGATCGCGCTGTTCGTGGGGCTGTCGATTGCTTCGCCGCATTTTCTGACGCACCAGAACCTGTCGACGGTGGCGCGGCAGACGGCGGTGATCAACGTCATGGCGCTGGGAATGACGCTGATTATCATCGCGGGCGGCATTGATCTTTCCGTGGGGGCGATCCTGGCGCTGGCGGGCGTGGGGGGGACGCTGGCGCTCCAGGCGGGGGCGCCGGTGATCGCGGGCGTGCTGGCGGGCGTTGCGACGGGGGGTTTATGCGGGATCATTAACGGCGTTCTGACCACGCAGCTGCGCGTTCATCCGTTCATCATCACGCTGGGGACGCTGGGCATTTTTCGCGGCGTGACGCTGCTGATCACCAACGGCTTGCCGGTGCTGGGGGTTCCGCGCTCATTTTCCTACCTTGGCGAGGGCAACCTGCTGGGCGTACCGTTCGCGCTGTGGGTGGTGCTGGCGTGCGCGGTGCTGATGCATTTCATCCTGGAGCACACCAAAGTCGGGCGCTACGCGTTTTCGATTGGCAGCAACGAGGCGGCAGCCTTTTATGCGGGCATTCCGGTGTCGTTTCATATCGCGGCGGTGTATGCCATTGGCGGGATGCTGACGGGGCTGGCGGGGATGATTGAAGCATCCCGGCTCATGACGGGGCAGCCCACGGCGGGGATCGGCTATGAGCTGTGGGCGATCGCGGCGGTGGTGATCGGCGGGGGATCGCTGCGCGGGGGAGAGGGCAGCGTGGTGGGGACGCTGATCGGCGGGTTTATTATGGGCCTGCTGTCGAACGGGTGCGACCTGCTGGGGACGAAGCCCTATGTACAGCAGGTGGTGATTGGAGCGGCCATTATTCTGGCGGTGACGGCGGACGAGGTCAGGAAGCGGCGGGTGGCGGCGTAGCGGCGGATGCGGAGGCGGCTTTGCGGCAGAGCGCCGCCGGCGCTGGGTTGGAGGCTGCTAAACTAAGAAACGTATGGCGATTCCCAACGTAAAGCGGTTCCGTCCCTACTGCCCGACGTGCGGTGAGAATTTCACGCTGATGGCGGTGCTGCCGAAGGGTGCGGACGTGGACGCGTATCTTGCGGATGCGGTGAACCGGCACGATCACAAGGCTTTCCAGGAGTCGAAGCAGCAGCACTTCAAGGTCCGCGTCGGCCAGCAGAAGCAGAAGAAGGCGAAGTAGGCGCCAGTTCCGGCGTCACAGTCTGGCCTTTAAAGTTCTGAGCGCTCGCAATCCCTCGGCGGAGACATCCGGATCGGGATCGGATGCGAGCGCCTCCAGATACTTGAGGGTATCGGCGTCTCCACTTCGCGCAAGCGCCTGTCCGAGATAAATCTTTTCATCCCTAGTTCCCTGCTGTAAGGCGGCGTAGAGCGTCCTGCGGATGCCGGGATCGCGAGCCAACTCCACGAGGTAGGCCTGGGCAACGCCGCGCCAAGCCTTTGAGTTCAAGGTATTGACCAAGTACTGCAAGGGGCTGAACTCGGTGAGTCCGTTATTGCCGAGCGCGGCGGCTGCGAATGCGAACGCCAGGCGCGCATTCATTTTTTTCTCGGAATCGAACATGCGGTTCATAGCCGGCAGGTCGGAAGGATTTTTCAGGCGGGCGAGGCCCTCGGCGGCGGCTGCGCGGAGGGCGTCATCCTTGTCGCTGAGGTAGGCGGAGTAGATCTTGCGATTGGATTCGTCGGGGAGCATGGCGAGGGCGCTCAGCGCGGCGCGGCGGATCTTCTCATTGCGGGCGTGATCGACGGCGTCGCGGACCTGGGGGATGGCCTGCTTGTTGCCGAGCAGCCCAGTGGTTTCGAGGGCGGCGATCTGGACCTTATCGTTGAGATCGCGGAGCAGGAAGGCGATGCGGGGGGCCGCGGAGGGATCGTGGATCTTCTGAATGGCGATGAGCGATTCATAGATGACGAGGTCGTCCTTGGAGTGAAGCGCCTGGATCAGGTCATCCAAGGCCGCGCGTCCACGGAGGATGCCGAGCGCGCGCGCAGCATTCGCGCGGGCCTCCATGCTGGCGCCGCCGGAGGCAAGCGTACCGAGCGCTAGAATGACATCGGGGCGCACCTGCACATACGGATCGATGACCAGGTCGTTGGTATCGGTCCAGCGTCCTTTAATGGCATTTCCCACGCGGCGGATAGAGCCGCTGAGGCCGGTTTTGATATAGCCTGGCGAGTAGAAATTCACAAGGCCGTCCGTCGCCCGGATTTGAACTTCGGGGTCGTTATCGCGAGTGGCCTGGATGAGCGGATCGACGCTGCGCGGACCGCCGATGTCATCGATGGCTTTGACGGCCTCGATTCGGACGTCCAGATCCGGATCGTTGAGGAAGGGCTGGATCCGGGCGATGGCCTCGCTGCCGGATTTGGCCAGATCACGGATAGCCTTCACGCGCTGTTTGGCGTCACCGCCGTTTTGCGCCGCCAGCGAAAGCGCGCACACGACGAGCGCCAACGGTGCGCCGAATGTTCGCATACTTTGAGCGTAGCGAGTCACCGGGCCGGCGACAAGTCTCGCACGCGCGCGAAATTGGGCGAATGCGGAGTCTGGAAATCGGCGCGCGAGCGGCCGCGCGGGAGGGAGGGTACGGTCTACGGATAGACTGCGGTGACCAGCATGCCGTTTTTGAGCGGGCGATCGGATGGGAGCGCGACGCTGTCGCCCTGGTTCAAGCCGGAGACTTCAGTGCGTGCGACGCTGGCGACGCCGAGAGTTACAGGGCGCCAGCGGACGCGGTCGCCGTCGAGGAGGAACACGCCCGTCTGTCCGTTATCGCGGCGGACGGCGCTCTTCGGTATGGTGAGGACGTTCTCGGCCACTTTGGAGCGGATCTCGGCGTTGACGTTGGTGCCGGGCAGCAGGTCGTGATCGGGGTTATCGATGACGCAGGTTACCTCGCCGACCTGCCGCGTGCCGAGAGGGATGACGGCGGTTGGAGTTTTTTCGACGGAACCTTTCCATTCACGTCCGGGGAGGGCGTCCCAAGTGATGGTGACAGGCATGCCGACGGCGACGCGGCCGAGATCGGGTTCGTCGACGTAGACGGTGACGCGGACGCGGTCGAGATTGCCGATATTGGCGACGAGGTCGCCGGCCATGAGGTAGCTGCCCTGATGAAGATCGTTGTGCTCTCCGAGCTGATAGACGATGCCGCTGATGGGGGCGCGGATGGAGGTCAGGGCGATGCGGGCGCGGGCGCCGCTGGCGGCGGCCTGGGCTTCGCGGAGACGGCCCAGGGCGACGGAGCGGTCGGTCTGGCTGACCAGGGCCGCGCGTTTCTGTTCGAGGCCCTGGATATTGACGAGCGCTTGCTGGACGCGATCGTGGGCGGCGGTGACCTCAGCGGCGGTGGCGGCCCCCTTGGCTTTGAGGCGCTGGAGCGATTGATAATCGCGCTGGGCGACGCTGAGTTCCTGGCGGGCGGCGGCCAGGGCGCTATCGATGGCGGCCATATCTGCGGAGCGACCGCCCTGTTGGAGCATCTGCAATTCGGCCTGGGCCTGCTCGACGCGGCCTTGGGCGGCGTTGAGGTCGGCCTGGAGCTGGCGCGTGTCGAGCTGGGCGAGGAGGGCGCCGGCGGCGACGCGCTGGCCTCGCTGCACGAAGATGCGCTCTACCAGGCCGGGCGTCTCTGCGCGGGCCGAGGCCCACTGGATGGGCTCGACCTTGCCGTTGGTATTCAGAGTGCTGACGACGGTTTCACGGGTGACCCTAGTGAAGGGAACTTCGGGCGGAGTCGCCCGGCGTGCAATCAGGAAGTACAGAATGGTCGCGCAGAGGACCGCGATGACGATCAGCGAAAGCCGTCTCAACAATATTTCTCCGTTGGGGGATGCGTGTCACGTCCTGGGCCGGGCGCAGTAGTCGAACAGCAATTGCCATTCGGCGCGCTGGATCTCGAGGGCGGCTTGTTCGGCGGCGGATCCGGGCCGGGCGGCCGCGCGCTCGCAGAAATGAATGAATTCGAACGGATTCCAGTGGTTGGCGAGCTCCAGTCTGGCATCCGCCAGTCTAACATCGGGATAGCGCGACAGGATTTGACGCGCCAGGGCGGCGAGGGCGGGGAAGACGGGATGCGTTCCCAAACGGCGGAACCAGTATGCGGAATTGGCGGGGTCGGGTTGCTGGCGATGGAGGATTGCGTGCCAGTAGCTGCCCTCGGGGGAGGGGTCGTCCTGCGCCAGGCGATGCGCCTCATCGAAGCAGGAAAAATACAGCCAGAGTCCGGCGAGGGCGCCCGCGGGGGCCTTGCTGTCGGGAAACAGATCGGTCGCGCTGCGGCCGCTTAATTCTTTTTGGGCCTGCTCGGATGAGCACTGGCGCGCGATCAGGGGCATCAAGCGCTCGCCGCCGCCGTCGAGCGCCAGAATGCGGCGGATGCGCTCACCGTACCTCGACGGGTCGAAGTTCATGGAAACAATGCAATTCTATTGTGGCATGGCGATGAAATTACACTGAAGGCGTGGGCGAGATCACGGCCTTGGCGCTATCGGCGGGCGGAATGTTCGGAGCGTACCAGGCGGGGGTATGGAAGGCGCTTGCGAATGAAATCCGGCCGGATCTGGTGGTGGGGGCGTCCGTTGGGGCGCTGAATGGCTGGGCCATTGCAGGCGGCTGCGGCGGCGAGGAGCTGGAACGGTACTGGCTCGATGAGCGGCGGCGGCTGGGGCTGGCGTTTCCGCGTTCGGTTTGGGATGGCGTGTTGGACAGCGCGGCATTGGACCGGACGGTGAAGGAACTGTTTGAGGCGTTCCGACCTCGGATCCGGTACGCGGTGGTGGCGACGGATCTGTTCAAACTGCGGCCGCGCATTTTTGAGGGCGAAGAAGTGAGCTGGCAGCACCTGGCGGCGTCCTGCGCGGCGCCGGGCTGTTTCGAGCAACGGCGCATCGGGGGGCGGATTTACAGCGACGGCGGCCTGTTGTCCGCCTTGCCGGCGTGGGCGGCGAGGGAGCTGGGCGCGACGCGGATCATCGCGGTGAATGCGCTTCCCCGGGCGCCATCGGTCGTCATTGGCATGCTGGCGGGCGGAATGCGGCGCATTTCCGGTTTCCGTCCGGAGTTATCGGAGGCGCCAGGCGCGCTGCGGATCGAGCCGCGGGAGCCGCTGGGAAGTCTGACGGATATGCTGCGGTGGAACCGGAGCAAGATCGCGCGCTGGATCGCACAGGGGGAGCGCGATGGGGGCGCATTGAAACATTTGTTTTCGAAATGTTTTGAGCGAGAATAGTTCTTACGCCATGCCGACATATCGCGTGTTCCGGCTGAAGGAGAGCCTGCGGCAACAGTTTCGGGCCGCGCCGCATCTCAGCGGCGTCGCCGCGGTGAAACCAAAAGACTACGAGGAGGCGTTTCGCGTAGACGCTTCGACGCCCTATGCGGCGTGGCACTTGCTGCGCGGCAGTGAGCGGGAGCTGGGTCCGGGCGACCTGCTGGAAACGCCTGAGGGGGAACTCCGGATTTTAAAATATATCGGCTTTGAAGAGGCGCGCTGGGTGTTGCCGGAGTCCAAGACGGCGGCGAACGGCGCGAGGACGGAAGCGGAGGCGACGGATGAAAACGCCGCGCTGGGGGCGGCTGATGGGCTAAAATAAGGGCGAACCCTATGCACCAACATGGGGGCGCAGGAGACCGTATCAACTCCTACGCCCTGGTTTCATACGTGCCTGGACGGTTGGGCGCATTTCTGGATCGCGTGAGGCGGGAATTGGTGTCAACCTGCGTCGCCCAGTCGCACATCACGATTCTCCCGCCGCGGGCTGTATTCGCTCCTGAGAGGGTGGTGACGCGACAGCTTCAGACAGATCTCGACGCATTTTCGAAGTTTTCAGTACATCTGACTGATGTACAGGTATTTACGAGCACGTCTGTGGTTTATCTGGGGGTTGGGCTGGGGTGCGATCGTCTGATTGAGATGCACGCGGCGCTCAATCACGGCAGCCTTGAGTTCGAGGAGCAGTTCGCATTTCATCCCCATGTCACGCTGGCGCAGGGGCTGAGCCCGGAAGTTGTCGGTCAGGTGGCTGATCGCGCAGCGCAGCGGTGGGCGGAATTCGACGGGCCGCGGCATTTCGACGTGGATCGGCTGACCTTCGTGCAGAACACGGTTCATGACTGCTGGGTGGATCTGGAGACATTCACTCTGGCGGATCTCGAACTGGCCGCGCTCGAACGGGCGTCGTAGGAGGTTTTTATGCCTGATCGAACATCTCCAATTGGTCCGTCTTGCCGGCTTTTTCCGGCGGCTTGCGACGTTTTCGCAACGGACTGCCAATAACGCCGACGACCTGCACCTGACGCAACGCCTGGCGCGGCACGAAGATGCGCTGGTTCTGGGAAGCGGGATCGGGCGCGGCGACCGTAAATCCGTAGGTTTCGACGGCCAACAGGTTATTGGGAATGACGCCTTCCATGATGTCGCCATCAAGAAAAAGAAGGCGGAGCCATATGCCTTCGGTCTTGGGGCGGACGGTGAAGACGCGGTTTTGCTTCCAAACGGGCGAGGAGTCGAAATCGCGTACGAAGCAGAGGGCTTTCACCTCGCGGTAGGGCAATCTGGCGACGGCGCCGGCGGCGGTGAGGAGTTCGATTGCGTCCGGCTGGAGTGAGGTCTGGGGGTCGAGAAACCCGCGCAGCGGCTCGCGGTCAAACCGAACGGCCACGACCTTTTTGCTGGTCGATCCCCGGCCGGCGGCTTGTGCGCTTCCAAACAATTTTGCGGATATTGTATCATTGGCTCAATGCAGGATGGCGCCGCTTTATCCGTGAGGATAAAGACCTTTCTTGACTTTTGCCGGGTTGAGAAGGGGCTGGCGCCGAATTCGATCGATTCGTACCGCCGCGATCTCGGAAAATTTGAATCGTATTTTCCGGGCGCGAACGGCGTTCCGGACGCCGAGCAGATCCGGCGCTATATTGACTCGCTGTATGGCTGCGGATTATCGAGCCGGTCGATCGCGCGGCACACGACGACGCTGCGGAATTTTTATCGATTCCTGGTAGCCGAGCGGGCGATCGAGAGGGATCCTACCGAGCTGCTGCCCCTGCCCAAGCACTGGTCGACGCTTCCCAAGCTGTTGAATCGCGAGCAGGTTGAAGCGATTCTGCGGGCGCCCGACCCGGCCCAGCCGAAGGGCGCAAGGGATCGTGCGATGCTGCAACTACTGTACGCGACGGGCGTTCGTGTTTCGGAGCTATGCGGCCTTCGGACCGGCGATATCGAGATGGGGCTGGGGGTGGTGCGCGTGACGGGGAAGGGCAACAAGCAGCGCCTGATACCGGTGGGAAAACCCGCGCTGGCGGCTGTGGCGGCGTATCTGGAAACGGGGAGGCCGGGGCTGCTGAAGGGGCGGGCCAGCGCATACCTGTTTGTGACGGCGAGAGGAGGGCGCATGACGCGGCAGGGTTTTTGGAAACTGCTGGCGGGTTATGGCCAGAAGGTCGGGATATTCCATCATTTAACGCCGCATGTGATCCGGCACTCGTTCGCGACGCATTTGCTCGAAGGGGGCGCCGACCTTCGCAGCGTCCAGACCATGCTGGGCCACGCTGACATCGCCACGACGCAAATCTACACGCATGTCGTGCGGTCGCGGCTCCGACAGGTGTTCGATCGACATCATCCGCGCGCTTAGGCCGAATCGGGGGACGGCGCCGGATAAAGGCACAATTCGATGAGCGACTACATGTTCATGCTGGAGAGCCACCTGACTCCAGACCAGAGCAGGGCGGCTGCGCAAGTACAGCAGTTTGCGGCGGAAGCGAATGTGAACCTGTTTCTGACCGGCGGGGCCATGCGCGACATGGTAGGCGGTTTTCCGATTCGCGATCTCGATTTTACGGTGGAGGGCAATGCCGTCAAGCTGGGCAAGACGATTGCTGCGAAAACCGGGGCGGAAATTCTCGAAACCGACGAGAATCGAAAGACGATCGAGTTGAAGTTTCCGGGCGAGGTGACGGTGGGCATCGGGATGGCGCGGCAGGAGCGGTACAGCCGTCCGGGCGCCCGGCCTTCGGTGCAGCCGGCGACGATTCATGAGGATCTTCGATGCAGGGACTTCACGGTGAACGCGATTGCGCTGTCGCTGAACCGGGCGTCGCGCGGCTTGATTCTGGACCCGACCAACGGGGTTGGCGATATCGAGCACAAGGAACTGCGGGCGGTTTCGAACTATTCGCTGTACGACGACCCTTCACGAATCCTGCGGCTGATCCGGTTCCGAGTGCGGCTCGGGTATGCGATCGCGGAGCGGACGGCGGCGCAATATCAGAACGTGCGTCAGGCGGGACTGGAGACGAAAATCACTCCGGAATCGCTGAGGCACGAGCTGCGCGCGATCGCCAATGATCCGAATGCGGGCGAGATTTTACAGGCGCTCGAGCAGGAGCGGTTGATTCAGCTGTTTTCGCCGGCGCTGGAAGGTTCCAAGCTAAACCTTGCGGCGTTTGCGAAATTGCAGAAGGCGCGCCAGATTGCGCCGTTCGGGGCGGAATTCCCGGTGGACAACATGGCGCTGTTTCTGTATTTCGTCACCGAGAAGCTGAGTCCGCGGGAGCGAACGGCGCTGATTAAGGCGTGCGGGCTTGAGAAAGCGGACGTGAGCGGCTGGCAAAAGCTGGAGGCGGCGTCCAAGAAGCTCGAAAAAGAGCTGAAGAACGCGAAATACCAGCGCGCTTCAAAGCTGTATGCGCTTTTGTCCGAGGCGGCGGGCGAACAGATGTTGTTTTTGCTGGTCAAGAGCGGGGAACGGATCGTGATCGATCGGATCAAGAATTACCTGCAAAAATACCTGCCGGCGGCTCAGGAGATCACCGACAAGGAAGTGATCGCCGCGGGCGGGCAGCCGGGCACGCCGAAAGGCCGGAAGCTGCGGGCCGATCTCATTGCCAAGCGGCTCGACTCGCGTCCGAAGAAGGTCGCGCCGCCTGCGGAGAATCTCTCCGCGACGCAGGCGACGGCTGCGCCGGCCAAGACGGGGCGAGGGTGAGGGGGCGTCACGGCTTCTGAAGGGCGCGCATCTCGCGCTGCAAGTTCTGTTGCTTGATCTCTCGCACGCGCGCCATGGCCTTTGCGGCCTCGGCCGTGCGCCCGCGCTTGGCCAGCGCGCGCCCCAGCTCGTAGTAGATGGAAGCTTCGTCGGGATTCATGGCGGCCGCGGACTGGAGCAGGGAAATGGCGGTTTCAATCTGATTCTGTTGAAGCCGCGCTTTGGCGAGGTAGAAGTAGGCCCCCCACAGTCCGGGGTTCAGATCGCGTGCGTGTTCGAGGAGCGGAACGGCCTCGTCGAGCCGGTTTTGCTGGGCCAGACAGGCGCCGAGATAGTAATGGGCTTCGGCGTCGTTCGGGTTCTGCTGGATCGCGAGCCGGAGCTCGGACTCGGCTTGAGGAAGCCGCTCGCTGAGGTAGGTCTTTCCGAGTTCCAAATGCGCTCCGGGGTATTGCGGGTCGATGCGCAGGGTTTCCTGGTAATGCGCGGCTGCATCGTCGAAGCGGGCGCTCTCGTAATAGGCGCGACCCAGGAGGAAATTGGCCTTGGCAGGCGGGACGGTCTCGATCACCTGTTCGAGAGTGCGCTGCGCCTTTTCGGGTTCTTTGTGCTTCAGGTATGCAACTCCGAGCAGATACAAAACGCCGGCATTCCCCGGGTCGGCCGCATGCAGCTGTTCGAGCGTGCGGAGCGCCGGCTCGATCCGGCCGCTCGATAACTGCGCCGTCGCGAGCAGTTCGCGGGCGCGGGCGTTGTTCGGATCGAGCGAAACGACCTTGTTGAACGTGGTCCGCGCCTCCAGGTACGACTCCTGCTTCAAATAGACGAGTCCCAGGTTCATGAGAAGCTGCTTGTCGTCAGGGGCCAGCCGCAGCGCGCGCCGGTACATGGCGATGGCTTTCTCCGGGCGGTTGGTGCGGGAATAGATGACTCCGAGATTTCCCATCGCGCCGATGTGGCCCGGCGCGCGATCGAGCACGGTTTGGAAGCCCGCCTCGGCCGTGCGGTAATCTCCCGCGGTCAGCGCGCGGGCGGCGTGCTCGAAAATCTGCGGCAGAGTGTCAGCCGCGAAACCCAGAGCCACGCAGCCAATCGTGACCAGCGGCAACCGCACTACAGGCGATTCTATCGCGGGCCGGCGGGTGCGCGCACTCACTCAGAAATACAGCTTCATGGCCATTTGCAGGCTGCGCGGATCGCGCGTCGAGTTCACCTGGCCGGAGGTGCCAATCGTCCCGCTGGTCACGGGAGCGCCGGGGTTGGCGGCGGATACGCCCGTATTCACGCCGGCCCACTGGGTGTGGTTCCAGACGTTAAAGAACTCGAAGCGCAACTGCGTAGTAACGCGTTCGGTGATTTTGGTGTTTTTGAACAGCGACATATCCCAGTTGTTGATACCGGGAAGGCGCAGCGTGTTGCGTCCCAGATTGCCGAGCGAGCCGTCCACCGGACGTCCGAAGGCGAGCGGATTGAAGTAGCTGTAGCGGGTCCGTGTGGAGGGATAGATGGCGCCGCCGATGTAGTCCGCGCGGACGCCGCCGCCGAGGGTTCCGGGGTTTCCGGACGTCGTGACGCTGGCCGGAGGGCCACTCCAGAACCGCGTGATGCCGTTCACTTGCCAGCCGTCAAGAACCGCCTTCGCGATGCGGCTGTTGGGCGACAGCTTCGAGCCGAAATTGGGCAACAGAAAGACGTAATCGAAGTTAAACACATGCGTGCGGTCAAAACCCGACGGAGCATACTCGCGATGGCGGTCCAGATAGTAGCCGATGGCTGTCGTATCGGTGTCCACCTCGTCCATCGCCTTCGACCAGACGTAGGAGGCGTTGAAGGTAAGGCTTCGGGCGAACCGCCGGCTGACGCGCATCTGGAGCGCGTTGTAGTTGCTGACCGCGCCAAAATCGGTGTAATTGATGCTGTTGTAGCCGCGGTACGGGCGCACGGCCTGCGTTGTATTGTTCGCGTCTCTCAGGATGGAGGTATTGACGGTCGTGCCCAGCGGAAGCTGGTTGATGTCCCGCACGTACATCAGATGGCGCGCAGCATTTCCAACATAGGCGACGTCGATGGAAGTGTCTTTGGTCAGCTGCCGCTGAACGTCGAACGTCCAGGAGTAGATGGTCGGGATCTTGCCGGCGCGATCGATGGCGGTGACGTTGACCGGGAATCGCGTTCCGCTGGCGACCAGCGATGAATTGACCTGATCGATGTTGCCGCTGTAGAGGCTGGGCGTGTAGGAGAGGGGCGGGTTGCCAAGGCCGTCGAAGTAGATATTGTTTTGACGGATCCGCTCATAGAACCAGCCATAGCCTGCGCGTATCGAGGTTTTGCCGTCGCCGAAGGGATCCCACGCGATTCCGATGCGGGGCGCCCAGTTGTTAAAGCGATGCTCGACGCCGCCAAGCGGCAGCCCGTTGGAGCCCTCCTGCACCATTCCGTTGAACGGATTGCCGGAGCCCGGAACAATGCTGCCGTTTTGAAGGCCGGGCGCGGTATTAATCTGGACCGCCTGGGCGGGGTTGTAAGCGGAGGGGATGAAGTAGTTTTGCAGATATTGCCCGTAGGTGTTGGTCGGACCGAGATAGGCCCAGCGCAGACCGTACTCGAGCGTCACTCTACGGCTGACTTTCCAGCTATCCTGCGCGAACGCTTCCACGCCAATAAACCGGAATGAGCCATAAAAGCGTCCGTTGCTCTGGCTGATGCTGGTGTAATTTCCGAGCAGCATGTTTGCGGTCTGGTTGTTGGTGTCGTTCAAGTTCTGCGGATTCGGAGCGAAATTGATATTGAGCGCGTCGGTCCAGGCGGGTTGCTGGCCGTTGTTGTTGCGATTGACGAAGATGCCGGTTTTGAAGGTATGGGCGCCGAGGACCTTGGTGAAGTTGTCCGTCAGGGCGAAGGTTTTGCCTTCACTCACCCAGTTGGATGCGAAGGAGGAAATATTGCAGCCGGTCCCGCAGCTGAACTGCGGAAACTTATTGCGGGTGTTCGAATTGGGATAGAGCTCCTGGAATTTAAAGCCGAGGGCGTCGCGATCATAAGCGCTCTTGGGCGTGTCTTCGGTGATGTCGACAACCTGGGTGAGGTGGTTGTAGGTGAAGATAAATTCGTTGGTCGTGGTTGGCGAGATGACATTGACCAGGTTCCACGCCCAGCTTGCGCCGGGTTTCTTGCGATATTGGGGCAGAACGGGGTAGGAGTTGCCTGAAAAAATGCCCAGCCCCTGGCTTTCACGCTGCGCGTCGTCCACCCAGCGGAAGAAGAAGTTCGCTTTCGAGCTAATGGCGTAATCGACGCGAAGAGCCTTCTGATCCTTTCGGAACCTGTAGATATCCTGCATGGGCACGCGGACCAGGGAAGGATCTGTGGCGATGGGAACTCCTGCCGCGCGATTCAGCTTGTTCACCACGTTCAGAAAGGCGGGAGCGTTCTGGCTCCACATGGATTTCGGCACGATATTGCCGGGGAACGGCTGGCCGCCGATAATGTTGTTGGCCTGATCGCGCACGATGGTACCCGGCTGGAATACAGTGCCGACGTTGAAGTTGGTATTCCGGATTGTGACCGCGCTGCCGTCCGCATTGAATTTCAGCGCCTTTGTAAAGTCTCCGTTCAGCAGATCGGGCGCCACGGTGTCGACATACGGCGTGGCGTTATTGGGACGGCTGGCGCGCGTTCCCTCGTAGTTGAAAAAGAAGAAAACGCGCGGGTCCGACCGGCGCGAGACTCTGCCGAGATACAGCGGACCGCCGAGGTTTCCTCCAAACTGATTGAAATTCAACTTTGCAGTCTGGCCGGTGGTGTCAAACGGCTTGCGCGCGTCGAAGGCGTTGTTGCGCAGGAACTCGTACGCCGTGCCATGGAACTCTCTGGAGCCGCTCTTCATGGTTGCAGAAAGCAGAATTCCGGGGTTGCGTCCGTATTCCGCATTAAACACGCCGCTTTGTTCCTTGAATTCGCCGACCGCATCCATGCTGAGCTGCGTGTACTGGCCATCGTTGGCGCCGACGTCCGTGTTAATGGAGCCGTCCAGGTAAAAATTGTTTTGGCTTCCGCGCATCCCGTTCACGTTAAAGGAGTCAGTGTTGTTGAACGCAAGGCGGAAATCGGAAGCATCGTTGGACACGACTCCGGGCAGCGTTCTCATGAGCGATTGGAAGTCCCGGCCATTCAAACTGAGTTCCGTTACCTGGCGCGAGGTGATGACGAATCCGCGCTGAGCGGTGCTGGTTTCGACCAGCGGAGTCTGAGCCTCTACTGTGACGGTTTCCGCAGTTTGCCCGAGCTCCATGGTCAGCGGACCGAGATTGATGATCTGGTTTGGATCGAGCACCAGTCCCTTGCGGTCGAAGGTTTTGAATCCGGGATTCTCGATTTTGATCGTGTAGACGCCTTGCAGCAGGGGCCGCAACTGAAACGATCCATCGGGCTGGGTCCTGGTTTCACGGACAACGAGTCCCTTGGCCTCATCGATCGCTGCTACCTTTGCGCCGGCGATGCTTGCGCCCTGCGGATCGAGGAGCGTTCCCTGAATGACGCCGCTTTGACCGAGCGCCGGCCAAGCCGTCAGAACCGCGAGCAGGCAGATTCCTAATACATTCCGAATCATGGAAACAACCCTCCCCTTCTCAAAACGAGCTGGGGAAATTATATGAGAGACAGAGACCGGAAGTCTATCGTTCGTTTAACGAACTGGTTCAGTCAGGTCGGGTTTCAACATGGCGCCGGGTCGAGGCGCCGCCGGGGAGAAGCAATACCGGGACCCAGCGAGATTCGCCCGACTAACTTTACGCGAGCAGCTTGCTGACCACTTCGCCCTCGACGTCGGTCAGACGAAATTCGCGGCCTTGGAATCTGTAGGTCAGGCGGGTGTGGTCGAACCCGAGCCGGTTCAACAGAGTGGCGTGCAGGTCGTGGACCGAGACGGGATCCTCGACAATGTTGTAGCCGATATCGTCCGTACGGCCGACGGTGACGCCGGGCTTGATGCCGCCGCCTGCGAGCCACATTGTGAATGCGCGGGGATGATGATCGCGGCCGAGGAACTTCGAGCCGCTGCGGGCTTCGTTCATGGGGGTGCGGCCAAACTCTCCGCCCCAGACAACCAGCGTCGAATCGAGAAGCCCGCGCTGCTTCAGATCTTTGACGAGCGCCGCCGCGGCCTGGTCGGTTGCGCGGCACAGTTCGGAAAGCCGGTTGACGATATCGTCGCCGCTGCCCGCGCCGTGGGTGTCCCATCCACGATGGAACAGCTCGACGAAGCGCACTCCGCGTTCCACCAGACGGCGCGCCATCAAACAATTGTTCGCAAATGTGTTTTTACCGGGCTCCGTGCCGTACAGGCGGTGGATGTAGTCCGGCTCCTTGGAGACGTCCATCAGGTCGGGAACGCTCGCCTGCATCCGGTACGCCATCTCGTACGAGTTGATGCGCGTTGTGATCTCCGGATCGCCAACGTCGGCCTGATGCGCGGTATTCAGAGTTCGGATCAAATCGAGGGAGCGCCGGCGCGTGATCTGGTCGACCCCGTCGGGATTGGAAAGAAACAGCACCGGATCGCCGCTGCGGCGGAACTCAACGCCTTGATAGGAGGTGGGCAGGAATCCGCTGCCCCAGCAGCTCTTTCCGCCGTCCGGCTGGCTCTGTCCGGAGAGCAACACCACAAAGCCCGGCAGATCCTGGTTCTCACTGCCCAGCCCGTACGTGGTCCACGAGCCGAAGCTCGGACGGCCGACGATCTGATGGCCGGTGCACATATAAATCTGCGCGGGAGCATGATTGAACTGCGTGGTGTGCATCGACTTGATGATCGCGACGTCGTCGACGATTTCAGAAAAATGCGGCAGCAGATGGCTGACTTCAGCGCCGCTCTGGCCGTGGCGGGAAAACCGGTGCGGCGAACCGAGCAGACGCGGCGTGCCCTGGATGAACGCGAACCGTTCGCCTTTGATCAGATCCTCGGGAACGGGCTGGCCGTCGTACTGGTTCAGTTTGGGCTTGTAATCGAACAAATCGAGCTGAGATGGGGCGCCAGCCATGAACAGATAGATGACGCTTTTGGCTTTGGCCGGGAATTGGGGCTTTTTCGGGGCGAGGGGGTTCGTCGAGGGAGCGGATGCGGCGTCCTGCGCGAAAAGCCGGGGATCCAGCAGCGCGCTCAAAGCGAGCGACCCGATGCCAAAACCGGTCCGGCCGAAGAAGTGTCTGCGGGTGATGTCGCGTAAGCGCTCTGAGTTTCCGATGTCCATGGGCTACTCCTTCGTTACCGTCTCGTCCAGGCTCAACAATGAATTCGAGACCATGGTCCAGGCAGCGACCTCGGCGACGTCGGTGGAAGCGGCGGCTGCGCCAGCCAACCGGGAGGCGGCTTTCGGATTGGTTTCGAAGTGTTTGCGCTGCTGGTCGTAATTATCAAGAATGGCCTGCAATTCCGCGGTTTTCGGTCTGCGCCCGGTGCACAAGCGGAAGGCCAGCGTTGCGCGATCGGCCGGCGACGGTCCGGCCTCTCGCAGGACGCGTTTGGCCAAAGCCTGAGCCGCCTCGACAAACACCGGATCATTCAGCATGGTCAAGGCCTGGAGCGGCGTATTGGTGCGGACGCGCCGCACGGTGCAAACCTCGCGGCTCGGAGCGTCGAATACGGTCATGCTGGGATAGGGCGAGGTCCGGCGGACGAAGGTATACAAGCCGCGCCGGTAGCGATCTTCGCCTTTGCTCATGGTCCACTTGTCATCGTTGTAGGGCAGGTCCCAAATCCCATCCGGCTGATAGGGGAAGACGCTGGGGCCTCCGATTTTGGGGCTGAGCAGACCGCTGGCGGAGAGGGCGATGTCACGAACCATCTCCGCCTCGACCCGGAACCGCGGTCCGCGGGCAAGCAGGCGGTTGTAGGGATCGCGCTCTTCGAGTTCCGGCGTGACCCGCGAATCCTGGCGGTACGTCGATGAAGTCACGATGAGGCGATGAATCGCCTTCTGGCTCCAGCCGCGCTCCATGAACTCGACGGCGAGCCAGTCGAGCAGTTCCGGATGGGAGGGTTTTTCCCCTTGCACGCCGAAATCCTCGCTGGTCTCGACGATGCCTCGTCCAAAATAGGTTTCCCAGATGCGGTTGACAGCCACGCGGGCGGTGAGCGGGTTATCCTTGCTAACCAGCCATTTGGCGAGGCCAAGGCGGTTTTTCGGCAATCCCTCGGGCCAGGGGTTCAAGGCGGCGGGGGTTCCGGCGGCGACCACCTCCCCGGGGCTCAAAAAGCTGCCGCGGATGCGGACCGGCGCCGTCAGAGGGCCTGAAGCCGGGCGGTCCCGCATGACCAGCGTGGACACGATGCCGAGCGAATCCATCTCGTGCTGGAGCTGTTTCAACTCATCGCGGGCGGGTTGGAGCGAGGGCGCGACTTCGCGGAATGCTTTCGCCAGATCGTCAGCCTGTTTATCGGTGCGTTTCTCCGGCGGGATGGCGAGAACCGGGCGCAGCGTTGCGGGCGCCTGCGCGGCCATCTGCGGTTCGGGCGCGCTGGTGGCGGAGATGCGGAAGCGGCCGATCCCCTGGCCGCTAAATTCGGAGCCGTGAATCAAGGTAATCCGTATTGCGCCTTGTGCGGGCGACAGGGGCTTGTCCAAGGCCAGGACCAGCTGGCGCGGCGGGCGCGTTGGCTCGCGCGTGGCATCAATGGTCCACAAAGGAGCGTCCGGTTTGTCTTTACCGCCTCGTACTTTTCCGTTGTCAGCCTTGATCGCGGACAGAGGGAGCGTTTGCGCCTGGCCGGACGCCGTCACCAGCTCCACCCGGACATCGGTCAGCGCGAAATTTCCGTATACGTCCCGACCGGGGCCGTTTCGCGGGAGGCTCGGATCGGGGAGCGCCTCGACGCGCAGACCGGTGATGCGTTTGCCTTCAGGGAGGCGGCCTTCAACGATGTAGGTATCGGTGGCGGGGTTGGGGCCGGACGCCAGCCACGACCCGTCGCTTTGGCGCTCCAGTTTCGTGCCGACGACCGAGCGCGCGGAGGCCTCGCGCAGAGGCTTCCATGACGCTTCGAGCGCGCTCATTCTCTCTTCCCAGCGCCGCTGTTCGGCGTCGAGCTCCGGCGTCTGAGTTTTCAGGCGGGCCTCGAGCGCGTCGATTCTCTTCTGCAAGCTGTCGCGCCGCGCCGCCTGTTCCGGCGTCGGCAGATCAAGCTGCGGCTCGATGTACTTGCGACTGGTGTCGCCGTAGGCTTTCTCCTTGTAATCGGAGTTGTTGAAGAAGGCGAGGAACTGGTAATACTCCTTCTGCGTGAAGGGATCGAACTTGTGGTTGTGGCATTGCGCGCACGCGAGCGTGGCGCCCAGCCATACGGTGGCGGTGGTGTTTACGCGGTCGAGGAGCTCGGTCCAGTGGGCTTCGTCTTTGTCGACGCCGCCTTCCTCGTTAAACAGGGTATTGCGATTGAATCCGGTGGCGATGATCTGTTCGGTAGTGGGGTGAGGAAGCAGGTCGCCCGCCAGCTGCTCGATCGTAAATTCGTCATAGGGCATGTCGCGGTTGAGCGCATCGATGACCCAGTCGCGGTATTTCCAGATGGAACGGCGACGGTCTTTTTCGTAGCCGTTGGTGTCCGCATAACGGGCCAGATCGAGCCACGGCCGCGCCCAGCGTTCGCCGAAGTGAGGGTTTGCGAGCAGGCGATCCACCAGCCGCTCATAGGCGTCCGGCCGGTTATCATTGACAAAATCATCAATTTCCTTAGGACTGGGCGGGAGTCCGATCAGGTCCAGGCTGAGGCGGCGGATCAGCGTTTCGCGCGAGGCCTCCGGCGAGGGCTTCAGTCCTTCCTTCTCGAGGCGGGCGAGTATGAAGGCGTCGATGGGATTGCGGACCCAGCTTGCGTTGTGGACCGCGGGAACCGCGGGGCGAACGGGCTTGATATAGGCCCAGTGCTTCTGGACGCCCTGGTCGGCGGTTTTACCGTCGTCCGGCCAGGGCGCGCCGGCGTCGATCCAGCGTTTGAGCGTCGCGATCTGGGCGTCGCTGAGCGGCTGTTTGCCGAACGGCATGCGGGCCTCTCCGTCCATGCCGAGCACGCGGCGCATGAGGCGGCTGTCTTTGCTGTTTCCCGGCAGGATCACCGGACCGGAAATGCCGCCCTTCATCGCCGCAGCTTTCCGATCGAGGCGCAGTTGGGCTTTGGGCTGCGCGCCGCTGTGGCAGCCGTAGCAGTTGGCTTCAAGAACCGGCCGCACGTCGCGCGCGAAATCGACGCCGGGACTGGGAGCGGCGGGCAGACCGGGGGCGCCCTGTTCGATCCAGCGGCGAATCAGCGCAACCGAGTCCGCGGGCAGCGGGGCCTGGCCGAGCGGCATGCGCAGCGCCGCGTCCGTAGTGGAAATGCGCTGATAGAGCGGGCTGTGCGCCGGATCGCGCGGGACGACTGCGGGGCCGGTTTTACCGCCGCGCGCGAGCGTCTCGGCGGAGTCGAGCGACAATCCGCCGCCGGCGCTCGGCCCGGTGTGACACTTCGCGCAGGAGGCGTTGAAAATCGCTTGGATTTGTGTTCGAAAATCGATGCTCTGGCCGAACAGCCGCGCTGCGGATGGAGTGATGATCAGGGCGGCGATTAGCAGGCGCGAGCCGAGGGGGCGGGAGACGCGAAGCTTTGGAGACATTGCTCGCTCATGTCCATCCTAACATCCAATTGCGTTGACAATAGGCGCCCGGGCGATCATAATTTTCAAGAATATTTCAAACGGAAACGCGGACATGAATAACTGGCGTCGGCTTGCTTTTCTCGGCGGTTTCCTCATTGCATCAGGCGCGCTCTACGCGCAGGTGGATACGGGCGCGATTCTGGGGGTTGTGCGCGACGCGAGCGGAGCGGTCATTCCCGGCGCCAAGGTCACGGTGCGGAACGAAGGGACGTCGCTGACGCAAAGCACGACCACGTCCGAGTCCGGAACGTACATTTTCGCGCCGCTCAAGATTGGCGCCTACAGCGTCGAAGTGGAGAAGGAAGGCTTTAAACGGCAGCGCCGGAGCGGCTTGGAACTCAACATTCAGCAGCAGCTCGTAGCCGACTTCACGCTGTCGGTGGGCGATGTCGCAAGTCAAGTGGAAGTCACGACTTCGGCGCCTCTGTTGCAAACCGAAAGCGGCTCCGTCGGGCAGGTGGTGGACAGCCAGACCATTAACGATCTTCCGCTCAACGGGCGCAATTACACGTTTCTTGCGCGACTTGTGCCGGGCGCCACGATCGGGCAGCCGGAAGGCAGAGGACTGAATGCAAACGGCTGGTTCACGGCAAACGGCACGCGTCCGGCTCAGAACAACTACATGCTGGACGGGATCGACAACAATACGAACAATGTCGACTTTCTGAGCGGGGCGGCGTATGTCATCAAGCCGCCGATTGACGCCATCAGCGAGTTTCGCCTTCAAACAAACTCATTCAGCGCGGAGTTCGGGCGCGCCGGCGGCGCGGTGCTGAATGCGACCATCAAGTCGGGAACCAACAGTTTTCATGGAAGCGCCTGGGAGTTTCTGCGCAACGACAAACTCGACGCCGCCGATTTCTTTCAGAACGCGGGGGGACAGCCGAAGGGCGCATTCAAGCGCAACCAGTTTGGGGTCGCGGGCGGCGGGCCGCTGGTCAAAAACAAGACGTTCTGGTTCGCCGATTATGAAGGCACGCGCATCCGCCAGGCTGTGCCGCTGACCGGTTACTCGGTTCCGACCCTGGCCGAGCGGTCCAGCGGCTATACCGATTTTTCGGATCTGATCGCGCTCCAGAACGGAAGCCAGACGGATGCGCTGGGGCGCAGCTTTCCGCTGGGCACGATTTTCGATCCGGCCACAACGCGCAGCATCGGCGCCGGACAGTATGTCCGGGATCCATTTCCGAATAACCTCATTCCGGCCAACCGGCTGGATCCGAACGCGGTCAAGCTGCTCAATCTGATGCCCGCGCCGACGCAGCCGGGTCTGGTTGGCAACTTCAGCGCCAACCGCGGGGCGACCACGGATGTCAACGCGTTTGACATACGCGTCGATCAGAACTTTTCGGCGAACGATCAGTTGTTTGGACGCTACAGCTGGTCGCGGAGCCCGAGCTTTTTCCCGGGGCCTTTCACGGGCTTTGCCGATGGCGGCGGTTTCGACAAAGGGGACCAGCATGTGGATACGCAAGGCGCAGCGCTGAGCTACACGCATATGTTCGCCCCGACGCTGGTGAACGAAGCGCGCGTCGGCTTCAGCCGCGAGCATACGTCGCGCGTGCAACCGTACGGAAACGATACAAGCAATATTCCAGCGCAGTTCGGCATTCAAGGCATCTTGCAGACGCCCGGCAATGGCGGTCTGCCCTATCTCGGCATCGGCGGCCTGAGCCAACTGGGCGCCGCAGACTGGCTGATCAGCGACCGCTTCAGCAACACGGTCCAGTTCACGGAGAATCTGACAAAAATTTATCGTTCGCACACCTTCAAGGGCGGGGTGGAGATCCAGCAGATCGCGTTTCCGTGGGAGGCGCCGCCGTATGCTCGCGGTGAATTCAGCTTCAACGGCCAGTTCACCTCGATTCCAAACAAAACGGACAGCAGCACCGGCCGGGCGCAGTTCCTGCTCACGCCGATCCGATCGACGGTTCCCGGCGGCGTGGATTTCGTGGGCGGCGCGAACAATGTCAACGCCTCGAATTTTGGGGGAGTCGCCGCCAAGCGCTCATATCGCGGCGCATATTTTCAAGACGACTGGAAGGTAACCAGCCGGCTCACGCTGAATCTGGGAATCCGCTGGGATTATTTCAGCCCGACCGGAGAGAAATATGACGCGCAGGCGAATTTTGTTCCCGGCGTTCCGTTTGTCGACGCCAAGTACATCATCCCCGCCAGCCGGAAAGACAAGCCGCCGCTGTCAGCGAGTTTCATCCAGCTTCTACAAAAAGACGGCATCCAGCTTGTGTATACGAATGACTACGGATCCGGCCTCAGCATCGTTCAAAAGACGAATTTCGCTCCCCGCTTCGGGTTTGCATTCAAGGCCACATCGAGACTGGTGGTGCGGGGAGGCTACGGCATCTACTACGGCGCGTTTGAGAACCGCGGCGGGGCGCCGAGCCTCGGCTACAACTATCCTTTCCAGTACACATTCAATTTCCCGGCGCCGAATTCGTTTTCCCCGGCGACGTTTCCGAACGGCACGATCGCGACCTTGGAGAACGGCCTGTCCAGCGCGCCGCTGCTTGATCCCACGCAGGTCAACGCCTCGGGGCTCAGCCTGCGCGGCGTCCAGTTCCACTACAAAACGCCCTACGTGCAGAGTTACAACTTCACGCTGCAATACCAGTTGACTTCGAACGATTCGGTTGAGGCGGGATACGTGGCGTCGCTGAGCCGGCATCTGGAGACGTTTGTGGGGACGAACCTGCAAAGCGTGCTGTTGCCTCCGGGAACGAATCCGCAGAATTTTGTCCCGTTTCCCGATTTTGCGCGAGGCTCCTCGTTTGCGGACACGGTTGGGGTGGCCAACTATCATTCGCTCCAGAGCAAGTATCAGAGGCGGCTGGCGCATGGACTGAGCGCGCTGGTCTCCTACACGTTTTCAAAGACGCGGACCGACGCGGGCGATCTGCTGAGCAATGGCACGGTGGGCGGATTCCGGGCGGCGGGCATTCCCGGATGGGGCATCAAAAAGGATATGGCTCTGGCCGCCTTTGATATTCGCCATGCGTTCACCGCCAGCGGGACCTATGACCTGCCGTTCGGCGCGAACCGCCGGTTTCTGACCAGCGCGTCGCGCGCCGCGGAAGCGCTGCTTGGAAACTGGAGCGCGAACTGGATTCTTACGCTCGACACCGGTCAGCCGCAGGTGATCGGCTGCCCGCAGGCCACCGGCGCTGGCACGGGGTGCTTTGCGCTGTACACGGGCGTGGATCCCTACAGCGGCAAACATAATGTCAGCCAGTTCTATAATCCTGCGGCGTTCCGAAATCCGCCGGTGGTGACCCAGATCGGCCAGACTGATTTCTCTCCTTTGGGCGGCAGCAACACGCAAGTATCGGGCCCGCCGATTCGACGGCTTGATTTCTCTGTTTTCAAGAGCTTCCCGCTTGCAGAAACCCGGCGCATCGAGTTTCGCGCGGAGGCGTTCAACTTGACCAATACGCCCGCATTCTCGCAGCCGACGAGTCTGAATTTCCTCGATACGGCGAACTTTGCGAAGATCGTGTCGACTCGCGACAATCCGAATGACCCGCGGCAGTTGCAGTTCGCGTTAAAGTTTTACTGGTAGTGGGTTGGTTCAAGAAATGCGCGACGCTGCTTGGCGCCGCGCTGATATGGGCAGACGCAGGCGACGACGGAGTGAAAACCGAGAGCCTGCTGCGCGAACAGGCCCGCTTGCACCCGGACAGCTTTGCGGCGAACCGCTCGCTGGCTCAGTGGTACATTCGCCAGCGCAAGGTTCGTGCGGCTATTCCTTTGCTGGAGGCGGCTCGCCGCGCCAATCCGCAGGACTATGACAACTGCTACGACCTCGCTCTCGCGTACCTGGAAAGTGGTTTCACCGCCAAGAGCCGTGAGATCGCAAACGGGCTGCTGGCGCGCGGGGACAAAGCAGAACTCCACAATCTGCTTGGGGAGATCGAAGAGAAGGATGGCCGGATTGAGGCGGCGGCGGCTCAATACCAGACCGCCGCGCGTATGGACCCGTCGGAAAAGAACCTGTTTGATCTGGGCAGTTGCCTGCTGCGGCATCAAGGCTTCCAGCCGGCGCTCAAGCTGTTCCAGTTCGGCGCCAGCCGTTATCCGCAATCGGCGAAGCTGCGGGTAGGGCTGGGTATTGCGTATTACTCGCTGGGACAGTACAGCGACGCCGTTGAATCGCTGTGCCAGGCCGTCGATCTGGATCCAAAGGATGCCCGGGCGATCGAGTTTCTCGGCAAGATGTACGATGTCGCGCCTGAACTGTCGGCCGAAGTGAGCGCCAGACTGGCGCGGTTTGCGGATCTGCACCCGGACAATGCCGCGGCCGCCTTCTACTACGCGTTGAGCCTGCGCCGGCGAAACGTTGCATCTCCGGGGGATCGCGATATGTCGCAGGCGGAGGCTTTGCTGAAGAGAGCCGTGAAACTCGATCCGAACTTCGCCGAGGCTCACTATGAGCTGGGGCTGTTGTACGAAGACGAGCAGCAGGAAGCTGGCGCCCTGCGCGAATTCGAGCTGGCCGCAAGGCTGCGGCCGGATTTCGCGAAGGCGCATTACCGGCTCGCCCGCATATATCGAAAGCAGGGTAAGTCGGATCTTGCTGAGAAGGAGTACCGCGCCTTCGAAGCGCTCAAGAAGCACAGATGAACGAAGTGTGGCGGCAGGCAGGGTTGTGGTTGTGAGGCGGCGCGAGTTTTTCGCCTCCGCTGCGGGATTGCTGATGGCCGGCAAGGCGGCGCTCTCAGAGCCGGCGACGGTCCATTACCGCCGGCCTCCGCCTTACGAGCCGTACATACCGCTGATCGAACCGGGGCGCGACGAGTTTGCGGAGGAAAAGGCCGCGCTGGAGCTTACGGCGCGGGTCCGGGAGTGGTGGAAGGCGAACGGCGGACGCGGCGAGGCTCGCTTCTACGCGCTGGGCGGCAACCTGGTTCGCTTCGAGATCAAGTCGCCGGCCGAGTACAGGACCGGCCTGTGGAAGGTGGAGCTGCGTGGGGAGCGGGTGGCGAGCGTCACTACGGTCGAGGAGGATGTTGCTCGGTCTTCCAAGCTGCTGTTCCGCGATGTGACAGGCGCTGTGTTTGACGGCGTCCGCTCGTTTGAGGAGCAGCTCTCGCGCGGCATACCGTACTGGGTTGCGCGGATTGATCCAGCCGCCGGCATTGACATTTACGGCAGCAATGGCATTGCCGCCGGCGACATCGACAATGATGGCGTCGATGAGCTCTATATTTGCCAGCCCGGCGGACTGCCAAACCGGCTCTACAAAAACGCTGGCGGGCGGTTCGTTGACATCAGCGCCAAGGCGGGCGTCGACATTCTCGACGACAGTTCGTGCGCGCTGTTCCTGGATGTACGCAATATCGGCCGCCAGGATCTGGTGTTGCTGCGAGCGAACGGTCCGGCGCTGTTTCTGAACAACGGGGACGGCGTGTTTCGTCTGAAAGGCGATGCGTTCCAGTTCAGGACGCCTCCGCAGGGCGGCTTCACGGGCATGGCCGCGGCCGATTATGATCGCGACGGCAAGCTGGATCTGTACCTGTGCTGCTACCTGTTCTTCCAGTCCGAAGCGCAATATCGCTATCCGGTTCCGTATCACGATGCGCGGAACGGGCCGCCCAATTTTCTCTTCCACAACGGCCTGGACGCAGACGGGAACGGAGCGTTCACTGACGTCACCGCCGAAGTCGGGCTCAACCACAATAACGACCGGTTCAGTTTCGCGCCGGCCTGGTGCGACTACGACGGCGACGGCTGGCCGGAGCTGTATGTCGCCAATGATTTCGGTCGCAACAATTTGTACAAGAACGAGAACGGGAAGTTCCGGGATATTGCGGCTGAGGCCGGCGTGGAGGACATCGGTCCGGGGATGAGCGCCGCCTGGTTTGATTACGACGGCGACGGCCGGCCGGATCTGTATGTGTCCAACATGTGGAGCGACGCAGGTCAGCGGGTTACGCGCTCGCCGGCATTCAAATCCAGGACCTCCGCAGAGCTGCGCGAGGCGTACCGGAGGCACGCAAAGGGGAATTCTCTCTATCGCAATCGGGGCGACGGGTCATTCACGGAGACGGGCGCGGCCGAGCGCGTCGAGGCTGGCCGCTGGGCATGGTCGTCGGATGGGCACGATTTCGACTGCGACGGGACGCCCGAGATCTTCGTCACGTGCGGCATGATGACCCACGGCAGAGAGCCGGACATGAACAGTTTTTTCTGGCGGCAGGTGGTGGCAAAATCGCCGATCGACGCCCGGCCGGCGGCCGCGTACGAGAGCGGCTGGAATGCGATCAACCAATTCATACGCGAAGGCTACAGTTGGAACGGCCGCGAGCCGAACGTATTCTTCGTCCGCCGCGATGGGCGTTATCGCGACTGGTCTGGCGTCAGCGGGCTGGATTGCGCCGACGACAGCCGCGCATTTGCGGTCACCGATCTGACGGGCGACGGCGCTCTCGATCTTGTCGTAAAGAGCCGCCTGGGGCCGCAGGTTCGCGTATTTGCGAACCAGTGCGCGGGCGCGCGACGCCGGATGGTGTTCCGGCTGCGCGGAACGAAATCGAACCGGGACGCGATTGGCGCGCGCGTCAATGTGGACGGCCAGGTGAAGTGGTTGTCGGCCGGCGCCGGATACTTGTCGCAGCACACCAAGAAACTGCATTTCGGTCTCGGAGGCCGCACGGTCGCGCAAACCGTCAAAATCACGTGGCCTTCCGGTCTGGAACAAACGCTGGGACCGCTTGAATCGGGCTTCGAGTATACGGTGGTCGAAGGCAGCGCAGAGCTGAGCAAAGTCCCGCTTCGGCCGCGGTTCAGGTTTCCGGAGCGCATTCCGCCGGTGTCGGCGGACAACCGTCCCGCCCTCGAATCGACATGGCTTTTGGAGCCGATCCCGTTGCCCGACCAGCGGAAGGGCCCGGGGCTGGCAACCATCGGCGTCCGGGAATCAGGCGATACGCTTGCGGCGTATTCGCTGTTTCGCCGTTATTTGTTTGAGCATCGGGCCGATCTCGAGCTGCCGCTGTATTTGCTTGTGGATGAAAGAGGCCGTGCGCGAAAAATCTATGCGCAGCAGCCTGGCGCAGCCCAAGTCGCGCAGGACCTTGCCACGCCGGCCCGGCCGCTGCCGTTTGCAGGCCGCTATCTTGTCGAGCCGCGGCGGAATCTGTTCAAAATCGGGGCGGCGCTGTTGTGGTCCGGGTACGCCGAGCAGGCGCTTCCGTATCTCGAGGCCGAGCTGGAGCGTACGCCGCGGAACGTCCGGATCATGGTGCTGGTTGCGCAGATTCATCTCGAAGCCCAGCGCACGCGTCAGGCCCGGCGCGTGCTGGAACAGGCGCTGGCCATCGATCCGGCGAGCGCAGAAGCCTGGAACGAGCTGGGCGGCGTTGAGATGGCCGAGGGCAATCCGAAGGCGGCCATCGAGCGCTACCGGAAGGCGCTGGACATCAAGTCCGATTTGCCGTACGCGCTGTTGAACCTCGCGCAAGCCTACGCCGAACTCGGCGACCATTCGAGCGCAGAGAAATTCTTCGCGCGCGCGCTCGAAGCCGACCCGGAATCGGCCGAAGCCGCGAACGGCCTCGGCCTGGCGCTTGCCAACCAGAACCGCCTGGACGAAGCCAAGCGCGCCTTTGAACGCGCTATTGAGATCCGGCGGGATTACGCCTCCGCCATCAATAATCTTGGCGTGCTGTACACGACCCGAGGAGACGCCAACAGCGCCATCGCCGCCTTTCGCTACGGCATTCAGGTGGCGCCGGATGAGGACCTGCTGTACCTGAACCTCGGCCGCATTTATGTGAATCGCGGCGAGCGCGATCAGGCGCGGCGGGTCATCGAGCAATGGCTCGAACGCAAACCCGGCAGCGAAACCGCGCGCAAAGCTCTGCGGGCGCTGGAGGCCGAGCGCTGATCGCGGTTGCAGCGCTTGAGCCGGCGCAGGCCGGGCCGCGCTCTCGCGCTCCCGGTTGCTTTCCGGATCCGGCGCAGCGATTTGAGAGCCGGGCGGCTCCTGTCTGCGGGACGCGCGCCGGCTGCCTATGATGTTCTATGAATGTCCGAATTACGCAGTTTGAATACCGCCGTTCTCTCACATATTTCCCAACAGTTAAATGTCTCACTGAAATCCCTGGTTGCCGCGATATCGCTCCTCGACGAGGGCGGGACCGTGCCATTTATCGCGCGATACCGCAAGGAAGCGACAGGCAATTTGGACGAGGTCCAGATACAGAGCATACAGGAAAAGGTTGAATATTTTCGTGAATTAGAGGAGCGGCGGGAGACCATTTTACGCTCCATTGACGAGCAGGGGAAGCTCACGCCGGAGCTGAAGGCGAAGATCGAAGCGGCCCTCGAAAAGAACGAGCTCGAAGACCTGTATCTGCCGTACAAGCCCAAGCGGCGGACGAAGGCCTCCCTGGCCAGGGAGCAGGGGCTGGAGCCGCTGGCCAGTTATCTGTGGGAGCAAAATCCGGCCGGACTCCCGCTGGCGCAAATGGCGGCCCGTTTTGTGAATCCGGCCCAAGGCGTGGAAACGCCAGAGGACGCTCTTCAGGGCGCGCGGTACATTGTCGCTGAAACGATCAGCGAGAATGCGGAGTTCCGCAAAGTGATCCGCCAGATGATGATGGATCACGGCATCGTCGTCAGCCGCGCGATGGAAGGCGTGGATGACGCCGAAGGGAAGTACAAGGCCTATGCCGACTATCGCGAGCCGGCGACGAAAATCCCGTCGCACCGGATGCTGGCGATCCGCCGCGGGGCGCGCGAAGGCTTTTTGACGTTCGAAATCGAGCTGGAGCGTGAAAGACCGCTGGAATTCCTCAAGCGCGCCGTCCTACGCGCGCCCGGCGACTGGGTTCCGCATCTCGAGCAGGCCATTGAGGACGCCTATGACCGGCTGATCAATCCCTCCATTCAGACGGAAGTGCGGCTGGAGCTGAAGAACCGTTCCGACGACGAGGCGATCCGGGTCTTTCGCGAGAATCTGGAGAACCTGCTGCTTCAGCCGCCGGCCGGTATGATCAGCGTGCTGGCGATTGACCCCGGCGTCCGGAGCGGCTGCAAGATCGCCGTCGTTGATGATACGGGCAAGTTTCTGGAGCATGCCGTCATGTACCCGTTCGAGCCCAGGAACGATCTGGCCGGCGCGGTGCGTACGCTGGCGGGACTTATCCACAAGCACAATGTGCGCGCCATCGCGATCGGCAACGGGACGGCTTCCCGCGAGACTCTCGCTCTGGTGGAAGATTTTCTGCGCCAGGCCAACCTGCGCAACGTGTTCAGCGTTGTCGTGAACGAATCCGGGGCGTCGGTGTACTCGGCGTCGGAGATCGCCCGGCAGGAGTTCCCGGATCTGGACGTGACCGTGCGAGGGGCCATTTCCATTGCGCGGCGCTTGCAGGACCCGCTGGCGGAGCTGGTGAAGATCGATCCGAAATCGATCGGAGTCGGCCAGTATCAGCACGACGTGGATCAGAAGAAGCTCAGGGGCAGTCTCGAGAGCGTCGTCCGGTCCTGCGTAAACCGCGTCGGAGTGGATCTGAATACGGCGTCCTGGGCGCTGCTGCGCTATGTGGCCGGAATCAATGAGCGCACCGCCCAAAAGGTGGTGGAGTATCGCAACGAGCACGGACGGTTTCGCTCCCGGATGGAACTGCGGGCGGTGGCCGGATTTGGTCCGAAAACCTTTGAGCAGGCTGCGGGGTTCCTACGCATTCGCGGAGGCGACAATGCGCTGGATATGACGGCGGTGCACCCGGAATCGTACGGCGTGGTGGAGAAGATGGCCGAGTCGCTGGGCGTATCCGTCGCGGACCTTATCGCGCGGCCCGAACTTGCCGACAAAATCGATCTTGAGCGGTTTCAGACGGAGACGGTGGGGGTCTACACGCTGACCGACATCCGGGAGGAGTTGCGCAGGCCGGGGCGGGATCCGCGCAAGCAGTTCACCGTGGCCAGGTTTCGCGAGGATGTCAAGGAAATCGCGGATCTCCAGCCGGGCATGGTGCTGGAGGGCGTAGTGACCAATGTCACCAAATTCGGCGCCTTCGTGGACATCGGCGTTCATCAGGACGGCTTGGTGCACATCAGCGAGCTCTCCAACCGTTACATCAAAGATCCGGGCGAAGCAGTGAAGGTCGGCGAGATTGTGAAGGTGAAGGTGCTCTCGGCGGATCCGAAAGCCAAGCGGATCGCCCTCTCGATCAAGCAACTGCAGCCGCCGGCGCCGCGCGCGAAGCAGGACCCACCGACGGTTAAGAAGCCGCAGCCGACGATGCACGAAAAACTGGCGATGCTCGAGGAGAAGTTCCGCAAGAGGTGATTGCGGCTTCGCAGGCGAATGGCGCCGGCTGGCAAGGTAAGCTGAAGATTGCTCCGCATCTCAGATTTCCGCTGGCTCGCGCCGGCGCTGATTGTCGTTTATTTCTTCGCGCTGGCGGGCATGGGGCTCTGGTCGCACTGGGCGCCGGACGACATGCAGAATCTTTACTACTACTGGAGCCATGGCGTCGCCGCGCTGATTAGAGCCAACCTTCTGTTTGCGAGCACCTATTACCGGCCGATGGGCGGAGTGTTCTATCTCCCGCTGTACGCGATAGCGGGGCTGAATCCAGCGCCGAATCGGATTGTGTGCTTCTTGCTGCTGCTGTTGAACATATGGCTGTCCTACGCGCTGGCGCGGCGCCTGATCGGGGATCGCGGCGCGGCTGTTCTCGCCGCGCTGATCGGCTGTTTTCACGGAAACGCTCTCGGCATGTACGTCAGCAACTCGATCATCTATGAGATTCTGTGTTTCACGTTCGAGATCTCGGCGCTGCTGTACTACGTGCGCATACGGCAAAAGGGGCGGCTGCTCGCGCCGCATGAAGTCGCGATCCTGCTGCTTCTCTTTGTGTGCGCCCTGAACTCGAAGGAAATGGCGGTCATGCTGCCGCTTTGGCTGGCGGCGTACGAGTGGTGGCATCGGGACGCGCCGGGGCTGCGCGTCCGGACGCTGGTCCCGGCGGCAATCGCGGGCGCGATGTCGCTGCTCTATGCGGCGGGCAAGTTGCGCGGCAGCAACAGCCTGGCGCAATTTGAAGCGTACCGGCCGTCCTTTACGGCGCATCGGTATTTTGAGACCTCGCAGGCGTATTTGAACCTGCTGTTTTATTCCCATCGCGGCTTCAACACAGTGAGGACGATTCTGTTCTGGGCGGCGCTGTTCGTGATCGCCTATGCGCTGCGATCGAGGGCCATGAAATTCGCGGCGCTGTTTGCGCTATTCAGTTTTTTGCCGCTGAATTTTGTGAACGTGCGTGAAGGGTTTGCGCTGTATATTCCGCTGTTCGGCTTTTCGACCTATGTGGGGGCGCTGTGGGCGGCCGTACTGGACGCGGCGCGGGCTGCTCCGGTGGAGCGCGCGCAGGCCACGGCGGTCGCCGTGCTGGCGTGCGCGTTCGCGCTCGGGATGACGCACCACGGGAAGGCGCAACGCCTTCTGCCATTCGCCCTGCACGCGCAGGAGAATACGTGGATGTGCATACAGGAGCTGCGGCGTCTGAATCCGCCGGTAAAGGCGGGCCAGCGCCTCTTGTTTCTGGACAGTCCCTTCGGAACGGACTGGGACGCGTACTTTATCGCCAAACTGCACTTTCATGATCCGTCGGTTCGCGTGGCGTTCACACACGCCGGCATGGAGCGGCCGGTGGGAGACGCTCATGAGGGGTTCGATCATGTTTTCCGGTTTGTCGGCCAGAGGCTGGTGCGGGAGCGTTGAGGACCGGCGCGGCGTTCAGCGGCCTCTCTCCGCGCCCCACAGGTCGATGTGGAGGCGCGGACTGAACCGGTAGCCTTCGCGCTTGCAGATTTCAACCAGCCAGCGCGACCGGTTGGCGAGCGCGGCAGGATCCACGCCTTCGGGCATGAGGACCACGCGCGCGGGATCGCATCCGGTCTCTGAAATGATCTGCTTCACTTCGGGCAGGTCTTCCGGCGCCGCGATCACAAACTTGAGTTGATATTCGTAGTCGGCCGCGAGGCGCCGCAACACGGCGGGCTGATATCGCAGGCGATCGTGCTGCGCGGCCCAGCGGCCGCCGTCCTGCTCGAGCGGCGTCGAGTTGGCCAGCTTCGGACTGATGCTCATCAAATCGCAGGCCACGGGCTGATACGCCGTGCCGGCCGTTTCGATCGTGATGTGCAGGCCCAGCGCGCGAAGCCGGAGCGTGAGGTCGACCGTTTCGCTGAACAGCATGGGCTCGCCGCCGGTGACCACCACGTGCCGCGCCGGATATCCAGAAACCCGGGTCGCGATCTCATCCGTTTCCATGGGGTCGCCTTCGGGGGACCACGATGTGTACGGCGTGTCGCACCATGCGCATCGCAGGTTGCAGCCGCTCACGCGCACGAAGACCGAAGGCACCCCGACCAGCGCTCCCTCGCCCTGCACCGAATAGAAGATTTCGGCGATTTTCATGACCGGTAATCGAGCGGATCCGCGATGCCGGCCTCCGCGAAGCCGCGTTTGCGAAGCAGGCAGGAATCGCACAAACCGCAGGGCCGGCCGGCCTCATCCGGATCGTAGCAACTATGGGTGAGAGCGAAGTCAACGCCCAGATCGCGCGCGAGCCGGACGATGTCGGCCTTGGACATCTGGATCAGCGGCGTATGAATGTGATAGCGGGACCGCCCCTCGACGCCGGCCTTGGTGGCGAGGTTGGCCATGGCTTCGAACGCCTGGATGAATTCCGGACGGCAATCGGGATACCCGGAATAGTCAATCGCGTTCACGCCAATGAAGATGTCCGCGGCGTCGGAAATTTCGGCCCAGGCGAGCGCGAAAGCGAGGAAAATGGTGTTGCGAGCGGGGACATAGGTGATGGGGATGCTCGCGGCCATCTCTTGTCCCGAGCGGTTCTTGGGCACCGCGATGTCATCCGTGAGGGCGGATCCTCCAAATGTTCGGAGATCGATGCGCATGATGCGATGTTCGGCCGCGCCGAGACTGGCGGCGACTCGAGCCGCGGCCTGGAGCTCGATGCGGTGGCGCTGGCCGTAATCGAAGCTGAGGGCGTAGCAGCGGTAGCCGTCGCGGCGCGCCACCGCCAGGCAGGCGGCGGAATCCAGACCGCCGCTCAACAGACAGATCGCGTTCATGCGGGATATTTCCGCCAACCGGCCCAAGGGGACTATCGCGGACTTCTTATTATAGGGACATGGGAAGCAAGCAAGGCGGCGCCATACTGATGCCGCTGGTTCTTGTCGCGGGCGCGGCGACGTTGATTGCGGCGCGGAAGAGCCCGGCCGAAGAGGCGAAAGCATTCCTCGATAAGGTGGAAGCCGAGCTGCTGACGCTGACCGTCGATGCGAGCCGCGGGGACTGGATCAAGTCGACCTATATCACCGACGACACCGAGACTCTGGCGGCCAAGCTGGATGAGCGGCTGATCAACGCCACGGTGAAGTTCGCCAAAGAATCCACAGAATACAGCCGCTTTGCGCTGGCGCCGCAATTAGAGCGCAAACTGAAGCTGCTGCGCAACTCGCTGACGCTGGCCACTCCGTCGAACCCGGCGGAAAGCGCCGAACTCACGCGGATCGCCTCCGCCATGGAAGGACAGTACGGCAAGGGCAAGTATTGTCCGCCGGGAAGGCCGTGCATGGATCTGGAGGAGCTTACCAGAGTGATGGCCAACAGCCGCGATCCCAAGGAGCTTCGAGAGGCTTGGACGGGGTGGCACGCAATCGGCCGTTCGATGAAGCAGGAGTACACTCGCTTCGTAGAGCTGGCGAACAAAGGCGCCAGGGAGCTGGGGTTTGCCGACACAGGCGCGATGTGGCGATCGAAGTATGATATGCCGCCCGACGCGTTCGCCGAGGAGCTGGACCGCTTGTGGGGCCAGGTGCGGCCGCTGTATCTCTCCCTGCACGCCTACGTGCGCAGCAAGCTCCGGGACAAATATGGAGACCTGGTGCCGGCAGATGGTCCCATTCCCGCAGATTTGCTGGGCAATATGTGGGCGCAGGAGTGGGAGAACATTTATCCTCTCGTCGCGCCGGCCAACGCCGATCCCGGTTATGATTTGACGGCCATTTTGAAGTCTCGCAACACCGCGCCGAAAGACATGGTGCGCTACGGGGAGCGTTTCTTCACGTCGCTCGGATTCCAGCCGCTGCCGGCCACCTTTTGGGAGCGCTCGCTGTTCGTAAAGCCGCGCGATCGGGAAGTGGTGTGTCACGCCAGCGCTTGGGACGTGGACACCCAAAACGATCTCCGGATCAAAATGTGCATTGACATCACCGCCGAGGATTTCACCACCATTCACCACGAACTTGGCCACAATTTCTACCAGCGGGCGTACAGCGTCCAGCCCTTTCTTTTCCGCGACAGCGCGAATGACGGCTTTCACGAGGCCATCGGCGATACGATTGCGCTATCGGTGACGCCGGACTACCTGGTGAAAATCGGGCTGCTGAGCTCGCCGCCGGACGCATCGAAGGACATCGGCATCCTGCTGCGGCGGGCGCTCGAAAAAGTGGCGTTTTTGCCCTTCGGGCTGCTGATCGATCAGTGGCGCTGGAAAGTGTTCTCCGGCGAGATTCCGCCGGACAGGTACAACCAGGCGTGGTGGGACTTGAGACGGAAATACCAGGGCGTGGCGGCGCCGGTGTCGCGCAGCGAACAGGATTTCGATCCCGCCGCGAAATATCATGTGGCCGCGAATGTGCCGTATTCACGGTATTTCATCGCCGACATTCTTCAGTTCCAGTTTCACCGCGCGCTGGCTAAGATCAGCGGGTGCGCTGAGCCGCTGCATCGGTGCTCTATCTATGACAACAAGGAGGCTGGGCTCAAACTGAACGGCATGCTCCAGATGGGCGCAAGCCAGCCCTGGCCGGTTGCGCTCCAGGCGCTCACTGGAGAGCGGCGCATGGACGCCTCGGCCATTCTCGACTACTTTGCGCCGCTGAAGAAGTGGCTGGATGAGCAGAATGCGGGCAAGCCGGTGGGGTGGTGAGGCGGCGCTTGCTTTATAGTGGGTGGTGAGGTACGCTTTGGGTCCGCCTCGAGCAGGAAATTCCCCTCCGCCCATTGCCGGCGCGATGGGCGCGGTTCGTTTATTCGGCGTACCCGTTCGGTTCCATTTCACTTTTGTTCTGCTGCTGGTGTTCGTCATTGTGCTGGGACTGGGGCAGAAGCAGTCCGGCGTGATGTACGTGATGTACATCTTGGGGTTGTTCGCCTCCGTAATTCTGCATGAGCTGGGGCATGCATGGGTCGGCCGCCAATACGGGATTCGAACCATCGAGATCGTCATGTTCCCGATCGGCGGCGTGGCGCGCCTGGAGAAAAATCCAAAGCCCAACCAGGAGTTGTGGATCGCGCTGGCAGGTCCGTTTGTGAACCTCGTCATCGCGGCGGCGCTGCTGGGCCTGGTTTATTACCGGCGCGAAATGGTAATGTCGTTCAGCGAGCTGCTCGAGCCGAGCGACGCGAATCTGATGCAGCGGATCGCGTTCGGAAACCTGCTGCTGGCCGGATTCAACCTGCTTCCCGCATTTCCGATGGACGGCGGACGAGTGCTGCGGGCCCTGATCGCGCGGCGCAAGCCGGAGGACGAGGCGACGCGCATCGCCGCCGCCGCCGGGCGGAAGTTGGCTATCGTGATGGGGCTGTTCGGGCTGTTGAGCGCGCAGTTCATGCTGGTGTTCATCGCGTTTTTTGTATATCTCGGCGCCGCGCAGGAGGGCGCGGCGGCGCTGGGCCGGGTGCTGACCCACGGCATCCCCGTGCGCGCGGCGATGGTCACGGACTTTCGCACGCTTCCGCACGGCAGCACAATCCGGGACGCCGCCAACCTGCTGCTCGCCACATCCCAGCAGGATTTTCCAGTCGTCTATGGCGATCGCGTGATGGGCCTGCTTGCGCGGAATGGGCTGTTGCGGGCGCTCGCATCGGAAGGGCCGGATGCCTACGTCTCGGGCGCGATGAACCGGGAGTTCGCAACGCTGTCGCCGGACATGGATCTTGCGGAGGCGCTGCCGGCCATGGCGCAGGCGGGCTCGTGCGCGCTGGTAATGGATGACGGCAAGCTGGTGGGCCTGCTCACGACCGAAAATCTGTCGGAGTTTCTGTTGCTCCGGCGGTTCGGAATGGAGCCGGCGGGCGTGGCCAGAACCTGAGCCGGCAGCGCCAGACGCAGGCCGGTACGCTATAATCAAATCCCGCGCCGCAGCCCGGCATTACATTTCCTACATGTGCCGGGCAGACTGGAACCGTCCGCGTTGCGGTACGTCAGTCGGATGGAGGACTCTCGGAAGTGGGGCAAACCGGGCAGACCCTTGGCGGTCAGCGGCTGAGCGGGCGCATCATCACCAGCGAACTGCTTCGCAACATGGAGCTGGGCGCCTTCGAAATGGCGTACAGCGTTCTGCTGCCTTGCGTTTTCAATGTTTATTTGCACCCGGAGGATCACGCGCGGCTTTGCGGCGTATTTGATCTGATCTCGGAGGACGCCAAGCGCGCCCTGGCGGCGCGCGTCGCCGAGCTGAACCGGTCGCCGAAGATCTTTGGGATAAAGCGGCGCCGCGCAAAGGAGTATCGTATCGCCGCGCGCGACTGGGTGATTCAGTTTTTTGCCGACACCGAGGACGCCGTGCCGGCGGGCGATATCGAAATTCATTCCGAGCTGAGCGAAGCCGCGCCGCCGGGATTCCAGGGCGCCAAGACCACGCTGATGAACCGGCCGCCCTCGGTTACGGCTGCGGGGTTCGCCGCCGCGCATGCCGAGACCCGCACGCCCGCCGAACGCGCCTTCGCCGAGCTGCGGTATGAAGACGACAGCGGCCCCCAGCTTTTCCTGATCATGCAGAACCAGGTGCGAATTGGCCGGGGCGGGGAGGAGCCCATGGATCTGGCCCTGTATGCGAACGACGAAGTTTCGCGCGAGCACCTGATCCTGCGGCGCGATGCCGCGACAGGGCAGTTCTACATCACCGATAAAAGCACGAACGGCACCTGGCTGGACGGCAAGCGTCTGAAGCGCGACCAGGAGCAGCCCGTGCCGGAGCGGGCTGAAATCAACGTCGCCGAAGTGCTGACCCTGTTGTTCCAGGTGCGGAAATGACGCCGCCGGGCAGCGCCTATACCATTTTTGTGATTGCATTTCTGGCCTTCGTAGCGGTCTTTGTGGCCGTGAACATGGGTGGGAAGCGGCCGTCATGAAGACCCTGACGTCTTTGCGCTCCGGCGTCGCGACGCATCCCGGACTGCATCGCGCCAACAATGAGGATCGCATCTATGCTGACGACGCCGCCGGGGTGTTCCTCGTCGTCGACGGCTTGGGCGGCCACGCAGCGGGCGAGACCGCCGCGCAAACCGCCGTGGACGTGATCGCTCGCGAGCTGGCGGGCGCAGAAGCCGGCGTGGAGCAGCAGGTGCGTCGCGCGATCGCCCTCGCCAATAACGCCATTTATCGGCTTGCACAAGCGAATCCGGAGTCAAGCGGCATGGCCTGCGTGCTGACGCTGGCCGTGGCGCACGACGATGTCGTTACCGTCGGTCACGTCGGCGATTCCCGCCTGTACCTGCTCTGGAACGGCGCCGCCAGGAAACTCACCTCCGATCACTCCCCGGTTGGCGAGCGCGAGGACCAGGGCGAGTTGACAGAGGCGGAAGCCATGGCTCATCCACATCGCAACCAGGTGTTTCGCGACGTGGGGTCGCGTCTGCGCAGCCCCGACGACCGGGATTTCATCGAGGTCAGGTCTTTTCCGTTCCATGCCGGAGCGGCGCTGCTGCTGTGCAGCGACGGTTTAAGCGATGCGTTGACTTCATCGGAGATTGTAGACATCGTGGAGCGCTATGACGGCGATCCGGCAGCGATAGCGCAGTGGCTGGTTGAGGCGGCCAACCAGCGCGGCGGCAACGACAACGTGTCCGTCATCTTCGTGCCCGGGCCGGAATTCATCGGCGCCAAGTCGCCGTCCATGGCGGCGGCGCGAAGCCGTCACGCCATCACGCGGATGCGCCGGCGCCGCAGCGCCTGGAGGCGAGCGACGCTGCGCGCCGTCTGGGTGGTCATCGGGATGATTGTGGGAATGCTGCTGTGGGCGTTTATCGAAAAGAAACTGCCGCAGCGCGCGGCCCCGGACGCGTCCCGTCCGGCGGCCGTCTTCGATCGGGTGTGAATTCGTAGTTGGAGGACCAGGTTGTCGCCCGCGCCGCATTTTACGCGCTTCGGCAAATACGAGATCATTCGAAAGCTCGGCCGGAGTATGACGGATGTGTATCTGGCGCTCGATCCGGAGCAGAACCGGCGCGTTGTGCTGAAGATCGTCGAGCAATGCCGCGACTCCTACACGCAGGTCGTGGTGGACGCCGAGCGCCGCGGCGCCTCTATTCAACAGCAGCTGCACGCCGTGGACCCCCGCATCCTCGAGATCTACGACTTTGGCGAGAAGGACGGCTGCTTCTATGTCGTCATGCAGTACGTGGAAGGCCGGAGCCTGGCCGAGCTGCTGCGCAGCGTGCACAGACTCGACCCGCGCATGGCGGCGCGCTATGCGGCCCAAATTTGCAGCCAGCTCGCCTCCTTGCACGCTTTTCAAGTCGACATCGACGGGCAAAAACGCGCCGTCGTGCACGGCGACATCAAGCCGTCGAATATCCAGATTGGCCCTGACGGCGAAGTGTGGCTTCTGGATTTCGGAATCGCGAAGGCGATCACGGCGACGCGGAATCTGACGCAGCACAACTTGGGCAGTCCGGCGTACTGCTCGCCGGAGCGTCTGAAGAACGCGCAGGTGGATCCGCGGGCGGATCTGTGGGCGACGGGAGTTTGCCTGTACGAGATGATCGCCGGGCTCCCGCCTTATCAGGCGCAGACCACGCGCAAGCTCGAGAATCTGATCCAGTCGCGCCGGCCGCCGCGTGCGCTGCCGGAGGATGCGCCCCTCGCGTTGAAGGCGATCATCTGGAAGGCGCTGGCCGCCGAGGCGGACCGGCGATATGGCTCAGCGGCCGCTTTCGAGAAGGACCTGCGCGCATTTCTCGACGGCCGGCGGACGAGCGCGGAGACGGAGAGCGCGCCCGCATGGGATGCGAACGCCACCGTGCAGAAGTCGAAGATTGCCGCCGTGGCGACGCGGCCCGCGGCCCGCGCCCGCTTTGCGCGCTTCATCGCCGAGTGCAACGTGTTGATGTGGTCGCTCGTGGCCGGCCTGGTCGTGGGCGTGTTGTGCTTCGTGCCGGCTTCGCACGCCTACCGGTTCTGGCATGACAGCGCGCCCCTGCGCGCTAAGCATTCCTATCAGTCCAGCTCCGCGATCGAATCGGACTGGCGCATTTATCGCGCGCTCAGCAGAGACTATGCATGGCTGGGCCGGTTTTCGCCCGCGGCGCGCCTGCGCGAATCGCTCACAACCAGGCTGGTCGCCGCCGCGGACGATGTGATCGCCCGATATCGCAACAGCTCCGAACCCGGCTTTCAGAACTACGACTGGCTCAAGGCGAAGCTGGCCCTCGCCCATGCGCTCGAGCTCGATCCCGGCGCGGCCGAGCTCCGCGGCAAGATGGCCCTGTGCGAGGGCTATTTGCAGTTAGGCGCGAATCCGGCTTCGCCGGCCGCGCTGGCCAGCTTTCAAAGCGCGGCCGAGGTTCTGCCCTTATGGCCGGATCCGCACCTCGGCCTTGCGCGGATCTATATCTACAGCCAGCAGAATTCCGGAAAAGCAGCGGCCGAATTTCATACGGCTGAACGTTTGGGATACAGTTTAGGCCCGCGTGAATTCGAGCAGCAAGCCGATGGCTATCTGCTTCGCGCCGAGCAGTGGCTGCGGAAGTTCCAGAAGGCCAAGACCGTCGCCGAGCGGCGCAAATACAGGGCGCAGCTTGACCGCGATATCGAGCGTGCGCGCAGCCTGTATGAGCCGATCGCAGGCTACTCAGACGTCGACGATCACCTGGATCGTCTGGAGCAGGACGCCGCCTCTGCGCAGCAGATCGAGGCGCAGAGCGAGCGGGCGCGCCTGGTCGCGGCCAAACGGAAAGTCACGAGAACCCGGCGATGGCGGTAACCAGAAGTTGGGAGCCGGCAGTTGCAATCCGGCTCGGCGCGACAAAACCGGACGTTCCTGGAGAGCGGCGGTCCGAGTTGCGATGGCTGGCGGCGGCTTCGGCCTTCATTGCCGTCGGGCTGCTTCTCACCCTGTCGGGCAAGACCCAGAAGCTTCCCGACGAGCAGGCTGCCATCGACCGCGGGGCGGTGTTGAATTTGAACGCGCTCAGCAGCGCCCGGCAGGCGGCGCCGTTTCTGGAAGCGATTGCGGATCCGCTGGAGCGGGCTTTGGCGGCGGATCGCATCCTGGACTATGTCTGTCGCGCCCGCCCGCTGCCAAATGTCGGAGCGCTGGCCCGGGTGCGCCCCCGCCTTCCCCTTGCGCGTTTGAAGCCGCTCTTCATTGTGCGCACCCCGCGCCAGTTCCTGCGCGCCTTCGCGGCCTCTGTCGCGCTGTATTTCGCGGCCTTCTACATAGTCCACATCGCGTGGCGCTGGCGCCGGTTCCGCGGCGACGGCGCCATACTCCCGGCGATCCACCTGCTGACGGGCATCGGCCTGATGCTCGCCCTGAGCCTGCGGGATCCGCTGCGGGACACGTTGGAGTTCAGCAAGTTCGCCTGGGGCGTCGCGCTGGGTTGCAGTCTGCTGCTGCTGCCGCTGCTGCGCGTTTTCGACCACCGCCGATACGAGCGGCTGGTCTACACGCCGCTGCTTGCGGCGCTGGCGTTGTTTGCCCTCCTGTTGCGCTTCGGCGCCGGGCCCACCGGCAGTGATTCGAAAGTGAATCTGGGCCCCTTCCAGCCGGTCGAAATCATCAAGATCCTGCTCGTGATGTTCATGGCGGGATATTTCGCGCGCCGCTGGGAATGGCTTCGCGAGGCGCGGGAGCGTCGGTTGCTTCCGCGCTGCCTCGAGCGGTTGGATCTGCCGCGGGCCGCGCACGCTCTGCCCGTAATGTGCGCGGTCGCGTGCGCGCTTGCGCTGTTTTTCCTGCTGAAGGATCTCGGACCGGCGCTGGTGACCGGCTTTCTGTTTCTCGCCCTGTTCGGCGTCGCGCGCGGACGCGCGGGGATGGCCGTGGCCGGCGTCGCGGCGCTCATCGCGGGCGTTGCGGCGGGCTATCGAGCCGGCAGACCTGCGACGGTTGTGGATCGCATCTCGATGTGGCTTTCGCCCTGGGACAATAACGTGCGCGGCGGAGATCAGCTGGCCCACTCGCTGTGGGCGCTCTCAACCGGCGGAGCCCTCGGGTCGGGACCGGGCCTCGGCGACGCGAGCCTGATTCCGGCGGCTCACACGGACCTGGTCCTGCCCGCGATCGGCGAGGAGTGGGGCCTGGCCGGCGTGATCATCGTCGCGCTCCTGTCCATACTCCTGGTTCATCGCGCCGTGCGCTCGGCGCTGAACGCTCCGGATGAATACGGGTCTTTTCTCGCGCTGGGCTTTGCATGTTTGATCGCGCTGGAGATGCTGTTGATTTCAGCGGGCGCGCTCGGCGTCGTCCCGCTCTCTGGGGTGGCGTCGCCGTTCCTCAGTTTCGGCAATACGGCGATGCTGGCCAACTTCGGAATATTCGCCATCATCGCCGCCATATCGAGCCGCCGCCGGGCTGATGACACGGTCAGCAAGCCCTTCGCGCGGCCCGTCCGCTGGCTCTCGGCGGCGCTTGTCTGCTGCGCGGCGGCGCTGGCGGCGAAGGCGGCTTACATACAGGCCTTCGCCGACCGCGATCTGATCGCCCGCGACGCGCTGGTCATTCAGCAAGACGGCGTGAAGCGCCCGCAGCACAATCCGCGGCTGAATTCGCTGGCTCGTGAATTGACCCGCGGCCCGATCTTCGATCGCAACGGCATTTTGCTCGCCACCAGCAACTGGAACGATCTTCTCGAACGGCGCCGCGCCTATGAACAGATGGGCGTGTCCATCGAGACATGTTGCTCTCCCATGGACGGCCGCCATTACCCCTTCGGAAGCGTCACGGCGCATCTGATCGGCGATTTGCGAACCGGCGAAAACTTCCACGCCTCGAATGCGTCGCTGATCGAGCACGATCAGAATGCGAAGCTGCAAGGCTTTGCCGACATCCGGGAGCTTGCGCCGCTGATTCGGCGGCGGCGCCGTCCCGGCAATCCGGCCGTTGCGGCGTTGCGCGCCCGCGACCGCTCGGTTCGCGCCTCCATCGATATACGACTGCAATTGCGGGCCGCCGAGATTCTGGACCGCCGTTTGCGCGCGGCAGGAAAACAACGCGGCGCGCTCGTGGTCATGAACGCCCAAAGCGGCGACGTGCTGGCGCTGGTAAGCGCGCCAGCGCCGCCGGCGTCTGGTCCTGCCGATCCCGATGAACTGCTGGACCGCGCGCGGTACGGACAGTATCCGCCAGGCTCAACCTTCAAGCTGGTCACCGCGATTGCGGCCCTGCGGGTTGACCCGGACCTCAAGCAGAAGCGCTTTCGCTGCGCGCCGCTCGGCGGCGGTCGCGTGGGGGCGCGGATTCCGGGGTGGAATCGCCCGATCCGCGACGACCTCGGCGATTCCGCGCATGGGTCCCCAGACATGGCGAGGGCGCTCACCGTTTCCTGTAACGCGTATTTCGCCGAGCTCGGCGTTTTCGGCGTCGGCGCCAAGGCGCTGATGGATACGGCCGCCCTGCTGGAGATTCCCACCGGCGACCCGGCCGAGTTCAAGCAGATGCTGCCGTTTTCGGCCTATGGCCAAGGGCCGGTGTTGATCACGCCCTTCAAGATGGCTCGCGTCGCCGCAGCCATCGCCAATGGCGGCGCCATGCCGCAGGGGCGCTGGGTGCTTGACGACAGCAACACGCGCATGGACGGGCCGAAGCGCGTGATAGACGCGCGGCAAGCCGCGTTCCTCGGCGCCGCCATGCGCTCGGTGGTTGTCGCCGGCACAGCGCGCCGGGCTATGGCGGGGCTCAGCATCAGCGTCGCCGGCAAGACCGGCACGGCGCAGGTGGCTGAAGGCGCGCCGCATTCCTGGTTTGCCGGCTTCGCGCCCTACGATGCGCCTCCGTCGCAACGCATCGCCTTCGCCGTGGTGGTGGAGCATGGCGGATACGGCGCGCAAACGGCCGCGCCGATTGCGCGCGAGCTGGTGGAGGCGGCGCGCAAACTGGGAATCATCGGCGCCGCCGCGGGAGAAGGTGCAAATGCCGATTTCTGACTGGATGGAGAAACTTGGCCGCGCGATCTTCGAATCGCCCTTTGGCCCGGCGCTAAGCGGCGCCCCGGAGCTGGCGGAGATGCGTCTGGCCGTGCTCGATGAGGTCAAAGCCAGGAGCCATCGCGTCGCGGGCCGCTCTGTTTTCCCATACAACGTGATCCGCATCCGCTTGCGCGGCGTCAACGCCAGCCAGGCTGGCTTTTTCCAGGGGACCTTCTTTGCGCAATTCTGCGAACAGGAAATCCGGGCCGGCCTTTCCCGGGCAAATTGCCGCTATCCGGACGATCTCCGCGTGGAAGTGGAAACAACGGCTGAGTTGCCTGGGCCCGGCGAGCAGTGGCTGTCCGTCTCGGCCGAATCGCAGGTGAAGCCGGAAACCGCGCCGGCATCGCGCAAAATCGCGCGTCTGGTGGTCGTCCGCGGCGTGGCCAATCACGCCGAGCTGAGCCTGAACAAGGCGCGCATCAACATCGGTCGCCCGGTCGAGGTGTATCGCTCCAACGGGCCTTCACGGCGCAACGATCTGGCCTTCAGCCAGCCGGACGAAATCAATGCCACCGTTTCTCGCGAGCACGCCCACATTATTTACGCGAAAAAGACCGGCGAATACCGCTTATTTAACGACCGCTATTACAAACCGGGAGGCAAGCCGGACGAAGCCTGCGGGCTTTGGATTCTTCGCGACGGGCTCAGCCGTGCGGTTCATCGTGATGCGCGCGGCGTGCGGCTCCAGCCGGGCGATGAGATTCACCTCGGGCGCGCGGTGGTGAAATTTGTGCGATAGGAGCGCACAGACCGCGGGGCGCGGCTTACAGCGAAGCGGCAACTCGGCGGACTGGCCGCGCCCCGCGAGTCCGTTGTGCGCGAGTTTCTTAGAAGCGCTCAGGCCCGCCATTCTGACGGGCGGGTGCGCCGCAGCGTGAATTCGGCGTATGGATCGGTCTTCACCGGACCTTCGATGCGGTAACCGAGGCGCTCGATGCGCGTGGCTTCGCGGCGCAGATACGTCTCGTAGATTCGCGACAACTGCTCGGTCTTACTCACCAATACGAGTACTTCCGGCTGGCGGATGTCCAGAAACTCTTCCATAGCCTGCATGACGCCGTTGAACAGTTCGAAGGCAGCGTTCGCCACCTCCGTAGGCTGACCCCGTTCGACGGTGAAGCTGACGCGCCATGGCGACTCTGGCTCCATCTGTTCGAACGATACGGTTACGGGCATGTTGCGGACGCTGAAGCGCGCGGTGGCAAGACCCGGGCGCGGGTTGTCCCAGAAAAGGTCCACGGCGGATTCGAAGTTCTCGGCCACGAACTCGGCGAAGCTTGACATGGCGCAAGTCCTCTTCCAAGCCTACCTCACAGACTTGGCTCGTTGCCGTGACTCCGCAAGCAGTTGACGCGCCTCTGCGGTTGACCACTCGCACACACGATTCACCTCTTCGCCATTCAATCGCGCGCCGGGGTGCAGCAAAGCGTAGCCCCGCTTCGGCATGGCGCCGGATCGCAGATTCGTGCACATGGCCATCAGCAAGGACGACGCATAGCGCTGGCGGCCCGCCGGCCACTCAGAGAAGTTCATCGTGGCCCGCGCGCGCGTCACGTCGCGATGAATCATGACTGACATGGGCGGAATCCGGCTGTACCACGGCCAGCGCGTCTCATTGGAATGGCAGTTGTAACAGGCGCGGTGAAGAATGCTTGCGACGTCGGCCGGGACCGGAAGATGCGCTTCGATCGTTTCGTCCGGCCGGACGGGCGGATTCCGCTGCGGCCGAGGTGCGAGTGCAAGCGGCACGACAATCGGAATGAGCGCCGCGAGTATTTTCAGTCCACGTTTCATGCCCCATCGTACGGGGCATACGGCGTGTAGGTCGTTGCGAGACTGTGAAGGTGTTGTAAAATCCGGCGCCGCTAGGCAGGAAGACGCATGACAAATCGCGCGCCGCGCTTCGCATTCTTATCCACCCACAAGTCGCCGCCGTGATCGAGCACGGTCTGCCGCGATAGCGCCAGACCCAAGCCCATTCCGTTCCGCTTGCCCGACGTGACAAACGGTTGGAAAAGCCGGGGCACCACGGCTTCAGGAATTCCCGATCCGGTGTCTTCGACGGTCACCAGCACAAAACCGTTCTGCCGCTCCGCTGCGACGCGCAGCCGCCCGCCCTCTGGCATCGCCTCCACCGCGTTGCTGATCAAATTCTCAAATACGCGTTCCATCGGCGAGCGATCGAGCGGCAGCTCAATATCGGCCGGCACGTCGATGTCTACGGCAATGCGCTGCGACTCTGCCGCCTCCGCCAGGCCCTCATAAGCAGCCAGCACCACCTCCCGCAGCCGGCACATCTCCGGCTCCCGCGCCCGGCCGCGCGTGACGTCAGCGAGTTCTTGCAGCATCTCGAGAATCCGCCGCGACGACCGGTAGATATTGCCCGCCAGCCGCTTCACCTGCGGCGGTGAGAGATCATCGTCCACCAGCATTTCCGCGCCCCCATAGATGGCCGCGAGCGGATTCCGCAGATCGTGAATCATGGATGTCGAGAGCCTTCCGATGGTCGAGATCCGTTCGCGGCGGATCAGCTCGTCCCGCGCGCTGCGGAGCGAAGCGCACATCGCGTTGAACGTACGGGCCAGGCGGCCCAGCTCGTCTTCCCCATCGGCGCGCACGTGCGCCTCGTAGTTGCCTTTGGCGATCTCCGCAGCTGCCCGGTCCAGTTCCTTGACCGGCTCGAGAATTCGCCGCGCAAGCGCATAGGTCACCGCCAGCCCCGCCAGAACGGCGATCAGCCAGATCGCCACCATTTGCCTTCGCAGACCGGCCATTCGCCGGGCCGCGCCTTCAAACGACCGCAGGATGCGAAGCTCGCCGGACGGCCGGCCCTGCACGTCGAGCAGCGGCGTGACGAATTGCGCGTAGTCTGATCCGGCAATCTGAACATTCTGCTGGCGCCCAGGCGGGAGTGCGCCCGACGGCAGAGTGGACGCGATGGGCCGCCCGTCTGCCAAAAACACGAAATCGCTGCCGCCCGTGGATTGCTTCAGCTCATGAGCCACTTGCGAATCGACGGCGAATCCAGCCACCAGCACGTTCAGGAGCGCGGAACCCTCCGCTGCGGCGACATACACGGGCGTGATCACCACCTGATACAACCGCCCGTTCTGAACCAGAAATCCCGTGGCCTGTTTCGGAAACGCGTTGGCCGCGGCCTCTACGACCGGCAGGCTCCGGAGTCCCTCTTCAGGGCTCTTCCCCAGAGAGGCCAACACAACGCCCGCCGGATCCGTGACGAAGAACATGGCGCCGTCGCGGGATACGTTGTCCCACAATTCCCCGGCGGTGTCGCGAATCGTGGCGGCGTCGCCTGTACCGAACGCCGCGCGCACATCCGACATCCGGCTCAAGACCATGCTCACGGACGCCAGCCGCTGCGCACGCGCCCGCCACAGCGATTCGTACGCCTGAAAGCTGGCGCGGACCTCCTCTTCCAGGCTCAAGGACGCAATCCGCAGAAACTGGCTTTGTACTATCCAGCCGGTTACGGCGAACAGGAGCGTGATCGCAATTGACGTCGAAAACAGAATCCGCCACAGCAGCGAGACGGACGCAAAACGAGCCACGGCTATTTCCTTGAGGTGGGGTATAGTCCGCCTTCGTCGGGCGCAGGCGGATAGTCATGCCCGAACTTGTTCTTGTGCGGGATTGGCAGGTAGCCGCTTTCGGAAATCGCAATCGGCGATAGAACGGCGTCATCGTCGTCCGTTACCGTCACCTGGCGCCGCAACGCATCGAGCGTAGCCGGCGTGGCGCGTTCATGAAACGCCTTCATCACATACTGTCCGGGCGGCACGTCGGAAATCTCGAAGGTCCCCTTCGCGTCGGTGACGGCGAAGTACGGCGTATCCAGCACTACAATCACGGCGCTCATGCTGGCGTGAATGTTGCAAAAAACCCGCACGATGCCCGGTCGCGTGAACCGCACGCTGCGCGAGGAGCCCGGCGGATACAGGCTCACATCAAATAGCTGGCCGTCATAGTTGGAAAAGGCGTTGTGATAGATGGGATCCAGATTCGGAAAGTCCACGGTGGCGCCAACCCTGATGGCCAGCACGTGCGGTATGAAGGTTTTGTTCTTCTGGATCATTTTCGCCCGCAGCTTCGTTGCGGGAGCGCGCGCCGCATTTCCGGAAGCCGGCTCCAGCCACACCACCACGCCCGAATAGTTCTTTGCTTTGCGAACCGCCGTTTCGCGCGAGTCGCGCAATTCCACGCGCCCCGACACCGACGCGGCGTAGAGCGGGCCGATGGACAGCAGACTAAAACAGATACGCAAGCGCGAGGTCATAGTGCGGGTTCAGCCGCGTTCCCGACCCGATGTATGTCGTCCGGAGCTGCGACGCCTCAAAGCTGGCGAGCACATTGGATCGGAGCCTGTAAATCAGATTCGCCGCGTACGCCTGGTTCTTGGCTATGGCGCCCGCTGCCAGCCCGCGGTTGTCATCATCCTCCTGGCCCCCATAGATATTAAATGTAAGACGGCTGGTCGCCCGATATTGCAATTGCGCCCATCCTCCGGCGGCATGCACCGCCTGGGGGGGCCGGCCTGCGTTGACAAAGGACAGCCCTTGCCGCAGCCCTCCCACCACGCCTACGTTGTCGCCGTCAAAAAACGTTCCCGTCAGCTCGGTGCGGGGCGCTACGGGAATGCGCCAGTCTAGTGTGAAGATGCGCGCTGGAACCGACGCGCCGGCTACATGCGTGTCGCTGACGTGGAATCCGGGCGCGATCTCGATTGCGCCGTCATCGCCGGAGCGATGCCACAGCTCGAACCGGCCCTCAAAACCCGGCCGCCCCGCAGGCACGGTCGCTGCGTATTCGGTCGGGACTCCGTTGCCGCGCTCGCTGGTTTGATACAGGGAGAACTGCGCCCGCAGGCCAGCCTGCTGTCCAAAAGCAAAACGCTGCTCGAGCCGCGCCTGCGGCTGCCACAGCCACAGGTTTCCTGCGCCGGTCAAGGGCGAAACGCCCACCTGGGCCAGCGAGTCGGGGTCGCGCTGCGCGATCAACGGCTTGTCCTGCGCGATCGTGAAGGTCGTGTTCTTCCAGCTAAAGTCGATATTGGCGGTGCGCAGACGGAACAGTTGATTCAAAGACGTCCCGGTTCCCGCGTAAAAATCCATGAATGCCGATCCGCTGATCTTGCCGCCGCCGGCGAGCTCCGGACCTTGGAACTTCAATCCGAGGATGGTCTGCCTCAGGGTTGCGCCGCCGGAAGCCGTTCCCGGCGTGGTCGCCGCCGCGACGGGGTACTGCTGATCCGCGGCTGAGCGGCCGTTCAGAAAGGCGTTGAACAAAGCCATGCCGGAAAGTTGAACCGGAAGGCGATGCTCTGTTTCGACGCGCGTCTGCGCCAGATCGTCAATCCGCTTCTCGTTGACAGCCACGCGCTCTTCGACCGGCGCTTTCTCAGCCGGGCTGGCGCCGCTCTCGGCCCGCCCGGCTCTGAGCTCCTCGCGCAGAGATTGGATTTCTGACAGCAGTTCGCGGTTTTGTTTCTCCAGGCGGTCCAAGCGCTCAAGAATGCGGCCGATATCTGCGCGCTCCTGCGCGCTGAGCACCGTCGACAACGAGAAAAGCACGGCCCCGAGCTTAGCACTCATGGATCAGTTCCTCCACCTTCTTTCGGACCGCAGCCGGCGAGTACGGCTTCGGGAAAAATGCATCGGCGCCCGCCTCCAGCGCGCGCGCCGGCATACGGGGATCGGTATCCGCGCTCACGACAATGATCGGCAAATCCGCGTACGCGCCGCCCGACCGGATGCGGGAGACCAGCTCCAGCCCGTCCATCGAGGGCAGGTTGACATCGGTGATGAGCGCGACCACGGGCTGCCCGCCGTCCAGAAGCACAAGCGCGCGCTCGGCGCTCGCGGCATGGCGCACCGTCACCTTCTCGTTCCGCTCAAAAGCGAGCTCGAGCGCCGCCACGGAGTCCTCGGCATCGTCCACCACCAGCACGATGCCTCTTGTGTACTCCATCGTTACGGTATAAAGCGATACCCGACGCCGTGCATGGTGACGAAATGCCGCGGCGTTTCGGCGTCCGGCTCGAGTTTCTGCCGGAGCCGCACCACGTGAGCGTCCACCGTGCGCGTGTTAGGAAAGGATTCGTATCCCCAGACGGAGTTCAGCAGCACGTCGCGCGTCAGCGCCCGGTCGGGATTCTGGAGAAAGAAGGTCAGCAGGTTGAATTCGGCGCGCGTCAGGCGGACCTCCTCGCCCCGGCGCTTCACGATGCGGCGGTCCAGGTCCACTTCCACATCCGAAAACGTGAGCACATGTTCCGCGTCCGGATTGGTGCGGCGAAGCACGGCGCGAATCCGCGCCAGCAGCTCGCGCGCGCCGAACGGCTTCACCACATAATCGTCTGCGCCGATTTCCAGAAGCAGTACCTTGTCCACCTCGTCGCCGATCGCGCTCAGCACGATGATGGGCGTCTGTGATCCCGACGCCCGCACCTTCTTGCAAACATCGACGCCCCCGATGCCCGGCATGCGGAGATCCACCAGGATCAGACTGGGCCGCGAGGCGAACGCCTCCTGCAACCCGGTCTTGCCATCGGCCGCAAGAATGGGCCGGAACCCTTCTTTCTCAAGCATCAGCCCGATCATGTCACGGATGTTCTCGTCGTCGTCGATGACCAGGATGGTTTGCATGGCCAGCGTTCCGATTCTAAACAATCCGACCGGGCGGCAGTATGCCGGCGGTCCGTTATGTACGTGAATTCACAGTTATTTTACAAACGGCGCGGCGTCGGGTGAGCAAGCCCCCTACAGCAGCTCGGATTCGCTGAAAAAAAAGTGGACCTCCGCCGCTGCGGTCTCTGGCCCGTCGGAACCGTGCACGCAGTTGCGCTCAATGCTCCGGGCGAAGCGCTTCCGGATGGTGCCATCAGCCGCATTGGCCGGGTTTGTTGCGCCCATCACGTCGCGCCACGTCCGGATCGCATCGTCGCGCTCGAGCGCCATCACAATCACGGGGCCTTCGGTCATGAAGCCAACCAGACTGTTGAAAAACGGCTTGTCCCGGTGCACCGCGTAAAAGCCCTGGGCCTCCCGCTCGGAAAGGCGCTTCAGCTTCATGCCGAGAAGTTTGAAGCCGTTTTGCTGAATAATCGAAAGTATCTCTCCAACCTGGCCCGCCGCAACGGCGTCCGGTTTGATGATCGCAAGCGTTCGTTCAGTTGCCATGAAGACTTATGCCGGCCGGGCTGGCTCGAGGCGCGCTTTCACCTTTTCTCCAATGTCGGCGGGACTCGCGCACACGGTCACGCCCGCTTCTTCGAGCGCCCGGATTTTATCCGACGCCTTTCCCGATCCGCCGGAAATAATTGCGCCCGCGTGTCCCATCCGGCGCCCCGGCGGCGCCGTCTGTCCCGCGATGAAGCCGACCACCGGCTTCCTCACGTTGGCCTTGATGAAGGCTGCCGCGGTCTCTTCCGCATTGCCGCCAATTTCCCCGATCATTACGATCGCCTGCGTCTCCGGATCATCATTGAACAGCCGGAGCGCGTCGATAAAGGTCGTGCCGATGATCGGATCCCCTCCGATGCCGATGCAGGTGGATTGTCCGATGCCCAGCCCGGTCAGTTGCCCCACGGCTTCATAGGTCAGGGTCCCGGATCGCGAAACCACGCCCACATTTCCCGGCTTGTGAATGTGACCCGGCATGATTCCGATCTTGCACTTGCCCGGCGAAATCACGCCCGGGCAGTTGGGTCCGATCAGCCGCGTCTTGGGGTGGTCATTCAGAAACTGCCGCGCCCGCACCATGTCCATGGCCGGAATTCCTTCGGTGATGCAGACCACCAGCGGCAGGCCCGCGTCCGCCGCTTCCATAATGGCGTCGGCCGCAAACGGCGGCGGAACGAAGATCACGCTCGCGTTGGCGCCGGTCTCGCGAACGGCTTCCGAAACCGTATTGAACACCGGACGGTCCAGGTGTTTGCTTCCGCCCTTTCCGGGCGTGACTCCGCCAACCACATTCGTCCCATAGGCGATCGCCTGCTGCGCGTGGAACGTGCCTTCTCTTCCGGTAAAGCCCTGCACAATCAGCCGCGTGCTTTCGTTCACCAGTACGCTCATCGGGCGAGCCTCACCACTTTTTCCGCCGCGTCCTTCATGTCGCTGGCGACCGTGAAATTCAGCCCCGAATCCCGCAGGATCTGCCGCCCCAGCTCGACGTTGGTGCCTTCCATGCGCACCACGATCGGCACGGTCAGCTTCAGATCGCGGGCCGCCCCGACCACTCCCGTCGCCAGCGTGTCGCACCGCAGGATGCCGCCGAATATATTGATCAGCACCGCCTTCACATGGGGATCCGAAGTCAGAATGCGGAACGCGTTCTTGACCTGCTCCGCATTGGCGCCGCCCCCGACGTCCAGAAAATTCGCCGGACTGCCGCCCGCGTACTTGATAATGTCCATGGTCGCCATCGCCAGTCCCGCGCCGTTCACCATGCACCCGACGTTCCCGTCCAGCTTGATATAGTTCAGACCGTATTTGGACGCCTCCACTTCGAGCGGATCCTCTTCATTGACGTCCCGCAGCGCAAGCAGATCCTTGTGCCGGTAGAGCGCGTTGTCGTCGAAATTCATCTTCGCGTCGAGCGCGTACACCTGGTTGTCTTTGGTCAGGATAAAGGGGTTGATTTCCGCCAGAGAGGCGTCCGTATCCAGATAGGCGCGCGCAAGCGCGATCATCGCCTCCACCGCGCCGCCGATGGCCGGCGTCGGAATTTCCATGCCGAACGCGAGTTTGCGGGCCCGAAAGGCGGTGAGCCCCAGACCGGGCTCGATGCTTTCTTTCAGAATCAGCTCGGGCGTCTGCGCCGCGACCTCTTCGATCTCCATGCCGCCCGCCGCCGACGCCATGAACACAGGCTTGCCCTGTACGCGGTCGAGCACGATGCCAAGATACAGCTCGCGCTCGATGGGCAGCGTCTCTTCGATCAACAATCGCTGCACCAGCCGGCCCTCGGGTCCGGTCTGATGCGTGATCAACGTCATGCCCAGCATCTTCGCAGCGATCTCGCGCGCCTCCTCGGCGCTCCTGGCCAGCTTCACGCCTCCGCCCTTGCCGCGCCCTCCGGCGTGGATTTGAGCCTTGACCACCACGCTGCCGCCCAGTTCCCGCGCCGCGGCTTCCGCCTCTTCCGCCGTGAACGCGGGCTTGCCGCGCGGCGTGGGGACGCCATAACGCGCAAGGATCGCCTTCGCTTGGTACTCGTGGATTTTCATCGGAACAGGCCGGCGTTTCCTGGTGTGCTACTCTCGAAAGAAAGCCGGAATCCTCACTATACCGCATGTCGTTGCTGCCCTTTGTGCATCGCCTCTGCGCACGCGAAAATCTGGATGCCTCCGAGGCGTTCGACGCAATGACGCTGATTCTCGAGGGCCGCGCCAGCATTCCACAAATCGCGGCGTTTCTCGTCGCGCTGCGGATGAAGGGCGAAACCGCCGGCGAAGTCTTAGGATTCGCTCGCGCGATGCGCGAGAAGGTCGAGCGCGTAGACGCCGGGCTGGATGGCGAACCGCTGGTAGACACTTGCGGCACGGGCGGAGGCTGCGCCACCTTCAATATCTCCACCATCGCGGCCTTCGTAACTGCCGGCGCCGGCGTGCGCGTCGCCAAGCACGGCAACCGCTCCTTTTCGAGTCCCTGCGGAAGCGCCGATCTGCTCGAGACGCTCGGCGTGAATATTCACCTGAGCGCGGCGCAGATGGCGGCCTGTATCCGCCAGGTCGGCATCGGCTTCCTCTTCGCTCCCGCGCTGCATCCGGCCATGAAATACGCGCAGCCGGCGCGAGCCGAACTCAAAATGCGCACCGTGTTCAATCTGCTTGGCCCCCTGACCAATCCGGCGGGCGCGAGCGCGCAGGTCATCGGCGCCCCGTCGCCCGAATCAGCCGAGCTGATTGCCGCCGCGCTCAACGGGCTCGGCAGTCATCACGCCTTTGTGGTCCACGGATTCGACGGCATGGATGAGGTCAGCACTACCGGCCCCACGCTGGCCTATGAGATCGCGGGCGGCAGCCTGCGAAAACACCTCTGGATGCCCAGAGATTTCGGCGTGCGGCAGGCCTCGCTGTGCGATCTCGAGGGTGGAGACCGCGAGCGCAACGCCAGCATCGCCCGCGCGGTGCTCGGCGGCGCGCCCGGCCCTCAGCGCGATATTGTAATTGTCAACGCAGCCGTCGCCCTGATCGCCGCCGGACGCGCAGGAAGTCTCCGCGATGCGGTCCAGTCCGCGGCCGCTTCCATCGACTCCGGCGCGGCTATGGCGGTCCTGGACCGCCTGGCGGAATTTTCCTCTTCCCGGCTCCGCACCCGCGCGGATGCATAGCGCCTGGCGCTGCGCTATCCCCGGCTCACTGGAACCTGCGGCTCATTCACCGGCGAAGTTCTCTCGGCGACATCCAGCTCAAACGCGCAATAGACCTGATCGCGCCATCTCAGATCAACCATATTGCGCAACTTCGAGCGGCCGCAGTATTTCACAACGGTGTTGTTCGGAATGCGCTGCACGGCGCCATAATCGCCGTCGCCGCGCGCTTCGACCACGGTCAGCGGCCGGAGCACCGCAAGCTGCTGTCCGCTTCGCATCATCGCCGCACCTCTGCTCGGATTGCGCTCGCGCCCATCAGCGGCGCCACCAGCTCGCCCTGGCGCGACCCCGTCAGAACGTCTCGCAGCGTCGACTCCGGATGGTCCAACTCATAAAATTTCAACGCCACCGCGAGCACGCTCGCCGGGATTCCATCTTTGGGCCAGTTGACAACCGACGGCTCGATGGGGAGCGAGTACCACGGTCCGATTTCTACCCACCCCGCTTTGACGCGCCGGATCACTCGGCAGTTGCGTTCGCCGCACAATCGAATGCCGATGCCGTTTCGTACTGTGAAGTCGCGGAACTGGTCCATATATCATCAGACGAAACGAACCGCCAAATCGATGGTTAATTCTTCGTAAATCTCGGCAGCGCGCTCGCTAAACGCTAGAATGAAAGAAAACGATGGAGCGCCGAATTACAGCGCCAATACTGTCTCCACCCGAGGCCCGGACGCGCCTTAGCGGCGCGTTTCAGATCGGGCCCGTCCGCATCTCGCCAGCCACGGTTCTTGCGCCCATGGCGGGCGTAACCGATACCGTATTTCGCCGCCTGATCCGCAATCAGGGCGGCTGCGGCCTGATCATGACGGAATTCACCAGTTCGCACGGCGTGGTGAGTTCAAAGAAGGCTCGCAAACCCACGCGCTCGTTCCGCTACCTGTACTTCGAACCCGAGGAGCACCCGATCTCGGCGCAACTGTTTGGGTCGGACCCCTACGTCATGGCGGAAGCCGCCCGCGTGTGCGAGGATCTCGGCTTCGACATTGTCGATATCAACTTCGGCTGCCCCGTCAACAAAGTCGTGAAATGCAACGGCGGCTCCGGCCTGCTGCGGAATCTGCCGCTCGTTGCAGAGATTCTGCGCAAAGTTCGCGCCGCCATCTCCATTCCCTTGACCATGAAGTTTCGCTCCGGATGGAACGAGCGGGAGCTCGTAGCCGTCCAAATGGCGAAACTCGCCGAAGATTGCGGACTCCAGGCCATTGCGCTCCATCCGCGCACGCGTGAGCAGGGCTACAGCGGACGCGCCAATTGGGCGCACATCGCCGAGGTGAAAGCCGCGGTAAAAATTCCGGTGATCGGCAACGGCGATATCGTCACGCCGGAGGATGCCGTGCGCATGGTCGCCGAGACGGGATGCGACGCGATCATGATCGGGCGTACGGCTTCTTCCAATCCATGGATCTTCCGCCAGATCGCGCAACATCTCTCCGAGGGCGCCTACCACACGCCCTCTGAGCGCGAGCGCTATGACATCATGCGCGTGTACTACTCGATGCTGCTTGATCAGGGAGCGCCCGATACCGTCGGCAAGATGAAGCAGTTCGCCAGCTACTTCACGCATGGCGTTCGCAATGGCGCCCGCCTGCGCGCCGAGATCTATAAGGCGGCCGAGGCCCGGCCCATCCTGGAGCTGGTGGACGCGTTCTTCACCGGTGAACTCGCGCCTGTGGCGTAGGCTCTGACGCGTCGGCCAGGCGGCCCATCGGAGTCTCCATCGACTCCGCCGTGGCCCGGTCCGCCGCCGCCCCCGCCGCATCCCCGGTCGCCTCCCGCGCCGTTGCGCGCGCGCGATATGCGCCGGAAAGCCGCGGCTCCATTTCGATCACCCGGTTGAGATCTGCGATGGCTCTCTCCGCCTCCCCCATCGCTAACAGAGCCATCCCCCGCTGCAAATACGTGTGGCTGGAAGGATTCATAGCCAGCGCCTGCGTGAAATCGTTCACCGCCGCTCTCACATCCCCAACTTCGCGATAGCACACCCCGCGGTCGTTGTACGCCTGGGCCGAAGGCGACGCCTGAATCACCCTGGTGAGGTCGGCGATCGCGGCCCGGCACTGGCCGGATTCGCGGTAGGCCTGAGCGCGCATTCGATAGGGCTCAATCGTACCAGGTTCGAGCTCGATCAGCCGGCTGAGATCGTTCACCGCCAGATCCGATCGCCCCGTGGCGCGATAAATCGCCGCCCGCAGACGGTAGGCTTCCGTCAGGCGAGAATTCCTCTCCAGCGCGTTATTTACCGCTGTGAGCGCCTCGTTCAGCTTCCCTTCGGCCATCAGCGTCTTCGCGTTCCTGACCTGATCCAGGGCGATCGCCGGCTCGGAAGAGCGGATCAATAGAAGAATGATCGCCGCGATGCCGGCAGCCGAGCCGCCCGTAATCAGCGCCGCCCGCCGCATCCGCCGCCGCCGGAATTCCTCGGCCGTTACGGGCGCCAGCTTGATATTCGGCTGCGGCGGAAGGAACTCACGCGTGTTTTGAGGCTTGCTGCGCATCTCGCGGGTTATACTCCGGTTTTACAACATGAAAAAGGTGCAGCTCATCACCGACGGCGCCTGTCTGGGCAATCCAGGTCCCGGCGGATGGGCCTGCATTCTCCGCTATGGTCGACACAAAAAGGAGCTGTACGGATCCGAACCGCACACTACCAACAATCGCATGGAACTGACCGCCGCCGTGAAGGGGCTGGCTGCGCTCAAAGAGCCCTGCGAAGTGGAGATCGTGACGGATTCTGAATACCTGAAGAACGGAATCACCGCCTGGATTCTGAATTGGAAGCGCAATGGATGGATGACCCGGAGCAAGAAGCCCGTCCTGAACCGGGACCTGTGGCAGGCCCTCGATGAGCTGACCGCCAGGCACAAAACCCGCTGGAGCTGGACCAAGGGTCACGCTTCCCACGCCGACAACAATCGCTGCGACGAGCTCGCCTCGCGCGCTGCGCGCGAGCAGATTCATTCCAACTGAAGAAGCGCGGCGCCCGCGCCCAAGCCTTGGCCCCCTTCCTGGCATCCTTGAAGGGAATGCAGCTGAAAGCGCCGCCGCAGTATCGACTCCGAGACATACCCGCCGCGGTATGGACGCTGGGCGTGGTATCGCTGTTGATGGATGCCTCCTCGGAGTGCATCCACGCGCTCCTGCCCCTCTACCTGGTCGCCGTTCTCAACGTTTCCACGCTGGGCGTCGGCGTCATCGAAGGCGTCGCCGAGGCGGCGGCTTCCATCACTAAAGTATTCTCAGGCGCGCTGTCGGATCGCATGGGCGACCGCAAAAGGCTCGCCGTCGCCGGATACGGGCTGGCGGCTTGCTCCAAGCCGCTGTTTCCGCTGGCGGGTTCGCTCGGATGGGTCCTGGCGGCCCGGTTCGTCGATCGCATCGGCAAGGGCATTCGCGGAGCGCCCCGCGACGCCCTGATCGCCGACCTCGCTCCCGCCCACCTGCGCGGCGCGAGCTTCGGCTTGCGTCAGGCTCTCGATACCGTCGGCGCCGTCGTCGGACCCCTGCTGGCGATCCTCCTCATGCATCTCGCCAGCGGACGGTTCAGAACTGTCTTTTGGATCGCTGTCATCCCCGCCTTTCTCTCGCTCGCGCTCATCGCGTTCGGCGTGCGCGAGCCGGCTCATGACCCCCGTCTACATGCCGTCCGGTCGCCCCTTACGCCCCACCTGCTGCGAGAACTCGGCGCGCCCTTCTGGTGGATCGTCGCCGTAGCCTCCGTGTTTGCGCTGGCCCGGTTCAGCGAAGCCTTCCTCATCCTGCGGGCGCAGTCGATCGGCCTCGGCGCCATGCTCGCGCCTCTCGTCATGATCGTCATGAGCGTGATGTATGCCGCAGCCGCGTACCCGGCCGGCATTGTCGCGGATAAAACAGATCGCGTCCTGGTGTTGAGCATCGGCTTTGCGCTGCTGATCATCGCCGATATCGTTCTTGCCTTGGCGCGCGGCCCGAGCGGCGTCATGGCCGGCGCTGCGATCTGGGGTTTGCACATGGGCGTCACGCAAGGCCTGCTCTCCGCGCTGGTGGCCGGCGCGGCGCCGGCAAACAGGCGCGGCGCGGCCTTCGGGATCTTCAACCTTCTGGGGGGCGCCGCCGCGCTCGCCGCCAGCCTCATCGCCGGCGCCCTGTGGAACGCCTCCGGACCGAAAGCCACCTTCTTGGCCGGCGCCGCCTTCACCGCCGCGGCGCTGGCCGGCCTGGCGGCGATCCGCGGCCGCCTTCGCGCCTGACCCTTCCCCTCGCCCGGTTCAGCGCTCGCGCACTACTGTCACCGGAACGCCGTAGATCTCACGAAAAATGTCCCCGGCCCGTTCCGCCGCCCACTGCTCCAGCGCAAAGTCGCCATTCGCCCGAACATTCAGAACCACGCCGCCATCCCGGATCGAACACTCCACCGACTCGACCCGCTGGTCGCGCCCACGATCCAGGTTGTCCGCAATGCGCAGGATCGGCGCCAGCCGTTGCACGGCGCGCCGCGAATCCACGTCCAGCTCCTGGTATCCCGCGTGGCGCTCTGAAGGCATCGCCTTGCGGTGGTATCGAGCGAGCGTCGCAATCATCCGCCGCTCATAATCCGTGAACCCCGGCATGTCGGCGTGCTGGATCAGATACGCCGAATGCTTGTGATGGCTGGTGTCGCTCACATAGTGGCCGACGTCATGCAAATACGCGGCTGCCTCAGCCAGCTTGCCGAATTCCGGCGCCAGGGTGTGCAGCGGCCGCAGTCCCTCGAAAAGCTCGTGCGTGAGCGCCGCCACTCTGCGCGCATGCCGCAAGGAGACGCCGTATTTGCGCGCCATCGCTTCCACCACGCGCCGCTGTTCCCGCGACAACCGCGAGAGCTCCCGCCCCGCGCCGCGCATCGCCAGGTCGGCCACAATGCCGTCCCGAACGCCCGCCGCAAGGTAATACATCGATCTCTGTTGAAACTTCTCGAGCGCCCGCAGAAACACCGCGACCCCCGCTACGATGATTTCAGCGCGGCGCGGCCCGATGCCGGTGATCTTCTTCCGGCCCGCCAGGTTGGTCCGGCGCAGCTCCGCATACAGCGCCCGCACTTGGGGCAGCGTCGCGCGAAGGCGGTCCGCCTGCTCCCGGCGCTCCCGCGCCACGCCATTGACCGCGCACACGATCGCGGCCGCCGAAGCCGACGTCGCAATCACTCGAGCAAACGGGCCCGCGCCAATGCCCCGGTACGGAGTCTCCAGCTTCTCCTCAATGTAGCGCTCCATGTGATGCAGCTCTTCGTCCGCCGGCGGGTCATTCTCTAAAAACATTTCCGTGAGCCGGACCGCGCCCAGCGGCTTGGAAAACGCCGCCGCCATTCTGCCCTGCTCGCTCAGTAGAAACTCGGCGCTCCCGCCGCCGACGTCTATAATCAGAGCCCGCTTGTTCTCCTGCGGCCAGCGTGATTCGACGCCCAAGTGAATCAGCCGGGCCTCTTCCTGGCCCGAGATCACCTCCACGGCCGCGCCCGCCGCCTCCGAAGCGCGCGCCAGGAACTCCTCCTGATTGCTTGCGTCTCGAACCGCCGAGGTCGCCACCGCCCGCACCGCCGCGATCCCCAGCTCCCGGTAACACGAGGTCATCCGTTTGAGCTGCGCCGCGACCGCTTGCATGGCCTCTTCGCTGATCCGCCCGGTCGCAAATACGCTCGCGCCCAGACGCGTTACGCTGCGGTCCGCCTGGAGCGCCGTAACCACCAGCCGTCCCGATCTCCGGTCCGCTGACGCCTCCGCCACCAGACTGCGGACCGAATTGCTCCCGATATCCAGAGCTGCATACCGAGGCATCTCCGCTGCCGACCCGCTAAGAACAATCCCCGTTTACGACGCAATCCGCGAGATCGCGCCCATATGCTCTTTGAGCATCGCTTTGATATTTCGCGTCGCCTGCCGCAGCCGGTGCTCGTTCTCAATCAGCCCGAAGCGCACATAGCCCTCCCCCATCGGCCCGAAGCCGATGCCCGGCGAGACTGCCACCAGCGCCTTCTCCATCATGAGCTTCGCGAATTCGAGAGACCCTAAATCCCGGAACGGCTCCGGAACCGGCGCCCACACGAACATGGACCCGCGTGGTTTCTCTACATGCCAGCCCGCGCGCTCCAGTCCCGTGATCAGCACGTCCCTCCGCCGCTCGTAGGTGGCGCGGATCTTCTCGGTGTCTTCCTGGCACTCTCGCAGCGCGATGATGGCCGCGATCTGAATTGGCTGGAAAACGCCGTAATCCAGATAGCTCTTGATGCGCGCCAGCGCCGCGATCATCTTGCCGTTCCCCACGCAAAAACCAACCCGCCAGCCCGCCATGTTGAAGCTCTTTGACAGCGAATAGATCTCCACCGCCACATCCTTGGCCCCCTCCACCTGCATGATGCTGGGCGGCTGGTATCCGTCAAACCCCAGATCCGCGTACGCGAAATCGTGAATGACGAGCGAACCATGCTCCTGCGCCAGCCGGATTACCGCGCGGAAGAAATCCAGATCCACGCACTGCGTGGTCGGATTGTGCGGAAACGAAATCAGGATCACCTTGGGCTTCTCGCCCGGAGAGCGATACAGATCTTCGAGCGCGTTCAGAAAGTGTCCCGGCGTAGGCATGGGCAGCATGCACGCCCGCCCCTCGGCCATGAGTACGCCGTATTGATGGATCGGGTACGCCGGATTCGGCGAAACCACAACGTCGCCCGGCCCGATAATCGCAAACAGCAGGTGCGCTATCGCATCCTTCGCGCCGATTGTCACAATCGCTTCACTTTCGGGATCGAGCGTGACGCCGTATTTCGAGCGGTACCGCTGCACGATTTCATTCCGCAGCTTCGGAATGCCGCGCGACAGCGAGTACCGGTGGTTGCGCGGGTTTTTTGCGGCCTCGATCAGCTTGTTCACAACCGGTCGCGGCGTGGGCCCGTCCGGATTGCCCATGCCCAGGTCGATGACATCGAGCTGGGCGGCGCGCGCCTTGGCCTTCATCTCGTTGATCACAGCGAAAACATAAGGCGGCAGCTTGGAAATACGATAAAACTGATCGGTTTCAGTGGCCATGTGTATCCATTGTAACTGGGCAAAGCCTCTTTCCTTCTGGGATGATGAAACTTGCGATCCTCACCGCTGCTGCCGATCTTTCTGATCGTCGTCGTTGATATCCTCGGCTACACTCTCATCCTGCCGCTGCTGCCTTTTTATGCCGAAAATCTCGGCGCCTCGCCGGCCGTGATCGGGTTTCTCATAGCCACCTACGCGGTGTGCCAGCTCGTCGCGGGACCGCTCATTGGCCGCGCATCGGACCATATCGGCCGCCGGCCTATGCTGCTGATGAGCCAGATCGGCACGCTCATCGGTTTTCTCATCCTGGCGGCTGCCAATGCCTTGTGGCTGGTCTTCCTTTCGCGCGCGATTGATGGATTGACCGCCGGCAACCTCCCCCTTGCGCAGGCCTACATCTCGGATGTGACGCGCCCTGAAGAGCGCGCCCGCGCCTTCGGCATCATCGGCATCGCCTTCGGATTCGGTTTCCTCGTCGGCCCCGCGGTTTCCGGTTTCCTTTCCACTTTTGGCTACCACTATCCGATCCTCGCGGCAGCCGCGCTCTCGTTCCTCAGCATCCTCACCACATACCTGCTGCTCCCGGCCAGACCGCCGCATCCGGCCGGACAGGACGAAGCGCCGGTTGGCCCGGGCGGAGAGCGCCTCACGTTGCTCGAGTGGGGGCGCTACCTTGAATACTTCCGCCGTCCCGTGCTCTCGCCGCTGCTGTTCAAGTTTCTCTCCTTCGTATTCTCGTTCAGCCTGTTTGTCGCCGGCTTCGCGCTCTTCTGCGAACGTCGTTATACCTGGCAGGGCCGCCCCTTCGGTCCCAAGGAGGTCGGCTATATCTTCGCCTACTCAGGACTCATCGGCGGTTTGATTCAGGGCGGTATGCTGGGCCGCTTGGTCAAGCGCTTCGGCGAGCGCCCGCTGCTCGCCATCGGCTTCGTCTTCGCCGTCATCGGATATGCGGCCATCGGATTCGCATACACCATCCTGGCGCTGCTCATCGGCGCCACCATCGCCACCTTCGGCGGCGTGATCCGTCCCGTCGTCACCAGCCTCATCACGCAGGCTTCCGGGCGGCGCGAGCAGGGCGCGGTGCTCGGGCTGACGCAGTCGCTTACATCCATCTCGCAGATCGTCGCGCCGGTTATCGCGGGCTTTCTCATCCAGCGCATGCTGCTCGTCGAATGGGCGCTGCTCGCGGCCGGCGTGAGCGCCGCGGGCTGGCTCATCCGCGCGCCGGAGCCCGTCCAGGTCCGTCAACCGTCGCATGGCTGAAGTCAATCATGTCTTCTTTTGCCCGGCCCGCGGCGCGCCCGCCCCGGACTACCGCTCCGATTCCGCCATTGATTGAGCTTCGTAAAATACGGCAGCGATCCCAGTAAGGTGGGGCGCAACTCCAGTCGTGCCCTGGGACTCCAGACCCGCCCCGCGCGTCGTGGACGCCCGCGCCGGCGTGGACGCTCGCCCTGCGTACCGGCGAATACGTCGCTCTCTCTTTCGCGGCGCTCAGTAAAGACGTGCAAATAAAAAGGCGCGGCCGGAGGCCGCGCCTGGAGGGGGATGCGAGCTGGTTTTTTAATCTCCGAATGAACCCACTTCCTCTCGCGACTCTTCCTGAACAGCCGGCGCCGCCGTACGGATGCCCTCGATCTGCACCAGCTCCGGCTGCGGCTGTTCCTTCAGCACCACCTGGCGGTACAGCTTGGCCATGCGCTCGTTCTCCTGCTTCTGCCGCAGCTTTTCGTCCCGCGCGCGTCTCTTCTCCTCGCGAGCCGTCTTCGCGATGCCCAGTTCGTCCAGATCCGTCTGTCGCTTGTGGTTCACGTCTTCAGGACGGAGCACCAGGTGATGTTCCGTCGAGTCGAGTTTTACGTGCTTGCCGCCCGCGAAGATCTCATGCCGTCCATGCTCCTCATACCACTTCGTCAGAGTGGCGGTCATGTGCATCTTCTCAACGATCTGCCGCCAGCCAACCCCTGTATTGTAGGCGCAGAACGAGATTTCGCCCTGCTGCGTCGCATAGGGAATGATGCATTGCTCCGTGCGGCGGAAGTCGTAGTTGAACAGATCCTGGAACCACATGCCGGCGATGAACAGGAAGTTCCACCGGTCCGCCCGGCGCATGTCGATGTCGGCCCGCGTGCGGTCGCCGGTCACTTTCCCGTAGTTCTTGCCGCTCATGCCGAAGCACTTGTCGAACTTGGCGATGAGATCGGTCATCCGGAAGTGCGTGGGCGCCTTGAAGGAGTTGTAATTTCTGAGCAGCGCAAGCGACACGCCCAGAACCGAAAGGAATTTTCCGCGCGCGGCGTCGTTGATCCGGGCCACGTCCTTCGCCAGCCGGTCGGCGTTCAAAAACGCAGTCACCGGAACGGCCTCTTTCGTCTCCTTATCGCACATAATCGCCAGGCCGACCCCGCAGTTCGGGTGGCACCCGCAGCTGAGTTGGCCCCAAGTCGCCTCCGGCCCGTGGACTAGGTCCGCGAAGTCGGAAAACGTGCTCATGAACGAGATCGGGAACCAGTCGCGGACCGGCTCGCCCAGCCCGGTCTGATTCTTCACGTCATGCGCTAAATGCGACAGCGTATATCGCTGCGCCTTGCGGCGCTCGTCTGTAATGGCTTCATCTCGTCCGGTGAACGATACCGGCTGGAAGCTCAGAAACGGGATTTTCTTGGGGTTATCGAGGGCGAAGCGAACTACCGCGCCGACCTGTTCGTTGTTGATTCCATTGACAATCGTGATCACCGGAACGATGTCGACGCCAGCCGTCCATAAGTTCTCGATCGCCCGCATCTTCACGTCGAACAGGTTGCCCACAGCCCGGTGGGAGTTCGCCTCGTTGCCAATCCCGTCGAATTGAAGATAGGCGTACCGCAGGCCCGCTTCGGCCGCCTGACGGCAGAATTCGGGACTCTTCGCAAACTCGATTCCGTTGGTCGCGGCCTGAACGCTGTTGTAGCCCACCTTCCGCGCATAGCGGACCGCGTCCAGAAAATAGGGTGAAAGCGTCGGCTCGCCGCCTGAAAACTGCACCGACATCTGTCGCCGCGGCTTGATCTGCAGAGCGTTGTCCAGCAGTTGCTTGATCTCGTCCCAGGTCAACTCGTGGACGAAGCCCACCTGGTTCGCGTCCATGAAGCACGGATCGCACATCATGTTGCAGCGGTTCGTCAGGTCGATCGTCAGGACCGAGCCGCGGCCATGCGTTACTGTGCTCGAGCCATGCCGGTGTAGGTGTTCGTCGTTATGAGCCCGGATGTCACGCCCCGGAAACGACTCTTCAAGGTGCTTGTAGAACGCCGGGTCGATGGACATGACGTCCTCAAAGCGTCCGTGCTTCGGACACTCCTTGACCATCATGATTTTCCCGTCGCGCTCAATAATCTGCGCTTTGATCTCGCCGACTTTTTCCGTCCGAAGGATTTCGACCGGAACCTTGCCGTCGAGAATCTGCTGCCGGATTTCCGGAATGCATTTCGGACACAGCGAGTCCGTCTCCCGCGGCCACCCGAGCGGCGGCTTCACCTTTTCCCAGGATTTCAAAAGCGGCTTGTCGGACCACTTCGGCGTAAACGAGGGATTCCGATGGATCGAATTGACCTTATCGAAGACGAACCATGCCGCGTTGGCGGCGTATGAAACTACGCGTTCGACGTACTTGACCGGCTTGTGCATGGTAACCAGGCTTTCGAAATCATTCTCCCTTCAGGATTCGCAAGAACGGCTCCGATCCGTTCCCAGGTACTATCGCAGTATAGGCGCGGTCCTATAAGCCTATCCACGGGAATGAATTAAACCGACCTAATTCATGCTTGTACGGCGAAATGCGGCATTGAACGGGCGGGGCCCGTCTGAATCGGCCCGACATCGCCGATGCTCTTGAAACAGAACGGGATAAGCTGCAATCGGCAACGTCCGGCCGGCGCCGCCGTTGCGCGAACCGCCCGAGACTGGCAAACTGAACACGTGATGCGCTGGCCGAAAGCGGTTCTCTACGGGATTGCGGCTGCCGTGGCGCTGGCGCCCTCGGTCGCGGCTGCCGCGGAGTCGATCACCGCCGGCACATACGTCGGACACTGGGAGGGCGTCTCCGGCGCCTCCGGCGATTTTCACTTGGCCCTCGCCTCCGGAACGGCCGGGGATTGGAAGGCTGACATTTCCTTCGGCATGGGCGGCCAGGAAGTCAAGTGCAAGGTCACCGCCTTGACCATCGACGGCGCGAAAATCCATGCCGTCTACACGTTCGATCTTCAGGGCGTCACACTCGAATCTACGATCGACGGCCAGCGCTCTGGAAACAAGCTCTCCGGCAAGTATCGCACCCGCGTGGTCGCGGACAATTCGGCCGTAGATGAAGGAGATTGGGACGCATCCGTTACTTAGCGCCGGCGGTGCGGCCCACCATCTCAGTGGCCGCTCCCGAGTCGCCCGGACGCACTGAAGGCTTGAAAGACTTGGGCGCAGGCCCGCTCCGCGCTCGAAACGAATCCCCGCGTTCGAGTTGCATCAGCGCGTCAGCCAGCTTGTTCACCACCGCCTCTTCAACCTCCGGCCTCCCCCCGGCCCGCGGCAGCGCGGAGAGCTGCAAGTGCACCAGCTCGTGAACTACCGTGTATTCAATGTCCTCGGCGACGTCGGCCGCTGGCAGATCGTAATCGATGGGATTCAGAACCTTGATCGTCGCCGTGCGTGAGATGCTGTTCCATTTCAGGTTGCCAAGCGTGTCCGGCTTCAAATCGGCCGCCCGCACAATGCGCGCCTCAATCCTCCAATCGTCCAGATGGAGACGCCTTTGCCATAGCCTCACCCAGTTGTCAACCTGATCCTGCGATACAACCGCCTTTGCCTTTGACTCCACGGATGGCGGCGGAGTCGCGCCCAGGGCGACGCCAACCCCCAGGCAGAGCAGAACACCAAGGAACATGGAACGAACTCTCAATTGTATCGGCCTTCTTACAAAAAAAGTTTACAGTCTCTTTTATAAGCCATAACGCGGCTCCCGACACGTTCCCTCATCGGCCGCGTCTACCTGCCGGGTACTAGTCATGGCCAAAGAAACGGCGCTGAATCTCCTAGACCGGCAGCAGTGGCTCGAACCCCTCGCGGATCAGTTGCAACTGGCAGTTGCCGCACTGTACGATCAGGCCGGCGCGGCCGGTCAGAAGGTCAAGAATGCACTCCATGGCGTCTGGCTCGGACACCCGCTGCATCCAGTGCTGACGGATATCCCGGTTGGCGCATGGACCGCGGCGCTGGTCATGGACGCTTTGCACGAAATGACCCGCCGCACCGCCTACGCGCGCGCCGCCGATGCCGCAATTGCCGTCGGACTGGCGGGCGCAGCCGGCGCGGCCCTTGCCGGCCTGACCGATTGGCAAGCCACCGACGGCCGGGCCCGCCGCATCGGATTGGCGCACGCGCTGCTGAATGGCGCCGGCGCCCTCCTGTATGCCGGATCCCTGGCCTCGCGCAAAAAACAGAACCGTACGGCAGGCCGCGCCCTCAGCATGATCGGCTACGCTGTCGCATTCGGCGCGGCGTATCTCGGGGGCAAGCTTGTGTACTCCGAACAGGTCGGCGTCAACCACACCCTGGGACAACAGCTTCCCCAATCCTTTCAGCCCGTACTGCCCGCCTCCGAGCTCGCCGAAGGCTGTATCCAGCGCGTGGAAGTTGACGGCGGACGCATCCTCCTTGCCCGGCGTGATGGCCGGATCTTTGCAATCGCCGAAATATGCTCCCACATGGGCGGTCCTCTCGCCGAAGGGGAGTTGGGCGGCTGCCGTATCACCTGTCCCTGGCATGGATCCACGTTTTCGCTGGAGGACGGGCGCGTGATCAACGGCCCCGCCACCCACCCGCAGCCGTGCCTGGAAACCCGCGTCCGCGACGGTCAGATCGAAGTCAGGCTGCGCCGCCGGACTGAAGAAGGTCGCGTCAGCTCTTCAATCTGAGCAGAAACCACCCCAGCCCGATGATCGCAAGCAACGACGCAAGCGCTCGAGCGGCTTGCAAGCCGCCAAACGCTCTGCCCGGCCGCAGGACGCGCGCCAGCCAGGTCAGCACGACGGCAAAGCCTCCTTGGGCCGCAAACACGCCAGCCAGAAACGAAATTGCCGCAATCCAGCCGCCGTCGCTCAGCGCCGGGAACGACAAACCGTGAATGCCCCCGCACAGTCCCGCGATAATCCACCGGCCGCCGGCATTCGGAACCATCAGCGCTTCCAGAGCAAGATATGCCACCGTCAGCGCCGATGCGGCCTCGATAAACCGCGGGGACAAGGGCCAGGGCGCATGCGGGCCTAGCAGGCGCCCCGCCGCCTCTCCCGCCAGAAAACACAACACCGAGGCGACAAACCGCCTCCTTTCCGGCACGGCCGCCGCCAGCGCGAGCAAAAACAAAAGATGCGCGACCCCCCTCAGTCCCGCAAGAAAGCCCGAGGACGCTGCGCGCTCGGCCCGCTCGGCCGAGGTCAAATCCCGAAACCGGATTTCGGCCTTTGTGCTGGATGCATCCAGCGTGACCTGTTCAACGCGGCTGCCGCGCCGGGCGCGCAGCATGTGGATGTGGTTGGGAACGGTGACGTAGGCGAACGTGCACTCCACTTCGATCACATCCACAGGTTTTGGAAACAGATACGCGCCCCGGCACTCGAGATTCCCGTCCTGTGCGCGACAGCCCCGCTCGACCAGACGCGCGCGCTCGCCGCCGGAGCTGAAGTGCAGATTCTCGAACAGGTCGCGCTCCGGCTGCTCCATATGCGCCGCCTCGTAGAGCGGCATCCGCAGCTCATAATCGAGTCGCCGCCCGGTGAGCGCCGCCTCGCCCGTGCTCAGGCTGACAACGTGTGCAAACAGCGGCCCAGCCAGAACGGCCGCCGCCAGCCCTCTCATGCCGTCACCCTCGGCGCCAGATCGCGACGGGCCTTGGCCCGCATCAATCGAACATATACAACGCGAAGCACGGCAAGGACCGGTACGGAGAAGAACATCCCCGGTATCCCCGCAATCTGTTCCCCCGCAAACACGCCGAACAGCACCAGCAGCGGATGTAGCTCCACGCCAGCCCCCATCAGGTACGGCGAAAGCACGTAATCCTGGAACATGCGATAGCACAGGACAAAAACAATGAACGCGATCACATGCGCATATCCGCTGAAGCCCGAGACGATAATGATCAAAATCGCAGCCGCGAGCGGACCAACCACGGGAATGAACTCGAACAGGCCCGCGATTCCGCCCAGCAGAACCGCGTACTGCCCCCCGGTGAACTGGAGAAATAGCGTGTAGCTCACAAACGTCGCAGCCGCCAGGACCACCAGCGCGCGCATGTAATGGCCCAGCAGCAAGTGCACATCGTTCAGAATTTCATCCAGCAGCACCGTGTTCTGACCCTCGGTCATCCGGTCCACCAGCGCCTCCCGGATTTTCGAGCCGTCCTTCAAAAAGAAAAAGCTCAGGATCGGAACCAGCACCACTTCAAGCGCCGTTCCCGCATGTTTGAATACTTCCTCCGCGGCGGTCTTCAGAATCGGAATGGCGGAATTCTCCAGATCGTTGAGCTGCGAACGGAGGGTCTCGATGATGCGCACCCGCAGCGGGTCGAGCCATCCAGGGAGCGGAAGCCCCTTCAAAGGATCATTGCTTTTGATGAGTTCCGGCAAACGCACCGCCAGATTCGACGCCTGCTCCGCCACAGTCGAGCCGATCGCAAACCCGATTCCCACCAGAGCGCCCACAAACGCAAGGTACACGATGACCAGCGACCAGTTGCGCGACACCCGCGGCGGAATCATCCGTTCTACGGCCTCCACCGCCGGATGCAGCAGGTAGGCGAAGAACAGCGCGACCAGGAAGACGACAATCGTATGCCGCGCCATGTACGCCAGCAGGATGATGAGGGCGACAAGGAATACGGTCCAGGTAACCCGGGCGGCGCGCCGATCGAGCCCTAGCATGCTACTTCAGGATACAAACTTCAGCGCGAACCCGACCCGCGGCTGGCCGCGCGCTCCGGACCGGCGTCGGGCTGCGCGCTCCGGCGCCGAATTTTGCGAGCCGGCCTCAAACGCGGCCGCCCCACCAGGGCGATGCGCACATCGGCCACATTGGTTCCGGTTGGTCCCGTCTTGATCAGATCCCCCAAGGCCTCGAAGAAGTGATAAGAGTCGTTTTCCATCAGATATCGCCGCGCGTCCAGCCCCTTCTGCCGGGCGCGCCCGACGGTGCGGCCGTCGGCATAGGCCCCCGCGGCGTCGGTGGGGCCGTCGGTGCCGTCCGTGCCCGCGCTCAGAATGCCTGCGCCGGGGACGCCCTCCAGATCGATCGCCGCCGCAAGGGCGAATTCCTGGTTCCTGCCGCCCAGGCCCGAGCCCCGGACCGTCACCGTGGTTTCGCCTCCCGATAAGATGCATGCCGGACGCCGGACAGGATTCCCGCTCGCGGCGATTTCTTTCGCAATGGCGGCGTGCACCCGCGCAACCTCCCGCGTCTCGCCTTCAATCACCGTGGAGAGAACCACCGGACGGTATCCCAGCTCCTTTGCCTTCGCGCGTGCGGCCTCGATGGCCAGGCGGTTGCTGCCAATGATCACGTTGTAGGCGTTGTCGACGCGCTTGGGCGTATCTTCGATCGCTCCCGCCGCCCCTTGCTCCAGCCGTTCACGGACGCTCGGCGGGAGGCGGCGGCGCAGTCCATAGTGATCGATAATGGCCAGCGCGTCGGCGAAGGTCGACGGATCCGGCGCCGTCGGTCCTGACCCGATCACGCCGATATCATCTCCCACCACGTCCGACAGCAGCAGGGAAACAACCGCGGCCGGCGCCGCGGCCCGCGCAAGCTGGCCGCCCTTGATTAACGACAAGTGCTTGCGGATGGTATTCATCTCATGAATGTTCGCGCCGCATTCCAGCAGCAGCCGCGTCGCTTGCTGCTTTTCTTCAAGCGTGATCGGCGGCGCGGGCAAAGGCAGCAGCGCGGAGGCGCCGCCCGAAATCAGGCAGATCACCAGATCGTGGGCCCCGGCCCCGGCTGCGATGGCCATGATCCGCCGCGCGCCGGACACGCCGGATTCGTCCGGAATGGGATGCCCGCATTCGTTGATCTCGACGCGGCGCAGGCGGGCCGTGTGACCATATTTCACATTGATCAATCCGCCGGAGATGCGCCTTCCCAGCAGCCGCTCGAGCGCAACCGCCATGGCGGCGCTGGCTTTGCCCGCGCCGACCACGAAGATCCGCTCGAAGCGCGCTAAGCGGTATCGCCGCCCGCCCGCGAGCAGCGCGTCCCCCTCCAGGCGAACGTGCCGCAGCGCCGCTTGCGCCGGATCGGCGGCGGCCAGCGCGGCCTGTAAGATGGAAAGCGCGTCGGCTCTCAACGTCATCGATCTGTTCCGCAAGGCCCGGCGCCGCTCGGCAAGCCTCTGTGATGATCCGTGTTCACCCGGCGGCTAAAAAATCGGCAGCTTCAAAATCGCCTTCACCACCTCGGCCGGCGCCGCCGCGGCGTCAATGCGGTAATCGGCCCTGGCGTAGAAAGCCAGCCGTTCCGCGTAGTATTGACGGAACCGCTCGATGTCGCGGGCAAGCGGCCGGTGCTCGGATTGCTGCACTCGCTGCTCAATCACTTCGAGCGGGCAATCCAGCCAGATCGTCACGCCGTGCTCCTCAAGCAAGTTGTAATTCACCTCCCGCACGAAAGCGCCGCCGCCCACCGCGACTACCGTCGGCTGTCCTTTCTCAATCTTGAGCACGCGCTTGCGGATCGCCTCTGTCTCCAGCGCCCGGAACGCCTCCTCCCCCCGCGCGTCGAAAATCTCGGCGATCGTCGTGCGCTGCTCGGCCTCAATTTCGCGATCTACGTCGCAGAACTGCCAGCCCAGTTCATCGGCCAGCAGCTCGCCCACGGTCGTTTTTCCACATCCCATGAAACCCACCAGGTAAATGCCGGGAGTGCGCTTCAGCTTGACGATCATGCGGTCCACGCTCCAGACGCGAATCCACCCGCCGCGGCCGCAGCCGCGCCGATGCCCTCAGAAGCGCCCACCATGATCACGGCGGCGTCCCGCCGGTGCATCGCGCGCCTCCCGCATCGGTTTGCCGCATCCCTAGGAGAAAGCCATAATGGTACCATGCAACAGGAACTGTTGCCTCTGTTCCCGCTGCAAGTCGTCCTCCTTCCCGGCGCCACTATCGCCCTGCACATCTTTGAAGAACGATATAAGGAGATGATTGGCGAAGCCATTCGCAACCGCTCGGAATTCGGCGTCGTGCTGGCCAGCGACAAGGGCATCGTGAATACCGGCTGCACCGCCGTCGTCGATAGAGTCGTGCGAGAGTACCCCGACGGGCGGCTGGATATCATCGCGCGGGGCCGTAGGCGCTTCGAAATCCTGCTGCTCAACGAGGAGCGCTCGTTTTTGCGCGGCGCCGTGGAATTCTTCGAGGATGAGCCCGGTGACGCTGCGCCAGCCGATCTGCTCGACCAGCTGGTGGAGACCTACCGCGAGTTGAAGAGCGAGGACTCCGACGACGACGAAGCGAAAGCCGCCCCCGCCCCGTTCAGTTTTCAATTGGCCGAGCTGATTCCGGACTTGAACTTCCGGCAGATGCTGCTTGCGACGCGCTCGGAGGCGGAGCGGCTCCGGCGCCTGATCGAGTACCTGCCGGGTTTCATCCAGAAATTGCGGCGCGTTCGCCATATCCGGACGGTGGCGCCCACCAACGGCCACGCCCGGCCGATGGCGAGGCTCGAGTGAGCGATCGACTGTTCCTCATCATCGACGCCGACGACACGCTGTGGGAGAACAATGTCTACTTCGAACGCGCCTTCGACGATTTCGTCCAGTTTCTGAATCACTCCACGCTGACGCCGCGCGAAGTTCGCGACGTGCTCGACAGCATTGAAGCCGCCAACGCGCGCGTGCACGGCTACGGCGCCCGGAATTTCGGACGCAACCTTCAGCAAACCTATCTGCGGTTATGCGAGCGCCGCATCAATGAGCGCGACCTGGCGGCCGTGATGTCGTTCGCCGAACGGATCCTCGAACAGCCGCTCGAACTGATCGACGGGGTGGTGGAAACGCTCGAGCATCTCTCCCGCCGGCACGACCTCACCCTGTTCACCAAAGGTCATCCGGAAGAGCAGAAGCTGAAGGTGGACCGTTCCGGGCTCGGCGTCTACTTCGGACACGCCGCGATTGTTAAGGAAAAGGACGAGGCCAGCTACCGCGCTCTGATCGCTTCGCGCGGTATGGATCCCGCGCGCGCGTGGATGATCGGCAATTCACCACGCTCCGATATCAACCCCGCGCTGCGCGCGGGCATCAATGCCGTTTACGTGCCGCACCCCCGGACGTGGGTTCTCGAACGCGAAGAAATCCGCCCGGTGAACGGCGCGCGCCTGCTCAGACTCGACCGGTTCAGCGATTTGCGAAAGCACTTTTGATTTCCCTGACGCTCGGCAAAGACGCCGCTTGCGCCGCCAGGGCGCGGACATGCGATCATGAACAGGGCGGCCTGCATGCCCGCGGATCGTGCCGCCCTATCAATCCGCCATCCGCGCGAGAAAAATCGTGGCCGAGACACAGGAAACGCTTACGGGTGAACTGCGCGAGCGCTGGGCGGCGCTCTCTGAAAGCGATCGCGTCCGTGCGTTTCATCATTTGCCGCGCGCGGAAGCGCAGGCGCTCTTTCTCGAGCTCCAGACTCGCGACCAGTATGATCTGCTGCGGAGTCTGCCGCGCGGCGAACAGAGAATCTGGCTTCGCCTCCTCCCGCCGGACGACGCCGCAGACTTGATTCAACTGGCCGCCGAACAGGATCGCCCGCGGCTGCTCTCCGAGCTCGACGACGTGTCCCGCCGCGAGGTTTCCGCGCTGATGGCGTACAGGGAGGACGTCGCCGGCGGTCTCATGAATCCGCGATTCGCCAGATTGCGTCCGGATATGACGGCCGATCAGGCCATCAGCTATCTGCGGTGGCAGTCCCCGCACGTGCAGACCATTTACTACGCCTATGTGCTTGACGATATGCAGCATCTGCTGGGCGTGGTCAGCTTTCGGGACCTGTTTTCCGCCGACCGGGACCGGCTGGTGCGCGACGTCATGCGGCGCGATTTCGTCGCCGCCACCGACGATATGGACCAGGAGGCCGTGGCGAAGCTGGTCGCCGCTCATCACCTGCTGGCCGTGCCGGTGATCGATCACCAAGGCCGCATGGAAGGCATCGTCACGGTCGATGACGTCATCGACGTCGTGCAGGAGGAGGCCAGCGAGGACATTCAGAAGTTCGGCGGCCTAGAGGCCCTCGACGCTCCATATCTCGATACCGGCTTCTGGGGGATGGTGAAAAAACGCGCGGGCTGGCTCGCCATTCTGTTTGTGGGCGAAATGCTGACCGCCACCGCGATGAGCTTCTTTGAGCGGGAGATCGCGCAAGCCGTCGTGCTGGCGTTGTTTGTGCCGCTCATCATCAGCAGCGGCGGCAATTCCGGCTCGCAGGCCACCACTCTGGTGGTGCGCGCCATGGCGCTCGGCGAGCTCCGCCTTGGCGACCTCAAGCGCGTCATTTTGCGCGAGCTCTCCACAGGATTCGTCCTGGGCTGCGTGCTCGCCTTGATCGGCATGACGCGCATCCTGTTGTGGCAGGCCATATGGAAGACATACGGACCGCATTATGCGATCGTGGCGCTCACGGTCGGTCTCAGCCTTATCGGAGTGGTTTTGTTCGGCGCCGTGGCCGGTTCCATGCTCCCCTTTCTGCTGCGCTGGCTCAGGTTGGATCCGGCCAGCGCCTCCGCGCCGTTCGTGGCCACGCTGGTGGACGTTACAGGGCTGGTGATCTATTTCAGCGTGGCGAGCGTCGTCATGCGGGGCGTATTGCTGTAAAACCCTTCCCGGCAGGGATTCGCGCGCGCGGCGGTTTCCTCCCTCAAAACCAGGCCCACTTCACCCCGTCCACGCCCATGTGAACCAGCGCGGACGCGAAGATGCTCCTCGATTTTTCAAAAACCTTGCCGAAGATCAAGCCGGCGATCCACGCCACAATCGCGTATCGCCAGTTGGGCGCCGGCTGCGGACCGTTGTTCAGATGCGCGCACCCAAAAATGATCGCCGCCAGAACGATCGCCGGATTCGAAGCGCCGAGCCTCTGGGCCAGCCAGTTCTGTATGAGCGCGCGGAACAGGATTTCCTCCGGGAGCGCGGTTCCGAACAGGATCAGAACTAACCGGAGGAGCACGGCGGCGGCGGAGCGGCCGGCGGCGTGATGCGCGCTCATGTATCCGATCCACAGCCCGAGCGGGATCAGCGCGGCGGCCGAGATCGCCAAGCCGATCGCGGCGTTGCGCACATCGACCCAGCCGGGCGCCCGGTACTTCATCCCCTCGAACGAGCGGAAGATCAGAAACAAGGCCAGCGCCAGAACGATTCCGCAGGCGTAGGCGACGGCATGCAAGGCGCCGTGCGCGGATCGGGGAACGAGCGAGGCGCCGGCGGACAGCTCCAGCGGAAGCCACAACAGCAGAATCGCCGCGAGATCCAGCCAGCCGGCGTCTCCTGACCCGGCAATCCAGACGCATATCGTTGGCGCGAGCGAGTATCCCGCGACCAGCGCCATCAACGGCCCCCGGAAGGCCCCGTACCAGGCCGCCGCCGCCGCAAATACCGCCGTAACGCCGGCCGGAAAGGCGAAGATCAGCGCCGGCGAAGCGCGCACGGCGCTGCGCAGACTCGCCTGTAAGCGCGGCGATAAGAGGGCCAGCGCGCAAGCGAGCAGCAGCGCAGCAAACGGCATGAATTAGACCAACGCCCGGCCGAACGGCCGGTCAGCGCCCTCCGGCGCCGCCCCGCGAATCACCACACCCGGCATGCCGGACGGCGCACCATGGGCTGGCCCGCCGCGCATCCAAACGCCTTCTGAAATTCCGGCATATTGGACAGCACGCCGTTGACGCGATACCGCGGCGGCGAGTGCGGATCGACGTTGGCGAGCATGCGCGCCAGCTCCGGGCTCACGTTCTCGCACCAGATCTGCCCGTAACCCAGAAAGAACCGCTGCTCCGGCGTGAAGCCGTCGATGTCGGACTTCGGCTTGTTCGCGAGGTCGGCGAGGAAGGCCATCAAGGCCAGCCGGATGCCGCCGTTGTCCGCTGTGTTTTCCCCGAGCGTGAGTTTTCCGTTGACGTGGACCGAATCTTCGACGCTGAAGCTGGAATATTCCTTGACCAGGCAGTCCGTGCGCTCCTCAAAGCGTCTGGCGTCTTCGGGCTTCCACCAGTCGCGCAGGTTGCCTTGCGCATCGAACTGGCGGCCTTCGTCGTCGAAGCCATGCGTGAGCTCGTGGCCGATCACAGCGCCGATGGCGCCGTAGTTCACCGCATCGTCGATGTTGTTGCTGTAAAACGGCGGCTGGAGAATGCCCGCCGGGAAATTGATGTCGTTCATCTGCGGGTCGTAGTACGCGTTGACGGTGGGCGGGCTCATCTGCCACTCGGTTTTGTCCACCGGCTTGCCAATCTTTTCCAGCTCATGCTGCACCGACCAGGCGCGCAGCCGCATGGCGTTTCCGAATGCGTCATCGCGCGCGATGGTCGCCGAGCTGTAGTCCTTCCACTTGTCCGGATATCCGATCTTGTTTGTGATCGCGTGCAGCTTGATGAGGGCCTGCTTCTTGGTCTCCGGCGACATCCAGTCGAGCGACTCGATATCCTTCTGCATGGCCGCCTCAATTTCGCGCACCATTTTCAACGTTCGCTGCTTGCCCTCGGCGCCGAAGGTCTTCTCGACATATTTCTGACCGAGAGCGTCGCCCAGCAGCGCATCCGTCGACTCTACGCAGCGCTTCCAGCGCGCCTGCAACTCCCTGGCGCCGCTCAGCGTTCTGCCATAAAAATCGAACCGTTCGTCGACGAAGGCTTTCGATAGCAATCCGCTCACGCTGTGCAGCAGGCTCCAGCTCAGATACGTCTTCAGGTCGTCGAGCGAATACACGACGGTGACGGTCTCGACCTGCCGTAGGAAGGGCGGATGCACGACGTTGAGGTTCTGGAGGTTGGGAACGCCCATGCCGGTGAAGTATTTCGCCCAGTCAAATCCGGGATCCAGCGAAACCAGCTCATGAACCGTGTACATGTGGTACTGCTTGGCCGGATCGCGGCGGGAAACGACGTCCAGAGAGGCTTTTGCGAGGTCGGTCTCAATCTTCATCACCGTCTGCGCCTTGCGGGCCGCGGTTGGGGGGTCGTCGCCGGCCAGCTGGAACGTGCGCTGGATGTGCTGTACGTATTTTCCTCTCAGCTCCACCGATTTGGGATCGGTTTTGAGGTAGTAATCGCGATCCGGCAGACCGAGCCCGCTCTGGTCCACATAGGCGATCATCTGGCTGGCGTTCTTGAAATCCTGTTGAGAATCGAACAGGAAGAAGGCGTGAATGCGTCGCTGATGCAGGCGGACCAGTTCTTCGGTCAGCGCAGCCTTGGAGGGCAGCGCGGCGATACGGTCCAGCTCGGCTTTGGCCGGCTCGAGGCCCTTGCGCTCGATGGCGCTCTCGTCCATGCAGGCGGCGTAATAGTCGCCGATTTCGCGCTCGATGAAGCTGCGGTTTGGCTCGGGCTTGCTCGCGGCTTCGAGGATGTCGCGCAGAATGGCGCGGTTGCGCTCTTGCAGTTCGTTGAAGCGCCCCCAGCCGGCCTCATCGGGCGGAATGGGATTGCGCTGCAGCCAGGCGCCGCAGGAATACTGGTAGAAATCGACGCAGGGGTTGGCGGCGCGGTCGAGCATCGAGATGTCGAAGGCCGAGTTGGCGCCGGAAAGCGGGGGCGTCTCGCGCCTGGCCGCCGGCGGCCGCGAGCCCTTGCCCTCATTGGCTGGCGGGGCCGGCGGACGTTGCGCCAGCGCGCACCACACGGCCCCGAGAAGCATCAGCAGAGATCGACGCATAAGCCCAGTGTAGAGGGTTGGGGCGAATCGCCGCGGCGCGGCGGCGGCTACTATAATCGCTCGAGTGGACACTCCCGCGGCGGCGCGCGACCCGTTTCCGGATGAGGCTGTCCGGAGCGGGGGGCCTCCGTATCTCAGCATCCAGGCCGTGCAGGTCTTCGTGCGCAACCAGGAGCGGAGCGTGCGCTTCTATTTGGATCAGCTCGGTTTCACGCTGGCCTTCGACGCGCAGCTTCATTCCGGCGACCGGTGGGTGGCGGTGGCGCCGCCCGATGGAACGACCGTGCTCGCGCTGATCCAGCCGAAGCCGGATTCGCCCGAGTACAAGCTCATCGGACGCCGCACCAACGTTGCATTTGTAACGGAAAATGTTCTGGCCAAGTTTGAAGAATGGCGGCGGCGCGGCGTGCGTTTCTCGCAGACGCCGCGGCTGCGGCGCGTAAAGTACAGAGCGGCGGCCGAGCCGGCGGCTGAAGGCGGCGCGGCCCATGCGTCGGCCTGGGGCGGCGTGTTCACGCGCTTCAAGGATCCCGACGGCAACACGTTCACGCTGATGGGATTCGATGACATGACCCGGCAGATCGAAGCGCGCCGCCGCGCGGCGGCGGAACGGATCGAGGCCGAACGCCGGGCCGCCCACGAACTGGCGATCGCAAAGCAAGTTCAGGAACGGTTATTTCCGCGGAACCTGCCGGCGCTCGAAACGCTCGAATACGCCGGCGTCTGCGTTCCCGCCCGGGCTGTGGGCGGCGATTATTACGACTTTCTTGATCTGGGCCGCGGCCGGCTGGGACTGGTTATCGGCGATATTTCGGGCAAGGGAATCGCCGCGGCGCTTCTGATGGCCAATTTGCAGGCGAACCTGCGGAGCCTGTGCGCAATCGCGCCCCACGACCGCGAGCATTTCCTGCGCCTGGTGAACCGGCTGTTTTGCGACAACACGACCGACAGCGCCTATGCGACGCTGTTCTTCGGCGAATACGACGACCGCGAGCGGCGTCTGAGCTTTGCCAACTGCGGCCATCTGTCCGGTTTGCTGCTGCGGCGCGACGACTCGCTCGAACGGCTGGACGCCACCTCCACGGTAATGGGACTGTTCCGCGACTGGGACTGTGCGATTGACGAGCGGCGACTGGATCCGGGCGATACGCTGGCGTTGTACACCGACGGGATCACGGAGTCGTTCAACGAAGGGGGCGAGGAGTTCGGAGAAGCCCGGCTGATCGAGGCCTTGCGGCGCTTCCGACATCTGCCGCCGCGCGAAGCGATTCCGCTGATTGTGGACGAAGCGCGGCGGTTTGGAGCGGGCGAGCAGGGAGACGACGTCACGATGATCCTTGCCCATTGCAAGGCGGGATAAAAGCCGGCGCGCCGGGGTTCCGGTGCGCGCCGCGGGCGCGTGAAGCGCCGGGGCGCGAACTTGTAACATCGTTGTGAGCGGCCGCCTCGGCTGCTACCAGGCGAATGGCGTCGGGCCACAGTGAACTCGAATGCATGGAACAAGGAGAACGGAATGAACAGCATCTCAAGACGAGAGCTTTTCTCGATTGCGGCGGGGGCCGCGGCGGCCGGTTGCGTCAGCGCCGACCCGTTGGGGCTTCCGATCGGATGTCAGACCTACCCGGTGCGAGAGCAGATCGGCAAGGACTTCGACGGAACGCTCAAGGAGCTTGCGGCGATCGGCTACAAGAGGATCGAGATGTGCTCGCCGCCCGGCTACGAGAGGGCGGGTTACGGGCCGCTCGTGGGCATGAAGGCGTCCGAGATGCGGCAGAGGATTACAGCCGCGGGTCTAGGATGCGAGAGCTGTCACTATCAGTTCCGCGAGCTCAAGGAGCATCTTGACGAGCGGATCGCCTTCGCCAAGGAGCTCGGCTTAAAACAAATGATCATTTCGACGTTTGGGCTGAAGCCGGACGCGACGATGGCCGACTGGGTGCAAGCCGCCACGGACGCGAACAAGATCGGCGAGCAGACGCAGAAGGCCGGACTACAGCTCGGGTTTCACAATCACAACTTCGAGTTCAAAGAGATCGACGGGGTGCTGGTTTACGACAAGCTGATGAGCGAGCTCGATCCGAAGCTGGTGAAGATGCAGTTTCAGGTCTCCGTCATCAGCCTGGGTTACAATGCCGCGGACTTCTTCAACAAGTACCCGGGCCGGTTCATTTCCATGCATTTGCAGGACTGGTCGCCTGCGGAGAAGAAGCAGGTTGCAATCGGCAAAGGCGTCGTGGACTGGAAGAAAGTCTTTACAGCGGCCAAGAAGGCGGGCGTTAAGAACTATTTTGTCGAGTTAAGCCTTGAGCAGATGAAGGAGAGTTATCCCTACCTGCATCAGCTCAAGGCGTAACGGGCCCTAGCGGGTTAAAAGATCAGGCGAAGGCCCATGGTGATAACGCGCGGGCCCTGCTGCGCCGCCTGAGGCCGGCCGAAGTTTGCGTTGCCGATGGTTCCGTTGATGGCGCCGAAATTGGTGCGGTTGAACAGGTTAAAGATATCGGCGCGGTACTGGAAACGCACGCGCTCGGCGTCTTTGCCCATCCACAGGCCGAACTGTTTCTGGATCGAGACGTTCTCGACGAAGATGGGCGGGTTGCGGAAGTCGCCGTAATAGGCCGCCGCGTTGCCGAATTCGTAGGTTCCGGGAATCGCGAACGCCGCGGCGTTGAACCAGCGGATGTTGGGGTTATTGGGATCGAGCGAGGTGCGGTCGACGCCGGTCTGGATGGGAGCGGAGGTGCGGTTCGCCTTTTTGAAATTGGTGAAGAGCACTCCATTGCCAAGCGTGTTGGGGGCCGAGACCTGGATGAGGTTGCCGCTGTAGTAGCGCTGAGCTCCGGCGATGGTCCAGTTGCCCACGAGCAGGTTGACCAGGCGGCGATCCGTATTCAGCCACTTTCTGCCGCGACCGAGAGGCAGATCGAAGCTGTTCAGGATATTCAGAACATGGGGCTGATCGAAGGGCAGATAGGATTTCATGTCATTCAGGTTGTAGTTATCCTGCGCATAGGCCTGGCTCTGGGTAAAGATCTGCCGGTAGGTGAGCATGGAAAGAGACTTCGACCAGGTATAGGCGGCCATTAACTGCCAGGCGCCGAAGCGCCGCTCCACCTTAGTCTGGAGGGCGTCATACCAGATCCGTCCGTCGCCGCTGTTTCGGGAGAGGACGCTCAGATACTGAGGGTAGGGGCGGAGCGCCTGCGCCAGCGTGCCGGTGAAATCGGGATAGGGCTTTTTGAAGCCTTGTGCGACGACGGCGGGATCATCGATCGACCTTTGAAGCAGAGAGCCGAGTGAAAGATAAGTCGGATTGACCTGGTTCAGGTCGACGGTGGAGTTCAGCCCGCGGCCGCGGTTGCCGACATAGGCGGCTTCGACGACGAACTTTTTGATCTGTTGCTGGACGGTAAAGCTCCAGGTGTAGATGCGGGGCGCCTTGCCGAAATTGGGGCCCAAGTAATCGACGCTCAAGCCATTGCCGTAGCTCGGGTCGATGAAGGGCGGCGGCTGAAAGCCCGGAGGCGTAGGAACGCTGCCGATGTCCCACTGAAAAGCGGGGTTGACGCCGTCGGAGACGACCTGCTTGACGCCGGTGAAGCCGAGCGTACAGCCGCACCCGCCGTTGCCGAGGGTTTCGTAGTAGATTCCCCAGCCGCCGCGAAGCACGGTGCTGGAGGTGAGCTGATAGGCGAAGCCGAAGCGCGGGCCGACGTCTCTGAAGTCCGTGGGCCAGAAGCGAGTCTGGCCGGTGCGTCCGGGTCCAGAGCCGGGGAAGATCAGAGCGCCGGGGTAGTTATTGGCCTTTGGATTGGGTTTGTTGAGGTCGACGGAAGAGTACTGGTTGTTGGAGTTATACCAGCCGATGGGGACTTCATAGCGGAAGCCGAGATTGAGGGTGAGGCGCGGCGTGATTCTCCAGTTGTCCTGGATGTATCCGGCGTAATACTGATAGCGGATCTGAGCAATGGCGACCGGCGTGGCGGTGATGTTGGCGTTGTCGGGATAGCCGAGCAGGAAGCTGGCGAATGAGTATCCGGTGGTGGCCAGGCGGGCCGGATCGGCGGTCTGGGCGCGGGAGAAGACATACTGTCCGTTGGTGCCGGCCAAATCCGGAGGATCGGAAAAGGTGCGGAGACGGCGCACGTCCCAGCCCATCTTCATTTCATGTTTGCCGCGGATGACGCTGAGGCCCTGGCTCACGTGGAAGGTCCAGTTGAACTGGGTTCCGTCGTTGACCTTGCCTTGCTGCATGCCCCATGGGGTGAGTCCGTCAACGGCGGCGAAATTGATGCGGGGGGTGGCGTCGGAGGGACCCGACAGTCCGGTAAATCCGACCTTGCTGGCGAAGCCGGTCTGAGCGGGAACGAACCAGATCTGCTGCTGGCGGGTGAAGCCGAAGGTGGTGTGCAGGACCACGGTGGGCGAGAACATGAAGTCGTGGTTGCCGCGGAAATTCTGGGGTTTTTGATACTGGACGCCGAGGCCGCCGCCGAGAGGTCCGGCGATGTCGGTGGTCGAGTAAGTCGCCTGGTTATCGAGGCTATGGAAGTAAGAAAAGCGGTTGCGATCTGAGAAGGCGTGATCGATTTTCAGGCTCCATACAGTCTCATCGATCTGGTTCTGGTTGATGAACTGGTAATTGGCTGTTGTGCCGGGGAAGGTGGTATCCGGGATGGCGGGAAGGATGGCGGTAGAGATTTTGCTGAACCGGTTTTTGGGAATGATGTTGCCGGCAAACGGCGTGCGCGTGGCGGAGGTTCCGGTTCCGACGGTTGTGTCCGGGTCGAAGATGGGTTGAGCCAGTTCGGTAAAGATGCCCTGCTTCATGAGGGGCGTGGGCAGCGTGTTGACGACGGAGCTGATGGTCGCAGGGCGGATGTCCTTATCGATGGTGAAATACCAGAAGGTGCGGTTGCGGCCGTCGTAGACCTTGGGGATAAAGACGGGTCCGCCCATGGAGCCGCCGGCTTCGTTGTAGCGCTCTTTGGGGCGGAATCCCGGAGGATTGCGCGGATTGGAGTTGACGGCCCAGCCGGCGGCGTTCCAGATGTCGCGGCGCATGTTGAGGAAGGCGCCGCCGTGGAGATCGTTGACGCCGGACTTGGTGATGAAAAGCTCGACTCCGCCGCCGAAGCGGCCGTACTCGGCGGAATAGGAGCCGGTCAGGAGCTTAAATTCGCCGAACTGTTCGGCGGAAGGGAAGTTGAACACGACGCCGCCGGATTCGGGGATGGTCTGGCTGGCGCCATCGATGAGGACTTCCTTGGCGCGGCCGATTGAGCCGGATATGCTGACCTCGGCGCCCGAATTGACGCCGGGCATGTAGGTGACGAACGCCTCCGGATTGCGAATACCTCCGGTAAACAGCGGCAGCGACGAGAGGAATTTTTCCGAGACGTTCTGACCTCGCTCAGCGGTGGTTGTTTCAAGCAACGGCGCTTCGGAGCGAACTTCAACGGTCTGCTGTACTTCGCCGACTTCGAGGCGCAGGTCGAGCGTCTGCCGCAGCGCGACGCGAATTTCGATGCCGGAGCGGACGATTTTCTTGAATCCGGGCTTTTCGGCGCTGATGGAATAATGGCCGACCTGTAGGGCAGGAAACACATACAGACCTGCATCCGTGGTGACCGTTTGCAGTTCCTGGCCCGTATCGTCGTTTTTGGCGTTGACGATTACGCCGGGCACGACTGAGCCGTTGGGATCAGTAACTGTGCCATCCAAAGATCCGGTTGCGGTTTGCGCGACAGCAGATGCGGCGCAGATGCCGAACAACAGCAGAAGGTGAGAGCACTTTAAAACAGTGAATCGCACGTTTGTTTTTCTCCAGACCGAGATACACCTCATTCCTTTGCAGCGAATGCTGAATAGGTATGGGCGAATTATACGGGCGGTCCAGGGACTAAGTCAATTCGTTCGCTGCGAGCGGCTGGCGGCTAGCTGCTGATTTTTTCAGTTTCCGAGGGGCGGCCGGCGGGCGCCGGCGGGGTGATCAAGGGCGAGCGTTCAGGGGTCAGGGGGCCGGTTGCGGATGGCGCGACGCGGGCTGACGAAACGAACTGGGTCGAGGCGGAAATGACGAGGGGCGAAGCGGTTGCGGCGAGGGCCCGGGGTTTCGAGGCTTCCAGTTTGCGGCGCGCCGACTGGGTTTCACGGAGGCGGACGATGGCGCGGTTGAGCTGGCGCTCGATGGCGCCCATGTAGCGCAGCAGGGTTTCGAAGCCTTTGCCCAGTTGATGGCTGACGAAGACTTCGAAGGAGCTGGTTTCGAGGACCTTGGATTCGTAGCGGCGGGC
>DASRCT010000042.1:0-101139 GCA_035652975.1 Bryobacteraceae bacterium | reverse complement strand
GTCGCTTTCGAGGCCGGAGTATTCCTGCTGACGAAGGCCAAGGCCCAGGCGCTCAGAGCCGGGGTGACGGAGCCCGCGTCCGGCCCGGATGTTGTCTACCCAGTCGTGGAGCCATCACCGATCCCGCCGCCGAGCCCGAGTCCCGAGCCCAGTCCTGCGCCTGAACCTCGGACGAGGACTATCCGGTTGGTAGGGACGGTACCGCCTGAAGTCTGGAATCGGCTCGGCACAAAGGTCCTTCCAAAGCTCCGAACGGGCTCTGATCTCAAAGTTGGTATTGACTTCGCGGTCACAGTCGATCCCAATCTCGCGAGAAACTTGGTGTCGGACCTGCAACAGATTCTCGACGACCTGGGGCTGAAGGACAAGGTCGCGGTCCGGGATTCGTTGTAAGGATTCTTGGGCACCCCGCGTTGAACAGGGCCGTCAACAAACGCCACCTGTCAACCGGAGAAATCGGAGATTTCGCAACTGAATTCCTGGGGTCCAGGCTGAACCCTGGGGGTGAAGCGCGCACTCCCGCGAGGCCGCGTTTCCAACCCGAGAGGTCGGCCGCAACAAATCTCTTTGAAATGTTTGGCTTAAAGGGCAAGGTCGAAGGCGCTGGCGTCAAGAAGACCGGGCGCGCAAGTTGATAGCCAAAAGCGGTGGCTCCCCGGCATGGATTCGAACCACGATTCACGGCTCCAAAGGCCGCTGTCCTACCATTAGACGACCGGGGAGTTCCTGGCGGGAATGACTATAAATAACTATATATGTGATTCTAACATGCGCTGCGGATGGGTTCGCCGACTGGCACGGCTTCACTTCGTGTACTTGAGCTGTCGGATGGCGCCGTCCTTAATCTGAACATCCTCCGGCTCCCAGCCGACCACTTCCAAGCGGTGCGTGCCGACGGGCAGATTGATGACTGCCGGTGTTTTCTCCGGACGCGTCTGTCCGTCGATCTTGATCGTCGCGCCGGCCGGTTCGGTCGTGATGCTGAGCGCTCCCATCATGCGATCGAGACTCAAATTGATGCTTGCCTCGCGTGGCGTCTCGAAAATCCGGTGAGCAATGCGGTAGCCATCCGCGGTTGCTGTCAACGTGTGGCGCCCAGGCGCGAGCGGCAACTGACAGGGGGCAACGCAGGTAAATGCCGGATTATCGTCCACCACGATAGTAGCGCCCGGTGGATTGCTGGCAAACTGTATGGGTTGTTCAGGTCCAGGGCTCGATGGGACGGACTGCGCACGCTCACGCGACGGACCCGCCTTTTCCGGTCTTTCGCGCGGCTCCGTTTTGGAGCTTTCCTGCTTTTCGCTGTTTTCGCGCTGCCCGGGTTCGGGCTTCTGGACGGGACTTGGCGGCAGCGTCGGCTCGCTGGGCGACGCCTTCGGGGCCGCTGGCGCCGAAACCGACGTTTGAAGTTCTGATGTTGCGGATGTGGGCTTTGGCGCCGTCCACTTCTGTGCCACCAGTATCGCCAGACCGATGACGACAAGACTAGCCAGAGCGAGAACAACGTTGCGCACGGTGTGGCTTTCACTGTCCTCGAGACGAATGGGCGTGCGTGACGCTGAAGGGGCGACCGTAGGCGGGGGGACCTGGACCTGGCTCACCGGAGGGGGGCTCGTCACAGCGGCATCCACGCGCTCCACGCTGGCGTCGGTCCCCGACTCCTTCATCGCAACCGCACTCGACGTCGCGACGGTTGGCATGTTCTGGCTCGTCCCCCGGGGCAGCGGCGACCAGTCCGGCTTTGCCGCGAGCGCGCGCTCGAGATCTGCAATGAAGTCCGAACAGGTCTCGTACCGATCGTTTGGGGATTTCGCCAGCGCTCTTCTCAGAACCGCTTCTGATTGAGAACTGAGCGTTGTATTTAGCCTTTGCGGCGGCGCCGGATCCTCCCGGCAGATTTTGTAGAGAAGACTCGGCAGATACTCGGCGACGAATGGTTTCTCCCCCGTGAGCATTTCATACGCGATCACGCCAAGTGCGAACTGATCCGCGCGTCCATCGACCGCGCCGCCCTGCACCTGCTCCGGCGACATGTAGCTGGGCGTGCCCATCATCATCCCCGTCTGCGTCATCTGCTGGGAGACGATCTTTGCCACGCCAAAGTCGGTGATTTTGGCGCAGCCATCCTCGTGGATCATGATGTTTCCCGGCTTGATGTCGCGGTGGATTATGCCTTTCTTGTGCGCATAGTCGAGCGCCGCGCCGGTCTGGCGCAGAATCGTCATCAATGTTTGGCGGTCGGGAGGCTGTTCGTCTGCCAGCAGTTTTTCCAGCGCGGGACCATTCACGTACTCCATGAAGATATACGCCATCCCGTCCTGTTCCAGGATGTCGTAGATCGTAACGATATTGGGGTGTGAGAGAATGCCCGCCGACTGCGCCTCCCGAAAGAGGCGGTCCCGCATGCGCTCCCGCTCCGCAGGCTCCGTCAAATCAGACAGCCTGATCGTCTTGATCGCGATGATGCGCCCGATAGCCGGGTCCTGCGCCCGGTACACGACCCCCATGGCGCCGCGTCCGAGCTCTCCAAGAACCTGATACCGCCCGATCTGTTGCACGCTGTGTGGTTTATTTTACCGTAATGGCGCTATCCGGGCGTCTTATGCGGAAGATTGCGGCCGCCTACTTTGATTTGCTCAATCGACGGAAGTATTCCGCCACCCGATCGGCATAGCCGGGCGGCGCCGTATCGACTGACGGATTTCGCACCTGGCCTCCATTCTTCTCTTCGACTTTCCTCCGGAATTGAAGCTCCAATTGCTCGAGATTCGGCAGGATTTCACGCTCCAGCCGGGCATCAAGTTCGGGGCTGGAGAGGCTGTATGGCGAGCCTTGCAGTTGCCTGACGCGATCCAGCGCATCTGCGATCGCCCGGCCCACCTCGCTGTCCCGGCCAAACTCGGCTCGAAGCTGTGAGAGATTGACGATCGCGGAACGGATTACATGATCAAGTTCGGAACGGTCGCGATTGACGGGCGGATCGCCGGGCCTCGCGGGCAGGTTTCCGCGGTTCAGACCCGTGCGGCCCCAATAATCTCCATTGCGCGGCCCAAAATTGATGGCGCTGTCGCCGCCCTGTCCGCCGAGCTGGCCGATGCCCGTCTGTTCGCCGCCTTGTCGCTCGCCGCTCTGCCCGCCTTGCTGCCCGGGTTGCCCGCCCTGTCCGCCCTGCTGTCCGTTCTGCGCTTGTTGCTGACCGCCGCGCTGCGCCTGGTTTGCTTGCCCCTGCGACCTTGGCTTGTTGGCGCTCGCGTTGCCGGACTGCTGCCGATCCAGCGATCCGACAGCGCGTTCAAGCTGCTGGCGGGTGCGCTGTAGCTGCCGCAACGCCTTCTCTTCGGCGCTTTCGTTCCCTTTCTGGGGCTGGTTCTCATTGTTGAGCGCCTGTTGCGCCTCCCTAATCTGGTCGCGGAAACGGTTGAGCGACATCGCGGTGACGGCCTCCCCGCCCAGCATGTACGCCCCACGACCCTGACGCATCCAGCGGCCCGCCATCTTCATCCGGGCCTGCACTTCATCCTGCTGTAACTGCCCAAGCGCTTCCCGCAGTTTGGATGATGCCGCCGGCTGGGAACCGGCCAGGTCGCGAGCGGCCCGCTGGGCGTCATTTTCCAGCTTCTCCAGTTCATCCGCCATCTTCTCCTTCTCGGCGGCGAGTTGCTGGACTTGCTGCCAGTTCAGGCCAGGTTGCCGGTTCCAGCTCGGAGTTCTCGGATCCGGATCCTGTCCAGGTCCAAAGGCTTGTCGCATGCGCTGCGTAAAATCGCGCTGTTCATTCGCTATCTGGTCGGCGCGCCGAGCCAAATCGTCTAGCTGGCTGGCGGACTGATCCCGCCGCATGCCGCGAAGCAGATTTTGCGCATCCTGTAGACGCTCAGCGGCGCGGCGAGCAGCTGCTTCCCGCTGTTCCGGTGAACTTGCAGCGTTTCGCATGTCGTCTAGCGCTCGCGAGAGCTGATCAAATGCCTGCTGAAGTCGCTGGTCTGACGGCGACTGCGGCTGGCTCCGCGACGGCAACCCACGCGACAACGACCGTCCGGATTGCTGACCCTGTGATCCCGACGGGCTCGAGCTAGGCGATTGCGATTGCTGCCCGCGCGTCAACTGATCCATCTGCCGCCGCAGTTCTTCGGCTTCACGCCGCAACTGCTCCTGCTCCCACCGCTGCTGGAACGATTGCTGGGTCTGCTTCTGTTCTTCGGCGAGCTGCTGCTGCCGGCGCGCGAGTTGCTCCAGCCGTTGCATCGCTTGATCGATGTCCCGCTGGCGCTGCTCGGCTGACATGCTCTGCTGCCCGGATTCGTATTGATTCTTCTCCGTGTCCAGTTCGAGATCAAACAGGTTATCGAGATCCCGCGCGGCGCCTCCACCGCCGCCCATTCCCTGCCGGCCAAAGGCGACCTGAATATCGCGGAATGTCGATTCGGCGCGCAGTACATGCTGAAGCGCCTTCTGTTCCGGCGGCATCGCATCCTTCCAGTTTTGAGACTTCAATTTATCCGTCGCAGCGGACATCTCTTTAACCGCTTCGTCCATTTCTTTTACGAAGGTCTGAAACGACTCGTTCACGCCCGCAAGAGCCCGGCTTTTGGCTCGTTTCGACAAGGATTGCGCCTGATCGCGCAGCTTGCCCTGCACCTCCGAAAGGAACTTGGCGTTCTCGGCCGCTTCGGCGGCATTGCGGGAGGCTTGCCCCTTCACCTCGTTCCAGGTCGCCGCGATGATTTCTTTTTGGCGCTGCGATATGCGGTCATTCTGATCCATGTCGCCGCCGCCCGCGCCTCCTCCCGCCTGCTGCGATTGCGAGTAGTCGCGCTCATAGGGCTGCGCCTCAAGAAAGAACATATCGGTCTTTGCAGCGCTGCGCGCATCGCGGGCTGTGGCGTAGAACGAAACCACGTCGCCGGGCGACAACTTATAGTTCTCAAGCGCGATCATCGTCTTGCCGTCGGCTCGCTTGACGCCCTGCTTGGGCAGAAGATTCACCGTCTTCTCGGGCTCGCCGTTCACGCTGTAGTGAAACGCCAGTTCCCGCAGGCCGAAGTCATCCTCGCCTTCTACAGCCACTGTGACCTCTTCAATCGGACTCACGCGGGCGTCGCGTCCGGGCCGCGTGATTTTGACGCTCGGCGGATTATCCTTTCGCGCTTCGATGAAATAGTCCTCGCTCAGCCGGACTGTCTGGTCGTGGTCGATCGCCGCGAAATGATACATACCGTCCTTCTGGATGGGCACTTCAGCCGTAAAGACGGTTCTCTCGCCATTCAGGCGGATCCTGGTATTGTCATCCAGCACCACCATCCCGTCCTTCAGCGGGCGATCTGTTTCAATGGACAGTTCTGCGCGCGTGCCTTCGACGGCTCGCAAGTCGCCGCCTGGATCCTCGACGGCATCTTTCAATCCGCTCCAGGCAGGGTAATGATAGGTGACCTTCAGCTTCTTGATTCCCGGCAGATCGACAGCCGTCAGACGGAACGTCTTGGAACGGACGCCGCGCGACTCAACATAGTAGTCGACCGTATCGGGAAGAGCCGCGAACAGGAACTCGTACGCCGATCCGTTCGGCTGCGGCTGCATCGGGGCATCCTCCCACTTCGAGCTTCCGGCGAATCGCGCCATCAGGCGCACCTCTTTCGCGTCAAATCCGACCAGTTGAGCGGTGACAAGCTGATCAGAACGCCGCCGGACCGAGCGGTTCCCCGGGCTCACCACGATGTCATAGATGGCTTCGCCCCCGTTCTTCGGGCCCGCCCAGAGCAGGGCTGCGCCGTGGCCAAGATAACCCGGGCCCGCCAGAATCAGCCATAGCAGCATGCCAAAACCGGCGGCGGCGGACGCGAAGAATGCAAGCAAATGCCCGCGCGGCGCGACGCGCTCAGGCTCTGTACGCCGGGCGATTTCAGCGGTGTCGTAGGCCAGCAAAGCTAAAAACGGGTCTTCGGCCGCTTCGCCGTTCCGCTCGGCAAAAGTCAGCAGCCGCTGTTCGAATTCCGGCGCCGCCTGTTCGATCCGGCGCGCCGCTTTTCGTCGATTCACGCGCAGCATCGGCGCGGCGAGTCCCAGCGCGAGCACGAGCGCGATGGCCAGGAACAACAGGGCTCGCGCCCAGATAAGGTTGCTGGCGGAAAAAAACGTCCAGTTCGCCGCGACGACGGCAAGCAACACCGTGGAAACCAGGGCGGCGCCCGCGGTAATTGCGGCGCCGCGCGACAGCGCCAGAATCCGGAGTCTGCGCTCCAGCGAAGCAAGGTATCGATTCAAGGCATCAATAGGACTCATCAGCGCACCCCACCAACCGTTGCTTTCTCACGCTCGGCTTCAACCGGCAGCTCGCTCCGCGTCGCCGGCGGCGGCGCTTCGCGCGAGGCCAGAGTAAACCGGTTCGCAACTACGGACTCCGCCACTGAGACGGCGAACAACGCAATCAGAAGATACTTCCACAACGGGTATAGCTCGGGACCATGATTCCCCGCCGCTGGCGACGGATTCGGCCGCAGGCTCCCGCCGCGCCACAAAGCCAGCGTCTCCTCCGGAATCTGCGTGAGATCCGATTCGCGCCGGTCTATATTGACGGCCACAAGTTGCCGCCTCCCATTGGCTGGCCGAACATCGTAAAATCCCGCTCGATCCACCTGGTAGATCGGAGCCGAAGCCGCCTGTTTTAAATCGAGCGCACGCTGGCCATCCGGACCGATCACCTCCGCGGCAACCGCCTGATCTTTCGCCGTCCGCAATTCGATATACGAACCTACGGTCGCGACATTGGATCGCGCTTCGCCGCCTTCCAGGTATCGCGCGATCCCCTCGACAAACGGAACAAAAGACGCGTGCAGCGGAAAATCATTCGAAATATTGTCGAGCGTGGAAGTCAGAACTACGACCCGACCTTCGCCGACACGCTTCTCATACAGGAGCGGAGAACCGTCGTTTAACCGGGCTGCAACGCGCGCATCCCCTGTGTCCACGCGCAGGGTTTGATAGAACTTCACAGCCTCCAGCGGTCCGGTCTGGGCCAGCGGCGGATATGAGCGATCGGTCTGCGCTACATTTCGGTATCGGTCGCCCTCTGGCGCGGCATAGCGGGATTCGGAAACGCGATCCCCTGTGACCGGGACGCGCCCAGCCGCCAGCGATGCCGGACCCAGCGCAACGAACAAGCCGCCGCCCTTTCTGACATAGGAAGTCAGACTGTTTTCCAGCGCCCCCAAGCCCGGACCGATGCCCGATGCCACAACGAACGCATACCGGCTCAGAGAGACGCCGGCCGCCTGCGCGACGGGAACCACATCCAGAGCGAAGGCGGCGTCGGACGCAGCCTCCAGAGCGGACCGGAAGTACTCTGGCGTTTGCCTCGCATCGTGGATGAACAGCGCCCTGGCCGGGTCAGTCCGCTCCATCGAAAAATAGAACCGATCGTCGTCGCTGAGGAGATCGTTTCCGTCAATCCGCACTTCGCCGCGGCTGAATCCGTAGGGCGCGTCGATATCGTTGAACGTCACCTGCGCGCGACCGTTTTCAGGGATGTCAACCGGCTTCGTCTCCACAGTACGGCCGTTTAACGCCAACGTGACGTACCGCCTTGCCGCCGGCGCGCCGTAGCTTGCAACCGTCGCCTGAATCCGCGCCTTTCTGGTTCCGTAGATCCGCGGCGGCGAACTCACCGTCTCAACCGCCCAGTTCGGCTCTCTCGGCTCGGCAACCGAATGCAGCGTCAACGAAGTCTGATCGTCCAATCGAAGGTCCGAGAAACTTGACGGCAGGGAGGATTTTTGCATGTCGCTGAACAGGTGTCCTTCGACCTGCATATGGGTCGAGCGCGGAAGCGCGCGGAGGTATCGCGCAAACTCGGCGTAAGAACTGGTCGCGTCGCTGGGAGTTATGGAACGCACAGCGGCTTTAAGAGCATTCCTATCATTGGACGGTTGCGTCAGCAGATCGACGCGGCTTCCGAGCGCAACCACTTCAGCGCGGTCGCCAGACCCCAGTTTCGAGACGATGTCAATCGCCTGCTGCTTGGCCTGCTCCAGGTGTTCGCCATATCGCATGCTGAACGAGTGATCGACAGCGATCAGCACGAGTTTGCGGCTGGAGGCGGCGGGCGCTGTTCGTTCGATGAAAGGATTCGCAAACAGCAGCGCCAGAAGGAACAGCACCGCAAGACGGAGACAAAGTAAAAGGTAATGTTTCAGCCGGCGGTGCTTTACTGAGCTTTGGGTTCGCCGCTCGAAAAACATCAACGATGAAAAGAACTTTGGCGTCTGCTTATGCTGCCGTAGCAGATGGATCCAGACGGGCAGACCGAGAGCCGCGAGTCCAGCTAAGAACCACGGCGCAAACAAACCCATAAAACGCCTCTTCTGAGCAGCCCCGAACCGGCTCCGGGCCGCTCACTGTCAGTTACTGCTGATACTGCCACGCCACTACATTCTCCCTTGCCGGACAGTAAGATACTCCCGCAGCGCCGCATCGAGCGGCCGGTCCGTTGTCACCAGGAAGTAGTCGACTCCCGCTTTGTTGGACTCGTCGCGAAGTCCCTCAATATGCTGATCGATCTTCTCGCGGTACTCATGGTTGACGTAATCCGGCGACACTTCCATCGCATCTTCAGTTTCCATATCTACCAGCAGAGCCGGACCTTTCAGCTTTGGCCGCACCTCTTCTGGATCGAGTACATGAAACAAAACCACTTCATTGCCCCGGAACCGAAGCGGCTCTATGGTTTCCATCACCTTTTTCGGCTGTTCGTAGAAGTCGGAAACGACTACGACGATTCCGCGTCGGAACAGAAACTGCTGAAAATGGATGAAAGGTTTGGCGAAGTCGGTCCGCGCGCCCGGCTCGGCGTGCTCGATCGCGTGCAGAATCCGGTGCAACTGGCCCTGGCGGCTCGACGGCCGAATGTAGTTGCGAATGTCATCATCGAACACGATCAGGCCCCCGGCGTCCCGCTGCTGATGAGCAAGATAGGCGAGCGATGCCGTGAGATAGCGGGCGTAGTCCAGCTTCGTGATCTGGTGCGAGGTAAACGCCATGGACGCGCTCGCATCGAGCAGCAGCGTCAGCAACGTGTTGGTTTCTCCGCGAAACCGCTTCAAATAAATGCGGTCCGTGCGACCGTAAACGTTCCAGTCTACATGCCGGAGATCGTCGCCCGGCGTATACATGCGATATTCGGCGAATTCCTGGCTGAACCCGAAGTCCGGAGACTTGTGCAGCCCGGCGATGAACCCGTCCACCACAGTCTTCGCCACCAGCTCAAGACCGGAGATCTCGGCGAGGACTGACGGGTTCAGGAATCGCTGCAAAACCATATTCAATCAAGCCAGCGATGATGCAGAGGTCGCATCTGCATTCATCCCGGGGCGGGTTTAGGCTCTCGGGATCGGCTTGTTCTCCAGCAGCATCTTTAAAATGTCATCCGCCGACAACCTTTCGGACTCGGCGTGGAAATTAAGCAATACGCGGTGACGCAGCACCGGCCGGGCCAGCGCCGCGATATCTTCATAGGTCACGTGGTACCGGCGACGCATGAGCGCCCTCGCTTTCGCCGAAAGAACCAAAAACTGCGCGGCTCGCACGCTGGCGCCGAAGTTGACATATTTTCTGACGAAATCGGGCGCGCTCTCGTCGGGTGGACGCGTAGCGCGGACCAGGTCGACCGCATATCGCGCGACGCTGTCGGCAATCGGCACCATCCGGACGAGCTGTTGAAAATCGATGATCTCTTCCGCATTCGTCACGGGCTCTACGGTGGCCACGTGCGTCGTCGTGGTCAGATTCAGCACCTGCATCTCCTCCTCGCCGGTCAGATAGTCGAGCAGTGTGTTGAACAGAAAGCGGTCAAGCTGCGCCTCCGGCAGCGGATACGTGCCCTCCAGTTCAATCGGATTTTGCGTGGCCAACACGAAAAATGGCCGATCGATCGTATACAGATGGCCCCGTACCGTGCAGGACAGCTCCTGCATGGCCTCCAGCAGCGCCGATTGGGTCTTTGGAGGCGTCCGGTTGATTTCGTCGGCGAGCAGCACGTTCGCAAAGATCGGGCCGGGAACAAACGTCCAGGTTTTGCGGCCGCTGGCCGGATCTTCTTCGATGATGTCGGTGCCGGTGATATCCGAGGGCATCAGGTCCGGCGTAAACTGAATGCGCCGGAACTTGAGCCCCAGCGTCTGCGCCATGGTGCGCACCAGCAGCGTCTTCGCCGTCCCCGGCATCCCGGTGATCAAACAGTGCCCGCCGACAAACAAGGCGATGAGCACCTGCTCCAGCACTTCTTCCTGCCCGACGATAACGCGTCGGACCTGACGCACGATCTCCTGCTCGACTTCCTGGAAGCGCGCAATGCGATTCCTCAGTTCCGCGGATTCGATGGATGTGATGGTAGAGGTTGACAATGAACTAATCCTTCCCGTCGAGCTCCAGCAACAATCTCTGGGCGTCCTTGTAGCCCGGCGCGATCTCCAGCGCGTCAAGCACTGCCTCGCGCGCTTCGTCCTTTCGGCGCGCGGCAAGGTAAGCGCGCGCAAGCTGATACTGTGCTCCCGCCATATCGCCCGGCCTTCCCCCGACCACGGCCTGGAATTCGCGAACCGCTTCCTCATTCCGGCCAAGTTCGAGATCCAGAGCGCCGAGGCGTCGGTGCAGGTCCTCATCCAGCGGGTACACGTAATTGACCTTCGCGAGCGCCGCCGCGGCTTCGGCCTTATGCCCCATCTCGGACTGCCATGCGGCGAGCTTCTTCAACACCGCCGGATTCCGGCCGCCCACAGCGGCATACTTTTCCAGCTGCGCGACGGCGGCCGTCTTGTTTCCGAGCGCCGCATAGGCGTCGGCCATCATTTCATAAACGCTGTTCGCCTCTACATAGTCGGGGTACAGGTCGCGGATCGCGGCGCCTTCGCGCAGCGCCTCGTCGAATTTCTTGGCCTCCAGCGCCTTGGCCGTCTGTTGCGCACCCTGCTTCCATCGGGCGAAGTTTTCAACCTGCGTCTTTGTACGCTTCTCCAGCCACGCCAGGAACTCTGTGTCGAACTGCTCGGATCTCATGCCCAGTTCCTGCTGGATCACCTCAGGCGTGGTTTTGTTTCCTGAAAACGCCTTAACCATGCTCAACAGTCGGTCCGAGCCCCAGCGTTCGACAATGTAATCACAAATCTGGCCGGCCTGAAAGTACGAAATGATGACCTGCTGCGGATAGGACGGATGCACAAATCCACGGTCGAGCTCCGCAATTGGCAGGAGCTTCTTCTCCGCGATGGCCTTAATGGCGTGGGGGTCCAGACGATCGCCCCAATCCGGCGACACGGCCGTCTCTTCATGTACGGCAATCCCCTCCGTAAACCAGCGCGGCACCCGGTGATTTGTCGCCGACAGAATAAAGACGTGGCTTATCTCATGCCACAGGGTGCTCGCCCAGTGGAACTGTCCCGGCGGCCGCGCCGATGGACTGTCCATGGCCACGACATGGCCGAACGTCACGCCGAGAGCGCCCAGTCCGGGCATGCCCATGGTGCGCACGGCGAAGTCCTCATGATTCGGATAAACTTCAAGCTGCACCGGCGCGTTCAGCTTCATGTGGTACTTCCGTTCATATGTGGCGATGGCGCGGTCCAGCTCGGCCTGAAAATAAGGGCGCAGAACGCCCGCTTCTTTCTTATTGAGGCGCAGTATGGTCTTTGGCGTTCGAAAAGTTTCGTAATTTTTATAGCTGTCCAGCAGGCGCAGCGAGTTGACCGTCGCGTCGCTTTGGTACCCGTTTTCATAACACTGGGTCAGCAGCTTTCGCGCTTCGTCCTCGCGGCCCAGACGCATCAGGTTCACGCCCAGCTCCGAGCGCGCTTCCCACAAGTCCGGATTCAGCTCAATCGCCTTCCGGTAAAATCTGATGCCCTCTTCGTACCTGCGATTAATGACGAAAAAATGGCCCGCAAGCGCGTACGCTTCGCCGTAAACCGGGTTGATCTTCAGAATCCGGTCCATCCAGGGGGAGTCGGATCGGTCTTCCATCCAGTCAATGGTGGCGCGGATGGCCATCGCATCCAGGGCTTCCGGCGACATGGCGAGAGCCTTGTCTGCTTCTTGCCTGGCCTTTTCCGGGTTGTTGTCTTCCAGCGCCATGCGCGCAAGCAGTTCCTGCGCCTCGACCAGCTTGGGATCGCTCTTGAGCGCCGACGCGGCTAGCTCAGCCGCCTTCTGCTCCCAGTTGTCGGCGGCGATAAGCGCCAGCCCGACCAGCGCCGGGCCGTTCTTCGGATCAATTTTCAGCGCCTCGCGAAACAGATCGGCCGCCGTGCTGAAATCCTGGCCTTGCGCGTGATCCAGAAACATGCGCCCCCAGCGCACGCGGTACACAGCGTTATCGGGTTGACTCGCGACGGCCGCTCGAAACGCCTCATTCGCGCCCTTGAAATCCCGCAGCGCCCATAACCCTTCCGCGCGAAGGTAGGGATCGCGCGAACCCGCCAGCTTCTGGTAGCAGGCTTTCGCCTCAGCCAGCCGCCCGTGCCGCCGCGCATTCTGGCACTCCGACAGCCCTTGACCCCAAGCGCTCCCGACGGCCGCCGACAGAACGAAAAACCCCCAGATTGTCCTCATAACACGTGACCACTACTTATCGATATCGGCCTGCACCCGCGCCAGATCCGTCAACAGCGCCGTAAGCTGACGGCGATACTCCGTCGTATCCATCGCCGCCTTTTGATATTTCAGCTTGTCGATCTGCTCCTCCAGTTCCTGCTTGCGCTTCAACAGAGCCTGCTTTGCCGGGTTCTGCGCCGCCTTTTGGGCCGATCCGAACCGGACCAGGCCGAAGGTCGCCGCCAGCCTGCCCTCGCCCTTTTGCGGGTTCGGATCCCTCACGCCTTCGCCTTTGCCGGCATCGTTCATCATCGGATGCTCGGTGGCGATCCGCTTCTGCGAGTCGTAAAATTGCGCCGTTTTCTGCTGCGCGTAGCGATATGCTTCAAGCGCGGTGATCACCTCGTTTTTGTCGGTGTCCGCCGTTGGATCGCGCAGCGCCTCCACCCAGTAGCGGGCAAATACCGTCGCGTTCCGCTCCGTTCCCGATTTTGTGGCGGTAATAATTACGCGATTCGGTTTCTCCATCTGGTTCAACGACGCCCCGCTCGCGCTTGTGGTGTTTACAATCAGCGCCTTGCCCGGAAACGTGTCGAGCAGGTTGGAAATTTCAAAGGACGTGATATCGGATCCCGGCAGGTTGAATTTGTAGTCATAGCCGTCCCAGGTGCCATGTCCAATCAACACAAAAACGAGCGCGTCATTACGCGTCGCCTCGCTGCCGATTTGCCGGAACGCCGCCTTGATGTTGTCTTTTGTCGCAGCCGGGCCATACAGCGCGATGACTTTGCCCTCGATGCCGCCAGCCTTCTCCGTGCTTTCCAGGTCCTTGGCCCAGCCGATAAAGCGGCTCTCATATTCCGGTTCGCCGCCAAGCCCCGCCACGGTCAAATAGAATGTCTTAGCCTCCAGCGCCGCTGCGCACGCGAGCAGCGCGATTGCGAACTTCATATCACGCCCCACTTCCGCCGCAGCAGCCATTCGCTCGAACGGATCAGCAGCAGCGCAAAGAACAGGATGGGCATGTTCCACAGCTCGCGCATCTCGCGAACGGTGATCCCTGCTTCCGAATATGAAATCTCGGCGCCCAGCTTTTTCGCCTGATCCGGCCGCCAGTACCGTCCTCCCGTCTGCTCCGCCAGCTTCTCCAACAACTCGCGATTCTGCTCGGCGTGGAAGTTTTCAGCCACGCCATCTTCCCGCCGGAACGTCAGCACGTCGCGGCCAATCTCCTCCTCGCCGCGCCGCGCCACAATTTCGGCCAAATACGACCCTTCCTGCTCCGCGCTCCAGTCTGCGGTGAATACCCCTGCCTCCGAGGGGTCCGGGTGCAGCTCAACCGTGGCGCTAAGATTATTCGGCCCCAGGATGTGAGCCTCGACCTGCGCATCGCCCGAAGGCAGATACGTCTTGTCGCGCACCTCGGCGCGAAGCCGCACGCGTTTGTCATCGGCGAGCAGCGACTTCGGCGTCGACGCCACGACGTGCCCAGGCGTACCCGTCACCAGCCAGCGAAGCAATTGTTGCCAGAACATCTCATGCGACTTGTCGCCGAGCGGCATCTGCATCTGCCAGCGCCAGCTTCCGCCCGTGGCGAACACCGCTGTGCGTCCGCGGCCATAATTCTGAATGATGAGCAGCGGCAGCCGTCCCTTGCTCGACGGCAGCGCTTCGGCAAGCACCAGCGCGCCCCGCTTAGGCGTCCCAGCCTCCTGATAGTTCATCAGATAGGGCAGCTTTTTCCAGCGCTGCACGTTGGCGTCGGGATCATCGTCCAGACGGCAAATCAGGCTGTCGCGGCCTGCGCCAGTCAGCTCGACATAGGCCGGCGTCTGCGCGTGATACGTCATTTTCGACGACGGCAGCGTGACCGGCAGAATCTCGTCAAACGGCGGCTGCTTGTATCCGCCGTCAGCCAGGCCGAACCGCCCGCCCAGGAACAGCACGCCGCCGCCGCGCCGGTCAACAAACTCTTTGATCAGCTCCTGCTGCGCCTCGGTGAACCAGTTTGCTTCGACGCTGCCGAGGATGAGGCCGTCGAAGGCGAACAGCTCCTCCACCCTGGTCGGAAATCCTTCTTTCAGTTCATCCGGCGTGTCCGCGCCCTGGCGATAGATCTTGTTCTGCGTCGTCCGCAGGATCGTCACCATGCGCATAGAGGGATCCTCGTAGGCGATCGCCCGGTGGATGAACTTATACTCCCAACGAGGCTCGCCCTCAACGTACAGAATCCGCGGCCGCCTCGGGTCGACGTTCATGACCCGAACCAGCCGATTGTTCCTCAGGTTCTCCTCGTTCGAGAGCGGCTCAAGAACGGCCTCCAGGTTGCGAACGCCGGCCTCGCCGGAATTGAACAGCACAGATTCCGTCTGCGTCCCGTCGCGATGGAACGTGATCTCCTGGGATGCCAGCGCCTTTCCACCGTCGCGCAGCACCAGCCGGGCGCGCTGCCCCGAGTATCCGTGCTGGCGCACGGTAACCACCGCAAGCACCCTGGATTCCGCCAGCGCCTTGGCCGGGGCCTGCATATCGCTCAGCTCCACATCGTGGGCGAACTGCTCCCGCCCGAACCCGACCGTGTGCACCGGAATCTGATGACGCCGGAGCTCGCTGATCGTTTCAAGATCGATGCCGCCGGAGTTGTCGGCGCCATCGCTCAGCAGCACAATCGCGCCCACGGGCAGCGACGAGGATTCGGCGACAATTTGTTTGAGACCCTCGCCGATCCGGGTGGCGTTGGCCGTCGCTGTCAGTTGTTCCGGCCTTTCAATCCGGTCCACCGCATCCCCCAAACGGTATAGACGAACCTGGAACCGCTCGCGTAAGGACTGAAGCAACCCTCCCTGGAGCGCGCGCACCGCTTCATCACGCCGGGTTCCGTCGCTTTCCGCAAGCGCCATGCTTCGGGAATCGTCCACTACCACGGCAACAATATTTTGCTGCGGCTTCAGCGCAGAGATGCTCAGGGCTGGCTCCCACAACATCAGCAGCAGTACGGCGATCATCGCCGTCTGCAACGCCCAGATCGCGACTGCTCGCAGCGGTTGATCCAGCGCCCTCCGCCGGCGCCATATCAGCAACGCAATCGCGGCGCCTGCAACTGCAATCGCCGCGGCCAACGCCCAACCCGGCCACGACCCGGCGAACACAAACTTCCCCTTGGAGAACACCGTGGCCGGATATTTGAAGAGGAACTCGAACATACGCTCTTTCGGAGAATCGACCGGGATCAGTGAGTCATAGCGTAAATCGTGTAGTTCACCGCAATACGATAGGCAAGCGAGGCCCACTTCTCCGGATAGGCGGGGTCATCCGACCACTCCCAGGCGTCGCCAAGGTCCATGTTGTGACAAATGGCGACCATGATGCGGCCTTTGTCATCGTAGATGCCGCGCCAGCGCGCCTCGTACCCGTCTTTTTCGTAGGTGCGGTGGGTGTAAAACCACTGAGCGCCGGGAACCTGAAAACGGTCGTCTAAATCGTAGAGCACATGAAAGATCGGGTCGCTGTTATCCAGGTCGACGACGCTCCGGTCCGGGAACACCCGGCTCATCGAGGCCATGAAGACTTCCCATTCCTGCGTGCCGTGGAAGTCGTCTACCATCAGAAACCCGCCGCGCAGCAGATAATCCCGCAGCTTCTTGCAATCTTCGTCCGTCAAGTCCCAGTGCCCGACCTCGACGGCATACAGAAACGGCCAGTTATATACATCGTCATCGCTGAGATCGACGACCTGCTCGACCGAACGCGTATGGATCCGCGTCAGTCGCCGTATGCCGGCCAGCAGGTGCCGGTCCGAACGGGGATAATCGATGGTCCAGGAAAAGTAACGGCGCCAGCCGTACGGAATGCTGCGATAGTTCAGACGGGCGCGAGTAAATTCGGTCTTCTCTTGCCAGTCCGGCGGCAGCGGAAAATTTTCGTACTCGGCGCCAGGATATTCGCGAAACGGTTTTTGGGCGTATACGATCCCGATAATGGCCAGGATCAGCACGGCTGCAGTCGCTACAAAACGCGCGCGCACCTAATCTCGCCTCAGTTGTTATGAGGATAACACGCCGATACCCAGGGGCATTTTTGAACCCGCCGCTTGAGAGCGACGGCCGCGCCGCTGACAAACTTTCCCGCGAGTCTGATGGCGCGCCGGCGCGCCATAGAGTAGGCGCTCGAGACGTCTCGGCCCTGCGGCGAACAAAATCGGCGCCGCCGCAGCGGCGATCAGATACGGCTCGGCGCGATTATCGCTCGTTCGCGTTCGACGGCCGCTCACCCTGTTTGGAAAAGGTTTGGCCGGTTTGCACCGTGCTCTGGCCCGTTGCGGGCATATTGGGTTGCCCCTCAACGCGGATATCCGGGATCACCTCCGCCAACGAACCGTCGATCTTTTCGATTTCGGCGAGTATGCGATCCCGGGTGTCGGGCGAGGAAACGGCGGCGCGGATCATCAGCTTGTCATCCTGAATATTCATGGCCTGGAGTCGCGCCTGGCTGTCCTCCAAAAATTGCAGGACCGGCCCATATTTGCGCTTCAGTTCGTCGAACCGCTGCTCGGTATTCATAGCCGTGCGACGCAAGCCGCTCGTCGGATATTTCGCCGCGCTCTGGCAGGGGTAAGTTCTGCTGCGACCGCCGGTTGTATGCAACAACGGCGATCAGTCCGTCTTCTTCTCCTGCTTCTCGAACACCTGCGTCATGTCCAGCTCTCCTTGCGGAGAAACCAGATGCGCATTGTTGGTCAGAACCTTTCCGTCTTCAGAAAGGGTCCACTTGCTCTTGATCGTGATCTCGTTTCCGTTAATGCTCAGCTTTGTATCGTTAACCAGCGCATCGCCGTCCCAGTTCACCACGCTTTTGGCCTCGGCCTCGCCGAATTTGTTTACCGACTCCTTGCCGTCAGTGGTGTACTTGGCTTCATACTCCATGTCGCCTTGAGCGCCGCTTTGTTTGGTCAGAATTTTAAGGTTAGGATCCGAATGCTCGATGTTGAGCGTCATCGCGGTGGGCGGCGGAATCGGCCCAAAGTTGCTTTTGTCCGCATTCAACTTCCAGTCGCCTGTAAAATTCGGTTTTGCAAATGCTTGCCCGGCCAGCCCGACCGCCAGCGCCGGCACTACGAGAATCAGCGCACGCCTCGTCATAACTCGGCTAACTCCTTGTAAAAAGCTGTTCTATTGAGTATACGCCGGGGGCCTGGGTTGCGCGCTGGAATTGACAAAATCATACAAAACCGAATTCCAGTGAACTGAATCCGGGCGTCGCGGCCGTTTCGGTCGATCTGCAATAATGGTTTACTTCATTCAGCCCACGACCTCGCCACTGCGAGATCGCGCCGCTGCGCCCCGATGCTGGTGTCCATACTCATTCCGGTGTACAACGAGCGCACAGTGCTCGAGCGCAGCATTTCGCAGGTGCTCGCGGCGCCGCTTCCCGAGAACATGGACCGGGAACTCATCATCGTCGACGATTGCTCGACAGACGGATCATCCGAAATTCTCGAACGCCTGGCCGCCACTGAGCCTAGCATTCGGTTGTTCCGCCACCAATGCAACCAGGGCAAGGGAGCGGCCGTCCGCACGGCCATCGAAAAGGCGCGAGGAGATTTCTGCCTGGTGCAGGACGCCGACCTCGAATACGATCCGAACGAATATCCCAAGCTCCTGCGCCCCTTGCTGGACGGACACGCAGACGCTGTGTTCGGGTCGCGCTACATGGCCGGGGAGCAGACTCGCGTCCTGCCCTTCTGGCATTCGTTGATCAACAAGATGCTCACGTTGATCTCGAACATGTTCTGCAATCTGAATCTGACCGATATGGAGACGTGTTACAAGGTCTTCCGCACGGATCTCCTGAAGAGCATTCCCATCCGGTCCAACCGGTTCGGATTTGAGCCCGAGATCACGATGAAGTGTTCCAAGCGCAAATTCCGAATTTACGAAGTCCCCATCAGCTACCATGGCCGGACCTACGAGGAAGGCAAGAAAATCGGGTGGCGCGACGGCATCAAGGCGCTTGGCGTCATTCTTCGCTTCTGGCTTATCGACGACCTCTATGCCGAACCGTACGGCCGAGCGTTCCTCAACAACCTGACCGGCACGCCGCAATACCTGAGCTGGATGACGCGGGTGATTCGCAAACACGTGGGCGACACGGTGCTCGAAGTGGGGGCCGGAATCGGTAATATCGCAGGCCGGCTCATGGGGCGCCGGCTCCGGTATGTGGCCGCCGAGAAGGATCAACTGTATCTGCACGCGCTATGGAACCGGTTTTTCCGCACCCCCAACGTGACCGTGTCGCGCCTGGACCCCGCCGTCGAAGCCGACTATCGCCAGTGGACCGAATCCTTTGAGACGGCCCTGTGCCTGAATGTGCTGGAGTACGTTGCCGATCCCGCCGCAGTCGTGCGTTGTATAGCGCGAACACTGATCCCGGGCGGCCGCATCATCATCCTGGCGCCCCAGGGCAAACGCTTGTACGGATCCGTCGACCGCACGCTTGGCCATAAGCGCCGGTTCTCGGAAACCGAGATCCGGATGATGCTCCAGGAGGCCGAACTCACGGTCGATCAGGTCTATCAACTGAATAAGATTGGCAAGCCCGCTTGGTGGCTCTTCAGCGTCGTGCTTGGCCGCAAGCACATCAGCAAAGTTACGCTCAAGATATTCGATAAAACCGTGTGGTTCTGGAGGCGGATCGATGCGCTGCTGCCCTGGAGCGGCCTGTCGCTCATTGTGGTGGCGCGGAAACCGGCCGGAGCGCGGCTGCCCCAGACTGAAGAACCGGACAGGGATGTTCATGCGGTCGGTCGTCCTTGATTTCGAGCGGCAGACTGTGGGCGAATGCGACCGGCCCCAACCGGAAGGCGTTTCGCCGGCTCAGGTCTTGTTTCGCATTCATGAGGTGGGCGTGTGCGGGACGGATCGGGATCTGGCTGCGTTCAAGATGCGCCGTCCCACGCAGAAGGTTTCTTCGCTGGTGCTCGGTCATGAAGCGCTGGGCCAGGTGGTGCGCTGCGGCAGGGATGTTCATGCGTTGTCTGAAGGCGACTGGGTCGTTCCAACGGTCCGGCGCGGGTGCCGGCCGGCGTGTTCTTCGTGTGCGAGAGGGCGGCCCGACCTGTGCACAAGTTTTCGCTACACCGAGCGCGGCATTGTCGGCGCCGACGGCTACTTTACGGAGTATGCCGTCGATGATGCCTCAGATCTGATCCGCGTGCCGCCATCGCTGTTGGATTTCGCCATCTTAATCGAGCCGATGAGCGTCGTGGAGAAGGCTGTCGCGCGCGCTCTCGCGGTGCGCCAGTCGGATGACGCTTCCGCGCTGGTGCTTGGACTGGGGCCCATTGGCATGCTTGCGTCACTGGTTCTAAAGCGGCGTGGCTTCGCTGTGCGCGTCTCCTCGGCAGAGCCGGAGGATCACCCCCGCGTCGGGCTGCTGCGCTCGCAAGGCATTGGCTACTCCAGGCTCCTTTCCGGGAGCGCCAGTCTGATCGTGGAGGCAGCCGGAGCGGCGGATTTGGCCTTAGCCGCGTTGAAATGCCTGGCGCCTTGCGGCGTGTTTGTCACTCTCGGCGCGCAATCCGCGCCAGGCGAGTTTTCGTTTATCGATCTGATTGTTGGAAATCAGACCATCGTCGGCAGCGTGAATGCAAGCCGTGAGTCTTTTGCAGCCGCGCTGTCCGATCTCGCGGCGCTCGATGACCGCGTGTTGCGCGCGATGATCCGCCGGTTCGCCTTCAGCGATTACCGCCGGACGCTGTTCGAACTTCCTGCCGCAGAACCGAAGTTTGTGCACGTCATCGCCGATTAATACACTGAAATTTTCATGAGTTACGAATTCAGGCAGGCGATTTGCAACGAGGTGTACCAGGGCTGGCCCTTTCATGAAGCGTGCAAATCGATGCGCCGGATCGGCTACACAGGAATTGAAATCGCCCCGTTTACCCTCGCAGAGTCGCCGCGTGACATTTCGCTCGAGAAGCGCCGGCAGTACCGCGCCATCATGTCGTCCGATGGCCTGCGCTTTGTAGGACTCCACTGGCTGCTGGCGTCGCCCAAGGGACTGCACGTCACTACGCCGGACAAGGCTGTGCGCGAGAGGAGCTGGGAGCATGTACGCGATCTGATTGATCTGTGCGCGGACCTGGGCGACGGAGGCGTGATGGTGTTCGGCTCGCCGCGCCAACGCTCCACGACGGGCGGATCGAGCGTCGAAGAAGCTACACGGCGGTTCGAGGAGGGACTCGCATCGGTGTGCGGTCATGCGATGGAGCGCGGCGTGACGATCCTGGTCGAGGCCTTGCCGTCGAGCCAGAGCGACATCGTGAACACCCTCGCCGAAGCGGTCCGGATCGTGCAGGACATTGCCAGTCCCGCCGTCCGCACGATGTTCGACACTCACAACGCGGCCGATGAAACGGAGCCTCATGCCGCGCTGGTGGAGCGCTATTTCGACCTGATCCGCCACGTGCACGTCAATGAAATGGACGGCAAGCATCCGGGGACCGGCAACTACGATTTCAAGCCCGTGCTCGAGGCGCTTCGCCGTAAGAATTACGCGGGCTGGGTGTCCTTGGAAGCATTCGATTTTTCGCCCGGCGCAGAGCGCATTGCCACAGAATCGCTGCGCTACCTTGAATCGGAGATCGCAAAACTACCTCAATGAAACGCTATATCGTAACGGGAGGCGCCGGGTTTATCGGGTCGGCGCTGGTCCGGATGCTCCTCGCTGCGGGAGATGGTCGGGTCGAGATCATCGATAACCTCTTGACCGGACGAAGACAAAACCTGGACGAAGTGCGTCCCCGAGTCGAATTTCATGAACTTGATATCCGCGACTATGATGCCATCGCCGCCGTGATCGCGGGCGCTGACGTCGTCTTCCATCTCGCCGCAATTCCATCGGTGCCGCGCTCGATTCACGATCCCCGGCCTTCGCATGACGTGAACATCAACGGTACCTTCAACGTGCTGCGCGCTGCTGCGGATGGGAAGGTCGGCCGCGTCGTGTATGCCGCGTCATCTTCGGCCTATGGCGATACAGACGTTCTTCCCAAGGTCGAGACCATGCTGCCGAACCCGAAATCGCCGTATGCGGCGCAGAAGCTTATGGGCGAGTATTACGCATCGGTGTTTGCATCGTGTTTCGGCCTGGAGACCGTGTCGCTGCGCTTTTTCAATGTGTATGGGCCCCGGCAGGACCCCTCCAGCCCCTACTCGGGCGTGCTGTCCATCTTTATGCGATGTCTGATCGAGCGCCGCTCGCCTGTAATTTTCGGCGACGGCGAGCAGACCCGCGATTTCACCTATGTGGAAGATGTCGCCGAGCTGGCCCTGAAGGCGGCGCGCGCCAAGGGGGTTTCGGGCAAGGTCTACAACGCGGGCAACGGCGGACGGTACTCGTTGAATTCAGTCTGGAACCTGCTTCAGAAGATCGAAGGCGTTTCCTTGCCCGCCATCTATGGTCCGCCCCGCGAGGGCGATGTGCGAGATTCACAGGCAGACACCACAGCGGCCAAACGCGATCTGGGACACGCTCCGCGATTCACAATCGAAGAGGGCCTGCGCAGGACGCTGGAATGGTACAAGAAGGATGCGTTGATCAGCGCGGCTTAATTACGCCGCGCGGCTGCCGGACCACGCCGGGCGCTGTGCCAGGCCGTTTGATAGACTCCTTTCGTATCGGAAATCAGAACACGGCCGCTTGTGAGGACGGCTTACTCCGAAGAAGCGCCGGGCTCGATCGAATCTGATGCTGCATCAGAGGCGCAAACTACTGCTGGTGTTGGCCGTCGCGCCCGCGCTCCTCGACGCCGGTGAGACGCTCACAATCCGTTCCGACCTGGCCGGAATGGTGGACCGCTACCTCACGCAGATCGCCGAGCGCATGTGGAAGGAGCGGGACGCCAAAATCGCCGCGCTCCGTGATGCGCGCGACGTTCGTGCCCGCCAGGAATACATACGCGCCACAATTCTGAAGGAAATCGGCGGGCTTCCCGAGCGCACGCCCCTCAACGCGCGGATCACAGGGCGTCTGACTCGCGACGGCTACTCCGTCGAAAAGGTAATTTATGAGAGCCAGCCGCGGTTCTATGTGACGGCAAACGCCTACGTGCCGGCGTCGGGCGAACGCCCGCTGGCGGCCGTGCTCGGAACCGCCGGCCACAGCGCCGAAGGAAAGGCCTTCGAAACCTATCAGCGCATGTGGATTGCGCTGGTAAAGCGCGGGTTCCTCGTGCTCGCCATCGACCCGCCAAGCCAGGGAGAGCGGCTTGAATATTTCGATCCCGCGCAGGGCAAATCGCGCGTGGGCGCCGGCGTGCGCGAACACGATATGTATGGAGCGCAGTGTTTCCTCACGGGCGCGAACGTAGCTCGCTGGGAGATCTGGGATGGCGTCCGAGGGGTCGATTACCTTCTCACGCGCTCTGACGTAGATCCGAAGCGGATCGCGGTCATCGGCAATTCCGGAGGAGGAACGCAGTCAGCGTATCTGGCCGCGCTCGATTCGCGTCTGGCCGCCGCGGCGCCTTCCTGCTACATCACCTCGTGGAAGAAGCTGTGGTTCACGCCGGGTCCCCAGGACGCCGAGCAGGTCTTCTCCGGGTTCGTCCGCGACGGACTCGATTTTGCAGATTTTCTGGTCTCTTTCGCGCCGCGGCCCATCAAAATGATGACTGCGACCCGCGACTTTTTCCCCATCGAGGGCGCTCGGGCGGCCTTCGCCGAGGCCGCGCGGGAGTTCAACCTCATCGGCGCGGAAGATCGCATCGGCTGGTTTGAGTACGACGACACGCATGGCTGGTCCAAGCCGCGGCGCGAGGCCACGGCCGCTTGGCTCGAGCGCTGGCTGCATGACCGGCGCGTGGATGGCGCGGAGCCGGATGTGCAGACCATCCCGCCGGTTGAATTGAATTGCACCGCGACGGGCCAGCTGTCGACGTCGCTCGGCGGCGAAACCATTCGCTCGATGAACCGCGCCCTTGCGGAACGGATGTTCGCGCACCGCAAAGCGCTCAACGCGACTCCGGCCGAGCTCCGACGGATTGTCGCCCTGCGGCTCGGTCTGCCCGAGGTGCGAGGAGCTCCCGCCGCGCAGTTGTTCGGGTCCATTGCGCGGCGCGGCTGCCGCATCGACAAAGTTGCCCTTGCGACGGAACCCGGCGTCATCGTTCCGGCCTTGCTGTTTGTGCCCGAGAAGCATGCGGGCCGGATACCCGCCGTCCTGCTACTCGAGCCGCGCGGCAAGCACGTCGCGGCCGCCGAGGGCGGCCCCGCCGAAACGCTCGTTCGTGGCGGCCGCATGGTTGTGGTTCCCGATCTGCGCGGCTGGGGTGAAAGCGCCCCGCCCGACGGCAAAGAGGGTTACGCCGGCGATTGGCAGATGGCGATGCGCGCGTTGCTGGTGGGTAAGAATCTGCCCGGCATGCAGACCTATGACGCCCTGCGCGTCTTTGACTACCTGGCGAGCCGTCCCGATGTGGATGCCTCGCAGATCTCCGTTTCGGGCGGCGGCGATGGCGCCCTGATCGCGATCTTTGCTGCGGCCGTCGAGCCGCGCCTTCATGCGTCGGTCGAAACGGCCCACGTTCCTTCGTATATGGAGGATATCCGCGCGGAGACGCCCATCAATCTGCCGGCGCGCATCATCCCCGGCGTCCTTGCCGATTTCGATACGCCGGATCTCATCCGGCTGGTCGGCGGAGCAAATTGAATCATGCTCACCCGCCGCAAGCTCCTGTTGGCCGGCGCGGGCGCGATCGGGGCGCGGGCGCAGCGAGTCGATTACCCGGAGTACGCGCGTTGTCTGCCGGATTTCCTGGCCGAGCTTGCGAGCGATGCGTACCGTCAGCGCAATGATGCCTTGTTGAAGCTCACCTCGCCAGAGGCCATTCGGGCGCGCCAGCATTGGGTGCGCGAGACGTTCTGGAAGCTGGTGGGCGGCATGCCGGAGCGCACGCCTTTGAACCAGCGCCTGATGGGCGCATTCGAACGCGACGCCTACCGCGTCGAAAAACTCGTGTATGAGAGCCGCCCGGGACTTCAGGTGCCCGTCAATCTCTACATTCCGAAAACGGGCGCGCCGCCCTATCCCGGCGTGCTCTTTCAAATGGGCCACGCGCTGAATGGCAAGGCGAACGACGCATATCAGAAGTGCTGTCAGGGGCTGGCGCGGTTCGGATTTGTGGTGCTCGCGTTCGATCCCATGGGCCAAGGCGAACGGACGTATTACCCGAAGCCGGACGGCGTCACAACGCGACTGCGCTCGGCTGATGAGGAGCACAGCTTGCCCGGTCGGCAGATGCTGTTGGCCGGCGACACTGCGACCCGCTTGCAAGTGTGGGACGCCGTGCGCAGCCTGGACGTGCTCGCCTCACACCCGCTCGTCGATCCCGGACGTTTGGCGTCGGCGGGCCAGTCCGGCGGCGCAACTCTGACGATGCTGCTCGCGGCAGTGGACGATCGGCTCGCAGCCGCCGCCGTCTCGTCGGGCAACACGGAAAATTTCGCATGCGCGGATTTCGATCCGCCCGGGTCGGTGGACGATGCGGAGCAGGATCTGATCGGGTCCGGGCCGGTGGCCTTCGACCGCTGGGATTTGTTATACCCGCTCGCGCCCAAGCCTCTGCTGATCATTGCCAGCGCCCACGATTTTTTCGGGACCTATTCGCCGCGCTATCTTTCAAACGGGCGGGAGGAATTCGCGCGACTTCAGAAGGTTTACGCTGTGCTCGGCCGCGCCGATCAGGCGCGCTGGGTGGAAACGCCGGCGCCTCACGGCCTGGGCTACTCGCTCCGATGTCAGATTTACGCCTGGTTCGAACGCTGGCTGAAAGGACGGCCAACGGACGGTTTGGAGGAACCTGAGGTTCAGCCGGAGCGGGACCAGACGCTCTGGTCCGGCCGCACCGGCAACGTAGTACGAGACTTTGGGAGCAAGACCCCGGTCATGCTGGCGCGGGAGAGCGCCGCGAAATTTGTCCCGAGCGTGCTCTCTCGCGGTGAAATTCGGAAGCTTCTCGGCCTCGATTGGAATCGCCGGCCTGAGCCGCGAATCGCAGGCCGCCTCCGTTCCGAGGCGTGCGACATTCTTGCCCTGGAAGTGCACGCCGCGCCGCGCGTTGCAGCGCCCGCCTGGATCTTCGCGCCGCGCCATGCCGACCCATCGAAACCGGTTCTTCTCGTCGTTGAGCCGCGCGGGAGGAACGCGCGCTGGAGGGAAGGGGATCTCTATCATCAACTCGCCGCAATGGGCGTCGTGGTCTGCGCAGCTGATGTACGCGGGATTGGGGACCTCCGGCCTGAAGTGGGCCGCGGGGCGCAACAGTATGAGATTCCGCACTCCCGGGAAGAAGCTTATGCGTGGGCGTCGCTGATACTTGGAGCGCCGCTTCTCGGTCAGCGGGTCGCCGACCTTCTCAGCTTCGTCAATGCTTTTGCGGAACTTGCGGAAACGCGAGGACGCCGTATCGCGCTGGCTGCGCTCGGAGAGATGGGCCCGCCTGCGTTGTTCGCCGCGGCGCTGCATGACCGCATCGAACGAACGTACCTTTCAGGCGTTCTTGCCAGTTATCGCAGTATTCTCGAGGCCGACGAATACCGGCAGTCCTTCGCGAACTTTCTGCCGGGAATCCTCAAGCGTACGGATCTGCCGCAGGTTGCGGCGGCTGCAGCGCCCCGGCGAATTGTCGTTGCTGGCGCTGTAGACGGCGCCGGCGCCCTGATGGACGTGAGCCGAGTATACCAGGAGGTCCGCAATGTCGAGATCCGCGCCCAAGGAGCGTGGGATGCTCCCACGCTGGCGTCGCTGTAACGCTGCTATTCGAGCAGGGGCATGCGGACGAGCGAAAAGTACGCCAGCACCCGGCCCATAAAGCTGTCCTGCTCAGTCAGCATCACGGATCGCACGGTCGCGCTTTCGCCTTCATCGGTGAAAAATCCCACCCCGCCGCGCGCCAGCCGGCGGTCAGTCCAGGATGTGACCGGTTCGTCGTTGATGAAGGTTATAAAATGATCCGCACGCACGCTGACGCGGACGCGGCAAAACTCGCCGCGCCGTATGTTGACGGCGAGGGGTTCGGACACGCGGTCGAACTCCAGTCCGCCGAGCTTGACCAGATGCGTCAGCATGGTCTTCTTACGATTCACGCTCAGCTTGACCGCATAGCAGTTGCTCACATCGAGCGCACGAAAAGCCCAGCCCAGGCCTCTGCGATCGATTCGCGCCTGAAAGTGGAATTGATAGTCGGAGAGATCTCGCGACTTCTGCCAGATGCGTAGGCGTCCGGGCTTCAGCCCGTCCGCCGTCAACGACCACGAGCCCGCGCCGCGCCGCCCCCCTGCATCAGCAGTCCAGTCAGAGAGGCCGGAGCGGAAGTCGTCGACCAGTCTGACCGAGGCGCCTGGTACAATTCGGGTCACGGACTGACCCCAGCTACGCACCCATCCGGCGGTTTTGGGGCGAGGCGCCTGCGCCGGCGCGGCTATGGTTGAGCGATGGAAATAGCCCAAGGCGGAGAGGGCGCTCACGGCGAGAATGGCTAAAACAATGACCGATTCCGTCGATGAGGAACTTTTGCGACGCTGCAACCGGGCCGCCACCGGCCATGGTTCATCAGCCGGATCCGCGTCCGCCAGGCCGCTGTTTAACAGAATGCGGGACTCGATACGATGTTCGGCCGAGCAGAAGTCGCTGTCGACGAACCGTCGCATCAACCCGATTCTGTTCCCACATAGTTTGCAGACCATGCAGAACCCCGCGATCGTCCTGATTATAACCGTGGGAGGGCGGGGGCGAACTGTACTAAGTGCAATTAAGTAAGGGACTTGGCAATATGCCTGAGGACCAGGAGCCGATCCCGATCGAGATTACTGATGTGTTCGACCTGCACTCTGTGCCGCCGCGGGACGTAAAAGCTGTGGTCGAGGCCTATCTTGAAGAAGCGCACAAGCGCGGGTTCACAGCGATTCGAATCATCCACGGCCGGGGGATCGGAGTGCAGCGAGAGATCGTGCGCGCGGTACTGGCCCGCACGCCGTTTGTCGTCTCATTCGGCGACGCCCCGCTCGAAGCTGGCGGCTGGGGCGCCACAGTCGCCGCACTGCGCCGCTGAACCGGAGCAGACAAGGCCTCATAACGGCATGTTCGAATGCTTTTTCCTCGGCATGGCGTCCACCTTGGTCGCCAACATCCGCAGCGCCTCGATGATCCGCGGCCGCGTCTCGCGCGGCTCGATGACGTCGTCGATAAAGCCGCGCTCAGCCGCCACGAACGGATTCGCGAAGCGCTCGCGAAATTCGGCGATTTTGCGCCGGCGCATTTCGTCGGGATTGGAAGCGGCCGCGATTTCGCGCCGGTAGATGACATTCACCGCGCCCTCGGCGCCCATCACCGCAATCTCGGCAGTCGGGTAGGCGAAGTTGATATCCGTCCGAAGGTGCTTGGATCCCATGACGCAATATGCGCCGCCATAGGCCTTGCGCGTGATGACGGTCACCTTGGGCGCCGTCGCTTCCGCGTAGGCATACAGCAGCTTCGCGCCGTGACGGATAATGCCGCCCAACTCCTGATCGGTCCCGGGCAGAAATCCAGGCACGTCCTCGAAGGTGACGATCGGAATGTTGAATGCGTCGCAGAACCGGACGAACCGCGCGCCTTTGGTGGAGGAATTGATGTCCAGGCATCCGGCCAGATAAGCCGGCTGATTTGCGACGATGCCCACGCTGCGCCCGTCCAGGCGGGCGAAGCCGATCACGATGTTCTGCGCCCAGTGCTCCTGCACTTCAAAGAACTCGCCGTCATCGACCACGCGCAGAATGATGTCCTTTATGTCGTAGGGCAGGTTCGACTCTTCGGGCACGATGGAGTCCAGCCGGGGGTCCTGGCGATCGGGCGGATCATTGGTGGCGCGGCGCGGGGGATCATCTCGATTATTTTGCGGCAGGTACTGGACCAGTTCGCGAATCATCCTGAGACATTCCGCGTCGTTGGAGGCGAGGAAGTGCGCCACGCCGCTGATGGAATTGTGAGTGACGGCGCCACCGAGCCGTTCCTTGGTGACGTCCTCATGAGTTACCGTCTTGATGACATCCGGGCCCGTGACGAACATGTGGCTTGTCCGGTCCACCATGAAGATGAAGTCCGTGAGCGCAGGAGAATAGACGGCGCCTCCGGCGCAGGGGCCCATAATCGCTGAGATTTGGGGGACCACGCCGCTGGCAAGCGTGTTGCGAAGAAAGATATCGGCGTAGCCGGCGAGTGAAAGCACGCCCTCCTGAATACGCGCGCCGCCGGAATCGTTCAACCCGATGATGGGGGCCCCGGTCTTCAGCGCCAGGTCCATAATTTTGCAGATCTTCTGCGCATTGGCCTCTGACAGCGAGCCGCCAAAGACGGTGAAATCTTGCGCAAAGACATAGACCAGGCGTCCGTGAATGCGTCCATAGCCCGTGACAAATCCGTCGCCGTCGATGACCTGCTCGTCCATTCCGAAGTCGCGGCAGCGGTGCCGGACCAGCTTGTCGAGCTCCTGAAACGTACCTTCGTCAAGCAGCAGGTCGATGCGCTCGCGCGCCGACAGCTTGCCCTCCTTATGCTGGCGCTCGTTGCGCTCCCGACCACCGCCCGCCTCGGCATTGGCGTGACGGCGCTGAAGTTCCTCGAGTCTCTTCGATAACATTTGAGTCCACAGTATCATTCGATCCAGCGCCGGAGCTGCCGCGACTACAATTGAGATTGCCGCACCCCGCGGCGCTATCACATGCAAACCTGTTATTTTGATTGCTTTTCAGGCATCAGCGGCGACATGACCGTCGGCGCGCTGATTGACGCCGGCGCCGACGCGGATGAATTGTTCGCCGGTCTCACGTCGCTTGGGACTGGCGCAACCTTTGAAGTGGAAAAGACCACCCGACGCGGCATCGCGGCTTCCAAGTTTCATGTCCGGGGCGGGGAAGCGCGGAAGCATCGCCATCTGCCGCACATCCTCGAGATGATTGAGCGTTCAACCCTGCCGCTGCGGGCCAAGACGATGACCGCCGCCGTATTCCAACGGCTGGGTGAAGCTGAGGCGCGCGTGCATGGCGTCGCCATTGAAAAAGTTCACTTCCACGAGGTCGGCGCGGTGGATTCCATTTGCGATATCGCCGGAGCGTGCCTCGGTCTGGAGTTGCTGAGCGTGACCGAAATTGCGTGCTCCGCCATCAATACGGGATCCGGAACCGTGAGCACCGAGCATGGCGTACTGCCTGTGCCCGCGCCGGCCACCGCGGCGCTGCTCGAAGGGAGGCCGGTGTATGCGCGCGGCCCGCAATTCGAGCTCACCACCCCTACCGGCGCGGCCCTCGCAACCGCGCTGGCATCTGAGTTTGGAGCGCTTCCGCCCATGCGCATCACATCCATCGGATATGGGGCGGGCGATCAGGACTTCGCCGAGCATGCCAATGTGTTGCGCGTCATCCTGGGCGAGCGCACCGGCGCGGCCGAAGCGACCACCGTCGCTGTGATCGAGGCGAACATCGACGACTCGACCCCCGAGGTCCTCGGCTACGCCATGGAGCGCCTGCTCGATTCCGGCGCCGCGCTGGATGTGACGCTGTCTCCGCTGGTGATGAAGAAGAACCGCCAAGGCGCGCTGCTGACTGTGATTGCGCGGCCGGAGCATCGGGAGACCGCGGCCAGGCTCATCTTTGCCGAGACGTCGACGCTCGGCCTGCGCATATATCCGGCCGAGCGCAGAGTGCAATCGCGGCGGCTGGTGGAAGTGGAAACCGGCTACGGGAAGGTCCGCATCAAAGTGGGCGAGTGCGGCTCATTTGCCCCGGAATTCGAAGACTGCCGGGCGCTTGCCCTGCGCACGGGCAAGCCTCTCAAGCGGGTGCTCGCTGACGCCAATCTTGCATACTTGAAAGAGAGCCGATGAAATACTATCTCACCACGCCCATTTATTACACTAACGGCGCTCCGCACATCGGCCACGCTTATACGACCATTGTGTGCGACGCAATTCGGCGCTTCAAACGGTTGCAAGGCTATGACGTGGTGCTCACCAGCGGCGCCGACGAACACGGCGTCAACGTGGAACGCTCCGCAGCGCGCGTCGGCAAGTCGCCGCTCGATTTCTCGACCATGATGGCCGAAGAATTCCAGATGAATTTCCGCGAGCTCGGCATTGCCCCGGACCGCTTCATCCGGACCACCAGCCCCGAGCAGGCGCAGACCGTGCAGTGGCTGTTCCAGCGATGCCGCGATAACGGCTATGTTTACAAGGGTTCGTATACCGGGCAGTATTGCGTGTTCGACAACCTGTATGTGAACGAAGCCAAGCCCGGCGATCCGTGTCCGGAGTGCGGGCGGCCGACCGAGACGATCACTGAAGAAAATTTCTTTTTCAAGTTATCGGCCTTCGAAGACCGGCTGCTCGATCTCTACCAACGCGAGCCCCAGTTCATCCAGCCGGACACGCGGCGCAACGAAGTCATCCGCTTCGTCCAGAGCGGGCTTCAGGACCTGTCCATCACACGCACCAGCATCAAATGGGGGATCCCCGTTCCGGGGGAGCCCCCGCACGTTTTCTACGTATGGTTTGACGCTCTGATTGCCTACCTGACCGGCGCCGGAGGCCCCGACTACAGGAGGGAGGGGCTGTGGCCCGCCGATCTGCACATGATCGGCAAGGAGATCATCAGGTTCCACGCGGTGTTCTGGCCCGCCTTCCTTATGGCGGCGGATCTGCCGCTGCCCAAGCGGATCTTCGCTCACGGCTGGCTGCTGTTTGAGCAAGACAAGATGAGCAAGTCGCGCGGAAATATTGTCCGGCCGCGTCCGATCGCGCAGGTCGTGGGCGTTGACGCTTTGCGCTACTTCCTTATGCGCGAGATTGTGTTCGGCCAGGACGGCAGCTTCAGTTACGACGCGCTCGTGCAGCGCTATAACGCGGACCTCGCCAACGGTCTGGGCAACCTGGCAAGCCGCACGCTGGCCATGATCCGCCAGTATCGGGGCGGCCGCGTTCCGAAGTCGAATGGCGATCAACGCATCGCCGAGGCGGCCACCCAGGCCACCGCCGCCGTGCTGGAGGCGTACGAGCGGTTTGATTTCTCATATGCGCTGGAAAGCATATGGAAGCTTCTGTCGGTTGTTGACAAGTACATTGTCGAGCGCGCGCCTTGGGCGCTGGCGAAGTCAGATGCGGCGGAAGCGCCTGAGATGCTGGACCGGACGCTCTATTCATCAGCGGAGGTGCTGCGCATCGTTTGCGGGCTGCTGGCGCCGGTCATTCCGGATTCGGTGGCAAAGATCTGGACGCAGCTGGGCTTCGATAGCCGGCCGGAGGACATTCGCGCCGCCGATTTGCATTGGGGAGGACTGACGGCGGGACAGACGGTTCGCGAAAGCGCCGCCGTCTTCCCGCGCATCGACCCAAAGCCTGCCATCGCCCGGATGCGGAGCCTGGAAGAACAGGAGCGCGCGCGTCAGGATAGTCTGCTGGGGCGGGCGCCGGCGCCTCCGGCGCCCGCCTCCGCTGCGGACGGCTATATCAGCATTGACGATTTCGCCAAAGTGGATATGCGCGTGGGCGTGGTCAAGTCGGCCCGCGTCGTGCAGGGCGCCGATAAGCTTCTGCACTTGTCGGTGGATATTGGCGAAGCGAATCCGCGCAGCATCGTCGCCGGAATTGCGAAAGCGTACGAACCCGAGAAGCTGATCGGGCGCAAGGTGGTGATCGTCGCCAACCTTCAGCCGCGCAAGCTGCGGGGCATCGAGTCGCAGGGTATGATCGTCGCCGCGTCGCTGGAGGGGGGCAGCCCGGTGCTGGCCGGCTTTCTGGAAGACGTGCCGGTCGGCGCGCGTCTCAAATGACGTTTATCGATTCACACTGCCATCTTGATTCCGCCGAGTTCGATTCCGACCGCGATGCTGTTATTCGGCGCGCCCTGGATGCGGGCGTCGAGCGCATGGTCGTCATCGGCGCTGGAAACGGCCCCCCTGATCTCGAGGCTGGCATTCGCCTGGCCGATGCCTATGACGCCCTGTACGCGACCGTGGGCATCCACCCGCACGACGCCGCAAAGGCGAACGATGAAGCTTTGCGGCGGTTTGAAGCTTTGCTGACGCATCCCAAAGTAATCGCGGCCGGCGAAATCGGACTCGATTACCACTACGACTTCTCTCCGCGCGATGTACAGCGATCCGTCTTTGAGCAGCAGCTCGAGATTGCCCGCGCCGCCGGCAAGCCGGTCGTAATCCACACGCGCGAAGCCTGGGAGGATACGCTTTCGATTCTCCGCCAGCGCATAACGCCGGGAGTGTTGCATTGCTTCACCGGAGGGATGGAGGAAGCGCAAGCCGCTCTCGAGCTGGGCTTCTATCTGAGCATCGGCGGAATCGTTACGTTTGCGAACGCCGCAAAGGTGCGGCAAACTGCCGCACAGGCGCCGCTCGAGCGGATTCTCATCGAGACCGATGCTCCGTATCTGGCGCCGGTTCCAAAACGGGGCCAGCGCAATGAGCCTGCTTTTATCGTTGAAACCGCTCGAAAGATCGCGGAACTGCGCGGACAGACGCTCGACGAGATCGGGCGGGCCACCACGCGCAACTTCGAGCGGCTGTTCCTTGCGGCCGGGGGCGGCGCCGTCTTGTTACACTGAAAAATCCCCATGTTCAGTAACATCGGGCAGTCGCTATCGGCGCGCGAAATTCTGGAGCTGGTCCGCGCAGACCTTGAAAAGGTCGAGCGTGAAATCAGTCTGGAATCCGTGGCGTCGGTAGACGCGGTTACGAGCATCGGGCAGTATCTTCAGGCTGGCGGCGGCAAGCGGCTGCGGCCCATCCTGCTGCTGCTCTCCACCAGACTTCTGGGGCCCGTTACCGACAGCGCCATCCGGCTGGCCGCGGTGGTCGAAATGATTCACACGGCGACGCTGATTCATGACGACGTCATCGATTACGCCAAGACGCGTCGCGGCCGCCCGTCGATCAACGCCGTCTGGGGGAATCACACATCTGTGCTGGCGGGCGATTGGCTGTACATGCAGGCGTTCCAGATCGCCCTCCGGGAACGGAATTTCCATGTGCTCGATGTTTTGATCGGATTGACGCAGGACATGGTAGAAGGCGAGCTGCTTCAGCTCGATCGTCTGCGGCGCATCGATGTCACCGAAGCCGACTACATGGAGCTGGTGGAACGCAAGACCGCGAGCTTGTTTTCTGTGTGCGCGCGGATCGGCGCAGTGATGGCTCGCGCGGATGAAGCCGTTGAGAGCCGGCTGGGCGAGTTCGGCTGGAATCTGGGCATGGCGTTCCAGCTTGTCGATGACGTTCTCGACTTCACCTCGCGCGAAAAAATTCTCGGCAAGCCGGTAGGCAACGATCTCCGCGAGGGCAAGGTGACGCTTCCGCTGATTTACGCGCTCGAGGACGCGGACCGTGAAGAACGCCGGCTGGTGGAAACCGTGCTGCAAGACGGCAACTACGATCAGGTTCCGTTCCGCAATATTCTCCAGATCCTGCGAAATCACAAGGGAGTGGAGCGCGCGATGAATCGGGCCCAGAGCTTTACCGAGTGCGCCCGCGCTATTATCTCGGGTTTTGCGGAATCGCCGTATCAGCGCGCTCTCATGGCCGTGACTGAACTCGTCACGGAACGCGATCATTAGCCCTGTCGCCGTTGGAAACCTCCGGGCGCTCTGAGCAGTCCACCGTGCAGGGGGGCATCGCATGCCTGAAAAACGTACGAGAGAACGCGCGAGCAGAGACAAGCGGCAAGGAAAGGCGCCTACGACACAAGCGGGCGAATTTGTTCGCGAAGAAATGCGCCATCGGAAGCAGGGGCGGCACAGCCGTGGAAATCCCAAGCAGGCGGTCGCAATCGGCTTATCCAAGGCCCGCCGGGCGGGCGTGAAGGTCGGACCTCCCAAAAACGGCAAGGCTTCAACGCGCAGGAAGGCCGAGCGCGATTTGAAGGCCGGGCAGCGCACGCACCGCAGACGCGGCGTAAAAGCATCCGCCAGCCGCCGCTCGCAGTCATCGACGTCGCACCAGCGAAGCTCGTCGTCATCGCGCCGGAAATCGGCGTCGCAAAGCCGGTCGCGGGCATAATCCGGCTCATGGGCCGATTCGCGCGGCGCTGTGAGCGGCGGCGGCGCTGGAGCGCTTAGTCCGGCATATCAGCAAGCACGTAGGCCATAACAGCCATCGCGGCGGTGCACCGGCGCAGATCTTCGGGGTCGACTTTGTCGACCGTATCGGCGGCGGTGTGATGCCAGTCGAAGTAGTGTTCGCCGGTTGTGCGAAGCGCGAGTCCGGGAACGCCGTCGCGCATGAGAGGCGCGATGTCGGCGCCGCCGCCGCCGCGCATAATAGCGCCAGCGCCGATGCTGTCCAAGAGCTTGCCAATTTCAGCCGCGCGCGAAAACAAGGACCCGCTGACGCCAAAGCCGACCGGGGTTTCCGCGCCGCCATCCATTTCAATGGCGGCGATGTGCCGTCTTACGGATTCGCCCGCCCAGATGCGGTAGGCGCGCGCGCCTGCCAGCCCGTTTTCCTCATTGGTCCACAGCACCACGCGAATGGTGCGCCGCGGGCGCAGGTCCAGCTTGTGAATCAGCGCCGCCGCCTGCATCGCGGCGACAACGCCCGATCCGTCATCCTGCGCGCCCTGGCCTACGTCCCAGGAGTCGATGTGGCCCCCGATCAGCACGATTTCATCGGGGCGCTCACGACCTCGAATCTCGCCGATGACGTTCGCAGATTTGGCGTTGGGCAGCATGCGCTCATCCATCTCCAGATGGACGCGAACGCGGGCGCCGGCGTCGGTCAGGCGCTGGATCATGGCGGCGGCCTCGATCGTGACCGCAGCGCAGGGAATCTTCGGGGCGTCCGCCGCGTACTCCATCATTCCGGTGTGCGGCGTTTGCAGACTCACCGGCGTGACCGATCGGACCAGCGCAGCGACGGCGCCGAATTTGGCCGCCTGAGAGGCGCCGGCCGTGCGATATCGCACCGTGGCGCCGTAATTCGTGTAGGGGACGTTGTAGAGAACAATTTTCCCCTGCACTGCTCCAGATCGTCCGATCCGTTCGAGATGTTCGAAGCTGCTGACCGGGACCACGTCGGCGGTAATGCCGCCGGGAGGCGTCGATATGGCGCCTCCGAGTCCCAGCATCACCAGCTCCCGTTCGACCGGCGCGAGCATCTTCAGCCGCTCGCGACCGCGGACCCAATGAGGAACCTCCACAGCCGGCGTCACGACGTTCACCAGTCCGTCGAGTTTCATCTGCGCCGCCGCCCACTCAATGGCGCGCTCGAGCGACTCGGAGCCGGAGAGGCGGTTGCCGATGCGATCACAAAGAAACGACAGCTTGGCATACCCGTCCCGATCGGCAAGCGCGGCCGCAATGAGCTTCTGAGCGGGCTGTCGGTAGTCGTCATAGAGTGCGCCGGCAAAAGCAACCACCGGCGCCAGAAACAGACACAGTGCGCGCATAGCGGAAAGCCGCATCGTAGCAAAGCGGGAAGGCTGCCCGCCGCGGCGCCGCGACCGACCCAGTGGTCGCCGGCAGCGAGCGAGCAGGTTACACGCAATCGGAATGGCGAAGCGCTGGCGAACGAATTGCATCGTCTAGACCGTGAATGCGCGTATGTGTTTCCGGCTTCCGTTCCTGCTTCTTTTGTTTGTGTGGTTTCCAGGGCTTCAGGCAGCCGGCGGAGCGCGAGCCGCCAAGCCACTCGGCGCGCACAGGAAAAATTTTTCTTCCCGGCCGGCGTTCGATCCCGCGACGATCAACAATCCTCAAACGAGAGACTACGTTGCAACGAAATCTGCCGGCTCAGCCGTTGTCCGCGCGCAAATTCTACTGGACCGGGCGCATTTCTCGCCCGGGGAGATTGACGGCCGCTACGGCGACAATCTTCGCGTAGCGGTCCTCGGATATCAGATCTTCCATCACTTGACGCCGACGGGCATAGTCGATCCGGAGACCTGGAAACTGTTAAACGCGGATACGGCGCCGGCGCTGGTCCCATATGTAATCACGCCGGAGGATGAAGCCGGCCCATTCCAGCTCGTACCTCGGAGCATGATGGAGCAGGCGAAAATGACCGCGCTCGGATACTCTTCGCCCGCCGAAGAGCTCGGGGAGCGCTTCCATATCAGCCCTGGATTGCTGGGAGAGCTGAATCCGACGGCGCGGCTGGATAGGGCCGGGCAGCAGCTCATGGTTCCCAACGTGCAGCGCGCCTATGGTCAAGCGCATGCCGCCCGGGTCTTGGTGAGCAAGAACGCGCGAACGGCGGCGGCGTTCGCAGACAATGGATCGCTTCTTGCGCAATATCCGGCCACAACCGGCAGCGTCCACGATCCGCTGCCGGTGGGGACCTGGGTGATCACGGAGGTTCGTCAGAATCCGTGGTTCAACTATAATCCCGCGCTCTTCTGGGACGCCAGACCGGGGGACGCGAGAGTGCGCATCCCGCCAGGTCCGAACAATCCGGTTGGCGTGGTGTGGATTGGCCTGTCGAAGGCGCATTTCGGAATCCACGGAACCCCCAACCCTTCAAGCGTCGGGCATGCGGAGTCTCACGGGTGCATCCGGCTGACGAACTGGGATGCGGAGGAGCTGTCACAATCGGTAGCGCCGGGCGTCCCGGCCATTTCGATGGAATGATATGCAGCCGCGCGTTGTGACATTTCTTGCTGGTTTTGTTGCAGGCGCCGCGGCGCTATACGTGTGGCTGTGGACAGGCGGGGTGCTCACGCCGTATCTGGCGCGTGCGCGGGCGGAGAACACGCCGGCGACTTCCGCCGCGGACCGGGCTCGGCCCTCATGTGTAGCTTCTGCGCCCGCCAGCGTCGCCCGACCGGATGCTATGGCATTGCCGGTCGCGGGACTTACGGCGGCGCAGATCCGGGATACGTTTTACGCCGCGCGCCCCGGCGGTCGCGCCCACCAAGCGACGGACATTCTTGCGCCAAGCGGCGCGCCTGTTCACGCCATCGTGGATGGCGCGGTTCGAAAGCTCTTTTACAGCAAGGCGGGCGGCAACACCATCTACGAATTCGACGAAGGCGGCCAATATTGCTACTACTATGCCCACTTGCAGGGTTACGCCTCCGGGCTCAGCGAGGGCCAGCGCATCCGCCATGGCGAGGTGATCGGGTATGTAGGGGCTACCGGCGATGCCAGTCCGGATACGCCTCACCTGCACCTGGCAATCTTCAGACTGGGGCCGGAAAGCAGTGGTGGAAAGGCGAGTCGATTAATCCCTATCCGCTGTTGCTGAAGCTTTTGCAGTAATCGCGATCGCAAGATCGCCTGCAACTTCAGCCTCAATCTTGAGGCGGTCTCCGGCGTGCGACACATCAACCTCGGCAGCCGGCTCGCCGTCAACCGTGTTCCAATAAACAACTCGATAATCGGCCGGTTTGAGACCAGGGATTTCAAGCTCGACCCGCGCAGGCGAAACATCGCGGCGCAGCATGCCGTCTTCGCGCGTGGCGTCCGTCCGGACCATCCACAGCAGGGCCTGCGAATCGTCGCCCGAGGCGACGGCGCGGACGTTGGGATTCGATACGCCAACCTCATCGTTCAAATTGCGCCTGCGATAGCTGCGCCAGTCAATAAACGGCAGAAAGCGCGCAAGGCTGCGCTGCGCCAGGCGCATGCCGGGCGTCAGACTGTGCGGATTCCGATTGGGCCAGCGCATCCCCCCTCCGGCGCCGCCGCCGGCGAAATGCGCCCACTGCATATGCCGGAAATACTCATCATCGAACGCCTCGGGCAGAGTGATGTGATGGTCTTTAAAGGTATGGATCGGGCCGCTCTCACTGTCGAAAAAGGGACGGTCCGGGGCGGTCTCGCGGAGAGCGCCGCGAATCAGGCGTCCAACCGCGAGAGCGGCCTCCACAGTGTTCTCCGGGAAATCGATAGCTCCTTCTTCATAGAAATGCGTGCTGGCAAAGTCAAGCAGCGGGTGGCGGAAAATTGCATCCGGGATGCGCGAGTCGAGCGCCAGGTGCGGGCCGAACATCGAAACGGTCTGTGGATGCGAGCGGCCATAACGCCTGAGCTCCAGATTCCGCACATGCTCGCTGAGGTCGGCGATGAAATCAGCGAAGCATTCGGCGCTGTTCTCTGCGCAGGAGGGGTGAATTTCGTTCCACAAGTCCCAGGCAAACAGCGCTCCGCTGGCGCCCCATCGCTCGGCGGCAAATGCCAGACGATCTTTGATGCGCTTGCGCGTATCCGGGCACAGCAAGATGCTGGAGCGGCGCTCGCAGGGACCGCCGTTGGCGCGGTTGTAAGGATGCCTCGACCAGTTGATCCACATCCAGAACGTGTCGAAAGGCGTCAGAAGAATGCGCAGACCGCGCTCGTCACACATCTCGAAAATGTCATCCCACAGCCGCACCATCGACGGCTGAAAAAATCCGACCGGCTTTTCAAAACAGTGCGAGTCGAATTGTGAGTATTCCATCATCAGCCGGAGAACGGTGACGCCATGCGCGGCCAGCGTGTCCAGGTATCGCTCCGCCGTTTTGACGTCGCGCCGGCGAAACAGGCCGTTCAGCTCGGGCCATGTGATCGCGTCGTTCTGACCGATGGGCGTCCAGGAACGCCCATCATCGGTCATGAAGTAGGGCGCCCGGAGCTTGCCGGGCTCGGCGGCGTTAAGAACGACCCACGGAAGCTTGGATCCCTGTTTTTGCTTTTGCGCGATATCGTCCGCGGCGTTGGCGACCGGCATTTATCGGATAGTGAGCTGAGTTTCAGCCTACTCTCATCAGCTACGATGCAAAGGCCGGAATTGAAGTTTCAGGCGCCTGGCGCGGAGAAACGGCGACAGAAGCCTTGAAGACATCAGGCACGCGCACAGTTTCGGTGGATAAAGCGGTGGTCTGCCTGGAAGAGAGCTGCGCGCCGGCGAAGGCGGGCCAAGCGTCTCCAGCCCGGCGTGAGGCGCCGCCGCACTTGGACGCTGCGGTCGCCTCACGCCCCTCCGCGGTTAACGGGCTGTGTTGGAGTTCGTGTTCTGCGCCATTGCGACCAGATGTGCACGGCGGTTCTTCTGCCAGCACTCTTCGTTGTGCTCGGTGCAGAACGGACGGTCTTTGCCATAGCTGACAATGTGCAGTTGCGCCGCGGGGAAGCCGGATGTCACCAGAAACTCCTGAACGGCTTTAGCGCGGGCGTCGCCGAGCGCCATATTATATTCTTCCGATCCCCGCTCGTCGCAATGGCCTTCGATCGTCATGTGGAAATCGGGATATTGCCGGACTATTTCAGCCAGAGTGCTGGCGTCCTGTTTCAGAGCCTTTTCCGCGTCCGGACGGATGGTGTGCTTGTCGTAGTCGAAATAGGCGTCCTCAATTCGGCTCATCAATTCCTGGATTGTTCCCAAGGTGCGCGAGTCGGGATAGCGTGGCGCAGCTGCGGTCTGCTGCTGCCGGGGTTCCGACGCCGCCGAGTTGTGGGGCGCCGAAGCGGGCGCAGCGGCAGTCTCCATATGCGACCTGGGAGCTGGCGGCGCAGCCGTCGCGACCTTTTTCTTGCAGGCTACGCCAGAGCTGGCAAGCGCAATCGTCGCAATTACAGTCAGAATTCTGGCTCTCATCTCTTCAGGCATTCCTCCCAAAGTGCTGATTTCATAGTGGGATCGATCCAGGTACAAAGCTATCCTGTTGAGGCAGTATGTCCGGCCCGTAATGAACAGCAGACGAGCGAGAAATAAGGCTGATACCTTGAGCTCGGTTCGTACTAGGGCAATCCAGGCGCAGCTTCTCTCTAGGAGCGCTGGCGCTCAGGAGCAAGCGATTGCAGAGCCAGTTTAGAGTCGGGCTTCTCGTTTCGCGCACAGGCGGGCGGCTCGCGGATTTCTTATTTAATCTTCTCGTCTCGCTCGATCTTTCCGTCGCGGATATGAATAATCCGCCAGGCGTGCATGGCAATGTCGTGCTCGTGCGTCACCAGGACGATGGTGTTGCCCTGCTGGTGCAGACGCTCGAACAGGCCCATGATTTCGTTGCCCGTGGCAGTATCGAGGGCTCCCGTCGGTTCGTCCGCAAGCAGGATGGAGGGATTGTTGACCAGCGCCCGCGCAATGGCGACGCGTTGCCGCTGGCCGCCCGAAAGCTCGTTCGGCTTGTGATACATCCGCGCTTCGAGATCCACCGCACGGAGCGCGAGTTTGGCTTTTTCCGCCCTCTCATCAGCCGGTATTCCAGCGTAAATCAGCGGCAGCTCGACATTGTGAAGCGCCGTAGCGCGGGGCAGCAGGTTGAACGTCTGGAAGACGAAGCCGATTTCCTTGTTGCGGATGCGCGCCAGTTCGTCGTCATCCATGTCGCTCACCAGTTTCCCGTTCAGGTAATACAGGCCGGAGGTGGGCGTATCCAGGCATCCGATGAGGTTCATCAGAGTGGATTTTCCGGATCCTGACGGGCCCATGATGGCGACGTACTCCCCTTTACGGATTTCGACATCGACGCCGGAGACTGCGTGGATCTCCTGATCGCCCATGACGTAGGTTTTCCACAGATCGTACGTGCGAATAATGACGCCTTCGCGCTTTAACTGCTCGCCGCGCTCGATCTTTTCTTCGATTGCTGCCTGTGCCATTGCGCTGTTTGTTTTTTGGGAATCAGCTCTTATTATCTATCGCCGGGGGCTTGTTATCGATCTTAATGCGCGCTTCGTTGCGCAGCGTGCGGATCACTTTGTAACTGCCAGTGATGATCTCCTGACCCTCCTTGAGACCGTTGAGAACCTCGATATCCGTGGCGCCGGTAATGCCCGTCTCCACCTTCTTGAAAACCGCCTTGTCTCCGGAAACCACGAATACGCCTTGTATCTCTTCTTTTTTCGCCTTCTCTGCGGCGGCATCAGCCGGTCCAGCGGCCCGGACGCCCCCCTTTTTTGACGGTTCCAGCTCGCCGCGCTGGCGTACTGTCAGGGCCTGTAAGGGAATCGTCATCACGTTCTTGCGCGTAGCCGTCGTGATCTTCGCCGTGCAGGAAAGGCCGGGACGGATGTCGTCGGGCGGGTTATCGAGCGCAATGACGACCTTGAAGTCTTTGGCCTCCTGGCTGGAGGTGGTGCTTTGAGAGGCCGCAACGCCGGTAGAGCGCAAGATGGCCGTGTTGCCGATCTCGATCACATGCCCCTTAAATGTCCTGTTCGGAATCGCATCAATCGTGATGTCGGCGGGCTGGTCAAGTTTTATGCTGATGATGTCGGTTTCGTCGACTTTCACCTCAGCCGTAATGAGCGACATGTCGGCGATCGTCATGATCGTGCTAGCAGCCGAATTCTGAATGCCGGGCACAACCGTTTCACCCACGCGCACCGGGAGATTCGTTACGATTCCGTCCAGCGGCGCCGTGGCGTTATATTTCGCAAGAATATCGGAAAAGCGGGTGAGACCTGCCCGGGACTGAGCTACCCGGCGCTGCGCCGAAGCGAGCTGCGCAGCTGTCTGGGCGCGCTGCGCCTTCATCTGGTCCAGCTTGGCCTGCGCCTCTCTGACCGCAGCGACGGCGCCGTCGTAAGCCGCCTTACGCGTATCGAAATCCTGTTGCGCAATCAGGTGCTCCTTCAGCAGATCAGCTCCGCGGTTGTAATCGACCCTGGCCTTTTCAAGATCGGCCCTGGCTCGGTCCAGCGTTGCCTGGCTGGTAGCCACCCCGTCGTCCATCGCTTTCACCGCCGCCTCAGCCGCCGCAGAGTCAGCGAGGGCGGCATTTAACGCCGCCTGTTGCGCCTGTACGTCGGCCTGGGCCTGAGTCGACTCGATCCGGGCCACCACCTGGTTCTTGCGGACATGATCCCCTTCCTTGACCAAGAGGGCGGTGATGATGCCCTGCGCATTGGCGCCGATGTTAATGTAATTACGGGGTTTAATTTCGCCCGAGGCTGTGACGATGGAAGCCAGATCCTGCCGCAGTACCCGACCCGTCTGAACGGTGACTATGCCCCGCTGGTTGATGCGAATGCTGGCAAAGACGCCGCCGGCAATCAGGATTACAAGCAGTATCCCGATAGCAATTTTCCACTTTTTCTTCACAGACCTCTCCCATTCATGCCAAACGTAAATTGCCGGCGGTGGGTTCGACAATTCTATGCTATCATGCGCTTGGCGCGCGTCAGATGTGTAACGCTGCGACAGCTCAGCGGTTTCTTTGTAATGACCGGGCTGCGCTTCCATTGAGCCAGTAACACAATCATCAATACGACGACGGCGGCCGCGCTGATCAGGGCGCCAACTCTCATCGAGTTCGATCGGTACGTGAACGCCACCCGGTGTTCACCCTTTGTCACTCGCACTGATTGAAATGCCCCGCCGTATTCCTCCAGAGGCGCCGGCGCGCCATCCACCGTCGCCCGCCAACCCGGAAATCGTTGCTCGATCAGCGCCATCCGGGCCTCGCCGGAGGCTCGGACCACAAATGTCCGGCGTTCGGGCGCCCAGTCGAGCAGCCGCGCTTCGCACGATTCACAGCGATAGGGCGGCAACGGGTCCACCAACTCAAACACGCGGTAAAACCCCTTCTGCGGTTCAAGCTGCCGGAAAGCGGGATCCTGGCGCAGTTTATCCAGATGCGGCCCGCCATCGGTGGTGACGTAATAACGGACGCCGAGCAGGCGCAAAGCGGCCGTATTGGCCGGATCGAAATCGATCAGCCAGTTCGTTCGGAAATGGGCGATTTTCGCCACAGCTTCGCGATATTGAGTTGTAATCAGCGGGTCGAACCCTTGTGGAGTCGTGAGGCTGAAACTACGTAGTGAAACGGGGAACCCGGCCGTCTCATCCAGCGCCAGGCGGTATCGCGCGTTTGCGTGCAACTCGTTCAAAATGCGGGGGTCCGAGCCTGGCAGGAATTCTGGGCGGGGCGCCTTGCCTGGCGAGGCGTTAAATCGTTTGGTAACGCCGAAGGCGAAGTATTCGATAGCGATCCCGACCAGCAGCATGGCCGCCAGCGCCTGTTGACGTCGACCGGACTCGGATCGCAAGGCGTAGAGCGCCAGCCACACCAAGGCCAGCATCAGAGCGGGCTCGAGAATCGCCTCCGGTCCGGCGCGAAAGGAATCCAGCCGCCATTCCACCACGAGCACGACAGCCCACGCGCCCAGCAGCACAGCTGCCGGTAGAGTCCAGCGACGCCACGCCGCCGAGGCCGCATGGGTGAAGAAGGCATCCAGTCCTGCGGCAGCCAGCGCCGAAGCGGCCAGCGTGATTCCGGCAAGGAAATACCAGTCCCGGCACACTTGAACCAGCAGGCGGGAGTGTTGTAGCGCGCGAGCGACCAGATCGAACGGATTCGTCAGGGCGATGAAACTAACGGCCAGCATTCCGAGAGCGGGAGCGAGGTTTCGAAACGGTGCGCGTGCGGCGTAGATCAGGCCCGCAATGGCCGCGGCGCCCAGGTACAAATATTCCCGGCCCGGATTGGCCAAACGATTGATATGTAAGCCGAAATCGAAATAATTGGGCACAACATACGAGATGTAGAACGCAGGATCGCGAAAGCCCGAGCCATAGCGGGGCTCGAACACTTTCATGGAACTCGATTCGATAGCGGGGAGGAGCTGCACGGCCGCCAGGAGCAGGGAAAACGCCAGCGCGGCGCCGGCGCCCATGGCAGCGCGCAAGGGCCGGCGTCGGCATACAGCGTACGCGAGCGTGCAAATTGCGAATACGGCCCACGTCGGCGGATAGCCGGCAAGCAGGCACATTGCCGAAGCCAAGGCCAGCTTCCACAGCGCCCGCCAGTCCTGCTCCCGGCTCGCCTGGTCGATACCCCACAATCCCAGCGGCATCCAGGCATAGCCGGCGACCACGCCAAAATGTTGCAGCTGGAGCATCATGTACCCGCTGAATGCAAACGCCGCCGCCCCGATGGCGCTCGGGAGGGCCCGGAGTCCGTTTGCCTTGAGCCAGCCGTAGCACAGCACGAATCCCAGCCACACGTGCAGGAAGACCACCGTTTCAAGCGCCGCGAAGGCAACATGGTCCCGGCCGGCGCTGAGCACAAACATAAGCCACGCTGGCGGATAGAAGAGCGCCGCTTGCACATTGCCGGCAAAGCTCAAACCGCAATAAATCGTCGGGTCCCATTGCGGGAAGCGGCCTTGCCTCAGCGCCTGGAAAGTATAGTCAAACAGTGGATAATGAAACCCTTCGAGATCGTAGGGGATGTGCGCGCGCTGCAGCGGCGGCAAATACTCGATGAAAAAAAGGTATGTGCAAAAAAACGACAGCGCGGCTGCGGTTCGCAGCCGCATGGGTTGGATGTCATGCAAACTGCCCGTAGTATAGCGAAATCGTGTTCATTAGGGTTCGCGATGCTTGGATGTCGCAGCTCAATTTCGTGCGCGCCAGACACGGCGAACCTTCCCGCGCTGTTCGGCCCGGGAACGGCCTGCAACGCCTCCAGGAACGCCCCCATCCCTCGTCTTCACGCGGGCGGACCCGGGTCTACGGTTCGCGCCTGAACTCCAGAAAATACTGATAGGGAAGCAGCTCGTGCTTGCGCGACAGAGTGAAACCTGCCGCTTTGAATTCGTCGATCACCTGCTGTTCGGACAGCTTCATCGCGACGGGCGGTCCAACGGGTAAATCTTTTTTGTAGAAATCGATGTTGACGATCCGGGCGCCCGGCTTCAGCGCGGCATTCAATTTCCGGTAGTATGCCGGGCGATTTTGGATATGGTGCAGGACATCGCAGATGAAGATCAGATCGACGGAATTCGGCGGCAGCTTCGGATCGTCTGGAGCGGCCAGGACTGCGACCACGTTCTCGGGCTCGTCTTTGGCGGCGATCTGGAGCAGATCGGCGTTGATATCGACGGCGTACACTTTCGCGGCAGTCCGGGCTAGGCGGCGTGTGAAGTACCCGCTTCCGGCGCCAATATCCGCAACCACATCGGTCTTCTTCAACGCCAGCGCTGAGATTACCTCCTCCGGCTTCTGCCAGGCGTCGCGCGCCGGATCGTTCAACATTCGCGCGTACCTGGCGGCGTCGGAAGGGCCGTGAGTCTCGTGGCCGGCCTGAGCCGCCAGAAGCGAGGCGAAAACAATCAGCGCCGAAAGCGTCATACCGAGAGGATACACGCATTGACCGAGGAAAATTTGCTTCTGGCCGACCACCAAACGCGTCCGGTGCATTCGATGGGTGCGGAGCGCCTGTTCCGGTCCTTCTGGATCGCTGGCTTCGAGTGCTCCTGCCATGTAACTCGCGCCGGGCGGCGGCTGGACATGATCGCAGCCGTCCAGCACGATATCCGTGCGGCTGACGACTACGCGCTGCTGACAACAGTCGGGATCCGGACCGTGCGCGACGGCGTGCGCTGGCGCCTGGTGGATCGCGGCGGGGCCTATGAGTTCCGCTCCTTCACGCCGATGCTCCAGTCCGCCTTACGCCAGGGCGTACAAGTGATCTGGGATCTGTTCCATTATGGATTCCCGGATGATTTGGATCTGTTCAGCCCACAGTTCGTCGACCGCTTTGGCCGTTATGCGCGGGCGGTGGCGAAGCTCGTGGCGGACCACAGCGATGACGTTCCGTTCTATGCGCCCGTCAACGAGATTTCGTTCTTTGCCTGGGCCGGCAGCCGCGACTATATGGCGCCGTTTGCAGCAGGCCGGGATGACGAGATCAAGCGACAACTTGTGCGCTGCTATATTGCTGCGGCGGAGGCTGTTCGCGACGTGGACCGGCGGGCGCGCCTGGCGGCGCCGGACCCTATTCTCTACGCCGTGGCGCCGCGCGAGCGTCCGGATCTAGAGCCGCTTGCGGCGGCCACGCGTGAGTCCCAATTTGAGGCGTGGGACATGATCGTGGGGCGAAAGGCGCCGGAGCTTGGCGGGCATCCACGGCATCTGGACATCATCGGCTGCAACTTCTACGGGCATAACCAATGGGAACAGTGGGACGACTCGCGATATCGAACCATATTGTGCTGGGAGGAGCACCGGCGCGATCCACGCTACGTCCCGCTGCGCCACCTGCTGGCCGGCGTCTACCGCCGCTACGGGCGGCCGCTGTTTCTGGCGGAGACCGGCCACTACGGCGATGGCCGCGCGCCCTGGATGCGCATGATCGCGCAGGAGGCGTACGAGTGCCGCAGAATGGGCGTGCCGCTGGAGGGCGTATGCCTGTATCCCATTCTCGACCGTTACGACTGGGACAACGAATTGCACTGGCACAATTCCGGACTGTGGGATATGGTCCCCGACGGAGCCGGCGGGTTCACCCGAGTGTTGAACCAAGGCTATGCGCAGGAGTTGAGCCGCGCAAGGGAGCTGCTGGCGGGAGTGGGCTGCGTGTAAAAGATTACCGGTCGTACATGGTTGTGAGTTCCTCAAGCCGCTCCGCGATCGCAACCGTCAGGTCGCCTTCCCGCAAGCGCCATTGCCAGTTGCCATGAGCGCGGCCGGGTAGGTTCATTCGCGCCTCGGACCCCAGGCCGAGCACGTCCTGTAGCGGAATCAGTACGGTGTCGGCCACGGACGCCATGATTGTTTGAATAAAGACCCAATTGATCTCGCTGCCATCGGTTCTCAGATAGCGCCGCGTGAAGTTACGCTCCCGCACAATCTCCTCGGCGCTGCGAGTACTATCCGTCTCGCCTGTGCTGGTCCACCAGCCGACGGTTGTGTCGTTATCATGAGTGCCGGTGTAGGCCACCAGTTCGCGCGGATAATTGTGGGGGCGGAAGGTGGGCGCCTGCGGATCGTTTCCGAAGGCGAACTGCAAAACACTCATTCCTGGGTAGCAGAAGCGATGACGGATGGCCTCGACTTCATCGGTGATGACTCCCAGGTTCTCAGCCACAATTGGCAGCGATCCCAACGCCGTTTCGACGGCGTCGAAGAGCTCCGCCCCCGGTCCTTTTACCCACTCGCCGTGGACAGCAGTTTTTTCCGACGCTGGCACCTGCCAGTACGCCTCGAAGCCGCGAAAGTGATCGAGCCGGACCATGTCGAACAGCGTCAGCGTGTGGCGAAAGCGCTGGATCCACCACTCGTACCCTTGTTCCTTCATGACGTCCCATCGGTAGATGGGATTGCCCCAGAGCTGGCCGGTCGCGCTGAAGTAATCTGGCGGAACGCCTGCCACAACGTCGGTGCGGAAGAGTTCCGGGTGCGATGCTACGTCGGCGCTGTCGGAGGCCACGTAGATGGGCATGTCGCCCATGATGCGAATGCCGCGCCGGTTCGCCTCGGCCTTCAACTCCATCCACTCGCGGAAAAATTCGAATTGCCAGAAGCGATGTACATCTTCCGGGTAGGGCAGCTTGGCGGTCATAAACCGCGCGTAATCGTCCAGCCACCAGGCGTTCTGATCGATCCAGCGTTCGTATTCGGTGCTTTTCGTGCGCGCTTCAAGAAACCTGGCCGCTGCTTTCGCCAGTAGAGGAATCTTCCAGTGAATGACCCATCCGTAATCGACGCGGTTGTTGGGAAATTCCGGACGATCCTTGAGATCGTCTTGACTGAGATAGCCAGCGGCGACCAGGCGATCCAGGCTGATCAGCAGATGATTGCCTGCGAATGCGGAGAAGCTGGCGTAGGGCGAATCGCCGTATCCGGTGGGCCCGAGCGGCAGCACTTGCCAGATTTTCTGGCCGGCGCGTTCGAGAAAGTCAACAAATGCATAGGCCTGGGGGCCGAGTTCGCCGATTCCATTCGGCCCCGGCAAGGAGGTCGGATGCAGCAGAATGCCGCTCGATCGTGGAAATCTCATCCGTGCGTTAGATGCGGCAGCGGGTGAGAAGCAACAAAACCCGAGCCCGGGGCCTATCCGTTACAAGCCGCGGCCCTCGCCAGCGCCGGCCGGCGCGATCGCAACTTTCGTGCCGGTGTCGAGACGCGCGAGCTCGGTAATCGCGATGTGCTCGCCCTCCTGGAGGCCTTCGAGCACTTCCACCTCTCGCTCGAAGCGATCGCCGAGCTTCAGATCGCGGGCCTCAATTGTGTTGTCGGCGCGGACGACATAGGCCTTATTGGAGCCATACAGGTACGTAATGGCGCGAGCGGGCGCAAGCCGGATGCGCTCGATGCGATCGGTGGGGATGCGGGCATGAGCGTAGCCGCCGGGCTTGAGTTCGCCTTTCGCGTTATTGATAAGCGCTTCGACGATAAACGTGCGTTTGCTTTGATCGACGGCGGGCGAAATGCGCCAGATGCGGCCGGTGAAGCTCCGGTCGGGGAACGCTTCCACCGAGAGCTCCACCCGTTGATCATTTCTGATCCATGGCGCCATGCGCTCGGGGACCTCCAGGCGCAGCCGCAAAGGGTCCGTTTTCACGATTGTGAGCAGCGGCGTATTGGGACGGACGTAAACGCCGACGTTCACTTGCCGGTCTTTTATGTAGCCATCGTACGGCGCGCGGACCGAAGCATCGCGCAGCTTTTTCCGCTGTAGATCCAGTTGCGCTTTTGAGCGTTGCACCTCTTGCACCAGGTCGCGGGCCTGATATAAAGCCGCATCATAAGCGGCTTGCATGGCCTTATACCGAGCCTGGGCGGCATCCAGATCGGCGCGCGAGGCGATTCCCTGGTCAACCAGATCGCGTGTGCGCTTGTAGCGCTGCTCGGCGTCGAACAAATCGGCGCGGGCGCGGCGCGGCTCGGGAGTGTCGGCGATATCTTTGACCCGGTCGTTTTCGTCCTTCAGGCCCAGGCGCTCGAGCGCCTGGCGTAACTGCGCCTCCATCTGAGCCACGAGATAACGCTGCTCTTCATCGTAGATATGTACGAGGATCTGACCGGCGGCGACGCGGTCGCCGAGGTCGACCTTGACAGCGTCGATGCGGCCCTCGATTTCAGCGCTCACGACCGTTTCATCGAACGGATACAACGTGCCCACGGACTCGACGACGCGCTGCACGTTGCGGGCGACAACCGGCGCCACTCGGATGCGAACCGGTCCGCTGTCCTGCTTGGCGTGCGTGGTGGTCTCCTTCGCGCAGCCGGCAAGCAAACCGCACCCGGCAAGGACCGCGCTGATGGCATTGATTCGCATGCGCCCGGAGAAACCCCATTCTAACAGGATGCGACCGGCGAATTCGGCCCATTTGATTGGGGCTATAAGATGAGAAATCCGGTTTGGACTTCGCCTTCAGAGATGCGGTTCCACACCACGCGGGCGAAACCTTCGCCGGCATGATGCCGAAAGCGGACAATCTGGCCTTTTTCGAGTCCGGAATGGGAATGGGCGGCGCGAAACCCGCTGCGGCTGATGTCGATCAGCGACCCCGATACCACCGCGACCGCAGGATCCTGCACCAGCAGTTGAACCGAGCCGCTGGCCGGGGATCGCTCCTGGCGGCGCCGCTCTCCATAGGCAACGGGCGCAGCTTCGGCCCGGGTCAGGCGCGGTTCACGATACATAGGCGCGCCCCCGCGCTTCCTGGTTATAGAGCTTCAGCTTACGGCTGAGCGTGCGGCGCGAGATCCCGAGCAGGTCGGCCGCGCGCTGATGGTGTCCGCCGGTCTGTTCCAGCACTCTGAAGATCATGCGGCGCTCGATTCCATCCAGATCGGTGACCGGCGTATCGGGCTCGCAAGGAGCCGCCTCCCCGGTTTCGAACGCTAGATCGCTTGCGCGGATCTGGTCGCCCGCACACAGGACGGCGGCCTTGATCACAACGTTGCGCAACTCGCGTATGTTCCCAGGCCAGTGATAGCGATGCAGTTTGGCGCAGGCCTCTGAGGTGAACCGAAGTTGCGGATTGTGCTGGGCCAGGAAGAACTCGGCCAGCGGCACAATATCCTCCGTTCGCTGCCGCAGCGGGGGCACTGTCAGCGTAAGCTGTCCGAGGCGGTGGTAAAGATCAGACCGGAACCGGCCGGCTTTGACCATGTGCTGGAGATTCTGGTTCGTGGCGGCAATGATGCGCACATCGACCGACACCTTCCGGATGCCGCCCAAACGATAATAAGGCGATCCATCGAGCACGCGCAGAAGCTTCACCTGCATTTTCGGCTCCAGCTCCCCGACTTCGTCGAGAAACAGCGTGCCTTGGTGCGCGAGTTCGAACAGACCGGGCTTGCTTGAATCGGCGCCGCTGAATGCGCCTTTCTCGTAACCGAACAGTTCGCTTTCGATCAGGTGCTCGGGGAGCGCGGCGCAGCTTACATCCACCCAGGACTTCTGGCAGCGCAGCGAGTGATGATGGATCGCGCGCGCCACGACCTCCTTGCCGACGCCGCTTTCGCCCTCGATGAGCACGGAAGCGCTGGACATGCCAATGCGCTGGATTTTCGCCATGAGCTGCTGCATCGGCTCACTGACGATCACCGCGGGCATTCCGAGATAGGACACCGGTTGAGGCGCGAAGGGCATGTGCGATCGACGCTAAGTCGCTTATCGGCAAACGCGAGCATTTTGAATAGTGTGGATGCGGACGGCAGGGCGGCGACCATGTGATATTCTGACGATTTGTAATCTTCAGGTCACCAAGGAGATCCGCATGCGCGTAGGCGTCTTCACACCTCTGCTCTCGCAGTTCCCGCTGGATAAGGTTTTCGAAAAACTCAAGGCTCTCAATATCAATACGGTGGAGCTCGGAACCGGCAATTATCCGGGAGACCCGCATTGCAAGCTCTCGATGCTTGACAACGAAGCGCAATTAAAAGATTTCAAACGCCGTCTCGAGGACAACGGATTCAGCATCAGCGCTCTGAGCGCGCACGGGAACCCACTGCATCCGAATGCGGACATCGCCAAGAGTTACCAGGAGACCAGCCGGAAGACAATCCTGCTTGCTGAAAAGCTGGGTGTTCCCGTCGTCATCGATTTCTCGGGCTGTCCCGGCGACAGCGACACTGCCAAATATCCCAACTGGGTGACCTGTCCCTGGCCGCCCGAATATGGGGAGCTCTTGAACTGGCAATGGGAACAGAAGGCCATCCCGTACTGGACCAAGCAAGCGAAGTTTGCAGCCGATCACGGCGTGAAAATCGCGATTGAAATGCACCCCGGCTTCATTGTGTATAGTCCGGAGACGCTGCTAAGGTTGCGCGAAGCCGCCGGTCCAAGCATCGGGTGCAACTACGACCCCAGCCATATGTTCTGGCAGGGCATCGACCCGATCAAAGCCATTCGCGTCCTGGGCGATGCGATCTTTCACGTCCACGCCAAGGACACTCAGATTTACGATGCGAATTTGCCCAAGACGGGCGTGCTGGACACCAAGAAGTACAGCGATGAGCGGAATCGAGCCTGGATATTCCGCTCGGTCGGATATGGCCACGCCTATCAGTGGTGGACGGAGTTCATTTCGACGCTGCGAATGTTCGGTTACGACTACGTGCTGTCGATCGAGCACGAGGACACGCTGATGTCGCCTGAGGAGGGCTTGACGAAGGCGGCGAACTTCTTGAACCAGATTGTGATCAAAGAGGGCACGACGGCGGCCTGGTGGATTTAGCGGCGTTTCTGGTATGGCCGCTCCGCCGGATGACTGAAATCGACAGACCGGAGGCGTCAACGTGGAAGCGACAAGCTGTCGCTGAAGGTGGCTCGCCGGCCGGGACAAACCGTCCCCCGGACCGTCTCGCTCTGCGCCGTCGACCGTAGCATGGGGCGCTCCGATCGCCCTCTCGTCGCAGCCAAACCATCCAGCTGCTGGAACAGAACCGCCGGTATGCCCTGCACGCCGGCGCGGAGCGCCGCGTCATAATGGAAGAGTCGCATGAAGTGGTTAGTTGTGTACGTCCTCGCGCTGCCGGCGTTGGGGGGCGAGTATGCCCTTCTTTACAACGGGTTCCAGGTGTATGCCGACCGCCACGAGAAGGCGGGCGGCGTCATACGGCTGTATACGCGCGACGGCGTAACGGAACTGCCGGCGGCGCTTGTAACCGCCTTCGAGACCGAGGAGTATACGCCACAGGCCCCGTCCCAGACGGCCGCGGCGCCTCAGCCGAGCGTGCACGACGCAACACCCTCGCCCCGAGATCTCCTAGAAAATGCGGCGCTGCGCGCAGCCATTCCGGTCGAGTTAGTGCATAGCGTCGCCAAAGCGGAATCCGGGCTGCGTCAGGATGCGGTATCCCACAAGGGCGCGATCGGAATCATGCAGCTGATGCCCGCCACGGCGGCCGACCTCGGTGTGGACCCCCGCGACCCAAAACAGAACACCGAAGCGGGCGCGAAATACCTGGCGGATCTGCTGACGAAATACGACGGCGACGTCGCCAAGGCGCTGGCTGCCTATAATGCGGGTCCGGGCGCCGTGGACCGCTATAAAGGCGTGCCGCCGTACCGGGAGACGCGGTCCTATGTGAATCGGGTGATTCGCGAATATAAGCGGCAGACCGGCGAGGTTGATTGACGCAGCCGCGGCGGGGAACTGAATTCTACCCTCGAAGAATCCGCAACGCCTCCTGAACGCCGTCGGGCTCAGCCGCCGCCTTCGCCGCAAAACCTGTTTCGGGCGTTTCATCTCCTTCCCCCGGCGCCAGGAACAGATTTGCCTCCAGGCCGTGCTGCTTGGTGTACAGGTCATAATAACGCCCGCGCGCGGCATAGAGCGATTCGTGATTGCCGCGCTCCACAATGCGCCCGCCCTCCACTACCAGGATCTGGTCCGCCCGGCGGATGGTTGAGAGCCGGTGAGCAATGACGAAGGTCGTGCGGTTCTTCATCAGAAATCGCAATCCCTCCTGGATCATCGCCTCGGATTCGGAATCCAGGCTGGAGGTCGCCTCATCGAGAATGAGAATCCGCGGATCAGCCAGTATGGCGCGAGCGATGGAGACGCGCTGCCGCTGCCCGCCGGAAAGTTTCACGCCGCGCTCGCCCACAATCGTGTCGTACCCTTCGGAAAACTGTTCGGCGAATTCATCGACGCGCGCAATCCGGCAGGCTTCGAGGATTTCGGCTTCGGAGGCGTCCGGCCGTCCAAAGGCCACGTTCTCGCGAATCGAACCATCGAATAAAAATGTATCTTGGAGGACGACTCCAAGCTGCGTTCGGTAAGTATCGAGCCGCACCGTGGAGAGATCGACCCCGTCGACCGTCACCGCGCCGCGAACCGGAGTGTAGAATGCCGCGATGAGGCCGATCATGGTCGACTTGCCCGATCCCGAGGGTCCCACCAGCGCAGTCACCGTGTCTGGCTTGGCGTCGAAGGAGACGTCGAATAAAACGGGTTTGCCGGCTTCGTACTCAAAGCTGACGTGATCGAAGCGCACGTGGCCGTCGATCGGCCCCAGCGCGACGATGCGCCGCGGGTCATCCTGCTCGCGAGACTCAGCCAGAACTTCGCGGGTCCGCTCCAGTCCCGCGATCGCTTCCGTCAATTGCGTCCCAATGCTCACGATCTGCGCCACGGGAGCGATCAAAAACGCGAGAAATGCGGTGAACGTGACAAAATCGCCAAGCGAGATCTTGCCCATGAAGATCTGCCGAGTGCCGACGAACATGACCACGACGCCGACGCAGCCGAGCAGGACGTTGGCGGAGAGTCCCATGAGAGACGTGGCCGTGAGGCTCTTCAGAACATTGTTCAGCAGGCGGGCGACGCCGTGCGCAAACACGGTTTCCTCCCGCGCTTCGGCGTGGTATCCCTTCACCACGCGAACGCCGCCCAGCGATTCAGTGAGGCGGCCGGTGACTTCGGCGTTAATTTTGCTGCGCTCGCGGAAAATAGGCCGGATCTTGCGGAACGCCTTTCGCAGCGCCATGGCGAAGACGGCGAGAAAAGCCAGCGCGAGTCCGGTCATCACCGCGCTGATGCGAAATAAGATGATGAGCGAGAAGACTGCGGTGAGCAGTCCGCCCGCGAATTCGACCAGGCCGGTTCCGATCAGGTTCCGGATGCCCTCGACGTCATTCATGATTCGCGATACCAGCGTGCCCGTCTTGTTTGCGTCATAGAACCGCAGCGGCAGACGGGCCACGTGCGACTGCACTTTCCGGCGGAGCTCGGCGATCAGACGTTGCGCGGCCTTCGAGAGCAGTTGCGTGAGCGCAAAAGACGTCAGGCCCTGGAGAATCGTCGCCGCCAGCACGGCGGCAAGCAGCGGCGCCAGGAGCTCGCGATGACGCTTGCCGATCACGTCGTCAATGAGGAATTTGGTGGATGCCGGCAACGCCAGGCCCGAAAGCCGATTCACCACCATCAAGGCAAACCCAACTGCAAGCAGCGTGCGCCTCGGGCGGACCAGTTCCGCGATATCGGGCCAGATGGCGCGGAGCCGTTCAGACGGCGGAGACGTCGGCTTAATCGGCTGCATGATAATACGATGCGACGCCAGCCCCCGGCGGCGCGTTGAAAATACCGGGGGCGGGGGTCTGTTCCGGAGCCTGGCGGTGGAAATTCTGCGAATCCGGCGCAAGATTATCTTCCGCGACGCTCGGTTGACACGGCCCGAGCGGCGCTGCTGCGACGGTCAGTGAACCGCAAGGCTGCTGGTGGTCTGGACGGGCGGGGGAATGGTGTGACCGTCCCAGACAAAGACAACGCGACCGGCATCTGCTAAGGCGATAGTCAAAAAGCGCGCAAGCCGCTCAGCAATGGCCACCGCCACGGGGTCACGTTCATCCACCATTTTCCGATGCTCTCAGTATGAAACAGATTACTATGACCCGTCACTAGGTGGAACCCCAGGAGCGCTTCGAAAAGTACTATTGCGCGCCCGCAGTCGTCAGCACCCCGCGGATCCTTGCCCCCGCAGCGTGTGCTGAGCGCTTCAGAATTTTAATTTCAGTCCCGCTTGCATCGTGCGATTGCCGGAGGCGTTGGTTACCACGCCGAACAACGGATTTGACAAGTCGAGACTTGCGGGATTATTCCAGGTTTTTAAGTTAAACAAATCGTAGATCTCCCACCGGAAGTCGAGGCGCGCGCGTTCCGTGAGCCGAAAACTGCGGGCGACAGAGATGTTTTCGCGGAAGCGCCCAGGTGATCGCGTCGCGCCGTTCAAGCGCGGCGCGCTTCCGAAAGGATCGACGGTTGGATCCGTTCTCCGCTGGAATGGAGAGCGAGCCAGATACGGTTCTTTGTCTGGATCAAAACGGTCGCCGACGATTGGCGCGCGCCAATCGAGCGACGTTATGTTCGGTCGCGGCGTCCCGCCCATCAGAAAATTCGAGTAGCCGGTATCGATGACGCCCAACGGATAGCCGCTCTGGCCGTACAGGAATCCTGCGATGTTCCAATCGCCGATGATACGCGCCATGGCGCCCGAATGCGCATAGGCGCGGTTTGGTCCGAAGGGCAGGTCATAGCTGGCCGTGAGCTTGAACATATGCGGCAGGTCCAGCACTCCGTAGGATTTTTCCACGCGACGGTTCCAGTTATTCTGCGCCGCCCCCGCCCCAACGCCCGACCCCACTACTCCAGCGATCCACGGCTCCGAGGAGTCCGCGTCGGTCAGCAGCTTGGACCACGTGTAGTCCGCCACCAGGCTGAGCCCGCCGGAGAATCGCCGCGTGAGCTTCACGATGAGCGCGTTGTAGGTCGAGTTGCCGCTGTGATTATTCATACCGCCCGTGCCGACGCCGGAGTATTGCGGCCACATCCGCAGCGACTGTCCCAGCGTTGCGCGCGTTCCGAGCAACTGCTTGAAATTAGGGAACGGCGGCTTGAAGCCGAGCGCGACGACCGCCGGATCATCAATCGGCTTGTTCAGCAGGCTTCCGAGAGAGGCGTACTGCGGCGGAATCTGCATATAGTTGACGCGGTCCGACGCGAGGTGCGTCCCTTTACTGCCCGTATACGTCAGATCGAGAACGAAATTGGACCCGAGCGCGCGCGACACGGCCACGTTCCAACTGTTCGTGCTCGGCAGTTGCGCAATCTCGGCGGCGGGCCACCACGTCACGCCGAAGCCCGCGTTGAAGCCCGGATCGATGAACGGGGGCGCTTGCCAGCTCGGAAACCCCTGGTCCCAATAAAAGGCCGGCGTGATGCCCTGGTCCACGGACGTCCATGTGGGAGAGCTCGTAAATCCTGTGCTCGAGGGGGTCAGGCCGGGCGCTTTCTCGGATGCGTAGAAGATGCCGAAGCCTCCGCGGAGCACGGTCTTCTGCGTGATCTGGTATGCCAACCCGAACCGCGGACCCCAGCCCGATGCATTATTCCAGAGATGGCGGTTGCCAGTCCGTCCAGGTCCGGATCCGAGGAATACCAGCGCGCCCGGATAGTTATTCGCGGCCGGGTTGGGCGCGGTCGGGTCGAAATTCGACATCCGGTCGTGCTTCTCATAAGCCCCGATATTCAGTTCATACCGAAGGCCGATGTTCATCGTCAGCTTCGGCGTGATCTTCCAATCGTCCTGCGCGAACACTGCGTGGTAGGGGAAGCGCAGCATTCCGCTGAATGGCACGGTGAATCCACCCTGATGCAGCGCGCCGAGCATGAAGCTGGCGAACGAACTCCCCGAGTTGCCGCTGTTGTCGGCCGGCGCGGCGGTCTCGAGCCGGTTGAAAAAGAAATTGCCAGCGGCGTTGTTGCGATTGTTCGTGTTCAGCATCAGGAGTTGGAAGCTGTAGCCGAACTTGAAGCTGTGCTTGCCTTTCACCCAGGAAAGATTCTCATCCAATCCGTACACAGTGTGATATTCGTCCCACAGCTTGGAGCTGTCCCAACCGTAGTAATTGTCCGTTTGAAAACTTACGGGAGGAAAGCTGTAGTTGTAATAGGGGTTGTTTTTGACCGCGCCGCCCAGCTTATCGCCCCAGTTCTGGCCGAAGGGAACCGCGGTGATGTCGTGTTCGGGATGGGTCAGCCGGTGCGCTCCCAAAATAATGTTGTTGATCAGAGTTGGCGTGATCACGTGGGTGTCGTTCAGGCGAAACACATTTCCGTAGTATTGATCGCCCTGGTAATACTGGCGGCCGGCTAGCGGGTATGGCAAACTGCCGCCCCAGTTCATCGGATTGGCGGGATCGGAGTCGTAGGCGTTATTGAAGTGCTCGCCGTTGCGCGACCAGGTGAACGCCAGCCGGTTTCTGTCGCCAAAACTGTGATCGAGCTTCAGAAGATGCGCGTTCTCAATGCGTTTCTTGGGTCCGGTCCCGACCGTGTTGTAATTCAGCACGACGCCCGGGGCGTTGGGAGCAGGGAAGTACTTCGCAATCGCCTTGGACAAGGGGCTGAGCCGATCCTGCGGGATCACGTTGCCGGGAAACGGATCGCGAATAAATCCGCCTTTGCCGTCGCTGCGCGTGGTCGTCGGATCATAAATCGGGATGAGCGCGCCGTCTGCCTTTTTCCATTGCGAGAAATCGCCTGCGATCATCTGTTGCGTTGGAATGGTGAGCTGCGAAACGCCCGACGTGCTCGGAAAGCGGTAGCCTTCATAGGAGAAGAAGAACCAGCTCTTGTTGCGGCCGTCATAGATCTTGGGCAAATATATCGGCCCGCCGGCGTTCGCCCCGAAATCGTTGCGATGATAAATCGGTTTGCGGCGTCCGAGCTTGTTATTGAGCCAGGTGTTCGCGTCCAGTCTCTGGCTCTGATAGTAGTCAAAGAGCGCGCCGTGCAGATCGTTTGTGCCGGATTTGGTCGTGACGGAAATGTTTCCGCCGCTGGCGCGGCTGTCCTCGGCTTTGAAAACCGCTGTTTCAATGCGAAACTCTTCAACCGAGTCGACTGGCGGGGTCAACCGGTTCATATAGCCGACATGATTGCGCCAGCCCATCTCGACCGACAGGCCGTCAACGCTCACGTTCCAGTCATGTTGCTGGCCGCCGCCAACCTGGAAGTCGTCCCAGGCGCTCTCGCCGTTGCCGCTCTTCACCTGCGGGAGCATCATCATGATGCTGAAGGCGTTGCGCATCCCCCCGCCGATCCCGGCAATGGGGAGCGGAACATCCTGCACCAGCTTCTGTTCCATTGTCGTCGACACGTCCGTCGACTCCGTTTTTAGCGGGGGCGCCTCGGCGCTCACCTGCACGTTCTCGCTGACCTGGCCCACCTCGAGAACTGCGTCGACGCGCAGGTTATCCCCGCTCGATAACGCCAGATTCGCTCGCTTCCAACTCTTGAATCCCCGCTGGCTGATAGTGATTTCATAGGGGCCCACCGGAAGGTTCGGAATTACATAGTTGCCGCTGCTCGAAGTGACAGTGCGAGCCTCCGCGCCCGTCGCCAGATTGCGGGCGACCACGATTGCGGCGGGAACAACAGCCTGAGTGCTGTCGGTAACGAGCCCGGTAATCGTCCCCATCGTCGTCTGGGCCAGGGCGGCGGGCAAACTGACGCCAATTGCGACCACAGCGACAAAGCGCAAAACCGCATGGAACATATTCACCCCTCCCTTGCGTAGAACCTAGCACTTTTGCGAAAACGAGACAAGAATAAAAGCGGATCAGGTCGTGGATAAGCACGTATGAACACGCAGAAGTTTTTTGTCTGGGCCGCTGGCTTAACAGCCATATCAGCGTTGGTTGCAGCGCAGACGCCCGCCGGCCGGCCGGAACGCAAACGCATATCCCTGCCCCGAGAAGTTCTCGCTTTTTACTACGGCTGGTACGGCAATCCCCAAATCAGCGGACGCTGGTATCACTGGAAAGATGTCGATGTTTCGCGAAAATACATCGCCGAGTCGACGCATTATCCGGCGCTCGGCCCATATGACAGCCACGATCCCGCCGTTGTGGATACGCATTGCCGCGAGGCCAAAGACGCAGGCGTCACCGGATTTATCGTGAGCTGGTGGCGTCAGGGGGACTTCCATGATGAAGGCCTGCCCCTGCTGCTCAACGCCGCTCAAAAATACGGCCTGAAGATCTCGGCGTATTATGAAACCGTTCCGCCGCGCGATCATCCGAGCGTTGACGGCGCCGTGGATGACCTGCTGTATCTGGCCCGTAAATACGGCGGCCATCCGGCCTGGTTGAAGATCCAGGGCAGGCCCGTGTTCTTTATTTACGGTCGCGCGATCGGCCAGCTCGGCCTGGATGGCTGGCGCCGCGTGATCGACCGGTTCACCGCTCAATACGCGCAGGGCGCGGCGTTCATCGGCGACCGCATCTCGCCTGAAGCAGCGCTGATATTCGATGGAATCCACACCTATAATCCGACCGGCCAAACCAAGGGCAAGACTCCGGAGCAACTTGACGAGTGGGCCAAGAAAACCTTTCCCGAATGGGTACGGACAGCCGGAGCAAATCGGATTTCCTGTATTACCATCATTCCCGGCTACGACGACTCAGTGCAGCCTTCGCGCAAGCCGCCGCGGCCGATTACGGAACGCTTCAACGGAAAGACCTACCGCATCCTCTTTCAGAACGCGATCGCGGCTGATCCCGATTGGATCCTCATCACGAGCTGGAACGAGTGGCATGAAGGCAGTGAAATCGAGCCTTCGGCCGAACTTGGCGAACGCTATCTCCGCATCACAAAAGAGTTCGCGCCGAGGTTTCTTGCCTTGAGACCGCGCGACAACCGGCGGTAACTTGCGAACCCGTCGGCGGGCCGCAAGCCTCACCGGGACGCGACGCCAAGAAACTCGGGAACTTGTTCGCCCTCCCGACCGGCGCTCAGCCCGCCGAAGCGGCGATCCCGCCGCTGATAGTCGATCAAGGCTTTGAGCAGATCCGAACGCCGGAAGTCGGGCCAGAGCGTCTCGGTGACATAGAGCTCGGCGTACGCGATCTGCCATAAAAGGAAGTTGCTGATGCGCATCTCGCCCGATGTGCGGATCAGCAGGTCGGGATCGGGCAGCCCGGATGTGTAAAGCCGGGTCGCGATCGCCTGCTCGGTGATTTCGAGCTGGTCCAGGCAGCCTTCGGCGCGGGCTTCAGCGATAATCGCGTTCACGGCATCCACGAGTTCGGCGCGGCCGCCGTAATTGATGGCGAGATTCACTTGCAGACCGCTGTTCCCGCTGGTGGCGTTGCGGGCGGCTTCCAATTCCTGCTGAACGAAGCCGGGCAAAGCGTCGAGTCGGCCAATTGCTTCAAACCGGATGTCGTTCTCCAGCATTTCCGGCAATTCGCGCCGGAGATAGATCCGCAACAGCCTCCATAGCGCTTCGACCTCGCTGCGCGGCCGCTTCCAGTTCTCGACCGAAAAGGCGTACAACGTCAGAGCCTTGATTCCCAGCCGCGCGCAGGTCTCGACGGTGATGCGGACCGGCTCGACTCCCGCGCGATGACCCGCGATCCGCGGCAAGTTGCGCCGCCGGGCCCAGCGGCCGTTGCCATCCATGATAATCGCGATGTGCGCGGGCAGCCGCTCCGGGTCGAGAGCTTCGGCTAGCAACCGGTCCGGATCACCCGGCCGCATGGCGTCAAGCAGCGCCTTCATGGGATAAAGTTCTATCGTAACAGGAAGTGGAGGCGGCGATTGATCGTTCTCGGAAGAAACTCGAAACCCATCCCGCAGTATATTGCGCTCTCCATCCTGTTCGCCTGCGCCGCGATCCACGAAGGATGTGAAGCGTTTTACGTCCTACGCGCCGCCGCACGTCCGTCCGAAACCGGAACGCGCGGCTTTGAAGTGGAATGGGGAACCAGGACGATAGGCGCCGGGCGCCTGCGGCAGAACCAGCTTCTCGCTATTGACGGCCAGCCCTTCACCCGCGGCGCCCAATGGCTTCAGTATCGCCCCGCCGGCGCAAAGGTGAGGCTGACGCTGCGTGAACCTTCTGGACGCATCTTCGAGACCACCTTTGAGGTTCCGAGTCTCGCCAGTCAGGCGCGACCCCTCTCCCGGGTCGTTTTTGAAATCGCGCTGAACATTGTGGCGCCGCTGATCGCGCTCGGACTGGGCTTCGCTGCAGCGGCGATCCGTCCACGCGATCCCAACGCCTGGATCCTCTTGTTCCTGCTCATCTCGTTCACGGAAATTGCGCGTTTTTATCCCGCCTACATGCCGTGGAGCCCGACGCGATTTCTCTGGCGGGAGCAGTGGCAGCAAATGTGGGGCATATGGATGTTCCTGTTTGGCATCTACTTCCCAAGCCGGCTGCCTTTGGATCGCAGACGCCCTTGGATCAAATACCTGCTGATCATTCCAGCGGCGTGCGCCCAGATCGCGACAACGGCCATCGAGCTGCTCTGGACGCAGGACGTCGCCGCTTCGCTGCCGTTCCGGCCGCTGCTGGCGGGCCTTTATTGGGCCGACCAGATTCTCAACATAATTCTGATCGGGTGTTTCTTCGCCTTCCTCGGTTACAAGAGCGCCACGGAAGTTTCGCCCGACGGCCGGCGGCGCTTGCGGATTCTGCATTGCGGCGCCTCGGTGAGCCTCACGCCGGTCTTCCTTGCCGTCCTGTACGCCATGGTTCGCGGCCGCGAGATTGGCGACGCGGTTGGGTGGCCGTTAATGGTCATTGCGCTGGCGGCGCTGGCGCTGTTCCCGCTCGCGCTCGCCTACGTCATCGTCGTGGAGCGCGCCATGGACCTGAAGTTCGTAATTCGCCAGAGTGTGCGCTATGGCGTGGCCCGCGGAGGTCTCTGGCTGATTCGCGCCGCGCTGGTTGCCGCGGCCATCTATTTGTTCAGCGTCGCCGCCGGACGCGGTTCGAACCGCGCTGCGGACGCCTTCGCGCTGTCGGCTGTGGCTGTCGGTCTCATCGTCTTGCGGCGCCGCGCGGCCGATCAGGCCTCGGAGTGGCTGGACCGCCAGTTTTTTCGCGAAGCCTACGATGCCGAAAAGGTGCTCAGCGAACTCGCCGCAGAGGTGATTCGCTATATAGAAACCGAGCCGCTGCTCAATACCGTAGCGCAACGCATCTCCTGCACGCTGCACGTGCCCGACGTGTGCATGCTTCTGCGAGAGGGCGATGTTTTTCGCACCCGCCACTCAACCCGCGCGGGCGAACCTTTGGAAATTCACGCAAGCGGCCGTCTGGCGCAACTTCTGCGCGAGCGCGAAGCGCCCCTTGAAATTCATTTCGACCGACCGCCCGAATGGCTTCCGTCGCTCGCATCCCAGGACTTGCAAGCGCTCCAACTGATGGGGACGCAACTGTTGCTGGCATTGCCCGGTCACAAGGAGCTCGTGGGGATTGTGAGTCTCGGCCTGAAACTCTCTGAGCTGCCGTATTCGGAAACCGACAAGAGGCTGCTGCGGGCCGTCGCCGCGCAAATGGGCCTGGCCCTCGAAAACAGCCGGTTCTCGGCCATGCTTGCGGCCGAAGCGGCGCAGCGCGAGCGCATCCGGCGCGAGCTCGAGATTGCGCGCGAAGTACAGGAGCGGCTCTTTCCGCAACGATGGCCGAGCGCACCCGGATTGGACTGCGCCGCATATTGCCGTCCGGCCCGGGGCGTCGGCGGCGATTACTACGACTTCCTCCAGATTGCCGGGGGACGCATCGGCATCGCCGTCGGGGACGTCGCGGGAAAGGGCATCGCGGCGGCGCTGCTGATGGCGAGTCTTCAGGCGTCGTTGCGCGGCCAGGCGGTCGCGGGCGTTCACGATCTTTCAGCGCTGATGCGCAACGTCAACCGCCTGGTGTACGAAGCGTCCACCAGCAACCGCTACGCGACTTTCTTCTATGGCGAGTACGATCCTGCCGCACTCCGGTTGTCTTATGTCAATGCCGGCCACAATCCGCCAGGGCTGCTTCGGGGGGCCGAAGCGATCCGGCTGGAAGGCGGCGGACCCGTAGTCGGATTATTCCCCGAGACCTGTTACGAGCAGCAAGTATGCAATTTGATGCCGGGGGACATTCTGCTTGCGTATACCGATGGAATCAGCGAGGCCATGAACCAGCGCGGCGAGGAGTTTGGCGAGGAGCGCCTGTTCGCGGCAGCTCAGGCGTGCGCCGCCAAAGGCGCCCGCGAAATGATACAGCAAGTCATTTGCGCTGCGGACGCCTTTGTGGGCGCCGCCGATCAGCACGATGATATGACGCTGCTGATTGTGAAAATCGGATAATGCATGCCGCCCCCCTCGGTCCAGGCCGGCCGGAGCGTCGCATCCCATCACAGCGCTCCGGCCAGAGGGTCTGTTGAACGTCTACTTTACGGCAATTGTCGTCGTCACCTTTCCGTTCGGCCCGTCATTGCTCGCGTAGTCGTTCCAGAAAAACGCTACCTGGACCGCGGATCCAGGCGGAACCGAATTGGGAATATGGAGGTTCATCTGCCATACGCCCGGAAGGCCAGGCGCCAAGCCCCAATATCGAATGTCCGCATCATTGGCGACGCCGCCCGGATTAAACGATACGCGTGGAATACCGGCCGGGGACAGCGGACCGGGCGCGCCCACGCCGTCAGGAGGGGCGCCATCGATGTGCCCGATGCCGGTTCCAAACAGTGAAATGATCGTATCGCGACCTGCCGGATTCGAGGGTCCGTTCACGGAGCCGTCCTGATTCAGCGCCGCGATTTGTCCGAACCCCGCGCCGTTCAGCGTAAAGAACGCAGGATCCGCCGAGTGCATGGCAAATGTCGCAGCAGCGAGAATCTCGCCTGTGGAAGCGCGCACCAGTTGCACATCCGCCGACCCTGTGCTTGGCGCGCCGTTCGGAACCTGAAACGCCACGCGGTCCGGGTACACGTAGTAGATCGGGGCGGGCTGGCCGTTAAACCACACCTGGGTGTCAGCCAGCGTCGTCGGCCAGGGCTGCGAATTGGCAACAGCCTGTCCTCCGTCGGGAACAATCGGACACGTTGGTAGAAAGAGCGGACAACCGCGGCTGAGATAGGCAATCATCCCGGGTGACAGAGCGCGGCTTGCATAGCTTGCGCCGTTCTGGAAATTTGCAGCGATGTAGTAGAAGGAAACGCGGTTAATGCTTTCCGAGACGATGGGATTCCCCGAAGGATCGAGGGCGATCGCGATCGGGACGCCGACTGTGGAAATGTTGGAAATCTCGCCGGCTCCGCCCTGCCAAGTCAAAAACTCGGGGAAGCGGCGCACTACCCGGTTTGAATCCGTCACCCACACCTCCCCAGCCGAGTTTACGGCGACGCCCCACGGCGCCGAGAAGCTTCGCTGGAAGCGGGAGACAAAGTCTGACGAGAAGGCGTTAATCCGGTTATTTCCTCGATCGGCGACGTAAATCCGGTTGCTGCTGTCAACTGCCAGCCCCTGCGGTCCGGACAGTCCATCCGGAGCGTTGCTTGGCGCCGAGGAAGTCATGTTTGGCTGCCCGAGCACTCTGGAGGCGACGTTGGTGAAATCGCCATTGGGGCTGCGCACGAACAAGAGCACCCGGTTCAGAAGAGCATCACTCACCAGCAAGTTGCCCTCATTGGTGAACGCCAATCCCGACGGCCCGGCCATCGTGCTCGCGCTCGCGAAATTTGCGTCGCTCGGATTGGTGAAAAATCCGGGCTTCCCCAGCACCAGGTTCGCCCGGATCGGACCCGTCTGATTGAATGGCTGGGGGAAGCGGAGCACGCGCCCGTTTCCCGTGTCAGCGACATACAAGTCCCCGTTTTTGTCCACGGCCACTGCTACTGGCCGATACAGCGTCAGGTCCGTCGGCGCTACCGCAGTCAGGCTTGGACTGGCGTAATTGGGAGCATTTCGATAGAAATCGAGCTGGCCGATGACAATATCAGCCTTTCCGCCCGCCGCCAGCGAGTGCAGATCGCGGAATCCCAGTACGCGGTTGTTCAAAGTATCGGCGACGTACAGGCGCGGAGGGTTTGAGCTGGCGTCCACCGCCAGGCCGCCGCCCAGATAATTCGAGCTCCAGATGTACAGCTCACGGCCCTCTATCAGGTTCGGCGCCCCGTATGTGAGATCAAGCTGACCCACCACTCGAGTCGCAGCGGGATTCGGTCCGGCGGTTTGCGGAAACACCAGGACCCGGCTGTTTCCTGAGTCAGCGACATACATATCTGACCCCGCAAACGCCACAGCGCTGGGAAACGCCAGCGTGGTCGCGGACGGTTCCTTGCGGCCCTGGTTCGGCGAGCTTCCGAGCGAATCGATCTGACCGACAAATTGAATGGCCGGCGGCGAAATGCCGTTTGGACCGCAGTTCGTATTCGTCTGTGAAGGAATGCATTCAGGCGGCCAGTTTGACGGCGCGTCAAATTTCATGATCCGGTGCGCGGACTGGTCTGCGACGTACAGATTGTCGCCGAGGACCGTGAGCCCTACCGGGGTCATGGTGGTTGCATTCAGCGCCGGCTGCGAGCCTTGCGGAAACAGATACAGACCGAGAATCCGGATCGCGTTGGTTGGCATTCCGGGCACGAAGGGACCTCGAAAATAGAGAACCCGCCCTAACCCGTTCGCCTGGCCCAGCGCATCGCCCACGTACAGCTCGCCCGAACGTGAAAACGCGATCGACTGCGGCTGTGTGAACCCGGTCTTGTCGAGCGGGTTGTTGTTTGCAACCGCCTTGTTGCTGGTGAAATCGTTGTTTTGTCCCAGCACCAGGTCAGCCGCCAGCTCGTTGTTGCCCGCGCTCAGCGAGGCCGCGTTGTATCGGAGCACCCGGTTGTTGAAAGTGTCGGCGAACCAGAGATTCCCCTGCGGATCAAACGCCAGCCCCGAAGTATTCGCGGCGTTGCCGCTAGTCGTCGCAATGGTTTTCGCCGTCGGCGCCGCGCGTCCTTCGTTGGGCTGATTGCCGCTGCTGAGGCTAGCCTGCCCAATCACCAGGTCGGGAACCTCAAAATCCGTGTGCGCGGCAGGCGTTGGATAGCGCAGGATGCGGTTATTCAACGTATCGACAACATACAGGTTTCCATTACGATCCACCGCCAATGCGCCGGGACCGCTCAAGCCAGGCGCGCCAGTCCCATTCGGGCTGGTGCTCATCATGTCACTCTGGCCGATGACAAAATCCGCGAAATTGCCCTTGGTAAACGCGGTCGCATCCTTCCAGGCAAGAATGCGGTTGTTTCCCGTGTCAGACACGTAGAGTATGGGAGGATTTGTGGACGTATCGATGGCGATCGCTTGCGGCCCATACAGTTCCCGCCCCTCCACCAGGTTCGGGTTCGCCGTCGGCGCCGGATTGAGACGCGGCTGACCGAACTCCCGCAGTGGCGAGGGGTTGTAGACAATACTTTGCGAGAACCCGCATAGGGACACCGCTATGCATGAAACAAGAGCTCGAATTTTCATGAATTTATCGGAGACGCACGCGGGCAGCGCCTAAGGGAACGATAACACACCCTGGCGCGGGCACGAATGGAACTATGGTACCGGTAGGTTGCTCTGATGCCTTACACTGTCAACGTGTCTGCCGGTCTGGTGTTAGCGCATGGCGCCGGCTCGAACCGGAATGCTCCGCTGCTGGTTGCCGTCGACCGGGCCCTCAGCCCGGCTGGCTGGATCGTGGAGCGCATCGATCTTGCGTTCCGCCTCTCCCGTCCGCACGGTCCGCCTCGCCCAGCCGATGCGAAGGCTGATCAGAACCGCCTTCGCGAGGCGATTGCCGCCCTGCGCGCGGCCGGCGCGGCGCCGGTCTTCGCCGGCGGCCACTCCTACGGCGGACGGCAGGCCACAATGCTCGCCGCTGAAGACGAATCGCTGGTCTCGGCCCTGCTGGTTCTGTGCTACCCGCTGCATCCGCCGCGCAGGCCTGAGCAATCGCGCACGGCCCACCTGAGGAACCTCCGCGTCCCTACGCTGTTTGTCCACGGCTCGCGCGATCCGTTTGGATCCCTCGAGGAAATGCGCGCCGCGCTCGAACTCATTCCGGGCCGCGTGCGGTTGCTGGAGTTTGAGGGCGCAGGGCACGAACTGGGCGGGAAGTCGCGCGAGGGCCTGGCCGCCATAGCCGAGCGAATCGCGCAAGGGTTCGTCGATTTTTGCGGGCAATAGCCGAAACGCAGTTCCAGGCGCCGTCCCGACTCGTATGGATCAGCGTTCGCCCCCGCCCAGTTCTTGCCGGATCGCATCCGCAATCCGGCGCGCCATACGCTCGACGTCGCCGAGCTCGGGCCCTTCGATCATCACCCGCGCCAGGGGCTCGGTGCCTGAGAAGCGAACCACCACCCGCCCCGAATCTCCGAACGCGCGTTCGGCTTCACGGATCGCCTCCTGCACCCTCGGCAACTGGTCCAGCGGAAGCTTCTGCTTGACGCGCACATTCACCAACATCTGCGGATACACGACCAGCGAGGCGGCCAGCTCATCCAGCATTTTGCCCGATTTCTGAACAATCTCCAGCACGCGCAGCGCCGTGAGCAGCCCGTCGCCCGTCGTCGCCCAGTCGCGGAAAATGATGTGGCCCGATTGCTCTCCGCCCAGCTTCGCGCCGCGCCGCTCCATTTCTTCCAGCACGTACTTGTCGCCCACCGGCGTGCGCGCCATCTCGATGCCATGCGCGGCCAGCGCCCGCTCCAGTCCAAGATTCGACATCACCGTGGCCACCACCACCGGTCTTCCGTCGGATCCGGCCAGCCTCCCTTCTGCATGCAGCGCCACGCCCGTAATCAGCATCACCGCGTCGCCATCCACGACCTGGCCGGCGTGCGAAACGAATAACGCGCGATCCGCGTCGCCGTCCAATGCAACGCCGATATCCGCGCCTGCGCGCAACACCGCCTGGCGCAGATGGTCCAGATGCAGTGATCCGCAGTTCAGGTTGATATTGCGCCCATCCGGTGAGCTGGCAATGGCCTCCACGCTTGCGCCCAACCGTTGAAACAGTTCTGGCCCGATGTACGACGCCGATCCGTTGGCCGCATCCACGATCATTCGCATGCCGTCGAGACGCCCGTCGAATGTTGATGCAAGGTAGTCCACATATTGCCGGTCCAGGGACTCATCGGGCGCCAGGCTGAGCGGCTTCGCTTCGACGCCGCGCTCAAGCAACGCAAAGATTTCGCGCTCAAGGGCGTGTTCCTGCTCGTCCGGCAGCTTGAATCCGGAGTGATCCAGCACCTTGATGCCGTTATCCTGATAGGGGTTGTGCGAGGCCGAAATCATCACGCCCGCCGCAAAAGGACCCGTCCTGGCGACGTACGCGATTCCCGGCGTGGTGATCAGCCCGGCCGACCGCGCCCGCACTCCGTTCGACTCGAGCCCGCCGGCGACGTATTCCGCGATCCAGGGTCCGGACTCCCGCGTGTCCATGCCGATCACCACCTCGGCCTCAGCCCGTCTCTCTGAAATCCAGCGCCCCAGCGCGGCGCCGACCGCAAACACAGTCTGGGGGTTCAACGGATACTGGCCCGCAACGCCGCGGATCCCATCCGTTCCGAACAGTTCTCGTTTCATGCAATGAATAGGTTGATCTTAGCGGTCCGTCTTCTCGACAGTAACGGTCACGGTCACCTGCGGCGATCCGTCGAACCGGACCTGGGGGTCCGTGACGTATGCGTTAACGTGGAACTCCGCGCGGCCCGCGAGCTTGCTCAAGTCGATGGGGTCCGTCTGCGCCGATTCGATCTGCTCCAGACTTGCTGCCGGTCCTGTCACGGTCAGCCGGGCCGGCCGGACCTCCTGGTGCACGACATGATAACCCGGCGGCGCCGGCGCGGCGGTGCGCACGCGCACCTCCACCTGCTTCGACGCGATGCGGTCGAACCGCAGCCGCAATTGCGAGGGGACGGCCCGTTCAAGACTGACGCCGCTCGGGAGATTGATGCTGCTGTCGTGTATCGTGAACGTCCGCTCCCCTGGCCCGTTGACTGACGAGAGGTCCAGAAATACAGCCGTTTCGGCGAGACTCGATGGACTCAGCTTGCTGGCCGGTCCGCGAATCTCCAGGTGCACCCGGTCCGGTGGGTCGGAGGCGATTTCGAGATCGCGCGGCAGATCCTTGTAGAAGATCGGCGTGGAATGAGTCGTGACCAGCTCCGGCTCGCCCACCACCAGCAACCACAGCGCTACGGCAATCAGCAGTGAAAGCGCCTTCCATTGCAGATCGTCTGTCAGGAGCCGGAGCATCAGCGCCTCATCACGCTGCGGCGGTCTTGGCCTTCCGGCAGGGTTGGGATGGCCGTCGCCCGGCGCTCTTCCCGGCGCTTCGGATGCCCCGCCAGTCTCTCCTCTAGCCGCTTCAGCGTCACGCCGAGTTCAATCTCGCCAAAGGCGGCGATGCTGACGCGGCCGGTTTCTTCAGAAATAATGATGGACAGGCAGTCCGCCTCCTCCGTGATGCCAATCGCGGCCCGATGCCGCGTACCGAGCTGTTCTCCCACCAGGGGATTCATCGTCAGCGGCAGAAAACAGGCGGCTGCGGCCACCCGATCGCGCTGGATGATCGCCGCGCCGTCATGTAGAGCTCCGCCGTGCTCAAAGATGGAGAGCAGCAAGTCGCGCGACACCACCGCGTCCAGCATGATGCCGCTCTCGATAAACGTTCGCAGCCCGATGTCGCGCTCGATGACGATCAGCGCGCCGGTTCTGTCCTGTGACATCTTCGCCACCGCGAGCAGAATTTCCTGAATGATTTCCCGACGTTGCAGCCGTCCACCCAAGCCAAGCGCCTGGCTGCGCCCCAGCCGCGCCAGCCACCGGCGCAGTTCGGACTGAAACATCACAATCAAAGCAAAGGCCGTGTACGGCGCAAGCGTCGCCAGGATTGTCCGCAGCAGTTCCAGCCGAAGCCATCGGGCGCACAGGTACACTGCCGCCAGCAGCGTGACGCCGATCAGAACCGGCGCAGCCCGCCGCCCGCGCACCATGACCAGAAGCTGGTAAATAAGGTAGGCCACAATGAGAATGTCCAGCGCGGACGTGATCGTCAGCTTCGGCAGGGTGGGAAACAACGGCGCGGACACAGAAATCATGGCGGATCCGCCGGGCCGTAAGCGGCCGCGAAACTACATCTTAGCAGCAGCCGCCGTCCGCGCCTGTAACGAATCGCCGCCCGCCATCCGATATGTGTCACAGTGGATGGGCGCACAAGCCGTTGGCCGCGGCTCACAACGACGGAGCAAGTCAGCGGACTTAGCCGCGGCCAGCGAGTCTGTTGTGGGCGATTTACTGAAGACGGTCGAGTACCGGCCGGACTCGATCGAATCAAAAGCCTGGCGCCGTTTCCGCCGGCTGCGTCGCGGCTCGTTACTCTGCTGTCGGATGGAGACGTGAATTTCCAGCGCGTCGCCTCGGTGCTGGACACCGACGCGGCCCTGGTCGCGGAAGTGCTCCGCCTGGCGAACTCGCCGCTGATCGGCCTGTCCCGATCCGTATCCACCACCCTTCAGGCCCTTGCGCTTCTGGGCGTCCGCCGCGTTTATGCTCTCATTGTCACCCTGACTATGTGCCGCTTTCTTCGCGCCGGCGCCGATGCGCATCCGGCGATGCGGTTTTGCTGGCGCCATAACCTGGCGGCGGCGCTGCTGGCCAAGCAAATCGGTCTGAAGCGCCATGCCGACCCCGACCACGCCTATCTCGCCGGTTTGCTGCACGAGGTCGGAAAGCTTGCGCTGCTCGCCGCGTATCCGCGCGAATATAACCGCATGGTCGAGGCGATGGCATCCGGCAACGAGCAGCGCCCCTGCCGCGATGTCGAGCGCGAGTGGTTCGGCGCCGATCACTGCGAAGTTGGCCAGTGGCTGCTCGAAACCTGGAACCTTCCCGCCATGTTCCACGAGGTCGCGCGCGACTATGGCCGTGAACAGGCGCACTCAGGATCGCTAACGGCCATCGTCGGAGAGGCGTGCGCGATCGCGGCAAGACTGGGCTTCGCGTCTGACGGCAGCCCGGCGAAGCCGGATGAAATCGAGGGTCTGCCGGAGAAATGGACCGAGCAGATCGTGGACGCGGTCAATCACCTCGAGTGTGAATACGGGCTCACCAGTATTACTGGGCCGGCGGCGGAACGTCGTTCAGCGTAAAGTTCACATCGATCGTCGTAACCACCTCGACGGGATTGCCGTTGAGTAGCGTTGGTTTGTAGACCCACTGTCTCACGGCTTCGGTCGCCGCTTGGACCAGCAGCGGATGGCCGCTGACCAACTGCAGCTCCGTGACGCGTCCGTCTTTGCCGATGGTCGCATTAAATCGCACCGTACCCTGAATACTAGCCTGGCGAGCCAGAGGTGGATACTCGGGATCGACCTTGTGGATCAGATTGTGCTCCTGCACATTGCCGCCGACGCGGATGCGCTGCGAGGGGGTGGGCTGATCCAGGACCGCCCTCGCCGCTAAACCCGGCGCTACCAGCGTCACGTGGATGATGCCGTCGGCGAGCGACCCGTGCCAGGACAGGTGCCTGTCGAGTCGCTTGAGCGCGGAGCTGATCTCCTGGGCGCGATTCGAGTCGATCACGTCGCCCTCCCGGACGGGCAATGCCGCCTGCAGGGCGCCGCGCATGGATTCCGGAACACCGCTCAAATCGAAACCCTTAACCGGGAATGTCTTTCCGATCCCTTGCGGGGGAGGCGCGGGTACAATAGCGCTGGGAGTCGGCGTGTTGCGCGGGAGGAACCGGACCGTTACCTCGAAGCTCGGCGGCAGCGGCGTTTCCGTCGAAAAATGCCATGCCAGCACGGAACGTAGAACGGCGCTCCGCTGCGGTTCCGGGCCGCTGACGACTCGCGCGTCGGTAACCTCGCCGGTTGCGTTCACGGACACGCTCACCACGACGTCGCCCGGAACGGCATCCGGCGGATACTCGACGCCCGCCCTGTGCAGCAGTTTATAGGGCCCCGTGTTGACTTCAATTCCGAAGCTGTCTGGTGCGCCCGCCACTTGCGCCGTCGCCACCATCGGGAGCGCTGCGATGATCGATGCTACAAGGGTCCTGCCCGACATGCCGGTCAAATCCCTTCCGCTACTTTCGACTCCGCAGGCGGGCGCGAAGTTCCCGCGTAGCCTCGCGATGGCAGCGGATGCAGAGTGTGCGGATATTCGACAGGTCGCACTCTCCGCCGCCCTCGGCGACCGGCACGATATGGTCGGCGTCCCATAAGGAAGCGCGCTGGCCCGGACGCAGGCCCCACGCCGCCCAGGCCGTCTGGCGCTGGCGCCCGCGCAGGCGCTTCAAACGGCGCAGCTCCGCCACGCAATCCATCCCGCACAGCGCGCACACGCCTCGATCGCGTTCAAACGCCTGCTCGCGAAGATACCCAGAGTCGGTGCGCAGCCGCCACTCCTTCACGCACCATTCGGAGCAGAATGTGCGCCGGCCGGGCGGAGTCTCGAGGTTGCACCAGCGGCACAGGGCGCGGCCGTTGGGGCCCTTCGCCAGCGTCCGCGGATCGACGCGCCCGCCGGGCATCACCCGGCTAGTGCTCACAAAAACATTCTATCTACGGGATGTTTTATCTGACCACTGGCCACTGTCAGCGGCCACTGCTATGCCAGCCCGATCAGGTCCCACTTCCGCCGCGGCTCCCGGTGCAGCAGCTTGTTGGCCTCGGCCGAGTTCGTGAACTGCTCGCGCTCGGCGTCCCAATCCAGCTTCTGGCCGGTCTTATAGGCGATGTTGCCAAGGTGCCCGATCAGCGTCGCGCGGTGCCCCACCTCGACATCCGCCGCCGGCTTCTTGCGGCTGCGCACGCATTCGATGAAGTTGCGGGCGTGCAGCGGCGTCGGCTCGGCCTCATTTTCGTGGCGCCGCGCTACCCTGTCATTGTCCGGGTAGATTTCAAAACCGATCCGGTCCACAAACATCGCGCCATTGGTTCCATAGAACGCCATGCCATGCGGGCGGTCATCGGCGCCTTTCGCGTTGTAGTACTTCATGCCCGGAGTGCGCCCGCCCAGTCCGTGCGCGCTGATCGAGCACGTCTCGTAGCTCATCACGAAGCCGGGATACTCATAAGTCACCTGGAGGACGTCCGGCATCTCGCCTGCATCGTTCAGCTCAAACCGCCCGCCGCTCGCCGAAATGCGTTTCGGCCGGTCCACGCCCATGATCTGGTGAACGCTTTCGAACCGGTGCGTGCCGAAGTCCGTGATCATGCCGCCGGCGTAATCCCAGAACCACCGGAACGTCGATTTGAAGCGCTTCACGTTGTAGGGAACTCTGGGTGCGGGTCCAAGATACATGTCCCAGTCGAGCCCGGCGGGCGGGTCCGAATCCGGCGCCCGCCCGATCCCGTTCGGCAGAATGTTGAAGTAGTTCCAGACGCGCACGAAGTGCACTTTCCCCAGCTCGCCGCTCTGGACGATTCGCGCGCACTCGGCAAAGTGCGCCGCCGAGTGGTGCTGCGTGCCCACCTGGGCGATGCGATTGTGCTGTTTGGCGGCCTCGACGATGGCGCGACCTTCGCGCACATTATGCGCCAGCGGCTTTTCGCAATACACATCCTTGCCAGCGCGCAGGGCGAGCACCGTGGCCGTTGCGTGCCAGTGGTCCGGCGTGGCCACCAGCACCGCGTCCACATCCTTCATGTCGAGCACGCGGCGGAAATCCTGAAATGCGCGCGCCTCGCCGCCCGCCCACTCCCGCGCCGCGGCGGCGCTGGGTTCGTGCACGTCAGCCAGCGCCACGAATTCGACGTTCGGCGCTTCCCGCATGAATCGCGCCACGTAGCGGCCGCGGCCTCCGCACCCGATCAATCCCATTCGCACGCGGTCGTTGGCGCCGATCACGCGCGCCGCCGACGCCGCTGTGGCGGCTGCAACGAAATGCCTGCGGTTCATGCGCGTTATCGTATCAGACCCGCCGCGCCTGCGCCGCGCGGTACTTTACCATTGACTTGATGGACCCGGACCAGTTTCACCGCATCACGAAGGCGCTGGCTGATCCACGCCGCATGGAGATTCTCGAGGCCATCGCAGCCGAAAAGGAAGTGGCCTGCAGTGCACTCTGCGAGGACTCCTGTGTCTCGCAGGCCACGATGTCGCATCATCTCCGGGAACTGGGAACAGCGGCCTGGTAAACGCGCGGCGCCAGGCGAAGTTTGTCTTTTATCGTCTCCGAAGGGATGTCTGGGCCGAGTATCTCGCCGAAATTCGCCGCCGCGTTCCGCTCCGCAGCCCGAAAAAAGCCTGAATCCGGAGTCCGCCCGCGGCCATCGTATAGACATTTTTATAAACGTCTATATGAGGAGGCAAAATGGCGAAACTGAGAGGTAAAGTTGCGATCGTAAGCGGCGCCTCGAAGGGGATTGGCGCCGCAGTCGCCGAACGGCTGGCCGCCGATGGCGCCGGCGCCATCGTCAATTACGCCACGGGGGCCGCGGAAGCGCGGGCTGTCGTATCGCGAATCACGAAGGCCTGCTATTCGCGACACAGGCCGCGGCGAAGGTATTCGGAGAAAACGGCGGCGGTTCGGTGATCAACATCAGCTCCGTCGCCTCCATATCGCCTCTGCCGAATGCGTCTGTCTATAGCGCGACGAAGGGCGCCGTAGACGCGATGACGAAGAGTCTGGCAGCCGAGCTGGCGCCGCGGCGAATTCTGGTGAATTCCGTGCTGCCGGGATTTACTGAAACCGAAGTCGTGCGGGCAATGAACGGATCAGACGGTATTCGCCAGCAACTGGTCGCCAGAACGCCGCTTGGAAGAGCCGGTCACCCGCAGGATATTGCGGGCGTGGTCTCTTTCCTCGCCTCGGAAGACGCTGGCTGGATCACCGGCGAGGTGATCATCGTGAGCGGCGGTCTGCGGTGAACTCAGCCGAGCGGGCGCAACCGGAGGCCAGCTTCGCGCAGCGTCCGCGCCACGGCTTCGGCGATCTTCGCCGCCCCTGGCGTGTCGCCGTGAATGCAGATCGTGTCCGCCGCGATCGGGATCTCGCTGCCGTCCGACGCGATAACTTTTCCTTCGCGTGCAATGCTGAGCGCCTGGCGCGCCGCTGTTTCGGGATCGGTGATCAGCGCATCGGGCAGCCTGCGCGACCGCAGCGAGCCGTCCGGCTCGTACCGCCGGTCCGCAAAGGCTTCGGCCGCTGTCCGGAACCCAGCCCGGCGAAATGCGTCTACCATCGGCGAACCCGCCAGCCCCACCAGTACAACCCGGCGGCTGAAGCGCGCCGCGCCGTCCGCGATCGCCCGCGCGAGCGCGCCGTCTCGCGCAGCCAGATTATACAGCGCTCCATGCGGCTTGACGTGCGCCAGCGTCGCGCCGCAGCGCTTCGCCACAGCCGCGAGCGTTGCGATTTGCCGGTAGACGCAATCGGCCACCGCCTCCAGCGGCAAATCAAGCTCGAGCCTTCCGAAATTCGCTCGATCCGGATATCCCGGATGAGCGCCGATTGCGACTCGCCAGCGCTGCGCCTGCTCCACGGTCGCGCGCATCGTCGATTCATCGCCAGCGTGTCCGCCGCAGGCGATGTTAGCTGAAGTGATATGAGGCATCAGCAATTCCTGCGCGCCATTGTCGATATCGGCGGCGATCTCGCCCATGTCGCAGTTGAGATCGATGGTCTTCATTCGCATAACAGATCCTCGCCTGAGCCGAGCAGCATCTCCTGCTCGATGATCAGCCGACGCGCCTGTTCAAAGGACGTCATTTCGAAACGGATTTCATCCCGCGGCCGCAGTTGTCCGATCGACGGTAAATCCGCTGCGATAATGTTCGCGACAATGGGATACCCGCCCGTGGTCTGCTGATCGACAAACAGGATAATCGGCTGTCCCGCCGGCGGGACCTGGATCGCGCCGAGCGAAACGCCTTCGGTAATCATCTGTCCCCCGCCGCGCGTCGCCAGCGCGGGTCCGGCCAATCGCAGGCCCATGCGGTTTGCATCTTCTGTCACGGTATATCGGTGGCTGGTGAACGTACGCACGGTTGCGTATTCAAACCAGTTGCTGTGCGGCCCCCGTGTCACGCGCAGCGTGCGGCGCGGAGAAACCGCGGCGACGACCTCCGGGCGGATTCGCTTGCGCGGCCGGCCAGCCCGGGACGGATAGATGGCGAGCGCGTCGCCTTTGCGCAGGGGGCGACCGTGAAATCCGCCTAAACCGCTTAAGACGTGGGTCGACGCGCTGCCCAGCCAGCGCTCCACCGCGAATCCCCCGCGCACGCACAGATAGCATCGCGCCCCGCTCGCCGTCCCTCCGATTTGGAGAATTCCGCCCGCAGGAATTTCGTGCGTCCGCCAGAGCTCCAGCCGGCGCCCTTCACACGCCGCCCCGAAATCAGAGCCTGTCAGGGCGATCAACGTTGGTTCCTCGAATTCGAACGCCCCGCCGCTCAGCGTCATTTCAAGCGCCGCGGCGTGGGGCGGATTCCCAAGCAGGATGTTTCCAAGACGCAGCGCGACCGGGTCCGCCGCTCCGGCCGGCGATATGCCTAACGGCCCGCCGCCCGGACGTCCCAGGTCCTGCACCGTGGTCAACAGGCCTGGCGCATGCACCCGCATCATTGCGCTTGCCTCTCGATCGCCGCGAATTCCTCAGGGCCAATGGAAAGGAACCGCACCTGGTCTCCCGTCTCCAGCAGGCTCATGCGCGAAGCGCGGTTCGGGTCAAACATGCGCAGCGGCGTTCGGCCGATGAGCCGCCATCCCCCCGGCGTCGCAAATGGATACACGCCCGTCTGCGATCCGGCGATCCCTACGCTGCCGGCCGGAACCCGGGCTCGCGGAACATCCAGCCGCGGCGTGGCGATTTCTTCGGGTAATCCGCCAAGATAAGCAAAGCCCGGAGCGAACCCCAGAAAATACACGGTGTACACGGGTCTGGAGTGCAACTCGATCACTCGCTCCGCCTGAATGCGGTGAAACCGGGCGACCGCGTCCAGGTCCGGACCATACTCGCCGCCGTAGCAGACCGGAATCTCGATCAGCCGCGGCGGTGCAAGCTCGACCGCTTCGCTTTCGGCCAGCCGGATTCTCAGCGCTGCCTGAAGCCCTCCTGGGTCCTGCCGGACGGGATCAAATACCACCAGAATCGACGCATATGCGGGGTGGAGGTCGATCATCCCTTCCACCGGATGCGCTTCAAGAGTACGCAATAGTCTGAGCACCCGCCGGTGGGTGTCGAGATCAATCGATTCGCCCAGGCGGATCAATAAGGACCGGTCGCTTGCAGCCCGGAACGTCACCCTATGCCCTGGCATCTCTTCGATACCGAGAGTAACGCGCCGGCGGCCAATCCCTCATGACCCACTCATGTCGCAATCTGCCGCCGCGGCGTGGCGGATAGAGCTGATATAATGAAAAAGACGTCGGAACGAAGAAGTGGGCGAAAGCCCACTTTTTTATTGCCTGGAACCGCACGCCACAGTTGAGAGCATGGCAACCAGGACCAGAGAAACCGTGATCGAAAGAGTCCGCGAAATTGCGGAGCGGGTTGGCGCGTCCGAAGGCATCGAGATTGTGGATGTCGAGCTGCTAGGCGCAGGCCGCAACCGCATGCTGCGGATTTACATCGATAAGCCGGAGGGAATCTCGCACGCTGACTGTGAGCGCATCTCTCAAGACGTCGGCACGATCCTGGACGTCGAAGACGTCGTTCCGGGCGACAGCTATACGCTGGAGGTCAGCTCTCCAGGGCTCGAGCGTAAGCTCTCCAGGCCTCGCGATTTCGAGCGGTTCATCGGACGCAAAGCCAAGATCGTGCTCCGCGAGCCGATCGACAACCAGCGGCGATGGGAAGGCACGCTGGCCGGTTTCGCCAACGGCGTGGTCACGCTCGAAGCCGCTGGCAGGAGCATTCAATTCGATCTCGGGCAGATCGAAAAGGCGAATCTGAAATTCGAGTGGTAATTCTCGCGCAAGCGAGCTTGAACGAGGGAGCGAGTGGCTACAATCTATCAGTCTATTGAGATCTTGAGCAAGGAGAAGGGAATCGATCCCCAGATCGTGCTGGACGCGGTCAAAGACGCGATGCTGGTCGCTGCGCGCAAGCATTTCCGCACCACGGAAGATCTGGTTGCGGATCTCGACGCCTCCGGCGCCATTCAGATCTACGGCGTTCGCAAAGTGGTCGAAGAGGTCGCCGACCCGGACCGCGAGATCAGCCTGACAGATGCTCGCAAGATCGATCCCAGCGCTGAAATCGATTCGGAAATTCGCATTCCGAAGCCGACCGAGGCGCTCGGCCGCATTTCGGCTCAGACCGCCAAGCAAGTCATTCTGCAAAAAGTGCGCGAGGCGGAGCGCGAAACCATTCACTCCGAGTATTCGGGCCGCGTCGGCGAACTGGTCAACTGCACCGTCAAGCGCATCGAAGGGCAAGACCTGATCGTCGATCTGGGTAAGACCGAAGCGCGGCTCCCGAAGAAGGAGCAATCCAAGCTCGAAAGTTTCAGCGTCGGCGAGCGCGTGCGGTGCGTCATCAAGAGCGTCGAAAAGGCCGGCAAGAATGCGGGGGTCATCGTTTCGCGGGCTGCGCCGGAGCTGGTCATGCGTCTGTTCGAGCAGGAAGTGCCGGAAATATACGACAACACCGTCGTCATTAAGGCTTGCGCCCGCGAAGCCGGGGAGCGCACCAAGATCGCGGTGTTCAGCCGCGACCGTGATGTGGACAGCGTCGGCGCCTGCGTCGGAATGAAGGGCATGCGCGTGCAGTCCATCATCCGCGAGTTGCGTGGCGAAAAAATCGACATCATCGAGTACTCGGAGGATCCGGTCGTTTTCGCGACCCACGCGCTGAGCCCCGCCAAGATTTCGCGCGTCACGATTCTGGATGCGGTCGGCAAGCACATGGAGGTGATTGTCGATGATACCCAGCTTTCGTTAGCCATCGGGAAAAAAGGGCAGAATGTGCGGCTTGCGGCCAAGCTCCTCGGCTGGAAAATCGATATCAAGAGCGAGGAGGAGAAGCGGCAGGAAGTGGAGTCGCAGATGGCGGCGCTGGTCGTGCCGGGCGCCCCGGTTTCGGTGCTGGTGGATCATGGCTTGGAAGAGCCTGTGCTGGAGGCGCTGATTCAGGCGGGCATCGGCACTGTGGAGAAGCTGGGATCCATGACGCCGGAACAACTTGAAGCCATCGACGGCGTCGGTGCGGAATCGGTTCAGCAGATTCAGGATGCGGTGCATGCCTACTATTCGCAATTCGAGACGGCGCCGGGCGCAGAAAGCGAGCGCGCCGAGGGCGGACAGTGGGCCGAGTATGCGGCGCCAGCCGGCGAAGAAGCGGCGGCTCGCGAGCCAGACCAGCCGGAAACGCGGGACGCCGGCGCGGATACCGCAGATCGGGTTGAACCCGGGGAGTCTCTGTCGCCGGGTCAAGCTGAGGATTCCGCAATTTCCGGCCTGGCGCACGGATCACCCACGCTCGCCCCCGCCGAGGATGAAGCGGCCGACCCGGGCATCCAGTCGGTCCACGGCGACGCCCGGCAGGGATGATCGAGCGGGTGGCCGCGACGCAGCAAGGGCGGCAGACCGTGTAACTTCTGCGGCCGCCTGTTCATCTGTTAGGATAATTAAGACGCAGGTTCATCGGCGCACATTCAGCAGCAGTTCAGTTCATCACCTGAAGTGTTCCCGCACGGTCTCCACCCGATCGGCTTGGGTCCACGCGCGCGATAAGGTCTTTACAGGTTAAGGTTGGCGGAAGGTTATTTTGGCGGATTGATAGCGCGACTAGTATGCGGCATCTGATCCGCGCTCTGCGATATGAAGAATATTCGAATCAATGAGCTGGCCCGGGAGCTGGAGGTCAAACCGAAGGTGATTATCGACCTCCTGCCGGAGCTTGGCGTCACGGAGAAGAAGACGCACTCGAGCTCGATCGACGAGGACGTCGCGCATTTGGTGCGCAAGCGCCTCGGCTTTGAGGTCGAGCCGGCTCGCCGCGATGGGGAGCAGGCTCCGCCGGTGGAAGTCCGCTCGGAGGCTGAGCCCGCCGAGCAAGCCGAAGAACCGCGGCCAGAGCCGGAAATCGCGGTGGCGGTCGAGGAGCCGCCGCAAGCGGCCGAGCCTGTGGCTCAACCTGTGGCTGAGCCGGAGGCTGCGCCCGTTGCGGCGCCCCCCCCGCCGCCTCCGGCGCGGTCCGCACCGCTTCGTCCTCCGCTTGCGAATCGCGGCGCAGTTCCGCAGGCGCCGCCCGCGCCGTCTCCGGTTCCACCGCCGGCGATGCCGGGACAGCCTGCGCCGCAAGTCAGCCGGCCAATGCCGGCGCCGCCCAGTCCGCGGCCGGCGCCGAGCATACCTGTGCGGCCGGCGCCGCCCACTCCCAGGCCGGGTCAAATTCTGTCCGGTCCACGCGCGCCGCTTCCTGCAGATCTGCAACGGCCAGTTGCGCCGCCGCCAGCGCAGCCAGCGGCGCCTGCGCCTCCGGGCGCCATAATCGCCCCGGGCGCCCCCCGACAGGTTCCGTCAATGCCGGTCCCAAGGCCGGCGCCACAACGTCCATCTGCGCCTCCACCGCCTGCCGCGGCGCCGCCGGCGCCTGCCGGCCCGCGTCCGCAAGCGACGCGTCCAGGAATCGCCGGACAGCCGGCCGCGCGTCCGGTCGTACCGCCGCGGCCCGATCTGGTCGCACGGCTTTCGCAGACCCAGCCCAAGGCCGCCCCGGGACAGCCCGCCGCGCAGCCGCGCCCCGGAATGCCGCGAGGCCCCATGCCGGGCCAGCCGATCTACCGAGGTCCCATCCGTCCCGGTCAACCCGTCATGCGCGGTCCGGGAATGCCCGGACCCAGTGGGCCCCAACGCGGAGTCCGCGGGCGGCCAATGCACCCCACCACGCCGCTGCCGCCTCCCGCGCCGCTGCCGGCCGAGCAGCGCCGCCATGTGAGAAAGACCGGAGCGCCCGTGCGCGAGCGCGAAGTCGAGCTCGAAGGCAAACTGAAGCCAGGACCGCGCCGCGAACAGGCCGTATTGCCGGTCATTAATCGCGAGATCACCATCTCCGAAGGCATTACTGTAAAGGAGCTTTCCGAGAAGCTCGGCGTCAAGGCGAACATGGTCATCAAAAAGCTGGTGGAAAAGAAAGTGTTCGCCACCATCAACCAGGCGCTCGACAGCAAGCTGGCCGAAGAGGTGGCCCGCGAATTCGGCGCCTCGATCAACAAGATCTCCTTTGAAGAGGAGGCGGTTCAGGAACTTGAACAGACTGAGGTTGAGGCCGATCTGGTCAAGCGCCCGCCGGTGGTCACCATCATGGGCCACGTGGATCACGGCAAGACCAGCCTGCTGGACGCCATTCGGCTCACCAATGTCGCCGAGCGCGAGGCCGGCGGCATCACGCAGCACATCGGCGCGTACTACGTCGAAAAGGACGGCCGCAAGATCGTGTTCATCGATACGCCGGGGCACGAAGCGTTCACGCGTATGCGAGCCCGCGGCGCCAAGGTTACCGACATCGTGGTGCTGGTGGTCGCGGCAGATGATGGCGTCATGCCGCAGACCATCGAGGCCATCGATCACGCCAAAGCCGCCGGAGTGCCGATTATTGTGGCAATTAACAAGATCGACAAACCGGAAGCCCAGCCCGAACGCATCAAGCAGCAGCTTGCCGACCGGGGCCTGCTGGCGGAAGACTGGGGCGGAGACACGGTCATGGTGCCAGTGTCGGCCAAGCAAAAGACCAACCTCGATCTTCTGCTGGAGATGATTCTGCTGGTGGCCGATATGCAGGATCTCAAGGCCAATCCGGATCGTCCTGCGGTCGGATCCGTCCTCGAAGCCAATCTCGATCGCGGCCGCGGCCCGGTCGCCACGGTGCTGGTGCGCAACGGTACGCTCCGCACCGGCGACTACTTCATCTGCGGTTCGGTTTTCAGCAAAGTCCGCGCCCTCTACGACGATCGCGGCAACGCCGTTAAGGAAGCCGGCCCGTCGATGCCGGTCGAGGTTCTGGGGCTCGACTCGCTGCCTGAGGTCGGCGATACCTTCCAGGTTGTCACCGATACCGCCAAGGCCAAGCAGATCGTGCTCTACCGCGAATCGAAGGCCCGCGAGGCTGCGATGGCCAAGACCGGCCGCATGACGCTCGAGAAGCTGCATGAGCACCTGCGCGAAGGCGAGGTCAAGGAGCTGAATATCATCCTCAAAACCGACGTCGGCGGCTCGGCCGAAGTGCTCAGCGATACGCTGCAAAAGCTCTCAAACGACAAGGTGCGGATTCGCGTGCTGCGTTCGGCCGTCGGCGCGATCAACGAAAGCGACGTGCTGCTGGCATCCACCTCGGATGCGATTATCATCGGCTTCAACGTGCGTCCGGAGCGCAATGCGGTCGCGCTCGCCGAAGAGGAAAAAGTCGATATCCGCCTGCACACGATCATTTACGATCTGGTGGACGAGATCAAGCGAGCCATGGTCGGAATGCTCGAGCCGGTGTTCAAGGAAGTGTACCGGGGCCGGGCCGAGGTCCGCCAGGTGTTCCGCATCTCTAAGGTCGGCACGGTGGCCGGCTGCATGGTGGTGGACGGCGTGGTGACCCGCGACAGCCAGATTCGGCTGCTGCGCGACAACATCGTTGTGCATACCGGAAGGATCGAGTCGCTCAAACGGTTCAAGAATGACGCCAGCGAAGTGAAGAGCGGCTTTGAGTGCGGCATCGCCATCGCCAACTATAATGACATCAAGCCGGGCGACATCATCGAGGCGTTCGTTACCGAGCGCGTCGCGCCCGAGGCAGTCGCTTAAGCTGCGCTTCGCAAATAGCGCCGGCGTTTCGAGCATGGCCGCAATCGGCGTACTGACCCTGGAGATACGCATCGAGGATGCACACTCGCTCAAGGACAAGCGGCATGTGGTCAAGAGTCTCAAAGACCGGCTGCGCGGCAAGTTTAATGTCGCCGTCTCCGAGATCGATTTCCACGATCTGTGGCAGCGGTCGGTGGTCGCGGCGGTCACCGTGTCAAACGAGCAGCAACACGCCGAGCAGGTGCTGCATCTGGTAGAGAGAGAGGCGGCTTCGCTGCTCGGGGGTATGCTGGTCGGAAGCGGCATCGAGTGGCTGGCCTGACCCCCGCAACCAACCATGGACCCACACCGCGCCGAACGGCTCTCTGAAGCCCTCCGTGAAGAACTGGACGAGCTGATCGAGTACGAAATGACCGATCCTCGCGTCAGTGGAGTCACGGTCACAGACGTCGTTGTCTCGCCCGATCTCCGGAAAGCCGAAGTACGGCTGGCGATGCCTCCGGATGACGCCGTGCGCAAGCAGGCTGTCGCCGCCCTCGAACACGCCAGAGGCTTCCTGCGGCGAGAATTGGCCTTGCGTCTCCAGTTATATAGAATTCCCGATCTTTACTTCGCCGCAGATCTATCCACAGGACTGGCCAGCCGCGTAGAATCGCTTCTCAAGCGTGTGCGAAAGGGCCGGCCGCGCGACGAGCAGCAAGGCTGAGGTTCGGTGTAAACCTTCACCGCGATTTCTCGTCATGACCGGTATGATGGGCGAGATGGCCGAACGCATGCCGGCCAGCGCCGAGGCTGGAGCGCTGCTTCGCGATTTCGGGTCGTGGATGGCCAGCGAGCAGAAGCGGATCTTCCTGCTCTGCCAGCGTATGCTCCAGGACGCCGAAGAGGCGGATTCGGCTACCCAGGACGCCTTTCTCAAGGCCTACCAGGCGTTAAAAAAGGCGAATGGTCCGGAGGTCGAGGACGCGAGCAGGTGGATCACGCGCATCGCTGTTAATACCTGCCTGGACCGGCTGCGGTCGCGCAAATGGCAGTTCTGGCGTAGGCGCCCGGCGAGCGAGGATGAAGCGGCCATTCTCGATCTGACGCCTGAAACGGGCCCGGATGCCGAGGAGCGCATATTTGCCCGCCAAATCGGAAGCCGGATCGCTGCCGCGCTCAACGCTTTGTCGGCGCGCCAGCGCGCAGTGTTCACGCTGCGCCACTTCGAGGACCGGACGCTCGAAGAGATCGCCGACATTCTGAAGCTGGACGTGGGAACAGTCAAGGCGCATATGTTCAGAGCGGTATCCAAGCTGCGCCAAGAGCTGCGCGATTTGTACTCGGGGCGCGGCGAGCGGAAGGGAGGTGTGGCATGAGTCCGCGGCACTGGACCGACGACGACCTCATCAACGCCATTTACGGCGTCGGCCCCGGCGATCGGCACCTCGAAGAATGCGCCGAATGCAGGTCGCGATGGATCGCGATGAGGGCGCGCCGCACGCTCGTTACCGCTGAGCCCGAGGTGTCGAACGACTTCCTCGCTGCGCAGCGGCGGTCCATCTATCAAAGGATTGAGCGCGAGGGTTGGCGCGGGCGGCGTCTCGCGCCCGCCTTCGTGGCCCTGCTGGCGCTGCTGCTCGCGCTGATCGTTTACCGCCCCGCGACCGCGCCGGCGCCTTCGGAGGACTTGCTCTCCCCGGACGCGCGGCAGCTCACCTCCGATATCTACGGGATGGAGGACAACCCGGAGCCGGAGGCGATCCAGGCCATCCATGCGCTCTTCGAGCCCGAGTAGTATGATCTGCCTCGCTCTCATCGCGCTTCTTGCATTTCAGCCGGCGATCGCTCAGCCGCCGCGGGCGTATTTTCCCTGGTGGGATCAGCCGCTGACCAAGGACTTGAATCTTACGCCCGCGCAGCGCCAGAAGATCCGCGCCACCGTCCACGAATATCGCGACAAGCTGATTCAGCAGCGGGCCGCGGTTCAGAAGGCCGAAATCGAGTTGCAGGACGTGTTCGACAACGACACGATCGACATGCCGCGCGCGTTTGCCGCTGTCGAGAACCTGGCGCGCGCGCGGGAGAACCTGACGCGCACGTTCGCCGAAATGGCTCTACGGCTCCGGATGGTCCTTACCAACCAGCAATGGCGCGAATTGCAGAAGCGGCGCCGCGACCAATCCCATGGCGCGAAGCCTACACGGTAGCTCGCTGGCTCCGGTCTTTCCTGCGCGCGAGCGCAAACGCGCTCCAGGTCTTATCGATTGCGCACACTTTATAGTCCACCAGGCCGATGGCCCCGGCGGCTTCGCGGATCATGTCCCCGGTCAAGCCCGAGTCGGGGCGCGCTGACTTCTTCGGCCACAGCACCCACAGCTTTGTGCGGTCCGCGAGCGCGCGCATGCGCCTCAGCGCAGCGCGGAACGAATCGGGATCCTCAAAGAACCACAGGGTGACATCGCAGGGCTCGCGAGGGTCTTCCCGGTACACCGCGCCGTCCGGCAGCGAGCCGATCGCCGAAACGTAATCGCGCGGCGGATTCATCACCGCGATGGCTGTGTCCGGACGGATGCCCAGCTTCTGCGCCGCGCTGCGGCCGGCGTAGCGGTCCATCATCTGGGGAGGGATGACGGGAGACGGCGGCGGCTTGCCGCCTGCTATGGCCCGGACGACCGTTTGTGGAGTGGCGTAGATTGCATCGGGCAGCTCTTTGCGAACCATTTCGACTTTGTCCGGGGTTCCTCCGGCAAAGACAATGGGAATCTGGCGAGTCCGCTTCGATCCGCGCAGCGCAGCCGCAAGCTCGCGTCCGTGCGACGGCAAACGCGAGAGATCGATGACGACCACATCCGGCAGCCAGGTCCGGATCGCTCTATACACAACCCCGCCGTCGGCGCCGTCGTGCCGGACTTCGTGTCCTGCGCCTCTTAGCGTTTCAATCAACGGCCGCGCTTCGACGGGCTTCCAGTGGACGAGCGTGACGCGCATGAGCCATAGTATAGCCGCGCGAGATATGTCCGGGTTCGGACAGCCCGTTCCGATCCCGGCCAGCGTATCTCGGAATGCCGCGCGGTACAGCAACGATTTGCCCGCGGGCGCCTGCGTGCAATGATGCAGATGTGATCCAGGACCTTCGTCAAGCCGGCCGCATGCTGCGGCGCAACCCCGGATTCACAGTCGTCGCCATCCTGGCGCTCGCGGTCGGCATTGGAGCGAACACTGCGGTGTTCACAGTCGTCAACGGCGTGCTGCTGCGCCCACTTCCGTTTCCCGAATCCGGACGGCTGTTCCTGATTTCGAACCTGCCGCGGCATGCGCCGTTTCCGAATTCGCCGGCCTTGGCAGAGGGGGACTATCTGGAGATCCGGCGCAATAACCGCTCATTCGAGAGGATCGCCACGTTCAGCTCGCTTGCCGCAATTTTGACGGGCGCGGGCGATCCGGTGCGCGCGCCCACGGCTGCGGTCACTCCGGACTTCTTCGCGGTGCTACGCGCGTCCGCAAGCCTCGGCAGGATGTTTGGTTCCGGCGACGAGCGCGAACACATCGCAGTCCTCAGTGACGCTCTCTGGCGCAACCGCTTCGGCGCCGACCCGCGCATAATCGGCAGAACGATCACACTGGACGGCATCGCCCGCACGGTTGTGGGCGTGATGCCGCCGGGGTTTTCGTTCCCGCCGGATGCGCAGTTGTGGACGCCGCTCGAGATTCGCGTCGACCCGCACAACGCAATGCTGCGGCCGGTGATCGGGCGCCTGGAGCCCGGCGTCTCGCCGCAACAGGCGCAATCCGAGCTCGAGGCGTTGCTGGCCGCGCTGCCTCCAGCGCCCGGAGAGAAACCTGGCGATTCGATAGCGCGCATTCTTCCGCTCAAGGAACTGCTGGTCGGCGATGTGCGCAGCTCGTTGCTGATGTTCAGCGGAGCTGTGGCATTTGTGCTGCTCATTGCATGCGCCAACGTCGCCAATTTGCTGCTGATGCGCGCGGCCTCGCGCCGGCAGGAGGTGGCTGTGCGCGCCGCGCTCGGCGCCGGACGCTGGCGCCTCATCCGGCAATTGCTGATCGAGAGCACGCTGTTGTCTCTCGGCGGCGCGGCGGCAGGTCTTGTCGTCACGCTGTGGACGGTTCCCGCGCTGCTTGCGCTCGCGCCGGCCGGCAGACTACCGCGAACAAGCGATGTCCGGATCGATGGCTGGGTTCTTGGAGCGACGTTGCTCGTCTCCGTGGCAACCGGAGTGATATCCGGGCTGGCGCCGGCGTTCCGGATTACGAGGCGTGATCCGCGGCCCTCGTTGAACCCTGGATCGCGCTCGGAAACGGGACGCCGCGAACGGCTCCGGGCCGCGCTGGCTGTGTTTGAGGTCGGGCTTGCAGTTGTGCTCCTCTCCGGCGCCGGCCTGATGCTGAGGAGCTTCCTGCGGCTTCGCACCGTCCACCCCGGATTTCGTCCAGACAACGTCCTCACCATGACCGTCGACCTGCCGCCGGCGGTGTACAAGACGGCTGCGCAGATGAGGGCATTTCACAACAGCATCCTGGCCAAGCTCGCGGCGATTCCGGGCGTGGCGGCAGCCGGCGCGGTGAATTGGAGACCGCTTGGGGGGATGCTGATTCGAGGCGATTTTCAGGTGGAAGGCAGCCAGCGCCCAAAGGGTTACATGGTAGACAAGCCGGTCGTCAGTCCAGGATACTTTCGCGCGATGGGCATCCGCATGCTCCGCGGTCGCGATTTTGACGAGCGTGACAACGAGACCGGCCCCGGCGTCGTTATCGTCAGTGAATCCGTCGCTAGGCGGTTGTGGCCGGGCGAGGACCCGATCGGGAAGCGCATAGCGATGCGGGATCATCCCGCGCCGAAGGATTGGATGAACGTGATCGGCGTGGTGGACGACATACGGCAGGAAACGCTCAAACAGCCGCCTGACCCGGCGATCTATGTGCCGTATCAGCAGGTGACGAGCCCCTTTTTTCTGAGCCACATGACGTTCGCCGTCCGGACGGCGTCGCATTCTGAGAGCGTGGCGCAAGCGATGCGTGCGGCTCTTCGCGAGACCGACAAAGAGCAGCCGGTGGAGACGATCGCAACCATGCAGGACCTGATCGCCGCAAGCACGGCGGAGCCGCTGTTTGAAACGCGGCTGCTCGCGGCGTTCTCAATGATTGCGCTGCTGCTTGCGGCGATCGGGATCTACGGCGTGCTGGCCTATTCGGTCGCCGAGCGCACGCGTGAGATCGGGATTCGGATGGCGCTCGGGGCGGTGAAGAGCGACGTGGTCGGAATGGTGCTCCGCCACACGCTGGCGCTGGCGGGAGGGGGCATCCTGTTCGGCCTGGCAGGCGCGTTCGCCCTCTCGCGCGTGCTGGCGAAGTTCCTGTTCAACGTGAGTCCGACGGACGCTGCGACGCTGCTCGCTGTGACGTTTCTGCTTGCGGCGGTCGCTCTCATCGCTGCGTGGATGCCGGCGCGTCGCGCGGCGGGAGTGGATCCGGCAGTCGCCCTACGATACGAATAGCCGGGCCGCTGTTGCGACCCGGCCACTGACAACAGCCACTATCAACTATCAACTAAATGTCGTAATAGAGGGCGAACTCGTACGGATGCGGACGCAGGCGAACCGCGTCCGATTCGTTCTTGCGCTTGTAGGCGATGTAGGTTTCGATCAGCTCTTCGGTGAAGACGTCGCCTTTCAACAGGAATTGATGATCCTGCTCAAGGCAATCCAGCGCCTCATCGAGCGAAGCCGGCATGGACGGAACGTTCTTCAACTCCTCGGGCGACAAATCGTAGATGTCCTTATCGAGCGGCTCGCCAGGATCAATTTTGTTCAGCACGCCGTCAATTCCGGCCATGAGCATCGCGGCGAAGGCCAGGTACGGATTGGAGGAGGGATCGGGGGGACGGAACTCGATGCGCTTCGCCTTGGGGCTGGCCGAATACATGGGGATGCGCACGGCCGCGGAGCGATTGCGGCGGGAATAGGCAAGATTCACGGGCGCCTCATATCCGGGCACAAGGCGCTTGTAGCTGTTCGTGGTTGGAGCGATCAGCGCTGACAAAGCGCGGGCGTGCTTCAGCAGTCCGCCGATGTACCATAGCGCCATCTGGCTCAAGCCCGCGTACATGTCGCCGGCGAAGAGCGGATTGCCGCCTTTCCAAAGGCTCTGGTGAGTGTGCATGCCGCTGCCGTTGTCGCCGTAGAGCGGCTTGGGCATGAATGTCACGGTTTTGCCGTACTGATAGGCGACATTGCGGATGACGTACTTGTACGTCATCATGTTGTCGGCCGATTTCACCAGCGTGTCGAAGCGCTGGTCGATCTCGCACTGCCCGCCGGTGGCTACTTCGTGGTGATGGCACTCGATATTAAGCCCGCACTCGATCATCGTGTCCACCATTTCGGCCCGCAGGTCCTGGTAGTGGTCGGTAGGCGGCACGGGGAAGTAGCCTTCCTTATAACGCGGTCTGTAGCCGAGGTTATTGTCCTTGCGGCCTGAGTTCCAGCGCCCTTCCTCCGCATCAATGTAATAGAAGCCCGAGTGCTGATTCTGATCGAAGCGGACGTTATCGAAAATGAAAAACTCGGCTTCGGCGCCAAAATAGGCGGTATCCGCGAGGCCGGAGTTCTTCAGATACATCTCTGCTTTCTTGGCGATCCAGCGCGGGTCGCGTTCATAGTGCTGGCGCGTGATCGGATCGATGACGTCACAGGTCATGACCAGCGTTTTGGTTTCAGCGAACGGATCCATGAACGCGGTCGAGCCTTCGGGAACGAGCAGCATATCGCTCTCGTTAATGGCGGCCCACCCTCGGATGCTCGATCCATCAATCCCGAATCCCTCTTCAAAGCTGTCTTCGTCCAGTTCCGAGATGGGATAGGACACATGCTGCTGCAAGCCGGGGAGATCGGTGAAGCGAAGATCGAACTGTTTCGCCTCCTTCTTCTTCGCAAACTCGAGTACTTCTTTGGGATTCATCTGGCCTCCAAACGGGAAATGGATCACACCTTCTGAGTCAACTTGGACGGCTGTGTAATCGGTAAGGCTCAGAATAACATGGCCAGGGGAAAGGGGCGGGCCATTTTCGCCTAATTTTCAGGGGTTTGGCCGATCAATTCTTTCGATGCCCCTCATCAGCGAAATGCAGGGACCAGCTCCTGAGCGCGGGCTCTCGTAGGCGGCTGGCGAGTCCGTCCCGGCGCGCCTCGGCGTACTAGCGCGCTTGCCTTCGCCCACCTCGTGCGGACTGCTCCGGCGGATAACGGTGACATCGGGTTGAGGAAGCATCGGGAGCGTCGGTTGCGTTCCAGCAAAAAATCAAAGGCAGAAAGTTGACGCGGAATCAATAATTTGTATGCTGTTAACGGGCGCCGTACACTGAAACTAACAGCGATGTCCTCAGATGCCGACTCCGGCGCGCCGCTAGGGGTAATCTCAACCGCCGTCGAATCTGCGGCTGATCCCGTCGAGCAGCTCTATCGCCAGCTCGAGGATCGCGTTCGCGCCAGCCGGCCGCGGGAAGATCTGACGCCGCTGCGAAAGGCCTTTGAATTCGCGCGGGCGCGTCATGCAAACCAGAAGCGCAGCTCCGGCGATCCGTACATCATCCACCCGCTTGAGGTGACGCTGCAACTCGCCGAGATGCAGATGGACCTGGTGGGCCTCGAGACCGGCCTGCTGCACGATGTCGTCGAGGACACGGGCGCTACGGTCGAGGAGATCCGCGCCGCGTTCGGCGAGGATGTGGCGCGCTGCGTCGACGGCGTCACCAAGCTCAGCAAGGTCAGGTTCTACTCGCGCGAGGAGCGGCAGGCGGAAAGCGTTCGCAAGATGCTGCTGGCGATGGTGAGCGATATTCGCGTAATCCTGGTGAAACTCGCCGACCGGCTGCATAACATGCGCACGCTTGGGAACTTGCCGCGGGAGCGGCAGGAGCGCATTGCGCACGAGACGCTCGAAATCTACGTGCCCATCGCGCACCGTCTGGGCATGGGCAAAATCCGCGGCGAACTGGAGGATTTGGCGTTTCGCTACGCGGAACCGGAAGCCGCCGCCGAACTGATGGCCGAAATCGAATCGAAGCGGCACGCAAGCGAGCAGTATCTCAAGGAAATCCAGCGCTCGATTGAGGTCAATCTGTCGCGGGAAGGGATTCCTGCGCGCGTCGAGGCGCGCATTAAGCGGCCGTACTCCGTCTATCAGAAACTAAAACGGCAGAAGATTAGCCTGGACCAGGTGTACGATCTGCTCGGCGTGCGCATTATCACGGACTCGGTGAAAAACTGCTACGCGGCGCTCGGCGTGATTCACAACGAGTGGCATCCGATTCCCGGCCGCATCAAGGATTTTATTGCGATTCCGCGGCCGAATCTGTACCAATCGCTGCACACGTCTGTAATCGGTCCCGGCGGGCTTGCCTTTGAGGTGCAGATCCGCACCGAAGAGATGCACCGCATCGCCGAGGAAGGCATCGCAGCGCACTGGAAGTACAAGGAAGGCAAGCGCGGCGCGGCGGAAGACGATCAGCGGATCGCGTGGCTGCGGCAACTGGTCGAGTGGCAGCGCGAGATGCGCGATCCGGGCGAATTCATGTCCACGCTGAAGGTGGACTTGTACCCGGAAGAAGTTTATACGTTCACGCCGAAGGGCAAGGTGATCGTGCTGCCGCGAGACGCAACTCCGGTCGACTTTGCGTATGCCATCCATAGCGACGTCGGCAATACGTGCGTCGGCGCTAAGGTGAACGGCCGCATCGTTCCGCTCAAGTACACGCTGCGCAATGGCGACGTGGTCGAAATTCTGACGCAGCCGGGACATTTACCGAGCAAGGACTGGCTGGCCCTGGTAAAGACCGCGCGGGCGCGGAACAAGATCAAGCATGTCATCCGGACTACGGAGCGCGCCAAGGCGGTCGAGATCGGGCAAAAGTACCTGGAGAAGGAGGCGCGGCGACTGGGTGTTTCGCTGAACAAGATTCCGAAGGCGGAGCTGGAGGCCGTGGCGGGCGAGTACGGCTACAGCAAAATGGAAGATCTGCACGCCGCGCTCGGCTACGGCAAGTTCTCGGCGCGTCAGGTGTTGCAGAAACTTGCGCCGGATAAGGTTCAGCCGGAGCATGCCGAGCCGCAGCGCGCCTCGTCGCCCGCGTCTCCCCCGGCGCCGGCCCCGGACGACAGCGGCGACCTGGTGATTCGCGTGAAGGGCGTCGATGACCTGATGATTTATCGCGCCAAATGCTGCAACCCGATCCGGGGCGAGTCCATCGTGGGTTACGTGACGCGCGGCAAGGGCGTCGCCGTGCACTCGGCCAATTGCACAAATGTTCAGAACCTGATGTACGAGGTGGAGCGCAAGATCGACGTGGAGTGGGCGCGCAGCGGGGCGGAGCCGTTCCCGGTGCGGCTGTCGGTTCTGACGGATGACCGGCCGGGCATGCTCAACCAGTTGACGAATGTTTTATTCACCGAGCAGAGCAATATTCGCAGCCTGGAAGCGCGCGCCGATGACAAGCGCGGAAACGACGGCGCCGTGGTGGAGATGACCGCCGAGATCCGGGATAAGAAGCAGCTGGAGCGGATCCTGTCCGCGATCCGGCGCATTTCAGGCGTGCGCGACGTGGAGCGCGTTCAGTAAATCCATGGCATTCACCCCCGAACACATCGCCATTTCAAAATCAAAGGGCATCAAGATCGACTGGTCCGACGGGCACAAGAGCGATTACTCGCTCGCCTATCTGCGCGACGAGTGCCCCTGCGCAACTTGCACCGGGGCGCATGGCGCCGAGCCGCAGAAATCGAACTACTCGAAGCCGGATGCGAGTCCGTTTCCGATGTTCAAGCCCGCGCTGAAGATGCTGAACGTGGAGCCGGTGGGACATTACGCAATCCGGATCGCGTGGAACGACGGGCATAATACGGGGATTTATTCCTATGATCATCTGCGGGAGATCTGCCCGTGTGAGGAGTGCCGGCGGGCGCGGGCCGAGACGGCGGCGCAGATGAATGCGCACAATGGGCGCTGAGGAGCGCAGTGCGCTCAAACTGCGCGTGCAAGAAGCGCGGCGGGCAACGGCATCGCCACAGACTCGCATCCTGCTTGCTCGCCCCGTTACGACCGGGCGCCGCCAGATAGTCCGCGTCAGCAGCTTACCGGATCAGCACCCGCCGCAGCCACTCATGAACGCGCCCATACGGCGGGCGCAACAGACGGCTGAGACCCGGCCAGCGGCGGCGAAATACAGGCTTAAGTTTGCTGAAGGCGTCGAATCCGGCCTGCCCATGATAGTGGCCGATGCCGCTCGGTCCAACGCCTCCGAATGGAAGATCCTCTGCGGCGACGTGCAGCAGCGTGTCGTTGACGCACACGCCGCCGGACACAGTGCGCTCCAGCACGCGGTCGATCAGCTTCTGATCTTGCGCAAACAGGTACAGCGCAAGCGGGCGGGGCCGCCCGTTCACATACTCAATCGCGTCATTGATGTCGCGGTAGCGCTTTACCGGCAGCAGAGGCCCGAAGATCTCCTCGCGCATCACGGCGATCTCATCGGGCGGGTCGATGATGAGCGCGGGCGCGATCTTCCGGCCGGCTGAAGAGGAGGGGCCGATCTCAACGACTTCGGCGCCAGCCGCGCGGGCCTCATCCAGACAGGCTCGGAGGCGATCGTAATGCCGCTGGTTAATGATAGCCGTGTAGTCGGGATTTGCCGTCGCGGCGGGATAATACCGTTCGATGGCCTCCAGCATGGCATGGACGAATGCTCGCAGTTGCTCCGCTGGAACCAGCGCATAGTCGGGCGCGATGCAGGTCTGTCCGCCGTTGAGCAGCTTACCATAGGCGATGTCTTCGGCGGCGCGGCGCAGATCGGCGTCCGGCGCGACAATCGCGGGCGATTTCCCGCCAAGCTCGAGCGTAACGGGCGTCAGATTTTCGCTTGCGGCGCGCATCACCTCTCTTCCGACGCCTGCCGAGCCGGTAAACAACAGATGGTCGAATGGCAGCGAGGCGAACGCAGAAGCAGCGGCGGCGTCGCCGTTCACGACGGCAACAAGATCGCGCGGAAACGTTTGGTGAAAGATGTCCGCCAGCAGGGCTGCTGTGCGGGGAGCGTGTTCGGAGGGCTTGATCATGGCGCGGTTTCCAGCCGCGAGCGCTCCGGCAAGCGGCGCGGTCGTCAGGAACACGGGATAGTTCCACGGCGCCATGATTCCCACGATCCCAAGAGGCTGCGGCAGGACATAAGCGCGCGCGGGCTGCAGTTGCCATCCAAGATCGCGCCGCCGGCAGGCCATCCACCGCGCGACATGCCGGCGAGCATGCCGGATGGAGTTCAATGCGACCAGAATTTCGGAGAACAGCGCCTCTGCGCGGGACCGCCCCCCGAAGTCTTCATCAAGCGCTTGCGCCAGCGCGTCCTGGTTGACGAGAATCGCGCGTTCCAGCCGCTTCAGACGCTCGCGCCGCACTGCTGCCTCAGGGTATGGATCTGCTGAAAATGCGCGACGCTGAAGATCAAAGACTTCGGTCAGAGGCGGGTATGGTGCGAACGGGGAGGGTCGAACTCCCATGCCCTTACGGGCGCTGGAACCTAAATCCAGTGCGTCTGCCAATTCCGCCACGTTCGCGCAATCGCGGCAAAATTATCATAGCAAACAGACTCGCGGGCCGCCGCCGCGGATGAGCTCGCGTGCAATCACGGAGCGGTCGTCGCTGCCCTCGGCGTCTTATCTGCGCGAGCGGAACCGGCCAGAAGCGCCTGCCGGTGATGGCCGTATGATTGTGAAGGGCGCCACACATGTCTCAAAAGGAGGAATTCGACTGATTATGACCCAATCCGCTGCTGTAAGTCCTGAACGCATCATGCAAATGGCGTGGGGATTCGCCGCTCCGTTAATGCTCGAGGCGGGAATCCGCAACGGCGTATTCGAAGCGCTTGACGGCGGACCCAAAACGCTGGAAGAACTGACGCGCATTACCGGCGCATCCAGCCGCGGATTGAGGGCTCTTGTAAATGCTCTCGCGGGTCTTGGCATTCTCACCCGGGATGCGGACCATCGCGTCGGCCTGGCGCCCGACGCGGCGACATTTCTGGTGAAGGGGAAGCCGGTCTATTTTGGCGGATTCATACGCCACACCAGTACGCAGCTGATCCCCGCGTGGATGAAACTCAGCGATGTTGTTCGGACCGGCCGCCCCGCCAATGGCGGCGTGAACAACCAAGAAGTGGGAGCGCAGTTCTTCCATGAGTTCGTCAACGACATTTTTCCGATGAGCCATGGACCCGCGCAGGCGCTGGCGAAAGAATTGAAGCTCGATGAACGCAAGCAGCCGGCCAGCGTTCTTGATATCGGGGCCGGATCCGGAGTGTGGGGAATCACGCTTGCCGAAAGCGCTCCGCTGGTCAAGGTGACCGCCGTGGACTGGCCGGGCGTGATCGATATTACGCGCGCCAATGTCGAAAGCAGGGGGCTGACGGATCGCTTTTCCTTCATTCCCGGCGATCTTGCCACCGCGGACTTCGGCAGCGGTTATGATATCGCCGCCATCGGGCACATTCTGCACAGCGAGGGCGAGCAAAAGAGCCGCGCGCTATTGCGCAAAACGTTTGAGGCGCTTGCGCCCGGAGGAACCATCGCGGTTCAGGAATTCCTGGTCGAGCCGGACCGCAGCGCTCCTCCGGTGAGCCTGATTTTCGCCGTGAACATGCTGGTCAACACGGACCAGGGCGACACCTGGTCGTTCGAAGAGATTGCTGGATGGTTGCGCGAAGCGGGGTTTGAGAACCCTCGCCAGTTGGACTCGCCGGGTCCGTCGCCGCTGATTCTGGCCAATCGTCCGGCTTAAGGAATGGAACAGATCCGCGCGGCCCCTGTCGCCTCTGGCAGTCAGACCGCGCGGCGGATCGTCTTCATTTGCTTTCCATCACGCCGAGCGTCTCCACGGCAGCCTTCGCCGCCACCGCACGGTTCCGATAGGCTTTCGGAATGCCAAAGCTGTAGGCGGTCCCCGAGCTGGCCACTTCGAGCCGTTTCACGAAATGCGCGCCATCGATGTTTTCGAGCTCGAGCTGGCTGGACGAGCCGCGAAAGTCGGCCGTCGGGCCTGCCAGCAGAACGTATGTAGCGCCTTCGGTTTGCACGTACATGAATTGCGGACGGACCGGATCGCTGTTTGCTATAGTGTATTCTCCGGCGGGCAGCACCACATTGCCCCAGTGAACTTCATAAGGGAGCGTGAACTTTCCCTTGAACATTGGCCATTTCGCGCCCTCGGCGGCAATGGCGAAGGTTGCGGCCGACAATACCGCCGCGCCTTTTAATACCCAGTTCATTGAGTGGCCTCCTTTTTGACCTCGGAATCGAACCTGTCGGGCTTTTTTTCGTCCAAGGATTTATACGAGAGAATTGGCTTTAGGGTGCGTAAGGAGAAGGTCAAGCGATTGTCAGGAGCCAAACGACATTTCGCAAACGGGTTGTTGCGTCATCTTGATTTCGGGTCAGGCGTATGACGGCCGCGCCGGATGCGACGCGAGGCAACAGAAGGGTCGTCCGCATTGTGCGGTTCGGCGCCTACGAAGCCGACTTGGAGGCGCGGGAGCTCAGAAAGAGCGGAGCGCGGCTGAAGCTCCAGCACAAGCCATTTCAGTTGCTGGAGATGTTGCTGGAAGCGCGGGGCGCGCTGGTGACGCGCAAGGAGATCTCCGAACGGCTGTGGCCGGGGCTCTACGTCAACTTTGAACGGAGCCTGAATACCGCGGTGAATTCGCTTCGTCGGGTTCTCCGCGATTCGCCCCGCAGCCCGCGTTTCATCGAGACGAGATCGGGCCTAGGCTATCGATTCATCGCGCCGGTGGAGTTCATTGAAGTCCGGCCGCCGTCGACAGCCGGGCAACCGGCGTCTGTTGTCACGACTGCCGCGTCTTCACTGGCCCGAGACGACTACCTGCGCGGACAATACTTTTACAACCAAATGTCCGAGGACGGGCTGCGCCGGAGCATCGCCTTATTTCAGTCCGCCATCGAGGCCGATCCGGCATATGCGCCGGCGCACGCGGGTCTGGCGGCAGCGTACCTTCTGTATGCGTTTATCGGCCGCGCGGCCGCAAGCGACGCCTTACGTCACGCCGCTGAGTACTCCCAGCGTGCGGTGCAGCTGGACGCGGACCTTGCGGAGGCTCATGCCGCGCTCGCCGGCGTGAGGAAGCTCCGGGATGGCGACTGGGCCGGGGCGGAGGCCGGCTATGTCCATGCCCTCGGCCTCGACCCGCGTTGCGTGTCGGCGCGCCGCGGATACGCGGCGTTGCTCGCAGCGTCCGGCCGTTTCGAGCAAGCCGTCACGGAATTGCGCGCGGCGCGGCAACTGGATCCGCTTTCGCTTGTGACCAACACCGAGCTGGCATGGGCGCTGTATCTGTCGCGCGACTATCAGGGCGCCGCCGACCAGTCCTGGAATGCTCTGATGATAGACGCGAAGCTGGCGCCCGCGCAGGCGACGCTCGCGCTCGCCTATGAACAGCTGGGCGACTACGACGCCGCGGTGATCGAGTTCGGGAATGCCGCGAAGTGCTCAGACCGCCATCCGGCGGCGCTGGCGGGACTGGCTCATGCGTTGGCGGCTGCTGGCCGCGTTGAGGAAGCCCGTGAAATCGCATCCGAGCTCAAGACCAGCGCCGAACGCATGTATGTTTCGCCCTACTGGCTGGCGGTCGCCGCATCGGGTCTTGGCAAGCCCGACGCCGCTCTGCACTATCTCGATCGAGCCATTGCTCAGCGCGACGTCTGGGCCGTATGGCTGGGCGCCGATCCGCGTTTTGACGCGCTCCGGAGCGATCCGCGCTTTGACAGGCTCAGGGCGCGCAGATTGGGCTAGCTGCGCCCCGGCGGCCGGGCGCAGGCTGGCTGTTACGCCACTGGAGGCGCATTCACCGCGCCGCTCCGGAAGCGCGCTTGTGTGCCTCAGCGGAAAATACTTTTCAAGCGCGTTCATCTGAGTTAAAACAGAAAACAAGCGTATTGTATTGTGGAAAACTGCGGAAAACGCTCCGGCGCCGTTGTGCTCCAAAGAGTTGCAAGGCGCCGGCGGGCCGGCGATATCCACTTCAACGTCCACAGCGTAAATGCCTCAATCGACGGCCCGGAATTGGTTGTTGGCGCCCGGGGCCGAGCCGGGTAATTTGGAAATTCCCATGAAAGTTGGCGACACAGTCGACAAGGGTCTTCCCGTAAACCTGGACGCGGAACGTTTCGTCCTCGGATCCATCCTGATCGACGATTCGCTGTTCCTCCAGGTCGCCGCGACCCTGGACATCGACGACTTCAGCCTGGAAAAGCACCGGCGCATATTCGCCCGCATGCGCGATCTGTACGAGCGGGGCGAGCGGATCGACCGCATCTCGCTTGCCGACGAGCTCATGCGCCAGAACCAGCTCGAATCCGTTGACGGGCTCAGCTATCTCGTTTCTCTGGACGACGGCCTGCCGAAACTCTCCAACGTCGACGGCTATATCCGGATCGTTAAAGACAAGGCGCTGCTGCGCAAGATCATCTTTGTTTCGCAGAAGCTGATCGATCGCTGCATGCTCCAGGAGGATGCGCCTGATGAGGTCCTGGCCGGAGCGGAAGAAATGCTCCTCCGGCTGGGTGAGGCCCGGACCACCGATGCGCTGGCCACGCCGGCCCAGATCGTTTCCGAGTTCGAAGGCGGGCTGAACGCCTTTCTCGATCCCAGCCGGCGCATCAAGGGAATTGGGACCGGATTTACCAAGTTCGACGATATGACCGGCGGTCTGCACGCGGGCGAACTGTTCATCCTCGCGGCGCGCCCGTCAATGGGCAAGACGGCTCTGGCGCTGAACATCGCGCAGCACGTTGCGACCCGCAACAAGCGCCCGGTCGCCGTGTTCTCGCTCGAAATGTCGAAGGAGTCCCTGCTCACCCGCATGGTGTGCGCCGGCGCGCGCGTGGATCAGGGCAAGTTTCGGGCCGGCTTTCTCAACCAGGAGGAGCGCCGGCGTCTGCATCACGCGCTGGGCGAGCTGATGGAAGCGCCCCTGTTCATCGACGATACGCCCGGCGTCACGCTCATGGATATTCACGCCAAGCTGCGCCGCCTGCGCAACGAGCACGGGCTGGCCCTGGTGGTGATCGACTATCTTCAGTTGATGAGCAGCCGCGGCAAAAGCGAAAATCGCAACCAGGAAATCAGCGCGCTCTCGCGCGGTCTCAAGCTCATGGCCAATGAGCTTAAGGTCCCGTTTCTGGTCCTGTCGCAGCTGAGTCGCGCGCCGGAGCAGCGGCCCGGAGACCACAAGCCGCAGTTGAGCGATCTTCGGGAATCCGGTTCGATTGAGCAGGACGCCGATCTGGTGGCGTTCGTGTATCGAGAAGAATATTACAAGCCGGACCGCGAAGACCTGCGCGGCCTGGCGGACCTGATCATCGCCAAGCAGCGCAACGGCCCCACCGGCGTGGTGAAGCTCGTTTTCCTGAAAGAATTCACGAAATTCGAAAATCGCAGCGCCGACCTGGGCGAAGACGAATAGCTGCTGCCGATGGGCGTCGGGCACCTTGCGGCGGGGTTGGGGTTGAGCCGCGCGGACAGGCGGACCAATGCCGGATGGTATGTGTTGTGCGCATTGGCGGCCGACTTGCTGCTCGGCGTCTTCGTCCTGCTTGGGCTTGAAGAAGTTCACATCCCGCCGAGCTTCGAATTCCGGCACTACGTCGAATTCACGTTCCCCTATTCACACGGCCTGCTGGCCACGGGAGTGTGGGCGCTCGCTGGCGCAGTTATCGCATGGATCGTCGCTGGCCGCAGGACGGCCGCGCTGGTTGCATGCGCCATTGCCTCCCACTTTGTCCTGGACTGGGTGACGCATGTCCCGGAGCTTCCGCTTGCCGGAGAAGACTCGCGTAAATTTGGCCTGGGGCTCTGGGATAAGCCCTGGGCCGCGATCGCTGTTGAAGTCGCGGCGACCGCTGCCGGCGTTGCGGCGTATGCGGGCAAAGCGGGCCGGGCGCGCAAGCCCATGATCGCTTACGCCACCGCGCTCGCAGCGTTTCTTATTCCCGGGCAGTGGCTCATCACGCAAGCCCCGCCGGCGCCCGTCCTCGCTTGGAACTGGATCGGCGGGACCGTTCTCATCAGCGGTATCGCCTGGGCCATCGATCGTTTGCGCGCGAAGGACCTGAGCCCAGAGTAGATCCTTCAATACGGCAGGGTAATAGTTGCCGGGCAGTGAAGGAGGCCTTGGGCTAACTGCTTGAAATGTCGCGCAATCAAGTTTGGCGAGCAGCATGCTGATTTAAACGCCGTGAAGCTTTTGACGAGGGCTCGAGGAATCAGGCTGCTCCGCTTGCAAACCTCAATTGAAACTCTCTAAGAATCGAACCTTTTCCATCTCACCTGAAATCCCGCCCGGCCGGTTTCTCGAGCTCCGAAAGCGAACGCGCAGCGCAAAGCTCTGGCGCTGCCGTATGGCGATTCAATAACACAACGCCGTATTGTCATCCTAAGTGAGTCCCGCTCTCTCTAGAAGAGCTTGCGGATCGGGGTCGCGGCCCATGAACGCGCGGTACAGCTCGGCGGGATCTTCGCTGTCCCCTTTTGCCAGTATGCGGTCGCGGAAGGCGCGGCCGACGTCGGCGCTGAAAATCCCCGCCTGACGAAAACGGGTGAAGGCGTCGGCGTCCAGGACCTCCGCCCACTTATAAGAGTAGTAACCCGCCCCGTAGCCCACGGGATTTCCGAACAGGTGATGAAAGCTGGCGATCATGGCGTGATCCGGCGGCAGCGGCGCAGGCGAGAACCGCTCAAGAATTTTTCGCGAATAGGCGACGGGGTCCCCATCGCGGTCCGGGTCGTATTGGCGGTGGAGCGCGAGGTCGATGAAACCAAATCCGAGCTGCCTCATCTGGGCATTGGCAGCGCGGAACGTTTTCGCGCGCCGCATCTTTTTATACAGCTCGTCGGGGATCGGCGCCCCGGTCTGATAATGGCGCGCGAACAGGTCCAGCGACTCGCGCTCCCAGCACCAGTTCTCCATGATCTGCGAAGGCAGCTCCACGAAATCCCAGGCCACATTCGTGCCCGCAAGGCTGCGCACTTCGACGCGGCTCAAGGCGTGATGCAGAAGGTGGCCGAATTCATGAAAGATCGTTTCCACCTCGCGATGAGTCAGCAATGCGGGGGTATCGCCCACAGGCGGATTCAGATTGCCGCAAATGACGCCGAGGTGGGGCTGCTTCGGATCAATGGCGGGCAGCCCCGTGATCAGCGCATCCATCCATGCGCCGCCGCGCTTATTCTCTCGCGGGAACCAGTCCGCGT
>DASRCT010000041.1:0-94478 GCA_035652975.1 Bryobacteraceae bacterium | reverse complement strand
TTTGCGATCGACACCGACACGGGCAAGCTGTATTGGGAAAAGACGATGTCGGTGACGGCGCAGCCGCAGAGCGGACGCCCAGCCCACTGGCTGTGCCCGAACGCATTAAACGCGGACCCGGTGATTGCGCCGCTGCCGCAGTTGCCCGGCGAAAACGCAGGACCGGGCGGCGGACGGTTTCGCGGGCAGGCCGTGTATGTGATCGCGAGCGACGGCAAGCTGCACGGATTTAACCTGATCAGCGGCGAAGATGTGATTCCGCCGGTTCAGTTTGTTCCGCCGCTCTCGAAGAACTGGGCATTAAATGCGGAAGGATCGCGGCTCTACACGGTCACCTCGCAGGGATGCGGCGGAGCGCACTCGGGCGTATGGTCGCTCGACCTGAACGATCCACAGCACAAGGTCGCCAGTTTTCTGGTAAGCACCAGCCGTCCTGGCGGCGCCGGGATCTGGGGCCGAGGCGGCGCTGCGCTGACCTCCGAGGGCAATATCATCGTCGAGACCGGCGATGGGTCGTACGATCCGGCCAAGGGAGATTACGCCGACAGCGTGGTGATGCTGTCGAAGGAACTGAAACTCCTCGACTACTACACCCCTTCGAATCGCGGCTGGATTACCCGAAAAGACCTCGATATGGGCAATCTCACGCCGGTGGTCTTCAAATACAAGAACTGGGAACTGGTGGCCGCGGCGGGCAAGGAGGGCCGTATCTATCTGCTCGACACGAAATCGCTGGGCGGGCCGAATCACCGCACGCCGCTGTTCCGCAGCGCGCTGCTGACCAATGAAGAGGTTAATTTCGCAGGCCGCGGCTTCTGGGGCTCGTTCTCGACTTGGGAAGACGAATCTGGAACGCGCTGGCTGTATGCTCCGGCGTGGGGGCCGCCGACGCCAGAGACAAAGTTCCCCACTTCCTATGGCGCCACGCCGAACGGAAGCGTCATGGCGTTCAAGGTGGAAACGCAGAATGACAAGCCGGTCCTGGTTCCGGTGTGGAATTCAGTTGACATGTTGCTGCCGACGCCGGTGGTGATCGCTAATGGCGTCGTCTATGCGATATCCGATGGCGACAATCCGGTGCAATCGGGTCCCAACGGCGGCGTGCTGAGCACGGCCGAGCGGATCAAAAAGGTGGGTCATGCGGTCCTGTATGCGCTGGATGCGAAGACAGGAAAGGTGCTGTATTCAAGCGGCGACGCCATCAAGACCTTTTCGCATTTCAGCGCGCCGGTGGTAGCAAGCGGGCGCGTCTACGCGACCTCGCATGACAGCACGCTGTACGCGTTCAGCCTGGGAAATCCGGCGGAACGCTGAAAGGAGCGCGGCAGCCATGCACCGATATCCCAGGCTTCATAATGCGATGTGGCCGGGCCTGGTGGGCAAGGGCCCCGATTCGGAACCGCCGATTGATCTTGAGACCATGCTGCGAATGACCGCCGCCGCTGAGGTGGATGGCGCGCGGTTTGAGGGCGTGGACCTGTTCCTCTCGCTGCCGCACACCGACATCGACTCATCGGACGACGACTTGGCGCGGCTGGCCGATAATCTTCGGTCCAAAGGGCTGTGCGCCGGATCGCTGGTAGCGCCCGTGTGGCCGCCAACCGGGGGCGGATCCGCTATGGGGAACGAAGAAGAGCGCCGCCGTTTTCTGACGCAAGTCAAGAAATCCTGTCGGATCGGGCGCAGGCTGCGCGACCTGGGCGTACGGAACTATGGCGTCATACGCATCGACTCCGCCACAAGCCCGGCCGAGTGGGCCAAAGATCCTGTGGAAAACACGAAGCGCATTGCGCGGACCTTTCGCGAGGCGTGCTCGATTGCGGAGGATTTCGGCGAGCGGCTTGCGGCCGAAGGCGAGATCTGCTGGGGCGGCATGCACAGCTGGCGGCGCAATGTCGAGCTGCTGGAGCGCGTGGACCGTCCGCAGACGCTCGGCTATCAGGCGGACATGGCGCACACGATGCTGTTCACGATGGGCTATAACGCGCCGGAAGACCGGCTGCTGCCGGAGGATTTCGATTGGTCGGATGCAGAGGCGCTGCGAGAGGCCTATCGCCAGGTCGCGCGCGCTCTGCGGCCATGGACGATCGATTTCCATGTGGCCCAGAACGATGGCAGCGTGAAGGGCTCGGGATCGCATGACAAAACAGGGAGGCATTGCCTGCCGCGCGATCCGAACGGCAAGCTGGATATCATACAGGACGCCGGCGCCTGGATGCGGGATGACGCAGGCCAGCCGACGCGGGCGTTCCAGCACATTTGCTGGGACGGCTGCATGTTTCCGAACGCGGTGATGCTCGATCCAAAGACATGGAACGACGTGCTCCGCGTGATGGTCGACGTCCGGAACGCTCATGGATGGGATGCATGAAGAAGCTGAACATTGGAATGGTTGGCTATGGGTTCATGGGACGGACCCACACGAATGCATTTCTCCGCGTTTCGAATTTCTTCGACGTGCCGTACCAGCCGGTTCTGAAAACGATCTGCGCGCGTAATGCGGAGCGGGCGCGCGCATTCGCTTCCAAGTGGGGCTATGAATCGGTGGAGACGGACTGGAGGCGGATGGTGGAATCGCCGGAGATCGATCTGATCGATATCGCGAGCCCCAATGACACCCACGCCGAGATTGCGATTGCGGCAGCCAAGGCTGGAAAGATGGTGATGTGCGAGAAGCCGCTCGGCCGCAGCGCCCGCGAATCGGAAGCCATGGTGAAGGCTGTCGACGAGGCTGGCGCGCCCAACATGGTGTGGTACAACTATCGGCGCGTTCCGGCGGTGACGCTGGCCAAGCAATTGATCGATGAAGGGCGGCTCGGCCGCATTTTTCATTACCGCGCGAAGTTTTTGCAGGACTGGACCATCTCAAGCGAGCTGCCGCAGGGCGGCGAGGGATTGTGGCGGCTGGATGCGAATGTTGCCGGCAGCGGCGTCACGGGCGATCTGCTGGCTCATTGCATTGACACGGCGATGTGGCTCAACGGCGAAATCGATGAAGTCTCGGCGATGACGGAGACCTTCATCAAGAGCCGCAAGCACAATCTGACGGGCAAGGTGGAGCCGGTCAGGATCGATGACGCGAGCGCGTTTCTTGCGCGATTCCGGAACGGATCGCTGGCTACGTTTGAGGCCACGCGATATGCGCGCGGGCACAAGGCGCTGTACACGTTCGAGATCAACGGCGAACACGCCTCCATTTTCTGGGATCTGCACGATCTGCACCGGCTGGAGTATTTTGATCATCGCGATGAGGGCCGGGTTCGGGGCTGGCGCAGCATTCATATTACGGACCGGGAGCATCCCTATATGGGCAACTGGTGGGTGCCCGGTTTGCAGATCGGCTACGAGCACACATTCATTCACCAGGCGGCGGATTTTCTGACGGCGGTCGGGCAGGGCAAGGAGCCGTCCCCGACGTTCAGAGAGGCGCTGAAAACGGATTATGTGACGGATGCCGTGTTGCGGTCGGCGTCGGAGAAGACGTGGGTTAAGGTAGGAGCAGCGGCGGAGCAGGCAGGGTAGTGGCGGGGCAATGACGGAGTTGGAGCATGATGAAGAGAGGCGTGGCGTTGGCAGTTCTGTTTGCTTTCGCTCTCGGCGCGCAGCCGCAAGGCGGGCGGCGGGGGGGGTTCGATCTATCGAAGATGATCGCGCCGCTGGACGAATCGGGCTTCCAGCAGATTTTTGACGGCAAGACGCTGAACGGTTGGGATGGCGATCCGCAGTTCTGGCGTATTGAGAACGGGACGATCGTCGGCGAGACGACGGCGGAAAAGCAGCCGCAGCAGAATACGTTTTTAATTTGGCGCGGCGGTTCTCCCGGCGATTTCGAACTGCGACTTCAATACCGATTGACCGGATTCAACAGCGGGATCCAGTACCGCAGCGTGGAGCTTCCCGATATCAAGTGGGCCATGAAGGGCTACCAGGCCGACATCGACGGCCAGCAGACGTTCACCGGTCAGATCTATGAAGAGCGTGGGCGCGGATTTCTGGCGCTTCGGGGGCAGGCGACCTACATTGCGAACGGAAAGAAGCCAGGTCTGATTGGATCGCTCGGAGATAGCGGCGAGCTGAAGGCTTTCATAAAAGGGACCGACTGGAACGACGTCGATATTATTGCGCGCGGCAACACGCTAATTCAGACCTGGAACGGTCATGTGATGAGCATGCTGGTGGACGATGACGCAGCCAATCGCAAGATGAGCGGGCTGATCGGCATACAGGTGCACCGAGGGCCTGCGATGAAGATTGAAGTCCGGAATATCCGGATCAGGAATCTGTAGCCGGTCGCTCGAGGCGATTCAGCAGCAATGCCGACCATCAGAGAAGTGGCGCGCCGCGCCGGCGTTTCCGTCGGCACCGTCTCGCACGTGATAACCGGGTCGGTTCACGTCAGCGAGGCGCTCAGGCTGAAAGTGCAGGCGGCGATCCGGGAGTTGAACTATCATCCCAATCACGTCGCGCGCAGCCTTAAAACCAGCCGCACGCGTACGCTGGGCATCATCGTGCCGGACATGACGATCTCGTTTTATCCACAGGTGATTCGGGGCGCGGAGATGGCGGCGCGGGGGCGCGGGTACTCTTTGATCGCGGTCAATTCCGATGATGATGGGCAGCGGCAGAAGGAGTTGCTCTCGCTGCTCCGGTCGCAGCGGGTGGAAGGTATTCTCCTGGTGATCGCCGCCGCGCCTACGCCGGTGACGCAAATTTTGCGCATTATTGAATCGGGCATTCCAGTGGTGTGTCTGGACCGGATTCCGGACCGGCTGCCGGTGGATTCTGTCGCCGTGGACGATATCGAGGCGGCGAAGATGGGCGTCCAACATCTGGTGGACATGGGATGCCAAAGGGTTGCGATCGTGACCGGGCCGCTGAGCTTGAAAAACGAGCGGCGCAGGCTGCTTGGATGCAGGCAGGCGCTGACCCGGGCCGGACTGGGCCTCGACCCCGACATGATTTGGGAGGGCAACCTGCGGCTGGAGAATATAGCCGCCCTGTGCAGCGCCCGTTTGCAGGACGCGGCGAGACGCCCGGACGCGATCCTGTCAACGAACGGACCCAGCGGATTGGGAGTGCTGCGCGCCTTTCGGGAATGCGGGCTGCGGACGCCGGATGATATCGCGTTCGTGACGTTTGATGAATTGACCGTGCCCGGCCTGTTCTCGCCGGCGATTACCACCGTGGAGCAGCCCGCATACGATATCGGGTTCCGAGCCGCGGAAATTCTGCTGGAGCGGATCGAGAACAAGACCGAGCGCAGCGGATCGATCACGCTGCGGCTGCCGGCGGCATTGCGGATCCGGGAATCGTCACGCTGGGCCGGAGGACGGCGCGCCGGAGGGCCAACGGCCAACCGGTCAACCGCGACGCTGGCTCAAGGAGTGTTATGAGAGCAGCACTGATGGTTGCAGGCGCGGCGATCGCCGCGCTGGCGTGGGCCGGCTATGCGGCCCAGGGGGAGAAGACCGCCGATGACGAAGGCCACAAGCTGCTGGCCAAGGTGTGCGGCAGTTGCCACAAGCTGGACCTCGTGACCAGCCGCCGCGGCACGCGCGAACAGTGGCGCGCCACGATCGAAGCAATGGTGGACAAGGGCGCGGATGCGAGCGATGAAGAGTTTAACGCCGTGCTCGATTATCTGACCAAAAATTACGGTCCTGACAAGCCGGGCGGGCAGCCGGCGCTTCCCGCGAAGCTGAATATCAACACGGCGGACGCGAAGCAGATTGCGGCCTTTCTGGCCATTCCCGCCGCGGACGGCGCCGCGATTGTGCGCTACCGCGAGGCGAACGGGAATTTTAAGTCCTGGGAGGACGTGGTCAAGATTCCGGGGATCGACGCGAAGAAGTTTGAAGCGAAGAAGGACCGGATCGTTTATTGAGGCGAAAGCGCTCAAAGACCGCTTGAGTGCTGGAGCCCCGCCCTACCAGTTACAATAAGGTTCGGCCTACAACCAACCGGACGCTTCAGGATGAGCAATATTATTGTGCTTGGCGCGCAATGGGGCGATGAGGGCAAGGGTAAAGTCGTGGATTTGTTTTCGGATCGCTTCGATATTGTCGCGCGTTATCAGGGCGGGCACAACGCCGGCCACACGGTTTTCATCGGCGAGAAGAAATATGTTCTCAAGCTGATTCCGAGCGGCATACTGCGGCCAGGCATTCAGGCTGTGATCGGCAACGGCGTCGTCGTGGATCCTGCCGCATTGCTCGAGGAGATAGAGACGCTTGAGAGCGCGGGGATTCAGGTTCGCGGCAATCTGTTTATCAGCAACCGCGCGCATGTGATTTTTCCATTTCACCGGCTGGTGGAGAAGATGTCGGAGGCGCGCGAGAACCGGATCCCAATCGGCACGACCTCGCGTGGAATCGGACCGGCGTACGAAGACAAGGTTGGGCGGCGCGGAATTCGCGTAGCCGATCTGCTGGATCGCGAAAGTTTTCGCGTCTTGTTCGACACCCTGGCCGAGGACAAACGCATTCTGGCGGAAACGTTCAAGATCGATGAGCCTATCGATTACGCGCGGATTCGCGAGGATTACGAGCGTTTTGCAGACCGCATGCGTCCGATGGTGTGCGACACCGCGCGATTTTTGAATGAGTCGATCGCCAAGGGCAAGAGCGTTCTGTTCGAGGGCGCGCAGGGCACGATGTTGGACATCGATCACGGCACGTATCCGTTTGTGACCTCCTCTAGCGCGGCGGCAGGCGGCGCCTGCACGGGAACCGGCGTTCCGCCCACGCGGATGGACGGCATTCTGGGCGTGACGAAGGCCTATATTACGCGCGTCGGGTCAGGTCCGTTTCCTTCGGAGAGCCTGGACGAGTTCGGTGAACTGATTCGCCGCCGCGGCAACGAATACGGCGCGGTGACGGGCCGGCCGCGGCGGTGCGGGTGGTTCGACGTGCCATTGCTGAAATACACGGCCAGCGTGAATGGATTCGATAGCCTGATCATGACCAAACTGGATGTGCTCGACGAGCTCGGCGAGATTCCAGTCTGCGTCGCGTATCGGGTGGACGGCAAGGAGACGACGGAGATGCCGGCGACGTACCGCGGGATGCTGGCCATTGAGCCGGTATATGAAAAACTGCCCGGCTGGAAGGCTTCGACGCAGGGCATCGCGCGCTACGATGCGCTGCCGCGTCCGGCGCAGCGCTACCTCGAGTTCCTGGAAGAGCGGACCGGCGTTGAAATTGGATGCGTTTCGACAGGTCCGGAGCGGACGCAGACCATCGTGCGCGAGGGATCTAATCTGGCGCGGCTTTTCGAACTGTAAGATAGGAGCAAGAGTCCGCCTATGAAGATGCGCATTCAGAGCAACGTCATTCGTTTTCGTTTAAACCGCCGCGAAGTGGAACAACTTTCTATGAGCGGCCGCGTGAGCGACTCCATTCAGTTTCCGGGCGGCGCAGCGCTGACGTACGCGGTTGAGCTGACGCCGGGCGCCACAGAGATCGAGGCGACTTACAGAGCGGGCGAGATCTGCTTGCGTGCGCCCCAAGAATTAGCTCAGCGGTGGGCGGAAACAGACCAAACGGGAATCACTGCCAATCGCGCTGGTCTGGAGATCGTGTTGGAAAAGGATTTCCAGTGCCTGCATAAAGCGACGGCGGATTCGGACGCGTTTCCAAACCCACTGGCGGTTTCCAGCTAAGCCCCCTTCTTTACGCTCAGCGGGAACCGGCGCGCAAACGCCTTCCGGAGCTGCGGTCCTACACCCACCCCCCAAGATGCAAGCCAGATGGCGTACGTGTGTAAACAGCCGGTCGAACCGCTGCATAGTTCGCGCATGAGCCTGCAAAATAGATCTCAGATGGAATATACACGGCTCGGTAACACTGGTCTGAAAGTGTCGCGGCTGTGCCTCGGCACGATGACGTATGGCTCCAAGAAGTGGCGGGAGTGGGTTCTCGAAGAGGATGAGGGGCGATCGTTTATCAAGCGCGCTCTCGAGCTCGGCATCAATTTTTTCGACACGGCGGACATCTACTCGCTTGGCTTAAGCGAAGAGATTCTCGGCCGCGCGATCCGCGATTTCGCGCCGTCGCGCGAAAACGTCGTGATCGCCACCAAGGTTTTCAACGCCATGGGGGACCAGCCCAATGAGCGCGGCCTGTCGCGCAAGCACATCCACTATGCGATCGATAACAGTCTTCAACGGCTTGGAATGGAGTATGTGGACCTCTACCAGATCCATCGCTTCGACTACGACACCCCGGTTGAAGAGACGTTAGAGGCGCTCGACGACGTTGTAAAGGCCGGCAAGGCGCTCTATATCGGGGCGTCTTCGATGTACGCCTGGCAGTTCGCGAAGATGCTGTATAAGTCCGACGAGCGCGGCATATCGCGTTTTGTCAGCATGCAAAATCATTACAATCTGATTTACCGCGAAGAAGAACGCGAAATGATTCCGCTGTGCATGGCGGAAGGCGTCGGGATCATCCCGTGGAGCCCCTTGGCCCGCGGTTTTCTCGCCGGCAACCGCCGGCCGCAGGATTTCGGAGAAACGATTCGCGCTAAAACCGACGAATACGCTCACCGGCTGTACTATCAGCCGTCCGATTTTGCCGTTGTGGAGCGGCTCACGCAGGTGGCCCAGCGCCGCGGCGTTTCAAACGCGCAAATCGCACTGGCGTGGATGCTAGGCAAACCGGGCGTCACAGCGCCCATTATTGGCGCGAGCAAAATGCAACACCTCGAAGACGCGGTCGCGGCGATGAAAATCAAACTGGAAAAGGACGAGATTCGCCAGCTCGAGGAGTGTTATCAACCGCACCCGGTTCTCGGCCACACTTGAGCATGTTTCGGTTGTTTCTGCCGCTTTTCGCGGCCCTTCCCGCTTCAGCGGCGCCAACCTTCACGCGCGAGGTTGCGCCTATCCTGTACCGGCACTGCGCATCGTGCCATCACCGGGGAGAAGTTGCGCCCTTTCCTCTGATCACCTATCAGGAGTCGGCGCGATGGGCAAAGCTGATTGCGAGGGTAACAGCGAAACGGCAGATGCCTCCCTGGAAACCGGCGCCCGGGTATGGCCATTTCGCGGGGGAACGCCGGCTCAGCGACGCCGAAATCCGGACGCTGGCGGCATGGGCAGAGGCAGGCGCCCCGGAAGGAGATCCGTCCGCGCTCCCGCCGCCTCCGGTCTTCGATAATGAGTGGCGGCTCGGCAAGCCGGATCTCATCCTGCGGGTGAGGCGCCCCTACGTCGCGCCGGCGCGCGGCAAAGATACCTACCGGTGCTTCGTTGTTCCCACGGCTCTGGACCGGAACCGTTGGGTGCGCGCTGTCGAGTTCAAGCCTTCGAATCGCTCGGTGGTCCATCATGCGCTCTTATTCCTCGACGCGGGCCACGCCTCGCAGCGGCTCGATCCGCGCGGGGAAGGATACTCGTGCTTCGGCACGCCGGGATTTCTCCCTTCAGGCGCGCTTGGCGGCTGGTCGCCCGGATCGGGGCCGGTAGAGATGTATCCCGGAACGGCAGTGCTGCTGCCGCGCGGGGCTTTCATCGTTGTCCAGGAGCACTTTCATCCGCGCAGCGAAGATCAGACCGAACAGGCTGCAATCGCGTTGTACTTCACCGAGGCGGCCCCCAGTCGCCACGTCGTGGATGTCGGCTTGGTCTCGCGTGACATTGATATACCCCCCGGAGAGCGCGCCTACAAGGTGCGCGATCATTTTGTGCTGCCGGTGGACGTTCATGCCGTTGGCATCATTCCGCACGCTCACTATATTTGCAAAGATGTGAAAGGATGGGCCACGCTTCCTTCCGGTGAGCGGGTATGGCTGATCTGGATTGACGATTGGGACTTCGATGAACAGGAGCAATATCGATACGTCGAACCCGTGGCGCTGCCCGCGGGGACGCGCCTTGAGATGGAGTTCACATACGATAATTCCGTCGCCAATCCACACAATCCCAGCTTTCCGCCGAAGCGGGTCACCTGGGGAGCAGGCAGCACGGATGAAATGGCCGGCCTGCATATCCAGGTAATACCCGATCGCGAGGACGATCTTCCCGAGCTCGGTCGCGCGCTGTGGGGCAAGATCATGCGGATGGCCGGAGGGCGGTTTTATCACCCTCCCGCGGCCGCCGCAAAATAAACACTATTCGAGCACCGGCGTTCCGCCGCAGAAACCCGGCGCGGTGATTCCATCCTGCGTGCCAAAGAAGAAAGTTACGCTGGTAACTGTCGAGCTCTCGGTAAGGCCAGGCACATAGACAAGGAATGTCGCGCTCTCGGCGGTGAACGGATTATGCGGCCGATTCCCAGCAATGGAACCGTTTGCCGATTCATATCGGCCGGAGCCGGCCGGGCCGCCAATGAGAAGATGACTCGGACCAGCCGCCCCCAAGTTGCTGCAAAGCACGCACAATCGCAAGCCCGCGCCGGAATCGCTGGCCAGGGCCCAGCCGGTCGAGGAAGGCCCGAAATCGGTAAATACGCCGCCGCTTTTCACCTGCCGGAGGTTGGCTGAGTTCGGTCCCAGCGAGCCGCTGGTCTGACCCTCGCTGAGCGTAAACGCGACGCCGTTCAATAATTGACCGGCGCTCCGTGGATCAGCCTGCAAATTGGAGAGCGTAATCGAAATAAACCCTTCACCCGTGGTAAAAACCGCCTCGGCGCTAACTGGCCCGTCACCGACCGCAGCGCCCGGCTGGGTCGTACAATCCTGCCTTGCGGCGAACGCAACGCTGCACATTACCGCCAGCGTTGGCGCGAGAAATCGTGTGGATTTGAGCATATCCCGCTGTATCGGCCAGGAGCGTTCGCGTCAGTAGGGTACTAGATCGACGACAGAGCGCCGTCGCGGATCAGAAACCGTACCGTTCCGGATGCCGCGCGATGATCATCACAGCGATGACCTTCGGAACGTATTCACGGGTTTCTTCAGGAAGGGCATGCGCGCGATACAGGTACCAGAAATTGCGCTGTTTGATTGGATCTGTGACGCGCCGGATGGCTTGTTTGACTCTGCTGGGACCGACATTGTACGCTGCGAGCGCAAGCATCACGGAGCTGCCGGCGCCAAAATCGAGAATTAAGTCTCGCATGTAACGGCACGCCGCCCGGGTAGACTTACGCACATCCAGCCGCTCATCAATTCCGCCTTGAACCTTCAGCCCGAACGCCCTGGCCGTCGACGGCGTGAATTGCCACAGGCCGGCGGCGTTCATCGAACTGCTGTTCTCAGCGCTGAGCGAGCTCTCAACGATTGCCATGTAAGCCAGATCGGGCGGAAGATGATCTTCCTCAAAGATCTTCCGGACGGTCTCCAGCTGATTCTGCGCCTGTCCGAGTCCTTTGACGATGTGCGGGCGGTCGGGGCCCTGATATCGCTGAATGAATCGCTTGACCTGCTCGAGAAAATCCGGCGGGACGGTGTACGTTTCCGCTCCGAATTCCGCCAGGAGGCGCTTGACCTCCTGCTCGATCGGGTCCGCGTTCCTGCGCATGCTCACGCGATACAAAAAGGTCCTTTCGAGCCCCCTCGCCTGATCTTCGTAGTTGCTGAGGCGGTCATAGAGCTCGTTCACATCCGCGGCGTTCTGGTTGGCGCGTTGAAGCTGAGCCTCGATGTCGCGGATCGCCGCATCAATTCTCTGTTTCTCCGCCCGCAGGGCCAGAATTTTCCAGACTCCGAACCCCGAGACAGCCAGAAGCAGGGCGGCCAGGACCGCGATGGTCTTGACGAATTTCCGCCGCGTGCGATGGATGGCTTTGTCCAGCGTCTGCCGCATAATCATGAGCGTCTGGTCGCCGATGCCTTTGTGGCGAACCATGCGGGATCTTGCGACAGCTTCGACCAGCAGATCGTCGTGCGCGCGAGTGATGCGGGATTCTTCCGGGGCTGACGCGCCGGCGTCGGATTTGAGAACGTCGGAGGGATGCGCCACCAGCGTTTCGTTCACCGGAACCGGGGCCGCGTCATCCAGCAGGAAGGTAAGCTCGGGCCCGCCTTTGCCGAGCTGAATATTGCAAGGAGGCTTCAGGACCGCTTCGGTGACGCGCTCGCCATTGACAAACGTCCCGTTGGTGCTGTTGAGATCGTGAATCTTGTAATCGGCGCCTTGCTTGCGTATTTCGAGATGATGGACGGATACGGTTGGACAATCAACCAGCGGGACGTCATTCTGCGAACTGCGGCCGACGCGAGTAATTGAATCGCGGACCAGATACCGGGTCCCCGCCAGAGGCCCGGACATTCGGACCAGCCATGCGGTCACGTTCGCTGGCTGGCTCATGACCAGCGCTCACAGACAGCCGTGTTATGAACTTCAGATCCAACTCTCGGCAAAACGGACCGGCGCGAGAGCGCCTCTCGAACGAGAGTATACTCTACCCTGCGAATCAGCAACGGAGCGCAAGACCCGCCCGGAGGACTGCCACAACCTTGTGTCCGAGCCAGTCCGCGGCCGGACGCTGCCGCTTCGCGCCCGGGCGTTGCGACTGGGCGGTTAAACAAAACGCTGACGCCCTGTGGGGATTTGGAAGTTCAACCCACGGCGCTATCCATCGAGGGAATCTCCAAGCGCTGTGATAGACTCATCGCTTGGCGCTCGCCTACGTCGACTACCTGATTCTCGTAATCTACTTCGCCTTTGTGCTGGGCATTGGCTGGGTGCTCAGACGGGGCGTCGCCACCAGCGAAGACTTCCTCACCTCGCGTCATTCCGTGCCGCTGTGGATCACGAGCCTCGCCTTCGTCGCAACAAACCTCGGAGCTCAAGAGTTGATCGGGATGTGCGCATCCGGGGCCAAGTACGGCATCATGACCGCGCATTTTTATTGGGTTGGCGCGATTCCGGCCATGCTGTTTGTCGGCCTGTTCATGATGCCGTTTTATTACGGCAGCCGCGCCCGCAGCGTACCGGAATATCTGAAGCTGCGGTTCGATGAAAAGACCCGGGGCTTTAATGCGATCACGTTTGCGGTGATGACGCTGTTTTCATCCGGCATTTCGATGTACGCTCTGGGTCTCCTGTTTCAGCTTGTGCTCGGATGGAGCTTCACGGCTTCGGTGCTGCTGTCAGCGGCGATCGTCCTGATCTACACCTATTTGGGCGGTTTGACCAGCGCCATTTACAATGAGGTGCTCCAGTTTTTCCTGATCGTGCTCGGATTCGCGCCTCTCGCCGTTCTGGCCGTGTGGCGCGCCGGGGGATGGCAAGGGATCGCGGCGCGCGTGCCGCCGCAAATGGTGCACTCCTGGCGCTACATGGGCAGCGCCTCGGATAATCCGATGGGCGTTGACGTAATCGGGATGCTGATCGGTCTGGGGTTTGTTCTGTCGTTCGGCTACTGGTGTACGAACTTTCTGGTGGTACAGCGCGCGATGGCGGCGGACTCCATGTCCTCGGCGCGAAAAACGCCCCTGGTGGGAGCGTTTCCCAAAATGTTTCTGCCCTTTATTGTGATCGTGCCCGGCGTCGCCGCGGTGGCGCTGAACCACATGGGTTCCGGTTACAGCTTGCCGCTGAAGAGTGGCGGGGGGTATGACTACGACCAAGTGTTGACAACCTTGATGGCCAAATTCTATCCTTCCGGGCTCCTGGGATTCGGCCTCACCGGCTTGATGGCGTCGTTTATGTCCGGAATGGCAGGGAATGTGACGGCGTTCAACACGGTATTTACCTACGACATTTATCAAGGCTACATTCGCCGCAACGCGCCGGACTCGCACTATCTGACGGTTGGGCGCCTCACCACCATCTTTGGCACGGTCGCTTCGATTGGCGCCGCCTACGTCGCGCGGCTCTATAACAATATGATGGACATTCTCCAGCTCGTATTTGGGTTCGTGAACGCCCCTTTGTTTGCGACCTTTCTGCTGGGAATGTTCTGGAAGCGAACCACTGGACACGGCGCCTTCACAGGTCTGATCGCCGGCACTGCTGCCGCCACCCTGACGCACGGATTGACGACTGCCGAAGGAAAGGGCGGTTGGATCACCCCGGTGCACCAGTTCCCTTCGACCATGGCCCAGAACTTTTGGGTGGCAACCTTCGCCTTCGCCGCGTGTTTTCTGATGACCGTGCTGGTCAGCCTGGCGACGAAGCCGGCGCCCGAAGAGCAACTGAAAGGCCTGGTCTACGGAACCACAGTCATTCCACGAGAAACCGGCGAGCCCTGGTATCGCCGGCCGTGGCCCCTGGCGATCAGCGTGGCCATCGTGTGCTTCGGCCTCAATTTTCTTTTCCGATAGGCAAGGCAATGCTGGATCTTCGAATTCCATCCGGATGGTTCTTCCTTTTAATGGGGATCATTCTCACCGTGGTCGGTCTGTTTTCCGGCTACAGCGCGCCGCTAACTCCGGTGAACGTGAATCTCTACACGGGTATTTCTATGCTGGCGTTTGGAGGACTGCTGCTGTGGCTGTCCCGGCGGACTACCTGATTCAAAAATATCCAGAGCGATTTCCGCGGGATCGGGCGCCGGCGCTCTTCCGCGCGCCGGGACGCGTGAATCTTATCGGCGAACATACGGACTACAACCAAGGATTCGTGCTGCCGATAGCGATCGAACTGGCGTGCTACATAGCCGCGGCGCCGAGCGCGGCGCCGGGCCAGCTGCGGATCTACTCGGAGGACCTGCTGGAGGGCGCCGAATGGCCGGCGGAGGCGATCGGGAATGCAAGGCCGCGCGGCGACTGGAGCGATTATGTGTTCGGCGTGGCCCAGCAGCTCGCGCTGCGCGGATACAAGATTCAACCGAAGGATATCCTAATTCATTCAACCGTTCCGGTCGGCGCCGGCCTGAGTTCGTCGGCAGCGCTCGAGGTTGCATCCGCGCTTGCGCTGTCCGATGGCGCGATCACTGACCGAATGGAGCTGGTCCGCATTTGTCATAGCGCGGAGAACCAGTTTGTCGGCATGCCGTGCGGCATTATGGACCAGTTCATTTCCGTGTTCGGGCAGCCGCATGCGGCGATCAAAATCGATTGCCGGAGCCTCGAGTATGAGCCTGTCCCCCTGCCTGACGGCGTCGCCATTCTGGCGGTAAACACGATGGTGAAGCATGACCTGGGAACCTCAGCGTACCGGCAGAGGGTGGCAGAGTGCGCCGAAGCGGTGCAGTTTATTCGTAAAGGCGCTCCGCATGTCAGTTCTCTGCGAGACGCAACCCTGGATATGATCACCGATAGGATCCCCGATCCGGCGCGAAGGCGCGCCCGTCATGTGATCACCGAAAACGAGCGGGTGAACGCCTTCGCAGACGCCTCCCGGAGCGCTGATCTGCGGCGCATGGGGGAGCTGTTTGTGGCGTCTCACCGCAGCCTGCAAAACGACTACGAAGTCAGCAGCCCGGAGCTGGATTTCCTGGTCGATTCCGCGCTCGGCATTCCCGGCGTGTATGGAGCGCGCATGACTGGCGGCGGGTTCGGCGGCTGCACGGTTAATCTCGTCGATCCTCGGGCGGTGGAGGCCTTTCAGGAGAAAATTACGTCGGCGTACCGGGCGCGATGGCGCGTCGAACCGCAGATTTATCCCTGTAGCCCCTCCGCAGGCGCAGGACCCATGTAGCGCGGAGAAGCGCGGCTGGAGGCTGGACCACACTTCTGCGTCTGGATATCGGTCAGGATTTCGTGAGAATATTCCTCTCTTGGTCCACTACTGAGGCAAAGAAGAGAATGTCCTCCACGAGCGATCCGGAACTCCGGAGTCGCTAAGTTCTCTAAGCACCAGAAATGGCGTTCCGAGTTGTTTGGTGTTCCGCCCGAAATCCGGCGTACTACAGCTCAGAACGCCTTCCGGTTCGTTCCCGCCTTTACTTGGTCACTGGCATGGTCTTTTTCACTGGCGGAGCGGCGCCGCCTTTCTTGGCCGGAGGCGCAGAAGGCGCCGGGGAAGTGATGGACGCGTATTTGATGCTGTCTAGCTGCGGAAACTCCTTGTCGAGATAAGCCTTACCCTCGGTTTGTACACGCGGCTGCGAGGGACCGCGGCCGCCCATCTCCTTCATATCTCCATAGCCGCTGTACAACTTGTCGACCACGTCCATTCCTTCCACAACTTCGCCGAAGGGCGCAAAGCCCATGCCGTCGAGCTGCGTGTTGTCCTTCAGATTGATAAAGATTTCCGTGGTGCGCGTGTTTGGACCACCCATTGCGAATGTGACGAATCCGCGCTTGTTGCTCTGCTTGACGGGGTCGTCTTTGATCGGCGCTTTGTTCCATGCTGCTTCGACTTTTGGATCGGGCGATGCGCCGAACTGGACGATGAAGTTGGGAACCACGCGATAGAAGCTTACGTTGGTGAAAAATCCGCTGCGAACCAGATTATAGAAACGGTCGGCGCCAAGAGGCGCCCAGTCGCGGTGCACGTCGATGACAATGTCGCCCTTGGTTGTCGTCAGTTTTGCTTTGAACTCAGGCGGCGCCTGCCTATTCCATAGCGCCGGGTTGGCAAGCCGAGCGCTCGCCCCTTTGCTCGCGGTGTGCCGCACAGCGCCGCTCTTTTTTGCGGCGGGCGTCTGGCCAAGCGCGCACAGCCCAGCCAGAAGTAGCAAAATCAATGATTTCATCAGGCCCGATTATACTGAAATTGACGTCCAATGCGCACTGCGCAACTTGTACTCTTTACCGTCCTTCTCGCCCTTTCCGGGCGGGCAAAAACCGTCGAAATTACATTGCTTGCGACAACGGATCTGCACGGCAACATCTATCCGTATGACTTCTATACCGGCAACCCGGCGCCGCGCGGTTTGGCGAAAGTCGCCACGCTCATCCAGAAGATCCGGACGGAGAACCCCAACACGGTTCTGGTGGACTGCGGCGATGTCATTCAGGGCGCCCCGCTTGAGTCCGTTTATCAGCACTATGTCAAATTCGGAAAACTGCCGCTGAATCTGCCGTTGGGAACGCCTCTTGACGGCGATCCCATGATGCGGGCCATGAACTCGCTCGGGTATGCCGCGATGGTGGTGGGCAATCATGAGTTCAATTTCGGACTGAAGAACCTGGACCGCGCTCGGACGGAGGCGCGCTTCCCATGGATCTCGTCCAATATTCGCGTCTCGCCGGGCGCGGACAACCGTCCGTTTGAGCCGTTCATTGTCAAGGAAATCGCCGGCGTTCGCGTTGCGATCATCGGCGTGACCACGCCCAGCGTTCCGTTGTGGGATCAACCCGAATCCTACAAGGGTTATGAATTTCTGCCGGGCAAGACCGGCGTTGAACAGGCTGTTGCCCGGCTGAAGGCGGAGGCCAGGCCGGATTTGGTCATTGTGGCGGCTCACGCCGGCCTTGGCCGGGATCTGAAGACCGGCGCCGCGGATTCCGGCGGCGCGCCGAGCGAAAACATGATATACGACATCGCGGCGGGCGTGCCGGGAATTGATGCCATCGTATTCGGGCACACGCACCAGCAGCTTGAGACGGCTCGGATCGGCAATGTCCTCCTGATGCAACCCAAGAACTGGGGGATTTCGCTGGGACGCATGGATTTCACGCTGGAGGAGTCGGGTGGGCGCTGGCGCGTCGCCGCCAAAAAGAGCAGACTCCTTCCGGTAACCGATTCCACGCCCGTTGATGAAGCCCTGATTCGAATGGCGAAGCCGTATTTCGACGCAGCCGAGCAGTACCTGAGAGCGCCTGCGGCTCACGCGGCGGCTGACCTCGATTCCAGGCTGTGCCGCGTCGAGGACACGCCGCTTGTCGACGCGATCAATATTGTGCAGATGGCCCTCACGGGCGCGGATGTGTCCTTCGCCGCCTGCTTCAACACAAACGTGCGCGTGCGCCAAGGTCCGGTCACAGTTCGCGAGATTGCGGCCCTGTATCCCTACGACAACACGCTGCTCGCCATCCGCGGCGTCGGGAAAATGGTCCGTCTGGCGCTTGAAAACGCCGCCAGATATTTCAAACAATGCGAGGGAGACTGTTCATCGCAGGCGCTGATCGATCACAGGTTCCCAGGCTTTAATTTCGATATGGCGAGCGGCGTTGAATACGAGATCGATCTCAGCCGTCCGGTCGGCCAACGCATCAGAAATTTGCGCTACAAAGGCAAGCCGCTGTCCGACGACACGCCGCTCCGGATCGCGATAAACAGCTATCGCGCCGGCGGCAGCGCGGGCTACGGCATGTTTCGTCATGCGCCGGTTCTCTGGCGATCCGCGGATGAGATCCGCGATCTGATCGTAGAGTATTACACCCAGCACGGCGAACTGCCGGCCCAGGCGGACCACAACTGGCGCATTGAGCCGCCAGCCGCCGAGCGCGCGCTCTTCCGCGAGGCGTCGGCGCAAGCATCGTGGCCGGCAACGCAGTGAACGCGGACCCCATCATGACAGACCCAGCCCTCGCCAGCATCGCGGAGACGCTGCAAATTTCCCGGCTCGGCCGCCATATCTTCCTTTGCGCCGACCAGACCGAGCCCAAGTGCGCGCCGCGTGAAGTGAGCGCGCCGGCCTGGGATCATCTCAAGCGCCGGCTGAAAGAACTGGGCCTCCTCACCGGCCCGAACTGCGTTTACAGGACCAAGGCGAATTGCCTTCGCATCTGCGCCCGCGGGCCGATTGCGGTCGTTTATCCCGACGGCGTGTGGTACCACTCCTGTACGCCGCCCGTCCTCGAACGGATCATTCGGGAACATCTGATCGGCGGAAGACCGGTTGAAGAGTACGTGTTCGCGGTTCACCCGCTGAGCGGAGATCCCCCCAGCCCGGGCCGGTGAAGCGCCGGTGATAAGATCTGGAATACCTATGAAGATCGCGCTTGGCGCCGATCACGCGGGCTTCACCCTGAAAGAACAATTGCGCCCAGCGTTGGAGGCGCGCGGGCACGAAGTGATCGACTTCGGCGCGAGCAGCCCGGATTCAACCGACTATCCGGACTACGCCTCGTCGGTGGGATCGGCGATATCGTCCGGCGCAGCCGACCGCGGCATTCTGGTCTGTTCGACGGGAGTGGGCATGTCGATCGCCGCCAACAAGCTGCACGGCATCCGGGCGGCGCTCGCAGTGAATGAAGAGGAAGTGCGACTGACGCGGGCTCACAATGACGCTAACGTGCTGACCATCGGAGCTCGCTATACGGATTTCGACCGCGCCTGCCGGCTGGTCGATGCGTTCCTCAATACGGAGTTTGAAGGCGGACGCCATGCGCGTCGGGTTGCTAAAATCGCCGCTCTCGAACAACGTCGCGGGGCATAGTTTGTCCCCTGTCCGGGCGGTCCGCACGGAGGCGCCGCTGCATATCGTTTTTGACGCGCGTAAAATTCGCGATTTCGGCGTCGGCACCTACATTCGAAACCTGCTGGCCGCCCTCGGCTGCATCGACGCGCAGGACCGTTACACCGTGGTCGTCTCCCCGGCGGACGCCAGTGAAGTGCCGCAGTTGCCCGCCAATTTCGAGATCACGGCGTTCGAACCCCCGAAACGTCTGCTCGGACCGGGCGTCGCATATGCGGCATTTCTGCGCCGCTGCCGCGCCGACCTCTACCATGTTCCGCTCAACGCCGTCCCCTTTTGGATGCCCAAGCCATACGTCGTCACCGTGCACGATATCAGCACTCTCCTGTTTGTGGGCAGCCGCGACTGGCGGCAGGACTGGCATTTGTACCGGCTGCGGCGCGGTCTGGAGCGGGCCGACAGCATTATCTCGGTCTCCGAGGCGACGCGCCGCGATATCCAGCACACCCTCGGCATTCCGGTCGAGCGCACGAAGCTGATCTACAACGCCCCGGACCCAGTCTTTACGGCGCCTTCGCGCGGCCTGGAATTGGAGGACGCCTATCGCACGATGGAGCGGTACCAGATCAACTATCCGTTTATCCTGTACGCAGGCAACATACGGCCGCAGAAGAATATTCCTCGGCTGGTAGAAGCCTTCGCCGTACTTCGCGGCGAGTTGGCGAGGCACCCGATTTATTGCGACCTGCGACTGATCATCATCGGAGACGAAATCTCGAAATACCCAGCCGTGCGGCAGGCTGTAATCCGCAGCCGGGTCGAACATGCCGTAAGGTTTCTCGGGTTCGTGCCGATTCAAACGTTGCGGATGTTCTATAAGGCTGCCGCGGCGTTCGCGTTTCCATCCCTCTACGAAGGCTTTGGCCTGCCTCCGCTTGAAGCGATGGCCTGCGGCACGCCTGTGGTGTGTTCAAACGTCAGCTCGCTGCCGGAGGTGGTGGGCGACGCGGCGGTGCTGGTGAACCCGGAAAACGTGTTCGATATCGCTCGGGGGCTGCGCGATGCTCTGCTCAACTCCGAGGTCCGGGTCCACTGCGTTGCGCGCGGCTATGAGCAGTTGAAGCGGTTCAGCTGGCGGCGCGCCGCAGAATTGGTTCTTGAGACCTACCGGGAAGTCGGCGCGGCGCGCGCGAAGGCTCCGGCGTCTTCAGGATCGTGACCCGCGCTTTCACGATTTCCGGAAGATCGCGCTCGCGAATGCGCACGTACTCCCAGCGACTCGGGCAGTCCAGGCAGTCTGCGGCGGCAAGATAAACGCCGGCGCGCCCCACCCGGACCCACCGGATGACGCCCTCTCCGCCGCGGCAGACGGCCCACAGACTTGCCGCATCCGGCGCCCTGCGCCCGGATTCGGAGCGATCGAGCAGCGCGAGACCAGTGTTCAGGACGCCGAACATGCGCGGGTCATTTGCAAGCCGGACCACCACAGGATGGTGGATGCCTGCGGCAATCCGGAACGGCACAGGAAACCGCTCAAACAAGCTGACCTCCGACGGCCAAGGCAAACCGGGACCGAGCCGGTCCACGAGAACAGGGGCTTCGATCCGGCCCTCCTGTTCGGCCACGCGCGACATCGCCGCATTGGATAATTCCGAGGCTTCGAAGAGATCGTAAATGCTCAGTCCCAGCCGCTCCAGAACAGTGTCGGCGATCTCGGAATTCATGGACCTCACGCCCTTCAGCACGTTATGTATGTGTGGCTGCGAGATGCCGGTGAGCCGGGCGAGACTGCGCTCGGTCGCGTCGCCGTTTCTGACGACTTCACGCACGTATTCGAGCAGGCGCTGCTGCAAAGTTTCGAATCGCATCAATGAATGGGGAAATCGAGACCGGGGCGGCGCCGCGGTGAACGCCTGATTTCAGTTTGAAATAGGCAGTCTGGCACTGCCACCATACTAGAAATCAGGCGGCTGATTCAAGGCGTATTGCGCAATCTTCATCATTTGCCGTAAACCCGCAGTAAATCGTGGAATATCCCAAACACTATAGTGTGTTCTAGCCCGAGAACGAACAAAAAATATTCGGCAATAGTTGACCTTTTTTCGACTCGCCTTAGTATTGAGACATACAGACAAAACAAGAAAACGGGCGGCGGCAGCCGCCTGGAGGACATTCAAAAAGGATGAAAGAGTGGACAAGATCGACTACGTTGGCGCTGGCTTCACAAAAATGCGCGCACTGCCGGGGAATCGGATTGCGCCTTTTGGCCAGGAAGGGTGAATCGACGGCGTGTGACTGCGTGCTGCGCGCAATCTTCCGCGCTTGCTACAAACGCTTCCGGTATTGCAGCACCAGGGAGAAATACCTGAGCAAGGTGACGCTGGAGATTCACTCCGGTCCGAACCGCCGAGGCACGTGGGGCCGGAAAGAGGAAGAGTACATTGCGGATTTCATCAATGTGAGCCGTCGTTCACTCACCGAAGAGGAATATCGCATTTTCAGGTTTCGCTATTTGCTTGGCGCCGACTGGAGGCTGGCCTGCCGGCGCCTGAATGTAGACCGCGGAACGTTCTTTCACACCGTCTACCGAATACAACATAAGCTGGGGCTGGTGTTTTACGAGCTGGAACCCTATGCGCTGTTCCCGCTGGACGAATACTTTCACACCACTTACCGAAATCGGAGTGTGCAGCCGCTGCCGATGGAAACCGGCCGCGCGCGGCCTGTCCGGCCTCCGGTGCGAAAGCCCTTCTCGGGCCGCGAAGGCGGCTTGAAGGCGGCGTAAGGACGAGCGGGGCCGCAACCGCGGCCCCGCGCCGCTTTTGGACGTCTTCCTTCGAGCCGCCCTTTCCGCAATCGCTGTTTCCGGGATCAACGCGAGCCGCGCGAACTGCGCTGGAGCGCTCCGCGGGCGTGCATGTTAGAATTCTCAAATTCTCATGGCGCTGGCTCCTCATCGGTGGCAGCAGGTGGACGCGCTATTCCACGCGACGCTGGAACGCCCAGCGGAAGAGCGCGAGGCTTTTCTGCGCCAAGCTTGTGGCGACGACCTCGATCTTTACCGGGAAGTCGAGTCGTTGCTGAGGCATACGAATTCTTCCAGTGAGCTCCTTCAGCGCCCTGTGTGGGCGGCCGTTTCGCCTGCGAGCGCACGCCTCTCACCGGACTCGATGTTCGGGATCTATCGCATCAAAAGCCTGCTTGGCTGCGGTGGCATGGGAGAAGTCTACCGGGCCACCGACACACAACTGCACCGTGAAGTAGCCATAAAGGTTCTTCCTCCGGCATTCGTTTCCGACGCTGACAGGCTGGCGAGATTTGAACGGGAGGCGCGGGTCCTGGCTGCGCTGAATCATCCGAACATCGCAGCAATCTACTGTCTGGAGCAGGCAAGCGGGCTTCGCGGTTTGGTATTAGAACTGGTCGAAGGCGCCGATCTTGCGGAGCGGTTGCGCAAAGGCCCGCTGAACGTACCGGATGCGCTCGTTATAGCACGCCAGGTAGCGGATGCTTTGGACGCGGCTCACAACCGGGGTATCGTTCAGCGCGATCTGAAGCCCGGGAATATAAAGCTCACACCGGAAGGCGTCGTCAAAGTTCTGGATTTTGGTCTCGCGAAACTCGATCCGCATCGACCAGATGCAGCGGACGGCGATACGTCCACCATAAATGCTGACGCCACGCAGCCCGGGGCTATCCTCGGCACAGCGAGCTACATGAGCCCGGAGCAGGCCCGGGGCGAGGCTGTCGACAAACGCACGGATATATGGGCATTCGGATGCGTGCTGTACGAGATGCTGACAGGCCGGCGGCCGTTTTCCGGCAGGACGGTCCCGGACCTGATCGTCTCGATCCTGCAGGCCGATCCGGATTGGAACGCTCTCCCGCCGGAGTTGCCCGCCAATGTGCATCGGTTGATAAGACGCTGCCTTGCGAAGGACCTGAGGCGCCGTTTGCACGACATCGCAGACGCGCGGCTGGAACTGGATGACTCGATTCGCGGTTCTCAACCTGGTATTGAGGACGCACGAGCATCTGTGACAGCGACCTCACCGAAGCGTCGCGCAACACCGTGGATTGCACTCTCTTTAGCCACGCTCGGAGCAATTCTGCTGGCGGTGGCGGGCTGGACGTTGTATCGACGGCAGAGTGGACACGTTCAGCAGACTCTCGGGCCACGTTTTACCCGAGTGTCATGGGAGCCGGGACTCGCAACGGAGCCGGCCATTTCGTCTGACGGCCGCATGGTCGTCTACGCGTCCGATCGCTCCGGCGAGGATCATCTTGACTTGTGGGTGCAACATCTCAACGGGGGCGAACCATTGCGCCTGACGCGCGGACCTGCTGACAACCGCGAACCGGACTTCTCGCCTGACGGCAGTTCAATCGTGTATCGCTCGAGCGGAACTAATGCTATCTACGTCATACCGACCCTGGGCGGCACTCCGCGTTTACTTGCTCCTGAAGGACGCCGGCCGAAGTTTTCCCCCGATGGCAGCCGGATCGCCTACTGGACCGGGCAGGGCATCGTACAACCTACACGGGCGCCGCTTGCAAGCAAGGTTTTCGTTATACCGGCGGTCGGAGGCACGCCTGCCCAGGTCGCCCCTCAATTCGCAAACTCACGGAATCCTATATGGTCGCCCGATGGACAGAGCGTGCTGTTCTGGGGCCACCGTTCTGACAAAGAGGAGTATGACTGGTGGTTTGCGAAGAACCTGAACGAATTGATTCCGATTGGCGCGGAAGGCGCAATCGGGAAACTCGGATTCGCAGGAAAGGGCGACTTACGAACGGGTGACTGGCTCGCGCAAAACTGGACGCGACAAGGTGTTTGGTTCTCGGCAAATCTGGACGGCAACATCAACGTCTGGATTATGCTGGTGTCTCAGGAAAGCGGCCGTATCGAGGGTCCGCCTCGTCGAGTAACCAGCGGGCCCGGCGATGACTTCGCACCTTCGGCGGATCGCAACGGCCGTTTGGTGTTTCAGCATGCAGAGAGCACGTCAGGAAGCTTTCTGCTGCCGCTCGACCCCAACACCGGGAAGGTCGCCGGCCCGAGAAAAACTCTCCGCCTCGATCTTTCCCTCGAGGCTGGGCGCCACAGCATGTCTGATGACGGACGGTGGCTGACCTATGTGAAACACCGGGGGAGAGTGACGCAAATCGTTATCCGCAACATGCAAACCGGCGAAGAGCGCGAGCTGACAAGTTTTCCCTATAGATCCGTAAACGCGACGATTTCGAGGGACGGCGCTTTCGTCGCGTATTCCGACAATTACCCTCCCTCGACGGGCTACGTAGTGAAGTCGAGCGGCGGGATAGTTCGCAAGATCTGCGATGACTGCGTGCTTTTTGGCTGGCTCGCCGACAACAAGTCGATACTGGGAATCAACAGAACGCGAACTATAGTCCGCATTATCGATGTAGAGTCGGGAGCGCCGCGGGAAGTGCTTCGCGGAGAAGGGCTCACAAGGCCGCACTTGTCGTGGGATGACCGATGGCTCGCATTTCGAACGGCCAGCCGGATTTGGATCGCCCGATTTCGCCCGGGCATCGCGGCGCAGAAGGCCGACTGGATCCCTGTCCTTGACGTTGCTGGCGAGTACGAACGACACTGCGGATGGTCTCCAGACGGCAAGCTCCTGTACCTGTTGCTGGACCGCGATGGTTTCCGCTGCCTTTACGCACAGCGAATCGATCCGGAAAGCGGCAAGCCTCAGGGACAGCCATTCGCAGTTCAACACTTCCACAGCCCTCGTTGGGATTTCGTTTCAACTCCTTTTGGAAATGGCATCATTCGCTCGGGCTTCGTCTTCAACGTACCGGAGACCACCGGTGGAATCTGGCTCATGGAGCCCTGACTCGCCGCTCAGCGAAAATTCAACATAAACTCTTCTCGTGGATCCGACAGTTCCGGACCGTGCGGCGGTGACGACGCTCCTCAAAGCCTGGGGGCAGGGCGATCGGTCTGCGCTCGATCGGCTGATTCCGCTGGTCTACTCCGAGTTGCACAGGCGCGCACAGAACTACCTCGCGCGCGAGCGCTGCGATCACACACTTCAGCCGACCGCGCTTGTGCATGAGGCCTTCCTGCGCCTCATCGAGGCGGAAGGGGTTCGCTGGCAGGATCGCGCGCATTTCTTCGCGATCTCCGCCCAGATCATGCGCCGGATCCTGGTAGATTCAGCGCGAGCCCGGAGAGCCGAAAAGCGCGCCGGACAGGACTGCCGGATCACGCTCGCTGACGATATCGCGACCATCGAGCGCGACCAGGAGCTGGTTCGCCTGGATGACGCGCTCGATGCGCTCGCCAGGCTCGATGAACGCAAGGCTCGCGTCATCGAGCTTCGTTTCTTCGGCGGTCTCAGCGTAGAGGAAGCCGCCGAGGTTCTTTCCGTTTCCCCCCAGAGCGTCCATCGCGATTGGAAACTGGCAAAAGCGTGGCTGTCGCGCGAGTTAGCCAACGCTTCTCAATAGACTCAGCATCATTCGGATCCGTCAGACCTGGCCCAGTCGATAAATTTCTGTGCGACGGAGCGGCCGACTTGCATGCCTGCTTCAGCGTCGATGGGGTAATGAATACCGGCCCAGATTCGCGATTCGGATGCTTCTTTTGCCGTGGCGCGAGCCAGCTCAGCCCTTGCTGGGAAGAGGTAGGCCAGCACTTCGGCCCGCGCGGCCGAAAACACCGCGTGGTTCGAAGGATAACTTGGAAAGTTCGGAACGGCGAATAACGGCGTAATGCTCGGATCGAGTTGATGAGGCCGGAGGTACCAATAAGCGAATTTGCCATCCTGACTCGCTATATAAGCGTCATATTGGGCGGCGGTGAGCAGCGCGTAAGCTCGTGCGACGCGCGGCGGATTCCGATCCATCCGGTCTTCAAACATCCACTTTTCCGCGAAAATGTAGGGCCACGTCTCTCTTCCTTCAGCGCTCTGCCAGTAGAACGCCCGCTGGCTGGCGATGAATGTGCGCTGGAACTCTTTCACCGTTGCGACCTGGGCAGCCATCTCCGGGGAATGACAATCAGGCGGGGCCGCCGGCCTGAATTCGCTGGGCGAGCTAAGCAGCAGAGTCTTCCAACTGGTTGCCGTAACGCCTCCCGGATTCGTTCCGGTCCACATACAGGGTCCCGTCGGAACGGCGCCGGTCCACGTCAGTGTGTAGCCGTCGTTCGCAATTCGTTCGATGACTTTGGCAGCCACCTGCCGTCCGAGTTCGAACCCCGCGGTGTAGTCGCTCGGGTACTGGACTCCCGCGTAAATACGGGAGCGTGCGTCTTCTTCCGCGAGTCGTTGGAGCGAGTCTGCTTCGTTCGGCAGAAAGTATCCGAGAACTCCGGCCGCCGCTGCAGCGGTCGCCGCGTGCTCCGATGGATAGGACGGGCTGTCCGGAACAGCTACCGCAGTCTTAATGGAAGGATCGAGCTGGCTGGGTCTTGGCCGGTTGTAAGCATACTTGGATTCCCACGCGGCAATTGTTGCGTCGTACATGGCCATTGCCAGGTACGCCAGCACACGGTGAGGGTGAGCAGTGATTGTCTCGTTTGCTGCGATCCGGCTCTCGATCAGATCCATCCACCGGTAGGCCGGCGCCCCGGCATCCCAGTACTTAATCTGGAAGGCCGCTTGAGCGGTCGCGCCAGCCGTGAGCGTTTCTTTTCGAAGCCACTCAAGCTCACTTTTCGTCGAGGCCGCATCCGGCGGTGGCGCGACACGGAGCGCCTTTCCGGACGGGATGATCCACGTCTTCCAGTTCCCCGCATTTGGTTCCACCCGCGGCGCATCAGCAGCCAAGGCAATCGCGCCAACAACGCCGATCCAGACTACGTGCTTAAACATCGTGTGAACACCTCCGCCCAAGTAAGCGGAATGCGAGCGCAAAAACTCTAACCGGAGTGTTGGTTAGGTTTGATGTTCGCGATCAGAACGGCTCGCGTGTCCCGCGCTCAGCGGCGGACCGACAATTCGATGGTTTCAAATCCCAACCGGCGCAGGCGGTCTGCAAGCCCCGCATGCTTCAGTTTTCCTGTTTCCTGTAAAATTCGAGAAATTCCGGAGCGCGACAGAGTGATTCGATATTCATCCGCGCGTTGCCGGTAGGAATACCCGATGTATTCCGGCGGAAACGGCGCGATTGCGTCCATCAGCGCGGACCAGAAGGTCCGGCGCGAAAGCAACCGCCTCCGCGCGGCAATTTCCCGCGGCAGCTCGATGGTTCCGTACGGACCGCGAAACCGCGCCTGAAAGCAGCGCGCCGCGTCGAATGCGCGCAGCGGCTCGGGGTCTGGAAAACGGCCTATCGCGGCGTCGACGGCCGCGGCGTCGGCGTGAATCGCGTCCCACCGGAACCTTGACGCGCCCTCCACCACGGAGCCCCGTGCGAGCATCTCGCGGATGCGCGCCGCGTCCTTGCCGGCGGCCTGCAGCAGAATTTCGATCAGCTCCTCGAGCGGCATCTCCTGGGAGATCACCGGCGTGAGCGAAATCTGACCGGCCGCTTCGGAGCTGATCCGTACGCGCACGCGGGACGGCAGCGTCACAAGTCACCGCACAATTGTTTTTTGCACCGTCTGATTGTCGTATTCGTCGGTTACCCGAATCGCGATAGTGCATTCGCCGGCATGAGTGCGCGGAAGATGGAGGCGATATTCTTCTTCGGAAGAATCAGAGAGCTTCGTGATCGGATCGACCACCGTCCACTCTCCACCGTCCACCGAGTACTCAGCTTTTGAAACAACGCTTAAGGCGTCCTTCGCCATCCATCCAACCTCGATCCCATTGGCGCTGGCGGTCGCGGCGAGTCCCACGATTTCCGGCGGCGTGTTGTCGATCAGGAACAGATCGCTTTCAAGCGATGCGGATAAGGCTTGATCCGGCGGATTGCTCGGCGAGTCGGAGGCGATAATGCGCAACATGTACTTGCCGTCGGCAAAGCCCGTGGAATCGAAGCTGATCGAGCGCTCATGGACTTCGTCCTTCAGCGTCTTCCACTCTGACTCGCCCACGCCGCGGATTTCCACCTTGTATTTGAGCGTATCTCCGTTGTCATCTCGCGCCAGCCAGCGGGCGCCTTGGTAGCCCTTCGCGTACTGCATGGTTTGCGAGCTGATTTCGGCCAGAGGGGCCATGGGCGGTGGTCTCCGGCCTCCAAGCGGCGGAAGCGTAATGCTGCGGCCCGTCGTGGATGTGAGAGTCGAAACGACGGACGGTGAAAATCGGTAATTGGCGGGCGTGATCTCGATGCTCTCGATCAAGGGCGCGAGATTCTTGTTGAGATACGCGATATCGATGGCGCTGACCTCGGGCGACCGGCCGTCGGCTGACGCGGTGAACGTGACGCGGTACTGGAGGAATCGGGCGGGCGGGGCGGCGACGCGTCCGCCGTCGCCGGAAATCGTTACAGGGGTCCACGGACTCCAATTCTTTTGCGGATGACTGACATTGCCGCTGCGGGCTTCAAACGAGATCCCGCCGCCGTTCAGAGCGCCCACGAAGCTGAGCCGTCCCCAGTACGTAAACGCGCCGCCATCGAACGTGTCGCTCTCAAACGAGCCCTGCCGTTCGCTGGCGGGGCCCAGGCGGTAGACCTTTCCCACATTGCCGGTGGCGGCGTAGATCGCCCCGCCCGGCCCCGCAGCAAAACCGGTGACCTGCGTTGGCGGGAGATTGAGAAGCAGTGTGTAGCGAAGATCGGAGTCGAGGCGGTAGATGTTGCCTTTGTTGCCCGTGCCAACCAGCGGCCTTCCGCTGTTGTCGAAGGCAATGGCGTAGGCGATCTCCTGCCCGTGGGTCCACACTTTATGCGGAGACCCGTCGGGGTCGATCCGGTAAACTTCGGAGCCGCCTGAGATCGCCGCCGGCGAGGGCGATAGAGAAGGAGGCGGAGGGGCGGCCTCGGTTCGGGAGGTCGGCTGCGGCTGACGGCCCCCTGGCGGCGTGGGCGCCATAGTTGGCGGAGGAGCGGAGGGCTGCTGCGAACTGGGCGCGGGCGGCGCGGCCAGAACACCAGCAGCTCTCGCGCCGACGGCAGCCGCATAAATCGATCCGTTCTGGGCGACGGCCACCGCCGTGATCTCGCGCTTCGGGGTCTCATACAAAACGAACCCTTGGCCCTGAGGCGTCACCCGCATAATGACGCCGTTCGGCTCCGTGCCAATGATGAGGTTGCCCACGCGGTCAACGGCCAGCGAACGTGCGTGCGTCTCCTCGGTCTGAAAAAAAACGGCGCCCTTGCCCTGAGGGGTCACCTTGTAGACCTCACCGCGGTCCCCCGTAGCGATATAGAGATCATTTTCCGGCGAAAACGCCAAAGCCCATATGTATTTTGTATGCGGGTCGAAAAATATTTCCGATTTCCCGTTGGCGACGCGGTAGACCTTCCCGTCCGGCGCCGTGGCCGCGTAGACAACGCCCTTACGATCGACAGCAATGGCGTGAATTTCAAGTCCGGGAAGTTCGGCGAGCGTCGTCCACTTGCCGTCCGGCGCTATGCGGAAGAGTTTTGAAGTGGATCCGGTCGGGCCGCCTCCGCCGGCATAAATATTGCCTGAAGCGTCAAGCGCCAGGGCCCACAGGTACGGCGCGGAAGAATCGAGCACTTCGGTGAGCGCCGGGGCGAGAAACAGCCGCCCGTCGCTGCGGATCGAAATCTTATTCAGATTTCCCTTTTCAAAATCGGAGAAATCCTGCTGCTGCCAGAACTTCGTCTCTACGGCGCGGCCCGGCAGCGCAACCGCCGCAACCGCCGCCGCGCACACCACCGCCCTCACCCAGGCGGGCAATAACAAGAACTCAATTTTGTGCATTGAATTGATTGGCTACTTTACATTGATGCGCAGCGAGTAGCTGCCGCTGATCACCTGATCGAAGGCGATCGACGTCTGTTCGACGGCGCTCTCCGGAGAGCTGGACATCGTGCGACTCGCGGTGCGCCCGGTCTGCATCACATTCAGGACCGAAGCCGGAAGGTTGGGAAGCGTCTTGTCCTCGGCGTAGATGGTCGGCCGGCGCTCGACCAACGACACATAGAGCTTATTGTTGGAGCGTTCCTGGTTAATGAGCGACACGGTCTGAGGAATGTCCATATAGCGGTTCGCCGAGCCGGCAGCGCTCTGCATCCGGTTCAATGTCTCCGCGTCGCTGAGCAGGATGCGGTGTTCGCCTTTCGATATTCCGGCCGGCAGCTTGATTGTGACATCGCGCTCGATGCGCTCGCCGCGATACGGCCGCAGGAAGATCTTCAGCGGAACCTCCGCGCCGGCTTCGAGCTCGCTCGTCGGAGTCCACGCATTTTCGATGGTCGCGATGCGGCGCTCTGGCAGCAGGTCGATAGTGGCGTTCACACGCCGTAACTTGGGCATGCTGACGGAGTTCAGGAACAGACGGTTGAACTTGTCGCCCCACCATCCCGCCAGAACCATGGGCGTCGGCACCGGCATCTCGCTCGGCGCGGCCATGGTTGTGAGCGAGAGGTTAGGCTGGCCGTCGAGCTCAATTTCACCGTTCAGACGGTAGGTCGCCTCTTCCGCATAATCGTTCAAACCCTCAATGGAGTTGAACAGCGTCACCATCATCAGGTAGGGAGTCCACTTCTGGTGGACGAACACATTGAAGTGCAGATCCTTTTCCTTCAGAACCGTGTTGGCGTCCGAGTACGACCGCACCTTGACGTTGACAGGGACCATATCGGCCGTTGCGCCCAGCTCTCCCAGGATCCCGCTGTGGCGGTCCTGCCGGAGCGCGCCGACTATGTCTGTGGCGTTCCCGAACTTATTCGGCTGAAATTGGGATGAGAGCACCATCAGGATCTCACCCTTGCTCATGGGCATGTCCACCGGACCCAGATTGAAAAACGGATGACCGAAGGCGAGCACGCGCTTGCCGTCGTTGTAGGTCACTGTTCCCAACCCGGTGACGGCCATATCGCCTGACACCAGCACACCTGCGACGGCATCGCCCGGCTGAAGCGCATTCTGCCATCCGGGGACCGGCTTTGGAGAGCGAAGATTACTGCTCGCGCCACCCTGCACCGGCGTCATCCCAAGCTGTTGGAACATCGGCCCGAACTCCTTGAGAGTTCGATCGCTGAAGCCTGAGAACGTCAGCGGCGTTTCGATCGGAACCATCAATTGCGGCGTAGTAAACCTGTCGGAAGCGCCTGCGGAGACGGCGCGCGCCAGCATGCCATCAGGAATTTCCACCGCGGCGCGATCGCTGGGGCGGCTGGGAACTTTTGCGCTGGACGGAATGGACTTGTTGAAATCGTTGATTTCGAGCATCAGCTCGATCGGCGTAATGCCGCAGATTGCATCCGGAGAGAAGACGCTCAGCCGCAGGGCGATGGCTCCCACCAGTTTGCCATCGATGTAGACGGGACTGCCGCTCATGCCGCCGGCGACATTTGTCCGAACCGCCTTTCCGCCCATTTTGCCGAGAATGATGTCTTGTTTCGGCCCCCACGCGTTCTTGAGTACGCCGACAATCTCGACCGGAACAGGCTCCGGTTCAGTTCCCTGAAAAACGGTCCAAGCTACGCCTTTCATTCCCGGCTGGAGCTCGGACTCGGGAAAGATTGGTACTTTTCCAGCGCGCGGCCGCGTCAATTCCGGGGCAGGCGCCGCAAAAACGGACAACAGCGTCATACATGCCGCAACGCCTGCGGCAGACTGCAATTTCATGGAAGCGATTCCCTTGGGTCGTATGGGGCTGGACGTCTCACCGGGCAGTGACCGATCAGCAGCCTCGCGGTAAACTTTGGCCGCTGTTACTATTATGTCTCAGATTCGCGTTTCCGTACATGATGCAGGACGGCCATTACTCCAGGGCGCCGCACTCGTTCGCCTGAAACCGCCACATGAACGTTAGTAGCTTGTAATCAAATCGGCGCTGCTGCATCATACGTGTTGCGGTCAGAGCCGAGTGTGGCATCCGTCTGTGCGCCCGTGTGACATCCCGCGTCCGGTCCGCTGTGCGCTCAAGGGCAAGGCCGCTAAATCCAAGGAGTAACGCTTAACAGCAGGAGGAGGGGAAGACACATGAGGAGATTTTATTTACGTCAGTTGGCGATCCACGCCCTGGCATTTGGCGTAACCATGGCGCCAGCGCTTGCGCAGTCCGGCGGTTCCGGCTCAGGATCCGGAGGATCCGCCGCAGCTACCTGCTCGGCGGCGCCTACAGCGATCACTGCCCTCAATATCGAGCGCACGCTGACGCTGACCGGTAACAACTCCGGCGTGTTCACCACGATGACGGCGAACATTCCCGCCAATCTGGCGGCTGCTATCGCATCCGGAGCGCTTGAGGCTCGCGAACAGATTACCTATAATCCAACCTCGAATACCCTGACGATTCTGGGATTTACGGCGCAACCGGGATCGCCCAGTCCGACGCCGCCGAATGCCATTGCCTTCGGCTCGATTGTTCAGAGCTATCAGGTCAACGTGACCAACATTGCGTCCTCTTGTCAGCCCGTTCCCAGCGTGCTGATGACCGGTAAGGTGTACAACAATTTCCCGAAGACCCCCTATGGCGATATTTCAGGCGCCCTGATCGCCGTCGGATTTGGCTATACGACCGATAACCCGCCGAAGATCAACAACGTCGTCGTTCTGGTTCCCGGCGTCGCGGGGCTGTATTCGGCCGCAGCATCCGGGACCTTGACGTTCGCAACACCATCGGCGACGCCGCCCGGAACGAACGCCGGACCGACAATCGTGTTTACGCCTGGCGCGACGCAGACCACAGCCCAGAAGCAGCTCGTCCTGGACGCCTCCAAATCAACTGATCCGAACGGGCTACAGTTGTCGTTCAACTGGACAGAGGTGAGCGGTCCCGCAGCGGCGATCAATCTTGGCAACACAGCGACGCCATTGATTACGTTCGCGGGAGGCAAAGGCGATTACGTATTTCAGGTTACGGTAACAAACAGTAAGGGCGTCTCAAGCACGGCGACCACGACAATAACATACACCGGGAGATGACCTCTCCGTTCCTACGCGGTCGCGGCGCCAGACGGCGGCCGCGACCGGCGAGCACGGGCGCCTACGGCCACCATCCAGTCACTTGGCGCGCAGCGGCGGCGATGGCATCGGCCGAGCGCGCGCCGGAAAGCTCCAGCAGGAATGGAGTGAGTTGTGTCAGCGCGCGGAAGAGCTGCGGGCGGCGCCAGCGGGATAGCCTGTGTAGTATCTCGGCGAGCCCCGCTGCCGCCTCGTCCGGATCCTCGCGCGCCCATAACCGCAGGCCATCGTTGAGCGGCTCGAATTCCGATTGCAGAGAAGATTTAGTAGTCTGCGTGACGATGGAATCCAAAACGCCGCGCAACAGTTTCGACCTGTGCTCGCCGTGAACATGAGGGACAAGCGCTGACGCCACTTCCGCCTGCTGCGCAGCGGTGAGCTCCGGCATCCGATCGTGAACTTCCCTAATTGCGGCGGTGCGATCGGCTGCGGGCAGCAGCGGCAGCATACGCGCCCTGACCAGCGCGGCGCGAAACGGGTTCTTCGCTTTCTCACGTAAAGACCACGCCAGCGACAGTAATTCGGCTTCGGCGGCTGCCGGCGCAAGACGCGATATCCTCTCGAGCCTCTCCATGCGCGTGAATTCCACCAAATCCTCGAAATCGGTAGGGACTTGCGTAGAATTCACGCCATCAACTACAGTGCGCCAGTGATTCGGGAATAGTTCAACGAGGCGCGTCACCTCGTCGGTCCGCCCGCCGAAGGAATTGGTTCCTCGCGTCAGGATATCGACCGCGTACTGCTTGACGCGTGCGCTATCAATAGGCTCTTCGCGCAGGTGAGCAAGTTCGGCGAGGATGATCGCCGGAACTAATTCCAGGACCGGTTGCAGCGCCTCCCATGCCTCAGCGGCGAATCTCTTCCGACGCGCGGCATCGGCGTTTCTTGCGAGGGCGAGCAGGGCGCGCGCCTTTGCACCCCGGTCGAGTCGACGCGTTGCGTCAGCGAGAGCGGCGTCAACTTTGCGGCGCAACTCGGGGGTCGAGACTGGCAGGTCTTCAAGAAGCAGGACCCGATCCCAATCCGGGAGCCGCGCCGCGACCTCGATCACACGCCCCAGCACTTGCTCGGAATAATCGGACGCATACTCACGGACCTTATGCTTCCCTCCACGATCGAACACCTCTTCGACTAACGCCAGCGCGGCTGCGTGATTGTCACCGGTCAAATGATCCGACAGTCGCAAAAGGAATTCGCCGAACACGAATTCGTCGCCGATCTGCCGCGCTGCGTCGAAGGCCTCTCTTAACGCCTGCTCCTTTAATGGCGACGGCAGCAGCGGCGCGACTGTCGCAATTGCCCGCAGCCGGTCTGCAACTTCCGCGGGTTCGATCGCCGCTCGAAGCATGTCGGACTCCATACGGCGGCGCAACTCCGCCGGCGCCAGCGGCAGGATATCGGCATAGGCGAGCAGCCGCGATTTCAGTTCCAGAGTCCCGGCGCAGGCGTAGGCCTCTGTGGCGCGCAGGGCATTTTCGCGCTGCACTCGCGCCAAGGCGATGAGTGCATTGCAGCGGGCTTCCACGCCGGCTTTCTCGAGATGCTGCTCGAGCAGCGCCTCCCCACGGCGCCGCGCTGCCGGATCCATGTACGGCAGCAACTCGGAAAGTGTGAGAATACGCTCGTCGTCCAGTTTCCCCGTAAGCAGGTGGGCATTGACAACCTTTCGGAGTTTCGGACTCGATTTCGGGTAAGCCGCGGCGGCAAGAGCGCGAAACCGCGCGTCCTGACCAGCCATTTGGAATTCGAGCAGCCGGCCCGCCACTCTGTATTCGATTCGCTCAGGCAGAGGGGCCGGCGCCGCCCTTACGACCTCTAGGAAGGGGGCGTCGTCGTCTTCGTATGCAACCGCGCTGAACGCAGTCTCCAGCGCTTCTTTGCGATCCTTTCCCGTCAGGACCGGAAGAAGACTGATTAGCGCTTCCGCTCGATGCGGGCGATAATCCAATCGCTGCGCCAACTGCGCCGCCTCATCGATTCTTTCCTGCCGCGCCGCGTCCGGCCAGTGCGGGATCAGCGCCGTCAGCAGGCGAACTCGCGTGGACTCGACGCCGGTCTGTATCGCCAGCGCATACGATTCCTGCAGGAGCCGCGGCCGATCCTGTTCGGGAACGCACGGAATCGCTGCGGCAAGCACGCTGGCGATCCACTCCGGCTCGGCGAGTCCTCGCGCCAGGCGTATCGCTTCAGACCGCAACGATTCATCGGCCAGGAGCGGAAAGACGGCCTCCAGCGCTTCCACGACGCGGTAATCGGTGACGTTCTGCCGAATGACGTTCATTGCCTGGAGCGGCGTAATAAGGCCCGCACGGATCGCATCAGCGAGCAGCGCGCCGGGCACGTCGCTCGCGGCCGCAACACTGCTGGCGCAAAGCGCGCACTTGATCTGCATGGGTAGATCGCGGGACTGGACGGCCGCGCGCCACGCGCGGTCCAGGTCCTTTAGAAATCCGGTGTGGACTCCCGGTCCGTCGATATCCTCCCAGGCGCGCACCCAACCGGAATCGACCAGCCGGTAAAGCATTTCGCGCAAAGCGCCGGCCGCTTCGAGATGCGCCCCGAGAAACTGAACCTGGTAACGCGCCGGGCGCCCAGAAGACGCTGGCTTGTCGAGCGCGTCAAGGCAGTATTGCAAAATTTTCGCGTCCCATGAAGCTCGCCGGGCAGCTCCCATCTCCTCGATCTGGAACAGGCGTATGCGCGGATGCGACAGGCTATACGGCGTGCGCAAGCCATCACCGATGACAAACCGCGAGATGGCCTGCAAGGCTTCGTCCAGTATGTCGCCATTCGACAGCTCGCTGTCGCCCGCGATGGCTTGAATATCGCGGCGCTCCAAGGGGCCGAGCGCGCACGAGAGAAGATGAAGCAGGTTCAACGCCTCGCGGTTCTGCGCAAGACCACGGCTCCTCTGATACGACCACCACTTGTGGAAGAAGGTTTTAAGTCCCGGCTGAAGACTTTCCAGGTCTTTCTCATCAAGGAAAGCGCCGGGCAAATCCGAGATCGCGTCCGAATACAGCGACAGTTCGAACGGATCGCCGCCCGTGAGATACAGGAGACGATCGATCATCGCATCGTCGTCAGCAAAGCGGCGGGCCGGGTGAGACGGGGCGCGGAGGACTTCGCGGATTCCATTCCGATCGAGCGGCGGCAGCGGAATGAGCGACGTGGCGTCCGGAGCCCATCCGAGCTGTTGAATCCAGTCCTGCTCGCTGTGCTGGCCCGCGAGAATCCGCGCGGCAATGAGCGCCTTGACGTTCCGGCCGAGCCGTATGGGGAATCGGAGCGCTTCGGCGGCCTTCCAATCGGTGGCCTCATCGACGCCATCGAGAATCGTGACCAGCGGCGCACGATCGGCCGGCCAGTCCGCGCGCAGGATCTGGTCGATCAAACGGACGATCTCATCCTCGCGATCAGGCGGCGCCTGCCGCGCGCTGGCATGAACGCTGAGGAGACGAGACGCCCAGATTTGCAGGAAGTCAGCCCGCCTGGCCGTATTGAAGCGAAGGCTGACGGGCACAAAGACGACAGTGGCGGAACGCTCTGCCGCCGCCTCGACGGCCCAGCGTACCAAAGTAGTGGTCTTTCCCCGACCCGGCGGGTAGGCCATCAGAGCAAACGGCTTCGCAGGATTCCCCACCCACTCGTTGAGAGCGCGCATTGAGTCCGCACGGCCGCCGAATGGCGCCGGATTTGATGGGCCGCCCAAATAGTTCGATAACAGGGCTTCGACCGAGCTGAGCACGTTGCCGCGCGCCATTTCAAGCCCGGCCGTCAGGATTTCGAACGGATAGTCCAGCCTGATGACTTCGAGCGAATGGCCCGCGGCAGCGCAAATGTCCGCTATTGCTGCGGACGGAGTAATGAACGCAAGACTGTTATCGGAAGCGGCGACGATCCCGATCACGCGCCGCAGCAGCAGATCCCGCACCGGCGCTCCGCTGAAGCCCTCCTCAATGCCGTTGTGCTCCACCTGGTACCGCCCTGTCGCGGTCTTCACGACGACTTTGCCTTGCGCGCTGCGCCCGTAATAGGGCGCTTTGTGATAGCCCTTCGGAAAGCCGTAAGTGTCGAATTCCAGATCGGCGAGGTCGCCTGCGTCGAAGATCGGGGTTGCGTGCACTGCGTCAGGCAGTTCCTGGCGGACCTTCAGTAACGCGACGTCGAAATGGTCATGCGGCGACCAGGCAACGACATCGGCGTCAAGCAGACCGGAAGCCGCGACCGGAGATATCGGAATCGACCTGTCCGGGAATTCGGCCGCGCGCTGGTCGCGACCGAGCGCCGTGTTGACCACGTGGGCGCAGGTCAGCACGAGTGCGCGCGGAAGAACGCACACGCCCGTTCCTGCCAGCGCGCCGCGGCCCGGGATCGCAACCAGCGCCCGCTGATGCGCCGCAGGAGCGATTCGAGCGGCTTCAGCCATGATCGCCCGGCCGGCCTTCGCCGGGTTTCTGCCAAGACAATTTCAACTTCAGATGAACCTCGCCGTCGATGCTGGCGAGCACCCAGGCGTCCAGTTCCGCCGAGCATTTGAGGCCCAGCTCGATCTCGAGGCGGTCCGGGCGCTCGGGTACCATCGCGAGCATCTTTTTCATGACAATACCCGCGGCTTTGTGGACGGAATCGAGCGAGCTTTCGAGCGTGCCGGGGAGAACGCTGACGCGGCCGCTGAACAGAGTTTGTATGCTCGCGGGACGCGGCCCCTCAGTCGCGGGCGCATCCGCGGTCTCGATAACAGCAACGGTATTGTCGTCCTCCGACAGGCGATATCCGACGTAGGCCATAGTCATCAGTTATACACCCGGCGGGCGCAGACGATGGGGTGGAGAATCGCCCGAGGGCGCTGCTGGTAGTTTGGAAGTAGTGCCTCGCCAACGCCTGTTTCTGATTGATTCCTACGGCTTCATCTTCCGCGCGTATCATGCGCGGGCGCGGACCGGCGCTCCGCCCATGCGCACCACCTCGGGTTTGTCCACGGAAGCCGTGTATATCTTCCACAACATGGTCCGAAAGCTGATGAAGGAGTACAGACCTGAATACATCGCCGCTGTGTTTGAAAGCGCGGGCCCGACATTTCGCGACGCGGCGTTCGCCGAGTATAAGGCAAACCGGTCCGAGATGCCTCCTGATCTTGGCGAGCAGATCCCGTACATCCGCCGCTTGCTCGAGGCGATGAACATTCCGATTCTCGAGTACCCGGGATTTGAAGCCGACGATGTCATTGGCACGATCGCGCATAGATGCGCAGACTCGGATATCGACGTCGTGATTGTCTCCAGCGATAAGGACATGCTCCAGCTCGTCGACGAGCGCGTCAGCATGTACAATCCCGTCAAAGAAAATGTCTGGTACGATCCGGCGACGACCGAGAGCTTCATGGGAGTGAAGCCGAAGCAGGTGGCCGACCTGCTCGCGCTGATGGGCGACTCCATCGATAACATTCCTGGCGCCCCGGGGATCGGCGAAAAGGGCGCACGCGACCTGATCGCGCGCTTTGGATCGGTGGAGGCGCTGCTCGAGCGCGCGGCCGAAGTCGAGCGCAAAACGTATCGCGAGAGCCTCCAGAATAACCGTGAGCGCATTGAGCTCAGCAAACGGCTGGCAACCATTGATACCAACGTGCCCATCGAGTTTTCGCTGGAAGCGGTGAAAGCGCAGACGCCGGATGTACAGACGCTCAAGCGGATCTATAAGGAGCTGGAGTTTTTCAGTTTGCTCAAGGAGCTCGGTCCTGCGGAGGACTCGCACACCCGCGATTACCAGACGCTCAACACCCCTGAAGACCTGGACGCCTGGCTGGAGTCGATACCGGCAGAGGCGCCGCTTGCGGTCGAGGCCCGGTCCGCCGAGGCGGATGCGCTGGGACCGACCTCGGTCGGCTTTGCCTGGAGACTGAACGAGGGCAGGGCCGCGCCGCTCGAGGTGGTGCGCGCGAGCCGGCGCGGGCTTAACGTGCTGACTTCAAGCCGGCCGAAGATCGCGCATGACGTGAAGTCGGTCCTGCTTGCGCTGATGAATGAAGGCATTGAGGCCAACGGCTTCGAGCATGACATCATGCTGTATGCGTTTCTGCTGTGCGCAGACCCTTCTGGGTGCAGCGCAGAGACGCTTGCAGAAAAGTACCTGGATCGCAAGCTGCTGCCGCGCCCGGAACAACGCGCCGAATCGGCGCTTGCGATTTATGAGCGGCTTGCGCCGGAGGTCGACAAACAGAACTTCCGAGCCCTCTACGAGACCATTGATCTTCCGCTGTGCTTCGTCCTGGCGCGAATGGAGCGCACGGGCATCCGCATCGAGCCGGCGCAGTTGAAATCGCTCGGACGGCGCATGGAGGACGACATCCAGCGGCTCGCCGCCGAGATTTGCGAACTTGCCGGCCGGCAGTTCAATATCAATTCGCCGCAACAGCTGAGCAGGGTGCTGTTTGAGGAGCTGCGCCTGCCGCAGCCCTCGAAATATGGCCGCGGGAAAACCACCTCCACCGCCGCGGACGTACTCGAGACGCTGGCCGAGGAGCACGAGATCGCGCGGAAAGTGCTCGATTACCGGCAACTGGCGAAGCTCAAGGGGACCTACGTGGACGCGCTGCCGACCCTCATCAATCCGCTGACCGGCCGTCTCCACACTACCTTCAACCAGATTGGAGCGGCCACCGGACGCCTGTCCTCATCGAATCCCAACTTGCAGAATATCCCAATCCGCAGCGAACTCGGCCGCGAAATTCGCGCGGCGTTTGTGCCGCGCGAGGGCTGGCGCCTGATCGTGGCGGATTACTCGCAGATTGAGTTGCGGCTGCTCGCGCACATGTCGCGCGATCCGGTGCTCGTGGAGGCGTTCCGCAGGGGCGAAGACATTCACACGCGCACAGCCGCGGAAGTGTTCGGAAAGCCGCCATCTATGATCGATTCCGAAATGCGGCGGCGCGCCAAAGCGGTGAATTTCGGCATCATCTACGGCCAGACTCCGTTTGGTCTGGCTGCGTCTTTGGGGATCGATCGCAAGGAAGCGGAGCGCTATATCCAGGCCTATTTTGAACGATACTCGGGCGTGCGCAAGTTCATCGAATCCACGTTGGAGGAAGTGCGGAAGACCGGCATATCCCGCACGCTGCTGGGGCGCCAGCGGCTGATTCCGGATATGCACAGCCGCAATCCAAACGCCCGCTCATTTGCGGAGCGGACCGCGGTCAACACGCCGCTTCAGGGTACGGCCGCAGACCTGATCAAAATGGCGATGATCCGGATTGACAGGCTGCTCAGCGAAAAACGATATCAGGCGAAAATGTTGCTGCAAGTGCATGACGAGCTGGTCTTCGAAGCGCCGCCGGAAGAAGCCGACGAGCTTGCAGCGATGGTGAAAGCTGAAATGGAGCAGGTGTACCCCCTGGAGGTTCCGCTGCTTGCGGAGGTCGGGATCGGCGACAACTGGCGGGATGCCAAGTAGGCAGGTCCAATGCAGCCGTCCAGGAACGCGAATCGAAGCGATTCATTCGCCGTCGGGCCGCCGCAGCGCCGCATCAATGAGCCGCGAGGCGATTGCGGGAGCGTCGACCGCATACGAGCCGTCCTGGACGGCTTTGCGTAGGCGCTCGATGCGGTCCTCGTCCGGCGCGGTCAGTTTGGCCGCTAGCGCGGACAGACTGACGGCGTCCGTTGGTTGCGGTTCAGAGGCGCCGGTCGCAGGGGGTCGCGCTGCCGGGGCTTCCGCTCGAGTAACTCGCGGGCTGGAGTTCAAGTTATCGATTCGCATCGGGCTGGGCCGCTGCCTGATCGGCGCTTGCGCGCGACAGGCCATTCGCCACCAGTTTAGCCAATCCAATACCGCCATTGGCGGCGAGCAGCTGCGCGAATTGCTGCTCTGCGAGTTCGGAAAGAGCCGAACCCGACTCGTCCTCGGACTCGTTCATCCAGTCGCCCGATCCGCCTGCGCGCGCCGACTGCAGCATCTGTTCGATCAGCAGCGCTTCAAATTGTTTGGCTGCATCCTCCGGCTTCTTGAAGTCGGATGCCCTGACGCCCGCTGTTGCGATCGAGGGCAGCGCAGCGCTGATTGAGAGCTCGGCCGGCATCAGATCACCTCAATTTCCGCTTCGAGCGCTCCGACCCGACGCAGATTCTGGAGAATGGCGATGATGTCGCGCGATGTGGACCCGATTGCGGTCAGCGCCCGCACCAGATCATCCACGGTGGCGCCCTGCTTGAGCGCTACATTGCGCGCCTTCTCTTCCTTTGCGCTCACGCTTGTTTCGGGCGCGGCAACCGTCTTCCCTCCCGAAAGCGGCGCCGGCTGTGAGACGTCGTACCGGGTCTGTATCTCCACCGTGAGGGCGCCATGCAGGATCGACGCTGGCGCGATCTTCACGTCGCCGCCGACGACGATCGTGCCCGTCCGTTCGTTGACGACAATCTTGGCGACGCGGTCGGCATCCACGCGAAGACTTTCGATTAGCGCGATGAATTCGACGCTCTGGTGGGCGAACTGTGGCGGGAGATCCACCGCGACCAGCCCGGAGTTTTCGGCGCGCGCGACCGGCTTCGAGTCGCTGCCGAATTTCTGGTTCAGCGCTTCTGCAATGCGCGCGGCAGTGGTGAAATCGGGGTCATGCAGTTGCAGCCGGACGCGGCCCTGGGGAGCCACCGTCGGCGGCGCCTTTTCTACGATCGCTCCGGCGGGAATGCGCCCCACGGTGGGATGATTCAGCGTCTGCGAGTTGCCCCCTCGACCGGCGACAAAGCCGCCCGTCACAACCGGTCCCTGCGCAACCGCGTATACCTGCCCGTCTGCGCCCTTCAGGGCGGTCATGATCAGGATTCCGCCTTGCAGGTTGGCCGCATCGCCGATTGCAGCGGCTGTCACATCGATGCGCGAGCCGGGCTGGGCGAACGCCGGGAGATTGGCCGTGACCATCACAGCTGCGGTGTTGCGCACCAGAATTGCAGTGGACGGCACGGTGACGCCCATACGCTCGAGCATATTCGTCAGGCTCTGTGCGGAGAAGACTGTCTGCCGCTTATCGCCGGTGCCGTTCAGACCGACCACGAGGCCGTAGCCGACCAGCTGGTTCTCGCGAACTCCCTCAATCGAGGCGAGCTCCTTGAGCCGGACTGCGCCGGGCGCCAGTAACGGAACGAATGTCAAAAGCAGGGAGAAGCGTCTCATCACGTTAGACCCGTTAGAACGGAAGCAAGCCCATCAGGATGCGATAGAGCACAAAGGGTCGCCGGATCGAATCGCCCACGACGCCTTTGCCGTTAATGCGAACCTCCAAATCGGCCAGCCGGTCCGATTGGATGATGTTCGTCGCAGACAAGTCTGTGGGCCGCAAAATTCCGCGCACGGTGACGGATTGGCGCTCGGAGTTCACCCATACGTCCTTGTTGCCCTCCACCACCAGATTGCCGCTTGGCAGAACATGCGTCACTCTGGCTGACAAGGTGGTGGTGAACGTGCTTTGCCGGCTCGTCGTGCCCTGGCCCTGCAACTGCTGATCGCCAGTCATGGAGGCCAGATTGGCCAGCGCTCCGGTCGCCTTCAGCGGACCAGCGAGAGATTGCACGCCGGCCTTCGAGCTGCTCTTGCGCGCCGTGTTCGTCGTTCCGGTCGACGTGGCTGACGCTTTATCGGAAACCAGAATCGTTACAATGTCTCCGACTTGACTGGCGCGGGGATCGCGCACCAGATCGGCCAGACGGGCGCCCTGAACGTAGGTGGAGCCGATCGAGGGATTGAATGCAGGCGCTTCGGCGGCCAGCGCCTGCGCGAGATACCTGTCCAGGCCAGACTGGGGTTCCAGCTTTGCTTTATCTTTTTTCGCGGCGTACAGGCCGGGCGTCGTCGCCACCAACGCGATCAGCGCTGCCGCCGGCGGCGGCCACATCTTTCTTGTCGACATCGAGCTGCACCTTTCCTTTTGCGATCACCTGCGCCGAGATCCTGCGGCCGGTATCCGGCATTTTTACGAATACACGTTGCCCTGTGCGGCCGCCAGATTCGGCGCGCGCTTCGAACATGAGCGCCGCTGCGCCGCTGACCACCGACGCCTGAACCAGGTCGCCCGCCTCAACCTCGCGCCGTGCTCCAATCATGTCGGCCGTGATTCTCTGCCCCGCGCGAACGCTGTGCGCGAGCCTGCGGCCGATGAGCTCGTTCGGATCCCTTATCACCCCGGCGTCTAGTCCGTACATTCGTCCGGATCTGAGGATGAGCTGGCTGGCCCGAATTTCCTCATTCGCGGCAATCGGCAGAGCGGCCTCGATCCAGGATCCTTCCGAGCTGATTCGTACGCTGGCCCAGACGGTCACGGTCCGTCGATCGCCATACTTCACCCGGCCGCGCCAGATCACGGGGGCGTCCGGCGCGGCTGCAGGAGGTCGCGGCAGACCGGCAAGCGTAAATTCCAATTCGCCAGCGGGGACCGGGTAGCGGCTGAAATCGAGAATCTCGATCTGAAAGCCCGTCCGCGGCAAGGCAGATCGTATAGCGGTCAGAAGCCGCTCCTCCGTCAGAACCTCCGACGCGCGCTCGACGCAAATGCCTTCGACAACCTCCTCAACGGCGCCGAGACGATGCGCTATCCGGGAAAGTTCGCCGGCGGAAAAGTTCCGCTGCAATCCCGGCGCCGGAGCAAACCCGATCACGGCATCGCCCGGGACCGCTGCAAAGGCGGGCGCGGCCTTCGCCAGATGTTTGGCCGTGACGCGGTCGCCCTCAATCCGTACGCAGGCGCCGAACGAGATCGAGCAGATGCATCCGGCTATAATTCCAGCGCGCATTATCGCGTCAGGTTGTTCACCTGGCTGTACATGTCGTCGGCCGCCTTAACCACCTTGGAGTTCGCTTCATAAGCGCGCTGACTGACGATCATATTGATAAACTCCTCGACCACGCTGACATTGGACTGCTCCACATAGCCCTGCATCAGCGTTCCGAGTCCTTCCTGGCCGCCCGGATTTCCGACGGTCGGCTCGCCGCTGGCGTCGGTGGGCGAGAAGAGACTGCCGCCCAGGCTGTTCAGGCCGGCGGGATTCGCGAAATTGGCAAGCTGAATCTGTCCTGCGATCTGCGCTGCATTTTGTCCCGGCTGCGTGTAGCTGACCGTGCCGTCGGCGGCGACGGTAATCGACTGGGCCTCGGGCGGAATCGTGATTTGCGGTTCGAGGGGATCGCCGTCGCTGGTGACCACATTGCCATCACGGTCGAGATGAAATTCGCCGGAGCGGGTATACGCCAGCTCGCCGGATGGTCTGCGCACCTGGAAGAACCCGCGGCCCTGAATTACGAGGTCGAGCGGATTGTCGGTCTGCTGGAAGTTGCCTTGCGAAAATATGATTTCATTGGCGACGGGACGAGTGCCCAGGCCTAGCTGCAATCCGCTCGGCACGACGGTCTGCGATCCGGCGGCCGCTCCGGGCTGGACAAAACTTTGATACAGCAGGTCCTGAAACTGCGCCCGACGCATCTTGAAACCAACGGTGTTGGCGTTGGCGAGATTGTGCGCGATATTGTCCACATTCATCTGCTGCGCAACCATCCCGCTGCCAGCGCTGTAAAGAGCTCTGATCACTGTTCACCTCACTAACTGACTTTCGCCACTTCTTCGACGGCGCGGCGGTTCATGTCCGCGCCCAGCGACATGGCGCGCTGAAGCATTTCAAACTGGCGCATGACGCTCACCAGACGGACCGCCGATTCCGCTACGGGAACGTTGGCCGATTCGAGACTTCCCTGTTTGATTTCGACGTTTGCGGCCGCGCGCGCCAATACTGACGCATCCACTTTGAAATATGTACTGCCCGCCTTTTTCAAATTCGCGCTGTCGTCGAAATCGGCGATCTCAATCTTGCCCACATCCTGCCCGCCCTGGCGAACGACTCCGTCGTTGGCGACCTCGAACGGGAGGGAGGGATCAAGCGCCGCGGGACTTCCATCCGGCCGCCGCAGGCGCAGCGTATAACCCTGCTCGGTTTCGAGTTGCCCGGACTTGCCCAGATGGAAATTGCCGTTACGCGTGTATAGGGGTCCGGACGGCGAATCGACGACAAAAAATCCGCGACCTGATATCGCCAGGTCCGACGGGCTGCCGGTCGCGACCAGCGCGCCTTGCGACAGATCGGTCCATGGCCGCTCGATAACGGGCAGCATGGAACCCGCAAGAGCCGGGTCCGGACCGCTCGCCGCCTGCTCGGAAACATACAAGTTGTAGAACTCGCGGTCGGCCTTGAATCCGGCCACTCCCGAATTCGCAATATTATTTGCGAGCATATCCAGCGATTCCATGCGGCTTCGCATTCCGCCGGAAGCCGCAATCATCAAGGGATCCATAGGTCATCTTGCGTCGTGCAATTCGTGGGCCGACCGAAAGTCGCTCAAATTTACGGAAATTCCGCCGAGAAGTTCAATACGGGACGTTTCGTTTTGGCAAAAATCTGTCAGAACGGAACGAATTCGACAACATTTCGACGCCGGCCTTCCGGATGTGCATGAAAATCGCGGCGGCGCGATGGAAGCTGGCGTGCCTCGCTCGTTGCATGCAAGTGGCAACGATCCCTCCATCGCCAGGCGGTCCGGCGCCCCAATCCGCGGCCGCAGCGTCCACGAGTCCTGGGCCGATTGCCACTTTCGTCAGTCTCCTTTCCCTGCTGCTCGGAACGACAACGGCGGCGGCGCCGCCAGCGCAGGATTCCAGGACCGCTGCGGCGGATGCGCCTGCGTCGGCCGGAAGCGACAGCAAAGGCGGCGTTCAACAGACCGAGTCGCAAGGCGGCAGGTTGCGGGAAAGAGCCGTTAGAAACAGCGTGTTAATCGGACATTTCCCGCTTCCGGGTGGCTCGCCGGCCGCTGTTCCATCTGGCAGTCCGGGCGCGCCGAAACAGAGCAATGCGACGGAGTCATCCGCGCGGCGCCCTTGCAACCGGGACCAGGAGAAAAGCGATGCGGACTCGGAGCAAGCCGCAACCGCGCCGGCCGCACAGGTCGCAATCGGAGTGATGCCGCCGGTACCAGGGCTCGCCGCGCCTGCCAACATGGCGCCTGCGCCCCTCCCTGAGCGGTCCGGCTCATCCTGCAATGCCGCCGGTCCTCTCGATCAAGCGCTGGTTGATGCAACGCCAGTGTTCGTTCCAACGCCGTCGGACTCGCGCCTGGCGAAGACGCCGGAACCGCCGGTGGCTTTCGTCCTGGAATTGAAGCCCGCTGCACAGGGACTCGCGGCGCCGACGCAGCCGGTCCCAGCCGCCAAAGGCGCGGACCGCGATATGGCGCTTGAAGCGGATGCTCTGCTATCGACCGGAGCTCGCGCCAGCGCACCGCTTGTTAAGTCTGACGCTCAGACCGGAAATCAGCAAAAGAACCTGACCGAGGGGGAACGCGACCGGCGCGCCGCCCTCGAACCCATGCGGCCCCGGCGCGAAGAATCCGTCGCGCCATCCGGGGATCCCAAGAGCATTGAAACAATTTTGAAGCCCGGCGTCGTGACGCCGGGCTCCGGGAACCCGCGGCCCCCAATGCAAGGCGAGGCTTTCGCCGAGGCGGTTTCCACCGCTGAACCCGCTGCGCGCGCAGGCGCCGTCGCTGCGCCGGAACAGCCTAAGCCGGCGGCGGTCCGCGAAATCTCGTTCCAGAGCGCATCGCCAGAGGCTGGCTCGGTGAAAGTACAACTGATTGACCGCGGCGGCGATGTCCACATCTCTGTGCGCAGCTCCGACCCGAATTTCACGCACGCGCTCCAGCGTGATGTCGGCCAGCTTGTGACAAAGCTCGATCGCGCCGGCTACGAAACAAAAGTCTGGAATCCGCGCGACGTTTCGCCCTTGACGGCGGCAACCGGAGTTCGCGACATCGAGATTCGCGCCGATGCAGGCGGGGGCAGCAGCGCCAGCCCGGATCCAGGCTCGCAGGGGGGCCAGGGTGGAGGACAGGAGCATGCGCAGCAGCAGCGAAGGCATGGCGACCCACGCCAGTGGGCAGACGCCTTGAATGAAACCGCCCGCAGGGCGATTACGGACGACGAGGAGGATTTATGGCAGTAAGCGGCGTTTCCAACGTGCAGAATACGCCCGATGTGAGCGGATCTGTCACGACTGGCGGCACGGCAAAGACGGCTTCCGGCGTTGACGATCTCGCTAATGAGAACACATTTTTGAAGCTGATGATTGCCCAGATTCAGAATCAGGATCCGCTGAATCCGAGCGACAGCATTCAGTTTTTGACTCAGCTCGCGCAATTCACCACGCTCGAGCAGAACCTGCAAATGAAAAGCGACCTGGACGGCATTCTGAGCGGGATCAACCGCATGGCGGCGACCGCAGGAAGCTCGCCGGACGGCGCCAGTCAGAATGGCGGGGCGCAAAGCAATCCAACCCCGTCCGATCCTGGCCAAACTTCAGCCAAGCCTTAGAGGAATCGTATGCTGACATCATTCTCAACCGCATTATCCGCACTGGATGCGCACTCCACCGCGATCGACGTGGTGGGCAACAACCTGGCGAATCTGAACACGCCAGGCTTCAAAACCAGCGTGGTATCGTTCCACGACCTGGTCACGCAGTCCCTGGGCGCCGGCCTCGGCGAAACCCAGGTTGGTTTCGGCGTCGGCCGGCCGATCACGATTCGCCAGTTTTCGCAGGGCGCCATTCAGAGCAGCAGCGGCCCTCTTGACGCTGCGATTCAGGGCGACGGATTTTTTGTCGTCAAAGGCTCCTCTAACGAGACTATGTACACGCGCGGCGGCAATCTTCAGGTGGACCAGCAGGGAAATCTGACCACGGCTACCGGCGAGAAAATTCAGGGCTGGACCACCAAAACCGCCGCAGGCACGATTGACACGAACGCCCCGATTGGCGACATCGTCGTCCCGGTTGGCACGCTGAAGCCGCCGAAAGTGACTACCACCGCGTCGCTCGACATGAACCTGAATGCGGCGGGCGATCCGGCCGACCCTGCGACCGGGACCTTCTCCAGAACGCTGGAAGTCTACGATTCGCTCGGCAACTCGCATATGCTGACCTTCACCTTCACCAAGGATGCGACTACCGGGAACCTGTGGCACTACTCCATCAGCGTGCCTGATGCGGACCTGAACTCGGCTTTCACGCCGGTGACGGGCGATCTGACATTCGACGCCTCGGGTAAACTCAGCAGCCCGGCGGCCACGGATCCGATGCCGCAGATCGCGATTACTGGACTCAAAGACGGCGCCGCGGACATGAACATTACCTGGAATTTGTATGACGGCGCGACTCCACGGATTACCCAATTTTCACAACCGTCTGCCGTATCGGCTAATGCGCAGGACGGCGCGCCGCCGGCTAATCTCATCCGCGTGGGGCTCGGCGATGGGGGCAAGATTCTCGCCGGCTACTCGGATGGCGAGCAGGAGGTTGTCGGCCAGGTAGCCATGGCGCTGGTGCGGAACCCCGAATCGCTGATCGCCGTCGGCAACAACAACTATGCTCTTAGCGCCCGGAGCGCTCTTCCCGCCGTAGGCCTCCCGAACACGGGCGGACGCGGCAATATCTTGGGCGGCGCGGTGGAAGCCTCCACCGTGGACATAGCCAAAGAGTTCACAAACCTGATCGTGTTGCAGCGCGGATACCAGGCCAACGCGCGCGTGGTCACGACAGTGGATGAACTGAGCCAGGAAACAATCAACTTGAAGCGATAAACCGATGCCTGTGCTGGAAGAGCTGGCTCGCTTTTCGGATATCCCGATGGATGTGGATATCGAACTGGACCGTCGCATTATGACGGTTCGGGACATACTGGAGCTGCAGCCGGGCAGCGTCATCAAGCTGTCGCGGTCCGCCGGCGAGAATATCGATGTTCTCGTCGGCGGCGCCCTGATCGGCTTCGGCGAAATCGTAATCATCGAAGAGGCGGTGGGGGTCAGGATCACGGATTTCGTCAGCGAGGAATGACGTCTTCCGGCCACTTAATCCATACATGGACGCCGTGCGGCCCGTTCTTTCTGTGCTGGTTGTTCTGGGCATGGTGTTGGCAGCGGCATGGTGGCTACGCCGGGCCAACGGCGCGGCGCGGGTCGGATTTTTCCGAATGGGAGGCAGCACGCCAACGATGCGAATCCTCGAACGGCTGCCGCTCACGCCCCAACATACGCTTGTGCTGGTTGAGCTTTCGAACGAAAGGCTGGTGCTGGGGATTCATCCTGCGGGCGTAACCATAATCCGGTCCGAACCGGCGGCTCCGTCGCGGCGCGTTACAGGCGGGGAGCTCGGATGAGCCGGATCCTTATCGCCGTCGCGCTCGGGGTTGCGCCGTCGGTCTGGGGGCAGAACGGCGCCCCTGTTATCACCTTCAGCAAAGGCGCGATGGGCGTGCCGATGCAGATCATTCTGCTGCTGACGGCGCTCACGCTGTTGCCAGCGGTGATCATGTCCGTCACGCCGTTTCTCAGGATCGTAGTGGTGCTGCATTTTCTGCGCCAGGCGCTTGGCACGCAAACTGCCCCTTCCAACCAGGTGCTGGTTGGGCTGGCGCTGTTCCTCAGCATCGTAATCATGCAGCCGGTTTTGTCCGATGTATATACGCACGCATGGCAGCCGCTCGAAAAAGGCCAACTGACGTCGGAGCAGGCCTGGGATGCCGGAACGCGCCCGTGGAAGGCATTCATGCTTCGTTTCGCTCGCGAGAAGGACATCCGGCTGTTCCTCGAGATCTCGCACTCGCCGCCGCCCGCCAAGCCCGCCGATCTGGGTCTGGCAGTGCTGGCGCCCGCATATGTGCTTTCGGAGCTGAAGACCGCATTTCAAATCGGGGCGGTGCTGTTTTTGCCGTTCTTGATTATCGATCTGGTGGTTGCTTCGGTGACGCTCTCAGTCGGGATGGTGCAACTGCCGCCAGTGATGATTTCCGCTCCGTTCAAAATTCTGCTGTTTGTTCTGGTGGATGGGTGGAACCTGGTGGTCGGGTCGCTGGTGAAAAGTTTCTACTGAGGAGGCGTTAAGCGGCATGTCCACGGGAATGGCGATCGATCTGTTCCGGCAGGCGCTGGTGACCACCTTCTGGGTCAGCATGCCGCTGCTGGCTATCGGCTTCGTGATCGGCATCGTCATCAGCCTGGCGCAAATTCTCACCTCCATTCAGGACCCAAGCGTCGGGGCGGCGCCGCGCTTGGCGGCGTTTCTGATCGCCACGCTGATTGCGATGCCCTGGATGCTGAGCCGGCTGATGTCCTACACCATTGCGCTTTTCGGCGACCTGGGGCGGTATGCCCGTTGAGATCACTCTTTCCTTTTCGACGCTGTTCGGATTCCTCCGTACCCTTGCGCGCGTGTCCGGACTGGTTGCATTTCTGCCGCTCGCCGGCGTTCGGAACACGCCGGACATGGCGCGCATTGTGCTCGCGCTGGCCATCACCATTTGTCTGGCGCCGGCGTGGCCCGTTTTGGGCGCGGGCATGAATGAAATGTCACCGGGCGCGATGACAGCAGCCGTCGCTTTGGAAACCGCGTTCGGGCTGGCGACTGGGGTGATGGTCTCATTTCTCACGGAATCGTTTCAGGTCGGCGCGCAGATTCTGGGGCTCCAGGCCGGGTACTCCTATGCTTCGACGATCGACCCCAACAGCCAGGCGGACACGGGCGTGTTGCAATTGCTGGCTCAGTTGATTGCTTCAGTCCTGTTCTTCACGCTCGGTTTCGACCGCGATGTGATACGCGCTCTCGCGGCCAGCGTGGTGAACGAACATCCCGGATCGCGCATCCTCTCTTTGGCTGGAGCTGATTTGATAATGCGCGCCAGCGCCGACATGCTGATCACCGGCCTGCGCGTGGCATTGCCGGTTGTCGCGCTGCTGCTGATGGTGGATATCGCGCTTGCGCTGTTGGGCCGGATGCAGGCGCAACTGCAACTGCTGACCGTCGCATTTCCGGCGAAGATGCTCGCGGCGCTGGCGGTATTTGCGGCAATAATTGCGGTGCTGCCGCACGTATTCGAAGCGGCTGGACGGCGCTCGATGGGCGCCATCGCACGGATCTTCGGCGGCATGTGAGTCATGGCCGATCAGAGGACCGAACAACCGACGCAACGAAGGCTCGACAAGGCGCGCCGCGAGGGCCGGTTCGCCATCAGCCGGGAGTTCGTTTCGGCGGCGCAGTTTCTGATTTTCGTGTGGGTGCTTTCGATTTACGGCCGGCAATGGTTTGGGAGCATGGGTGACGCGATGCGGTCGCTTCTGCGCGGGGCGTTTCGCTCGTCGTTGACCGCAGGCGCCGTTGTGGCACTGGCGCGGTCGCTGGCGTTCAACAGCCTGGGACCTCTGCTGCTGTTCGGCACAGCGCTCACGGGCGTGGCGGTGGCGGCGCAGCTCTTCTCGACCAAACTCGGCGTCTCCCTCCGCAAGCTATCGCCAGATCCCAAACGGCTGAATCCGCTGCCGCGCCTGAAAGACCTGCCGCGACAGAATCTTCGGATCGTCTTGCAATGCCTGATCCTGATCCCGCTCTTCGCGGCGGCGGTGTGGGCTATCACGACCGAGAATATAGGCTCCTATGTGGCGATGCCGCTTGGAACCCCGCAGAGCGGCGTCACGATTCTGGCGTCTTCGCTGAACACGCTGCTGTGGCGCGCGGGGGCTCTGTTCCTGGCGCTCGGATGCATCGACCTGTTCCGCCAAAAGCGCCGGTTCCAAAAGGAGCTGCGGATGACGAAGCAGGAGATTCGCGACGAATTCAAAGAAACCGAAGGCAATCCGCAGATCAAGCAACGAGTCCGTCGGCTCCAGCGCGATCTTGCCCGCCGTCACATGATGAAGGAGGTTCCGACCGCGACTGCCGTCATCGTCAACCCGACCCATTACGCCGTGGCTATTCGATACTCGCTCGAATCGGCGGGGGCGCCGGTGGTGGTCGCCAAAGGCAAGAACTATCTGGCCGCGCGCATCCGTGAGAAGGCGATTGCGCACAGCGTGCCAATCGTTGAAAATCAGCCGCTCGCGCAGGCGCTGTACAAAGCGGTCGACGTCGGTCAGGAGATTCCTGCGCACTTGTACCGGGCGGTGGCTGAAGTCCTGGCCTACATCTACAAGCTCATGAACGGACGCTTGCCGTAGGATTTGACGATGGCCTCCAGCACTCCCCAGATAGCGCCCGCCTCAGGCTCAACGCCTGGGTTGATGCCGCCCGCGGCGCGTCCGCCGGCAAAGAAATCCACGCCCCTGGCCGGCGGCGGCGTCATGGCCGCGCCGTTATCGAAACTGGGCGATTTCGCCGTTCCCCTGGCTGTGCTCGGAATCGTACTGGCCATGATCGCGCCGATGCCGTCGTTCCTGCTGGACGTGCTGATCAGCGCCAATATCACGCTGTCCGTCGTGGTGCTCCTGGTCTCGATGTATATTACGCGGCCAGTCGAGTTCAGCGTATTTCCCACCACGCTCCTGTTGATGACTCTGTTTCGGCTGGCGCTGAACATCTCCTCATCCCGCCTCATCCTGCTCAACGGCAACACGGGAACGGCCGCGGCGGGCGATGTGATTGAAGCCTTCGGAAATTTCGTGGTGGGCGGCAACTACATCATCGGCGTGGTCATTTTCCTGGTGCTGATCGCGATTCAGTATGTCGTGATCAACCACGGCGCCGTGCGAATTTCGGAGGTCACGGCACGATTCACACTGGATGCAATGCCCGGCAAGCAGATGTCCATCGATTCAGACCTCAACGCCGGACTCATTGACGAGGCCGAGGCCCGCGCCCGCCGGAAAGCGCTGGCCGCCGAAGCCGAATTTTACGGCGCAATGGACGGCGCGTCACGTTTCACCCAACGCGACGCAGTGGCCAGCATCATTATCACAACGATCAACATTATCGCCGGATTTCTCATTGGCGTGCTCCAGCACGGTCTCGAATTGAAACGCGCGCTGGCGACATACACGGTGCTGACCATCGGCGATGGACTTGTGACGGTGATTCCGGCGCTGATGATTTCGGTTTCGGGCGGCCTGATTGTCACGCGCGCCAGTTCGGACGCCAAGCTTGGCGCCGACGTACGAAAGCAAGTGTTTGCGAACGCGCAGCCGCTGCTGCTCGCCTCGGGCGTGCTGATCGCCATGGCGGCGTTTCCGGGCTTGCCGAAGATTCCGTTCCTTCTGATTGGCGGAAGCCTGGGAGCGATGGCCTGGCGTATGCGCCAAAAAACCGCCGCTGTCGAAAATATGACGCCGGCGACCGCCGCGCAGCCGCCCAAAGAGAACGTCGAAGCGCTCTTGCGCGTCGATCCGCTGGCCGTCGAAGTCGGATTGGGACTGGTTCGCATGGTCGAGGGCGGCCAGAATTCTCCGCTGCTGCGGCGAATCGCCGGCATTCGCCGCCAGCTCGCCTCGGATCTGGGATACCTGCTTCCGCCCGTGCGGGTCACGGACAACCTTTCGTTGAAGGTTCGGGAGTACGTAATCCTGCTCAAGGGAGTAGAGCTGGCGCGCTATGAAATCCCGCAAGGCTACGAGCTCGCAATCCATGCGGGCAAGCCCGGGACGGCGATCGATGGCATTGCTACGCGCGAGCCGGCCTTTGGCATTCCCGCGGTGTGGATCCCTTCCGAGCGCGCCGACGCGGCGCGGGCCGCCGGCTTCACCGTCGTTGACGGCGTCAGCGTGTTGGGCACGCATCTGGCGGAAATTATTCGGAAGCATGCGCACGAGCTGTTCTCGCGGCAGGACGCCAAAAAGCTGCTCGATCGGGTCGCTGAAGACAATCCCAAAGTTGTCGAAGATTTGGTTCCGAAATTGCTGCCCCTCTCCGTTGTGCAGAAGGTTTTACAGAATTTGCTGCGCGAGCGGGTTTCAATTCGGGACTCGGCGACCATTTTGGAAGCGCTTGGCGAGGCCGCAACCATGACCCGGAATTCCGTGCTGCTGACCGAATATGTGCGCCAGGCGATCCGGCGGTTAGTGGTGAAGCCCTATCTGAATGCGTCAGGCGACCTGCCTGCGTTCTTTCTGGACCCTTCGCTCGAACAGATGATCGAGTCCGGCGTGGAGCATGGCGAGCACACAAGTCATCTCAATCTGTCGCCCCAGCGGGTGCGGGAGATCACGGACCGGCTGTCGCGCGCTGTTGGCTCTCCGGACGGGCCTATGGTGGTGCTGACGGGAGCAGCATCGAGATATTTCCTGCGGCAGATCGTGGAGCCCACGATTCCGAACTTGATGGCGCTGTCGCACAACGAGATTCCGGCCGGCGTGAAGGCGTTGTCGCTGGGAGTGATTCAGTAACGAGGAAATCGGATGCGATTGAAGTCTTATTTTGCTGGTACGGTAGAAGCCGCGATGGCGCTTGCGCGTCAGGAGCTTGGTCCGGACGCCATGCTCGTTCAGTCGCGGAGAGCCACCGCCGATACGCGATATCTTGGCGAATACGAAGTTGTGTTCGCCGTAGCCTCGCAGCCGGCTGCGGCCGCGCCAGCCGACGGCGAGAACCGGGGGACGCCATCGCGCGATGAGATGGTGGCGCGGCTCTCGGCCGATATTGCACACCTCAAAAAGCAGATGGAAACGCTGGCCGGAGCGGTCGTGCATCCACGCCCGGGGTGGAGTGCGGATCCGCCCAATGCAGACGCGGCCCGCATTCTCGACGCGCTGGTTGAAGCCGACATGAGCCGGTCAGTAGCCGGCGAGATCGCCAGCCGCGCACAGAATGCGCAAGAGAGTCTGGGGCCCGCCCTGCTCGATTTCATTCATGTCGACGCCACGCTGGGGCGGCCCGACGTAGAACGAACCGTCGCCGCCTTTGTGGGTCCGCCCGGCGCCGGCAAAACCACAACCCTGGTGAAGCTTGCGACGATCTATGGCGTTGCGGCCTGCCGCCCGGCGCGAATTATCTCCACTGACGTATTCCGGATCGCCGCCGCCGAACAGTTGCGCTCTTACGCCGCCATTCTCGGCGTCGGCTTTGAATCGGTCGAAACGGGCTTTGCGCTGGCGCAGGCGCTCGAGCAGGGATCTCCTAAACAACTGATCCTCATCGATACGGCCGGCCTAGCCGGGAGCGATTTGGACGACGCCGCCGATATAGCGGAGTTTCTTTCAAGCCACCCCGATATCGACGTACATCTGGTTCTGCCGGCTTCAATGCGCATCGCCGACATGGAGCGCGCCTTCGAACAGTACAGGCGCTTCAGGCCCGGCAAGCTCATCTTCACGAAGCTCGATGAGACCGGATCGCACGGACCGTTGGTCAGCCTGCCCCGCACGACCGGCAAGCCGGTGTCATTCCTCAGCGGCGGGCAGCAGATTCCCGAGGATCTTGAGCCCGCAACGCGCAGCCGCATCGCCGAACTCGTATTCGGCCCGCTGTTGGCGTCCGAGAAGAACACATGCGCAATCGCTGGATGACCTACGACATGATCGACGAGAACACAGCCGCCGCTGCGAACCCATATCAGGCGGGAGCTCTCTCCCCCGAGGAGCGGGAACAGGTGATCCTCGAGCATCTGCCGCAGGTTCGTCTGATCGCCCGCCGGATCCATGAACGCCTGCCGGAAAGCGTGAGCCTTGAGGATCTCGTCTCGACCGGGATACTCGGCCTGATCTCCGCTGTAGATCGCTTTGATCCGACTCAGAACGTTAAGCTCAAAACCTACGCCGAGTATAAGATCCGGGGCGCGATTTTGGACAGCCTGCGCGGTCTGGACTGGGCGCCGCGGCAGCAGAGAAAGCGCACCAAGCAAATTGAGGCGGCCATTGCCGCCGTCGAACAGCGGCTCCAGCGCGCTCCTTCGGAGGAGGAGATCGCCGCTGAGCTCGACCTGAGCATCGAGGAATATCACGATTGGCTGGTTGAAACGCGCGGCGTCAACATCGGCAGCCTCGAGTCAACTTCAGGAGAGGACGACTCGCGCAACCTGCTCAAGTATGTCTCCGATGATGAAGAGGCATGGCCATCCCGCCTGTTGGAGCGCGCTGAACTGGAACGACTGCTGGCGGAGGCGATCGACAAGATGCCGCACATTGAACGCACCGTGCTGAGCCTGTATTACTACGAGGAGCTGACCCTGCGCGAGATATCGCGGATCGTCAACCTTCATGAATCACGGATTTCGCAGTTGAAATCGCAAGCCATCATGCGTCTCCGGGCGTATATCGAGAAGCGCTGGCCTTGCGAGCGGGGCGTGTGATGCGCTCGCGAAATGGAGCTGGACAGCGATGAGCAGCGTGGAAGAAGGCCGTCAATGGCTGGCGGATGAGTTCGCTTCCGGACTTGCACTGGCTCTGGAGGGCATGTGGGGTGAACGACCCACGATCAGCCGGTCCGCGCCGGACCGCCCGGACGGAGACCGGTTTTGGCAGCAGCCATTCAGCATCGGCGCTTCAGCGTGGCTCGCCGCTCCGGAGAACGCGTGGATCGATATCGGCGCCAAGACGCTCGGCGCCGCGGGAATCGACAGCCCTGATCGGGTCACGGCGAAGAGCACTTTCGTTGAAATCCTGAACCAGACGTTTGCGGCTCTCGCGCGGGCCATCTCGGTCCGGATACAGTCGGAAATTGCGTGCGGCGATGGCGCGGAACGCGAGTCCCCGCCAGAGGGCCTGAACTGGGTCGCGCTCGACGTCGCACTGGGACCGGACGCTCAAGCGCGGGCGCGCGTGGCTTTTGAGGACCGTCTCGCGGCGATTGTGGGCGACCGCGCGATGCCGCAAAACGCCGATCCGGAGCCGCAACGCCGCCCGGCGGCGCTCGCGCGACCGCAGGCGCAAACCGCCGATGTCAACAAGCTTGATCTGATTCTGGATGTGGAGCTGCCGGTAAGCGTATCGTTTGGGCGATCGCAGGTCACGTTGAAAGAAGCGATCAAGCTGACGACCGGATCCATCATCGAGCTGAACCGCACGATCAACGAGCCGGTTGAAATTATCGTGAACAACTGCGTGATCGCCAGGGGGGAAGTGGTGGTGGTCGACGGCAACTTCGGCGTGCGCATCCAGGAAGTCGTCAGCCGGCAGGAACGGTTAAGGACTCTGTACTGAGCCGCCATGCTCGAACGCATTCTAATTCCCGTCGCGGGCTGTGCGGCTGTGGCCGCCGCGCTGTTGGCGTGCATTTACCTGTTCTTCACGCTCAAGCGCGCCCTGGACGCATGGCGTCGTGAATCGGCTCTCGACCGCGATCGCCTCGCCGAAGAGTTGCGGAAGCTTCAGGCGCGCTTGTCGGAGCTCGAAGGAGAGGTCGCTGCATCGGCCGCCGCAAAGGGTGCGCTGCAGCCGCCCCGCAGCATCAATATCACCAAGCGAACGCAGGCGCTGCGAATGGTGCGCCGCGGAGAGGCCCCTGAGCGGATTGCCGCAGCCTTGGCGATGTCCCGCCGTGAGGTCCAGTTGCTGATGAAGGTTCAGAAGCTGATCGCCGAAGCGCCGCCGAAAGTGACTGCCTGAAAGCGCAATTGCGAACTCAATCCTCCACTACCGCATCCGCCTCAATTTCGACCAGCATGTCCGGATCGATCAGCCGGCTGACTTCCACCATGGTCGCCGCCGGACGGATGTCATGGAAGGCTTCGTTGTGCGCCTTGCCGATTTCTCGCCAGCGCGAAATATCCGTGACGAAAATGCGCGTCCGGACCACGTGCCGCATCTCAGCGCCAGCCTTTGCCAGAACCGACTGGATATTGCACAGCGCCTGCACTGTCTGCGCGTACGGATCGCCCACGCCCACCACCCTGCCGCTGGCATCCGTCGCCGTCGTGCCCGTTACGAAAATCTGTGAACCAACGCGCACCGCGCGCGAATAACCTACCACCGGCTCCCATGGCGCGCCGCTCGAGTAGTTCTGTCTCGCCATTGCGGGCATTATAGCCCGGCGTTAAAATTGCGTGACGGATCGTTCCGCAAGCCAGCGCACGAAAGAAATAAGAAATCCGCCGCTGCGCCGCTATCATTCGTGGAAAACAGGATAAAATTGAAAAGGCTTTGAGGTGTATCCGATTCGGCGCGGTACGCGGCGCCAGACATGCTTACGTACACATTTGCAATTCTGGCTGCGCCTGGCGCGGGCATACTCGACGCGCTGTTTGATAACACCTTTGCCGGCATCCATCACCTTGAATGGTTCGACTGGGCGCTGCTGCTGCCGTACTTCGGCACGCTGTTAATTCTCTCCATCTACGGACTGCACCGTTACGAAATCATCCGCGAATACATGCGGGTGCGGAAGAAGTTGCCTTCCGAACCGGCCCGCCGCTTCGACGCATTGCCGCGCGTCACGATACAGTTGCCGATCTATAACGAACGCTTCGTGGTGGAGCGTCTGATCGAGGAGGTGGTGCGGATCGAGTACCCGCGCGACCTGCTGCAAATCCAGGTGCTTGACGATTCGACGGATGACACGCATGCATTTGCGGAACGTTTGGCGGCTGCCTATCGCGCCGCCGGGGCGCCGATCGAGTATCATCACCGCGCCAACCGCCGCGGCTTCAAGGCGGGCGCGCTCCAGGAAGGCCTGCGCAGCGCCACGGGCGAATTCATCGCCATCTTTGACGCCGATTTCGTGCCTCCGCGCGATTTCCTCATGCGGACCATTCATTGGTTCGCTGACCCCCGCGTGGGCGTCGTCCAGACGCGTTGGACATATCTCAACAGACACTACAGCCTGCTGACAGAAGTGCAGGCCATGCTGCTGGACGGCCATTTCGTCCTGGAGCACGCGGCGCGCTTCGGCAACGGCCTGTTCTTCAATTTCAACGGAACGGCGGGCATCCTGCGCCGCGCAATGATCGAAGACGCGGGCGGCTGGCAACATGATACTCTCACGGAAGATTCCGACCTCAGCTACCGGGCGCAGCTCAGAGGCTGGCGATTTGTCTACTTGCCCGATATTGAATGCCCTTCGGAGTTGCCGGTGGAGATGTACGGATTCCAGGTGCAGCAGTCGCGCTGGGCGAAGGGCCTGACGCAGGTCGCAATAAAGCTTCTGCCGGAGATCCTGCGTTCGAACGCTCCGTGGCGCGCGAAGCTCGAAGCGTTTCTCCACCTGACCCCGAACATCTCATATCCGCTCATGCTCATCGTGAGCGCTTTGACTTTGCCGGTAATGATCGTGCGGTTTTACATGGGCGTGTTCCAGATGATGATGATCGATTTGCCGTTGATCGTGGCGTCATTCTGGTCGATCTCTGCGTTTTATGTCATCGCCCACCGCGAGCTTTTTCCGAAGACGTGGAAGCGGGCCTTCGCCTTCCTGCCCGCGCTGATTGCCGCGGGCATCGCGCTGACGCTTATTAACGCGCGAGCCGTTCTCGAGGCGCTGTTCGGGTATAAGACCGAGTTTGCGCGCACTCCGAAATACGCGGTCGGAGAGGAAAAGACGAAGCTGGCGGTCCCCAAATACCGCCGCCGCAGCGGCTGGCTGCCATATATCGAGATCGCGGTAGGGACCTATTTCGCCGCGATGATCGCGTTTGCGATCGATACCTACAATTTCTTCGCGATCCCGTTCCTGATCCTGTTTGTCGCCGGTTACTACTGGGCAGCCTTCGCAACGCTGTATGAAGAATGGCAAGGGCGGCTGGCCTGGCAGCGGGCGCGCAAGCTTGCCGAGGCTACGCAAGAATAGCGCGGAGGAGGCCAGGCCAGCGCGTCTGGCGAAGGTGTGCATTTCGCGTCTCTCCGGCTGCTACCAGATTTTTAGCGCCTTCCACCAAGCGAACCCGACCGTCGACCAGATGGCGATATTCACCACCGAGGCGACCAGCCCCACTCGCCACCACGTCTTCATCGAAACGTACCCCTGGGCGAAATACATCGGCGAAGGCGTGGTGCCGTAGTTTGTCAAACCGGCTGCAAGATTCGTGAAGCAGGCGAATGCGTAGACCACCAGCCCGCCTGGGGCGCCCTGGCTCAGCAGCGCCGCGAGGAACGCCGGATACATGGCCAGCATGTGCGCCGTGATGCTGGCGAAGGCGTAATGCGCGTAGAAGTAAATCAGCAGCGCAATCACAAAAAGCGCCGCCCATCCGGCGCCGCTGAACGTGGATGCCACCAGATTTGCGAACGCAGTGGTGACGCCCGCTTCATGCAGCGCTCTGCCCAGCCTCAACAAACCGCCATACCAGATGAAGATCTCCCAAGCCGCCTTCTCGCCCTTGACATCCTCCCAATCGAGTACTCCCATCACCAGCAGCGCCACGCTGCCGCCGAGCGCGATCACCGTGATGTCAATGCCATGCCATCCGGAGGTCACCCACAGCGCGCAGACGGAGGCGAAAACAACGCTCAGGATTTTCTCGCTGCTCTTCATCGGACCCATCGCCTGCATTTCGCGCCGCGCAAACGCGGCTGCTTCCGGAGTCTGCTCGATTTGGGGGCGGTTCAAGCGGAGAACTATCCACGGCACAACGATCAGAGAACACAGCCCCGGCGCGATGCCGGCGAAAAACCAGCTCGCCCAAGTAACGTGAACGCCGAATGGCGCAGCCATCTGCGCCGCCAGAGGATTGCTGGCCTGGCCTGTGAAGAACATCGCCGCGCTGATACAGATTCCCTGATACACGGCTGTCATCAGAAACGATCCGATCAGCCCGGCGGTGGGTCCGGGATAGGACTGGTACAGCTCTGCGATTGAACGCGCGATAGGCAGTATCACCCCGCCCGATCGCGCGCCGTTCGAAGGAATAACGGTCGCCAGAATGGCGTCCGAAAGGGCGAGCGCGTAGCACACACGCAGCGAGCTCTGTCCAAACAGCCTGACGAAAAACAAAGCGATGCGCCGCGCAAGACCGGTATTGATCAAGGCGCGCGAAATGAAGAACGCTGCCATCACCAGCCAAACCGTCGCGTCCGCGTAGCCGGCCAGGGCTTGCGAGATGCTCAGCCCGCCCCAGATCGAAGAGAGCGTGATCGCAATCAGAACCAGCGCGCCGCCCGGGATCGGCTGGAGCGCGGAGCCAACAATGACGGCGATGAAAATTCCCGTCAGTCGCCAGCCTTCCGGCTTCACCGCGGCGGGACGCGGGATCAGGTAGACCACGGCCAGGTAGACGGCCGCAAGGATCGCGAATCCAGCCGCCTTTTGCCGCGGGCGGCGGCGGGTGTCCGGCTGCCTCTGCGGCGTTGACCTGGGCTCAGGCAAATAGGACTCTCCATGTTGTAACCACCAGCGCGTGTGTGACCATGGAAGCTCGAATACTCCCGGCCCGCTGATACGCCATGCCATAAAACAATCCGGCAAGGGCTGCGAGCCCGGCGAATTTCCAGTTCGGAAAGTGGCGAAATGGCAAGTGTACCAGCCCGAACAACGCCGAAGCGAAGAGCAAAGAGGCAATTTGGCTGCCCAGACGCCGGGCCAGGGCCTGTTGCAGGACGCCGCGGAACAGAAACTCTTCGCCCAGCGCGACCACCCACAAGACGCCAAAGAAGGTCACAACGGCGGTCAGCGCCTCTTTCCACCAGACGCCGATGATAACGCTGGGCCGAGCAAAATGCAGCAGCATCGCTGCGATAATTCCTACTGGCAAAAACAAGGTGTATTGTTGAAGCCCGATCAGCCAGTCCTTGCGGGTTGGCAGGAATCCGAACCCGATGCCGCCCATTTTCCGCAGCGACAGTATGCAGAAGACGCCCATGCGGATCCACATCAGGTGCCCAAGAATCTCCGCCGGCGCGCGTGGCGCAAGCGGGATGTAGATAGAGCCAAACACCCGGGTCATGTAGACGGCCGCCATGAAGAACAGGAACAGAATGTCGACAATAAATCGGGCCTTTTGCAGAACAAACCATCCCGCGGCGACGCTGGCCAGAAGCGCCAGCAGTCCCAGGCGTCTCAAGTGAAACGTATGCGTGCCGAATGCATAGATCAAGTAGGGAATGACGGCTGTGATGGTCAAAAGAAGCGCACGCGCTGACGGCGGATCGATGCGCTCAAAGGCTGCGCGAGTCGCCGCGAATCCCGGCGCCAGGTACAATGCAATTTCCACCAGGGCGGCCGCCAGAAATGGCGTCATGATGGAGCGCGGGATATGCTGCGCCAGGGAATACGGAATCGCGATGGCCAGCGCCAATCCGCATGAGATCAACAGAGTGTTGCGGTACGCCCGCGCATCGCTGTCCATCCTCGCGTTCATATTAGCATTCGAATCAAGAGCGCCCTTGCTCGCACGCGACCCGCCGCCGGATTTGATTTACCGTGCGGCGAAGAAGGAGAGCGAAAACGAAGCGGCGCGCAACCAGTACATGTACCGGCAGACGGTGATAGTTCAGGACTTTAGCTCGCGCGACAGTCCTGGGGGCGAGTATCGTGAAGTTCGGGAAGTGATTTTTTTCCCGTCCGGCGAGCGGACTGAGCGGCTGGTGGGGAAGCCGCTCAGCAATTTGCGGTGGCTGAAACTTACGGACGAGGATTTTCGCGATATTCGCGAGGTCCAGCCGGCGCTGATGACCACTGAGACTCTCTTTCTCTACGAATCGAAGTACGGCGGCGAGGAGGATGCTGAAGGCGTCTCCTGCTGGGTGTTTCGCATCCGACCCCGTCAGATTCTCGAAGGGCAGCGGCTCTTTGACGGCCTGATCTGGATCGACCAGCGCGATGACTCCATCGTTCGGCTCCAAGGCCAGGCGGTCCCGCAGATTGTGACTACGAAAAGCGAAAATCTGTTCCCGCATTTCACCACCGTGCGCAGGAAGATTGACGGGAAGTACTGGTTTCCGGCGTACACGGCGGGAGACGACATTCTGCCGTTCCGCACCGGCCCGCAGAGGATCCGGCTGACGATCCGCTACGAGAACTACAAGCGCTTCACGACCGACTCCAGCATCGAGTACAAGTGAGCCACACGCAGCGGTTCGGTTCAGGCTTGCTAGCGTAGAATTATGGCGGATCAGCCCGTGGTGGTCATTGTCGGCCGCCCGAATGTCGGTAAATCGACGTTATTCAACGCCATTACGGGACAGCGCCGGTCTATCGTCGGCGACGAGCCGGGCATCACGCGCGACCGGATACATGGCGAAGCCGAGCATCGCGGCCGCCGCTTCGAGGTCATTGATACCGGGGGCATCATCCCCAACGACGAGGAGATGATTCCGTCCCAAATTTTGCGGCAGGCGCGCGTAGCGCTGGAAAACGCCGATCAGATCATATTTCTGATCGATGGAAGGTCCGAAATTACGGGTGCGGATCGCGAGCTCGCCGCCATGCTGCGCCGGCTTGGAAAGCCCGTCGCCCTGGCCGTGAATAAAATCGATTCGGCCCAGCGCGAGGTGCAGGCTCACGCGTTTCACGAACTCGGCTTTCCCGATGTCTTTTCGATCTCGGCTGAGCACAAAACCGGACTCGGCGAATTGCTGGATCACGTGACGCGCGACTTTCCGGCCGCCGGCTCTGCACCCGATGATCCGCCGAAGCGCATCAAAGTGGCGATCATCGGCCGGCCGAACGTAGGCAAGTCAACCCTGCTCAACGCGTTGGTCGGCTATGAGCGCGCCATCGTCTCCCCTGTAGCGGGGACGACGCGCGATGCTGTCGATGAGGACGTCGAAATCGGAGGCGAGCATTTCACATTCGTCGATACGGCGGGAATCCGCCGCAAGGGCAAGACCAAAGAAATGGCGGAAAAGCTGAGCGTTGTGATGGCTCGCCGGCATATCCGCATGGCCAATGTCGTGCTGCTGGTGCTGGATGCCGCCGAAGGCATCGTCGGATTGGACGCAACCATCGGCGGTTATGCGCACGAGGATGGTCGGGCCATCATCATCGTGGTCAATAAATGGGACCTCAAATCCGAGAAGGAGCGCAAACAGTTCACCGAGCTGGTCCGCGACGAGTTGAAATTTCTCGACTACGCCCCTGTCACGTTTGTTTCGGCAAAGGACGGCAAAGGCGTGTTCTCCCTGTTCCGGCTGATTCGCGAAGCCTATGAGAGCGCCTCGCGCCGCGTCGGCACCGGCGAGTTGAACCGCTTCCTTGAGGGTCTAAAGTGGGACCAGAACTTGAAGATTTACTATATGACGCAAGCATCCGTGCGGCCGCCCACCTTCGTCGTGTTTACAGATAAGCCGGCGAAAATGCACTTCTCCACCGAGCGCTTTCTCATCAACCGGCTGCGCCGGGCGTTCGGGTTCAATTCTACGCCAATCGCCATCAAGACCAGACGCAGGTAAATGTTCGTAACGCGCGTCAGTCCGCCCTGCATTCCTCTCGTCTTCGATGGTGGAGGAAGTGAATTCATGAAGAGCAATTCCATTCGAATTATCGGCGCGGCGGCGCTTGGAGCAGGACTCATCTTGGCCCAGACTGCTCAGCCCGCGCCAGCAACGCCGGGGCAGGCTCAGGGCGGCCAATGGGCCCAACGCCGCGCGCAAATGCGGCGCAATATGGTCCAGCGGTTCTCAACCTATCTCAATCTGAGCGCCGATCAGCAAACGCAGGCCAGGCAGATCTTCCAGGCGGCCCGTCAGAGCGCTCAACCCGTGGCCCAGCAGCTTCGGGAGGCTCGTAAGGCGCTGGACGACGCCGTAAAGGCAAATGCGTCCGATGCGCAGATTGACCAGTTGTCGGCGAACATCGGCAATTTGGTTTCGCAACTGACGGCGATCCGCACCAAGGCGTTTGAGAAGTTCTATGGAATCCTGACGCCTGAGCAGAAAGACAAGATGAATACAGCCATGGACCGGTTCGTTGGGAGGCGTGGAATGCGTCCAGCCGCGTTTCGCGGACGCCGGGCGCAAGATCCGGAGCAGCTTCAGTAGGCAGGGGCCGGGCGCCTCAGCCCGGCCCGGCTGTTCCTACAATCGCTGCACCGTCCGGACCCGCAGCCCGGACCAGCTTTCGCACACAACGATAGAGTTCGCGGGATTTTTTGGCGAGTACTTCAACGTGACTGGGCCGATGAGCCGCTGAGGGTCGGTAGGCAGGTATTCGCGCAACATTGAGATGTCCTGCGCCGTGCTATAGCTCACGCCGTTGACCTCGTACCGGTAGTGCAGGACATTTTCATCGCCGGCGGTGAGCACTCCGTGTGCAATGCGGCCGCGCTGGTTGAGAGCAAAACGCCGCTGCCTCTCGCGCTCCTGTGGGCTCGGCCGGGTCGAAAGGACGATCCACCCGCCTACTGCGAGCAGCCCTCCAGCCAACGCCGCGAGCGCTGCAATCTTCACCTCAACCGTCATCCGGTCAGCGTGACAACGCGGGTTCGTGGAACGCCTTCGCGTAATCCTTCAGGAATTGATCAAGCCCCTTGTCGGTCAGGGGATGGTTGAACATCATGTCCAGCACCTTGAACGGCATGGTTCCGATCTGCGCTCCGGCTTTCGCGGCCTCAATCACATGGATCGAGGAGCGCAAAGAAGCCGCCAGAACCTGGGTTTTAATGTTGTAATTGCGATAAATCTGAACAATTTCCTGGATGAGATGTGAACCGTTCCAGCCGATATCGTCAATGCGGCCGACAAACGGGCTCACAATGTAGGCGCCCGCCTTCGCCGCGAGCATCGCCTGCGCCGCCGAGAAGCACAGGGTCACATTCAGGCGAATGCCTTCCTTACTCAGGATGGAGCAGGCGCGAATGCCATCGCGGGTGAGCGGCACTTTTACAACGACATTGGGATGAATCTTGGCGAGCTGCCGGGCCTCGCGGAGCATGTCGTCTGTTTTGGTAGCGACAACCTCGGCGCTCACGTCTCCGTTGACGATCTCACAGATCCGGCGAATCTGATCCTCGACCGGATTGCCTTCCTTCGCGATCAAAGTAGGATTGGTTGTGACTCCATCGGCCAGGCCCAGTTCAGCAGCCTTCCGGAGCTCATCCAGATTGGCGGTGTCGAGAAAAAACTTCACTGTCGGCTCCTCATCGGGGAGACTTGACGACCGTGTTACGCAGCGCCCCGATCCCCTCGATTTCAACATGGACGTTTGACCCCGGCGGCATAGGTCCGACTCCAGGCGGCGTTCCCGTCGCAATGAGATCGCCGGGCTCCAGGGTCATGAACTCGCTGACGAAACTAATAATAGCACTGACGGAAAACAGCATGTCCCGCACCGCCCCATCCTGCTTCAGCTCGCCGTTCAGGTAAGTTCGCACGCGAACGTTCTCCAGCGCGATATCGTCGCGGCCGACTATCCAAGGCCCAACCGGACAAAAGGTGTCGAATCCTTTGCCGCGGGTCCACTGTCCATCCTTGCGCTGCAGATCGCGGGCGGTCACGTCATTCACGCAGGTGTAACCCAGTACATACTCCATCGCCTCCTCCGTGCCAACGCTGCGCGCGCGCCGGCCAATCACGACGCCCAGTTCTCCCTCAAAATCCACCCGCTGCGACAGCGCGGGGTAGATGATCTCGTCACCCGACGCAATGAGCGACGAGGGCGGCTTTAGGAAGATCAGGGGCTCGGGCGGAACCTCGTTGCCGAACTCACGCGCGTGCTCGGGATAATTCCGCCCTACGCAGATGATCTTGGTCGGCGCGCATGGCGGCAGCAGCCGCACTGCATTTAGGTCAAGGCCGTCGGCGTCCGCGTAGAGCACTTCGGCGGTATCTGGCGTTGTTGGCGCGATGGCGGGATTGAGGGAATAGCGAACGCGTCGCATGATCTATATCCTAGCGGCCTCCGACGCTCGTTCGCCGCCGCATGCTTGCGGCGATGTTATAATTTCCGCATTCGACAGCATCGCCTGGCGACGCTAACCGCCGCGCCAGGTTAAGGGGGATGATACATGCGAAATCTCTATCTGTCCGCAGCGGCTGTATTCTTTTTGGCGGCCGCTTCCAATGCGCAAATTGCAACCAATACATCGCTGGTTGGAACCGTCACCGATCCCAGCGGCAAAGTCGTGGTAGGCGCGAGAGTCACCGCAATCAACACCGGAACGCAAGATACCTACAACACAACCACCAACGAGGAAGGGTATTACGCAATCCAGTTCGTCCGAGTCGGCACGTACGACATCACGATCCAGCAGCCGGGCTTTCAAACATTTCGAAAAACCGGCGTTCAAGTTGATATCAATCAGGTTGTGCGCAATGACGCGGTGTTGAAAGTCGGCAATGTCGTGGAGTCTGTCACAATTCAGGCTGCCGCGCCCGTGCTGAAGACCGACGACGCGACGGTTTCTGAGATCATTACAACCCGCGCTGTGGCCGAGCTCCCTCTGAACGGCCGCGACCCGATGCAGTTGGCCATCACCACGCCCGGCGTCTTGCCCGGCCAGAAAGCGACCAACGGAGTGCCGCCCGGCGAGGATTTCATTGGCGCCGGAACTCGCGAGATTCAGAACAGCATGTCGCTCGACGGCATCAGCATCATGAACAACCTGATCACCACGACTCCCGTGCGGCCCATGGTGGAATCCATTCAAGAGGTGGAGGTGCAAACCGGCACCTACTCAGCCCAGTACGGCGCTTACATGGGCGTCCACATCAACATGATTACGAAGAGCGGAACAAACTCCCTGCACGGGAGCGCAGTTGAGTTTGTACGAAACGACAAATTCGATGCGCGGCCCTTTTTCCTGAGTCCTACCGCGAATAAGGCGCCGCTGCGGCAAAACCAGTTCGGTTTTGAGCTCGACGGCCCTGTGGTCATTCCGAAAATCTTCAACGGGCGCGACAAAACCTTCTTCATGGGATCATACGAGGGCCTCCGGCAGATCCGCCAGACCGCGTCGCTGGCCACGATCATGACTCCTCAGATGTGGCAGGGTGACTTTTCGCAGACCACCACGGCGGTGAAGGATCCGAACACGGGCCAGCCGTTCCCGGGCAATATCATTCCGTCCAACCGCATTTCGCCGATCGTTCTCAAACTCCAGCAGTATTATCCAACGCCGAACAGACCTGGCGTCACCAGCAACTATGCCGCGTCGCTCGCCAACAACAACAATACCGATCAAACCGTGGACCGCATCGATCAGAACATCGGCGACAAGGTGCGCCTGTACTTCCGGTACCAGCAGCAGTGGGAGAGTCTTCTGGCGGGATCCGTAGTTCCCACCAGCTCGAGCACATCGCCTGTAGACACCAACAATTTCACGATCGGGTACACGCACACGCTTTCGCCCCGCCTGATCAATGATCTCCGCTTCGGCCGCCAGTACTTCAATACCTCGACGTTGAACGGATTCGCGGTGGCCGGCATTCAGGGCGCCGGGGCGCAGCTTGGCATACCTGGATTCAACTCGGACGTGACGGCGAACAATCCTGGCATTCCGGATTTCAACATCACCGGTTTCAGCGGGTTCGGCAACGGCGGCACCAACTGGTATCAGGACGACAAGACCTGGCAAGGTTCCGAGCAGATCAGTTGGAATCGCGGCGCGCACAACATCATGGCCGGCGCGGAGTTGCGCAAGCTGATCACGGGCCGGGCCGCCGGCAACAGCCCGCGCGGCGTCTTCAACTTCACAGGCCAGTTTACGGGCTATGCGCCCGCCGACTTCATGCTAGGGATTCCGGCCAGTCTCACAACGCCTGTGACGCAGGTGCGCGGCGTGGTGGCGGAATGGCGCGACGGCTTCTTCGTACTGGATAACTGGCAGGTCTCTCGCAGATTGACTATCAATTACGGCATTCGTTACGAGCTGCCCACCGTCCCCTACTCCGTCAATGGGTATCACACAGAGCTCAACGCAACGCAGACCGCGATCGTTCCCGCCAATCCGCCGCAGCCCGGTTTCAAGTTTATATTTCCCAACCACAAAAATTGGGCGCCGCGGTTTGGGTTCGCCTTCCGCGCGACAGACAAAACCGTGCTGCGGGGCGGCTATGGCATCTATTACAACCCGAATCAGACCAATAGCTTCACGTTCCTGAACGGCAATCCGCCGTTCAGCGTTGCAACCACGTTCACCTCCTCGCCGTCCACGCCTCAGCTCTCGCTGTCAAATCCGACTGCGGTTCCCCCGAATGCTCAGCCCGCCGTACCGGACATGATCACGGACAACTGGCATCTGCCCACGGCCTACATGCACCAATGGAGCTTTGGCGTGCAGCGCGAGCTGTGGCGCAGCTCGGCGTTTGAGGCGCAGTATTTAGGCTCGCACTCGCTGCATCTCGACCGCAGCTACTACAACAACACGCCCTACTTTCCTGGCCCCGGCTCCATCGCCAGCCGCCGTCCGAACCAGTTGTTCGGGCAGATCCGCACCATTAACAACGACGAGATCGCCAACTATCAAGGTCTGAGCTTCGTCCTTCGTCAGCGCTTTTCGCATGGGATCCAGTTTCTGGCCAGTTACACCTGGTCCCATACTCTTGACGTCAGCACAGACTCGAATGGCGGCGGCGCCCCGATGATCCCATATAACTGGCGCGCCGATTATGGAAACTCCAACTGGGATATCCGCCACCGCTTCGTAGCCAGCTACGTGTACGATATTCCATTCTTTAAGGGCGCGAACCCGGTGCTCCGCGGCGTATTTGCCAATTGGCAGATCAATGGCATCACGACGCTTCAAAGCGGGCGTCCGTTTAATGTATCCGTTTCGACCGACACGGCCAACACCAGCGCCCGCGGTACCTACCGTCCGGATCTTGTGCACGCGCCGAGCAACAACTGCGGAGACGGACATCTCACGAATTGCATCGATCCGACGGCATTCGCCATGCCGGCGCTGTATACCTACGGCAACGCGGGACGCAATTTGATGCACGGCCCGCATCTGTTCGATACGGATCTGTCGCTGTTTAAGAATTTCCCAATTCGGGAACGCGTGCGATTCCAGTTCCGGTTTGAGGCGTTCAACGTCCTGAACTCGCCGCAGTTCGCCAACCCGAACGCAACGTTCGGCACGTCCTCGTTTGGAACCATTACCGCCACATCTATTGAGAACCGTGATATTCAATTGGGCGCAAAGCTCGTATGGTAGTGAAAATCTGCCTTGCCCTTTCGCTTCTGGCCGCGGCGCTCGCCGCGCAGCCGCGCTATGACCTCCTGCTCAAGGGAGGCCACGTCATCGACCCCAAGAACAACATTAATAGCGTGATGGATGTGGCCGTCGCAGACGGAAAGATAGCGCGCGTTGCGCCGGACATCGCGCCCGGCGACGCAAGAACCGTCGTCAACGCGGCGGGGCTGTATGTTACGCCCGGCCTCATTGATATTCATGCGCACGTGTACATCTGGCGCGAACCGGGCGGGGAAGGCATTCAACCCGATGCTTTCTCGTTTCGCAGCGGCGTAACCACTATGGTGGACGCCGGCTCCACGGGTTGGAAGACCTTCCCGGACCTGCGCAACCGCATCATCAGCCATTCCGAAACGCGCGTGCTTGCCTTCCTCAACATCGTCGGGGCGGGAATGGGCACGGGCAAAGAGAACGATCCGGCGGAAATGGATGCGGAGGCTGCGGCCAGGACGGCCAAGGCCAATCCGGACGTAATCGTCGGGTTCAAATCCGCCCACTATGCCGGGCCGGGGTGGGAGTCGGTCGACAATGCTGTCAAAGCCGGTAATCTCGCTGGGCTTCCTGTGATGGTCGATTTCGGCCGCATCAACGCGGTGCGCAACATCAACACGCTGCTGCTTGATAAACTTCGCCCCGGCGATATTTATACGCACTGCTACTCCGGGCATCGCCAGGAGCTGCTGGATGACGGGAAAATTAATCCAGCCATGATCGCCGGACGGAAGCGGGGCGTCCTTTTCGATGTCGGACACGGCGCGGGCAGCTTTTATTGGTACGTCGCCGTGCCCGCGTACGAGCAAAACTTCCGCCCGGATTCGATCTCCACCGACATCCACACGCACAGCATGAACGGAGGCATGAAAGATATGACGAATGTCATGTCCAAGCTTCTGAATCTCGGCTCGCCAATTGAAGAGGTTGTGCGAATGTCCACCTGGAATCCGGCGAAGGAGATCAGGCGGCCCAAGTTGGGCAATCTCGACGTCGGCGCTGACGCCGATATCGCCGTACTCCGAGTCGAGCGTGGCGATTTCGGATTTCTGGATTCTGCGCTCGCCCGGCGTCCTGGCGACCAGAGGATCGTATGTGAACTTACGCTCCGCGCAGGCAAGGTCCGGTGGGATCTCAACGGCCTCGCCAGCCAGGATTGGAAGAGGTTCCCGTACGACCGCCGCTCCTGGACTCATTGAAGGGGATGGACCGACGAACGTTCATCAGCAGCGCATTCGCATCCGGAATGCAGGCCAGCGCGGCGCCGTCGGAGACAACTGTCATCGAACGTGCGGCGGCGGGAACGCCGCATGCCGGCAAGGTTCTGGCGCTGATTACGCCGCACCTGGACGACGGGCCCATTTTCGCGGGCGGAACGATAGCCAAGCTGCTCAATGAAGGCTACGTCGGATATCTCATCCGCACCAGCAACGACGAGAAAGATTCATTCCGGCTGACGCTGGGCGAAACCGTCCTCGCCAACGAGCGCGATACGCGCGACTTCCTCAGAACCATGGGCTTGAAGGACGTCTATGACCTCGGCTACCGTAACCATCGAATGGACGACATTTCGAAGGTCGAGCTGCGGGCACGGCTGATCTTTTTGTTCCGGCTTCTCAAAATCGACACGGTGTTCAGCTATGATCCGTGGGGCCACTATGAGGAAAACCCGGATCATTATGTCACGGCGCAGGCGGTCGAGGCCGCCTGTTGGATGGCCGGCGGACGCCTCGATTTTCCGGAACATGCGGCCGTTGGACTGAGGCCCCACGCAGTTGCCGAAAAGTATTATTTCGCGCGGGGGCCACAGCTGGTGAACCGCGTCGTCGACATCTCGACCACGATCGACAAAAAGTTAGCTTGCATCCGGTCCTGTCGCACCATGATCGACCACATGGTGAATGATTTGAGGACCTCGCTCGCTGCTCGAAAGCTGAAGTTGCCCGCGCTCGAAGGATCCGATGATCAGGCCATCGCCGCGTACGCCAGGTTTGTATTCCAGAATCGGGATGCGCAGGTCGGCCGCAAGTATAATCTTGCCTACGCCGAAGAGTTCCACTATATCGGGCCTGATCCGGCCATGGCCGATTTCGTTTCGCGGAATGCTGTACCGTTGTAGTTACTGGAGGTGGTGATGCCGGATCGTCGCGGCTTTCTTCAAAGTTTGTCCAGTGTGCCTCTGCTCGGGGCCCTCGGCTTTAGCCGCCAGGCTCGGGCAGCAAGTTCCGCGCGCGACTACTTCGCGGAACTGGGCGTGAGGCCGTTTATCAACGCGGCCGGAACGTACACCACGTTGACGGCGTCGCTGATGCAGCCCGAAGTTGTGGCTGCGATGAACTATGCTTCGCGCGTCTTCGTGCGCCTCGAAGACGTCCAGGACGCCGTGGGGAAACGCATCGCGGAGCTGACGGGCGCCGAAGCGGCGATGGTCACCTCCGGCGCAGCGGGCGCCCTGACCGTCGGAACAGCGGGATGCATCACTGGCGAGAATCGTGAGCTGATCCAGCGCCTGCCGGACACAACCGGCGCCAAAAACGAAGTCATCATTCAGAAATCGCACCGCTACGGCTACGATCATGCCGTCCGCGCCTGCGGCGTAAAGCTGATCGAAGTTGAAACCGCCGATGATTTGGAACGCGCGGTGAATCCGCGCACCGCAATGATGCTGTTTTTCAACGCCAACGATCCCGTTGGCAAGATTCATCACGCCGAATTCGTGCAGCTCGGAAAAAAGCACAACGTGCCAACATTCAATGATGCCTCGGCTGATGTGCCGCCGGTTGAGAATTTGACCAAATACGTCAAGATGGGCTTCGACCTGGTTACGTTCTCAGGAGGCAAAGGACTGTGCGGTCCGCAGAGCGCCGGAATCCTGCTTGGCCGCAAGGACTTGATTCGCGCCGCGCGGCTGAATACGTCTCCCTATAGCGACACGCTCTCGCGCGGCATGAAGGTGAACAAGGAAGAGATGCTGGGAATGCTGGTGGCGCTCGAAAATTATATGCAGCGCGACCATGACGCCGAGTGGCGGGAATGGGAAAAGCGGGTCTCCATCATTCGCGACAGCGTCGCCAATGTGCCGACCCTGACGAGCGAAATTCAGGTTCCGGAAATCGCGAACCATACGCCGCACCTGCGGATGCGGTGGGACGCAGCGGCCGTGAAGATCACTCCGCAACAGGTGATCGAGCAGCTTCGCGCAGGCGATCCGTCCATCGAAGTGACGCCGGCGCCAAAAGATGAACTGGTGATGACGGTATGGATGCTGCAACCGGGCGAGGCTCAAATCGTAGCCAAAAGACTGCAGGCGATCTTCAAAGCCGCCCAGCGCGCGTGATTCTGGAGTGCGGCGCATGCCGGCTCCGGCCCTGGCAGTTGAGCGATAAGCCGGCGCTGGTGAAACACGCAAATAACCCGCGCATCTGGCGCAACCTCCGTGACGCATTCCCGCATCCCTATACGGACGCCGATGCGGAAGCATTCATCGCCGGCGCAAACAGCGGACCCGACTGGGCGTATGCGATCGAAGTGAATGGCGAAGCAGCCGGCGCCATCGGCATTCATCCCCGCCAGGACGTCGAGCGCTACTCCGCCGAGATGGGCTACTGGCTCGGCGAGGCGTTCTGGGGCCGCGGGCTCGCCACAGCGGCAGTTCAGACGCTCTCGCAATATGTGCTCCGCAACACGGAGATCTTTCGCATCTATGCCTATGTGTATGCGTGGAACCCAGCCTCCATGCGCGTGCTCGAAAAGGCAGGGTTTGGGCGCGAGGCGGTCCTGCGCCGCAGCGTCTTAAAAGACGGGGTCGTGCTGGACCGCGTGTTGTACGCACTCACGCGCGATCCCGGCCGGCCGTATCAGACGATCGACTATTAAGGCAACGCGAACGCCAAAATATTCGACCCGGCCGCGATCGCGACGTACTGTTTCCCCTTCACCGCATAGGTCATCGGAGATGCATGCCAGTTCTGATTCGCCTGAAACCGCCACAGCGGCCTGCCGGTCCTCGCATCGACGGCCGCAAACGCTCCGCCGTCATCACAATAGAAAACCAGCCCGCCGGCGGTTGAGAGCACGCCGCCCCAAGTGTTGCCGCGGCCATTCTGCGGAACCTCCCATACGATCTTGCGCGTCACCGGATCGATAGCGCGCAGGAACTTCCGCCGCGTCTCGCCCGGGACACGCTTCGTTCCCCCGCCGTAGAATGACTTCCCGGGCTCCCACCAAGCATCCGACTTGGTGAATATGTTACAGGCCTCGAGCGCCATGAAGTAGAACAGCCCTGTTATCGGGTTGTAGGCGGTGGACATCCAGTTGGAAGCGCCATCGACGGAGGGACAGACCTTGGTCCCTTCGGGCGTCGGATCGGCGCCCGGAAGCAGAACCGGCCGGCCGTCCTTTCCAATCCCGCTTGCCCACGTCAGCTTTTGTACGAACGGATCCGCGCCCAGGAATTCGCCCGTGATCCGGTCCAATACATAAAAAAAGCCGTTGCGGTTGGCCTGCAACAGGACCTTGCGCAGGCGACCTTTGAGTCGAATATCCACAAGCACTAAAGGCTCTGTCGAATCCCAATCGTGCAGATCGTGCGGCGTGAACTGGAAATACCAGCGGAGTTTACCGGTGGAGGGTTCAAGAGCGAGCACGGAGTCCGAGTACAGGTTGTCGCCCTTGCGCTCGTCCCCGTTGTAGTCCGGACAAGGATTGCCCGTGGGCCAGTAAAGCAGATCGGCTTCGGGATCATATGCGCCCGTAAACCAGGCAGTGCTACACCCGTGCTCCATCGCCCGTCCGATCCAGGTCTCCGATTGTGGATCTCCCGGCTTGCCGGGCATCGTCCAGAAGCGCCATACGCGTTCGCCGTTCGAGGCGCGGTACGCATCAATGAAGCCGCGCGCGCCCTCATCGCCGCCCGATGTTCCGGAGATGACCAGATCCTTTACCGCCAGCGGCGCCGAGGTTGCGCCGTAGTGCTGGCGATAATCGGCCATCTCGACATCCCATACCAGCGCGCCGCTTGAGCGATCGAGCGCGATCAGGTGCGCATTGTCCGTGACCATGAAGAGCTTGTCTTCGAGAATGGCGACCCCGCGGTTGATCCCGCCGGCGGCGTCGCCCACCAGTCCCGGCGTCAGCGGCCGCGAATAATGCCAGATCTGCCGCCCCGCGGCAGCGTCGATGGCGTAGGCTTCATTCGCCGTAGTGGCGTACATGACGCCGTCCACAACCACTGGAGTCGTCTCCAGCCGCCGCGCCTTCTCGATAGGAAACATCCAGCGCATCGCCAAGCGCGAAACATTTGTCCTGGTGATCTGGTTCAGCGGGCTGTGGCGGTTTCCGCTGAACCGTCCGTGATAGGTGGGCCAGTCGGCGGCCTTGGGGCGCACGAGCTCAGAAAACGGCGTCGGACGCGCGGGCGCGCGGGCCTGCCGCTCCGGATGCGAGGCGGTCCGCAACTGCTCAATATGACGCGCGAGCGCGGAAATCTCGGCGTCGGGCAGCGGGAACGCCGGCATGCCGCTGCCCGGAATCCCGTCGCGAATAATTCGCCTCAGCTCCTCAGTGGACTGCGCGCGCTCGGCGTCGACAAGATCCGGACCGTGCTCACCGCCGCGCGCATCAGATCCGTGGCACCCCGCGCAGCGTGTCGCGAACTGTTTCGCACCGTCGATCTGTGATTGCGCAAACGCCGGAATTGCGCAGAAAAGAACTGCTGGCGCCAGCGCCCGCATCGATCAGGCTTTCTTTACAGGCCGAATTACGCCACCCGGCGCGCGATATTTGTGCCGTTGCGCCGCCCACTGCGCCTGGCCGTACTCTCCGAGATCCACGGTTCCGGACATGGAATCACCATTCACGACGCCCGTAAATTCATACGACAGGCGCGTGCCTTCGATCTTCTGGGAGCTGCGGAAATGAACCTGGTTCGCCGCAACCGAGCCCGCCAGGTCGCCCGAAACATATTCGCCGCGGTGCGTTCCGACGAGATTAGCGCCGTTTTGTTCGAGGATGATGGTGTGATTCGCCGAACCGCGCAGGAACTGAATATGCACGTCCCACTGGCCTGCGACCATCGCCGGCTCGCCCGCGGGCGTCGGCGGCGCTTCAAATTTCGGGGGATTGGACAGAACGTCGTAGATGCGGCGCGCGACAATCTTGTCCTCTCCGGGCATCATCATGTAGGGGGTGATTGAAACGGAGCTGGCCATGTGATCGGGCCGGCGGCCCGTCGCGCTGCCCAGCACAATGCGGGGTTCTGAATCGAGCAGCGCTTTTGCGAGTTCCTGCCCCGTAATTCCGGTTCGCGTGGCATCCCACTCGATCACCAGGCGCGGCGAACGGTTCGAGAGGCCGCTGGGCCCATCGACCTTCACGCTCACCCCCTCGATCCTCTTCACGGCCTCCGCAATGGTGTTGATCCACGATTCCCACTGCCGCCATTCGGCCTGATGATCGCGCTTGGGCCACATTTCTACCGCCGCAAGCATACCCATAATCTCTTCCTTGCCCACCTTGAGCGAGCGCCCGAAGGCGTGATGCGGAGCGCTGTTGGCCCAGGCAGCCTGCAGCAGGTTCTTTTCGCCGAGCAGCAATCCTGCGCTTTGGGGTCCACGAATGCACTTGCCCCCGCTGTAAGCAACCGCCGTCGCGCCGCGCTGCAAATGCACGTTCGGGATGGTGAGGATCTCCGCCGCCGCATCCACAATCACGGGTACGTTATGGCGCTTCGCAACTTCGGAGACAACCTGCGTTCCGAGCGGCCCCTCGTCGCCCGGACCCGCCAGAATGTAGACCATCGCCGTCCGCTCATTGAATGCCGACTCGAGCTCAGCGCGATCTCTCACCTCGACAATCTTGACGCCGAGCATGCGAATGGCGTGATCGTACACATTCCGCGAGTACTCGGGAATAATCACCTCGCTCTTGAGTCCGGTAAGGTCCGGCAGCCGCTGCATGCGCTCGGGCACGGCGCCTGCGATAGCCGCCGCCGTCGTGTGCGTCAGAGCGGCGCAGCATCCAGCCGTGACAATGCCCCATTCTGCGCCTGTGATCTCCGCCAGGCGCTTGCCGACGCCCTCCATCAGCTCATCCATCTGCACATAGGCGCGCGACGCTTCGTCCATCGCCTTCTTCACTTCGGGCAGCGTTTGCGATCCAGTGATAATCGTGAACGTTCCCCGGCAATTGATCAGCGGCCGCACGCCGATCGAGCGATAGAGATTCGCGCCGCTCTCGACCACTGCTGCGGACGCCATCTTTACGTTCCCCCAAATCGCGCCTGCGGCGGCCGCCAAACCACCGCGCTTGAACACATCACGACGGCTGTACATGACTCACTCCTCTAATGTCTGGTATTTCTCTCGCGCGGGGCCCGGCGCGCCGCAAAACCGCTCCAGCGGGGATCGCCCTGCGGACCGTAGTTTTTCGGCAGTTTGTCCCACCGTTCGCTGGTAATCCCGTTCAGATCGTACACTACTTTCCCCTCGCGCAGCGTCAACTCGCAATCCAGCTTTTGCGATCCGTCCAGCCGGGCGCCGTTCATATCTACGAACCCGAACTTGCCATGCTCCAGCCTGAGCACGGCCACGTCGGCTGGCGCCCCGACGGACAGGTTTCCCAGCTCCGGATGCTTGATCTCCTTCGCCGGATTCCAGGTGGATCGGACGATCACGTCATCCAGCGACATCCCCATGGCTAGGAACTTGTCCATTACGTTGAGCATGTCCTTCATGCCCGCGTTCATGCTGCCGATGTGCAGGTCGGTCGAAATTGAATCCGGCGTGAAACCGGCCTTCATCAGCGGAATTGCGACGCGCCACAGAAAGCTGCCGCCGCCGTGACCCACATCAAAGATCACGCCGCGCTGGCGTCCTTCGATCATGGCCTTGCTCGGACCGCCGGAGTCGTCCTGCTCTCCGCGCAGACCCGAATACATGTGAGTATAGATGTCTCCCGGCCGCAGCACCCTCGTGAGCAGGTCGTAGAGGGGCCGCTCCATGCGTTTCGCGCCATAGTCGATCATGACTGGAATGTCCGCGATTTTGCCCGCCTCGACCGCCTGCTCGTAGGGCTTCCATTCAGGACCCATGAAGTGCGCGCTCTTGACTCCGACGATCAAGCCCTTGTGCTTGAGCGCCATCTCCGCCGTCGGCTTCGCCTCCATATCGCTCAGGTCCTGCTCCCATTGGCCGCCGCGCATCCCGTGTCCTACGATGTTGATGAACGCCAGCACGCGCGTCTTAGAGCGCTCGATGATGCGGTTCTTGAAATCTTCAAAGTTGCGCCATCCCGAGCTGCCGGCGTCGGCAACCGTCGTCACGCCGGTGCGGAAGGTGAATCCATCCGGATACACGCTGTTGTCGCCGGCATAGGATCCTCGCTCGCCGGTGCCGGCATATACATGAACGTGAATATCCACCAGCCCCGGCGTGACGTACAGGCCCGACACGTTCACCGATTTCAACGCTCGCGCCGGATCAATGTTTTGCGCCACAGCCGCGATTTTGCCGTCCTTGATGGCGACGTCGCGAACCGCGCTGAGATTGTTCTTCCCGTCGATCACGTGCCCCCCTTTGAGGAGCAGATCGTATTCCTGGGCGAGGGCGCAGACGGCGGCAAGGAGCGCGATCGAAAGCTTCATGGGGCCTCAAATATATGCGATGCAGTCGATCTCTACCAGCGAGTCGCCCGGAATGCCGCCCGCAGCCGCTATGGTCGTGCGCACCGGCGGCTCCGGCCCGAACTTGCCAAGAAACACCTCATTCATTCCCGCATAATCCTTCAGGTCATTTAAATATACATTTACCTTCAGCACTTTCTCCATCGAGGATCCGGCTTCTTCCAGCCGCTCCTTGAGCTGATTCAGTACGTGCTCGGTGTGCTGTTTGATGTCGCCTTTAAAATGGGCGCCGATTCCCGAGAGATACAGCAGATTGCCGTAGGAAACGGCAGGACTGAACAGAGGCGTCTTCTCCGGTCGCTTCCCTTTTACCCAATGAACCTTCTTGGCCGGCTTGTCAGCATTCGCGGCCATAGCCGGAACGGCGGCTGCTCCGGCAGCCGTCAGTCCCTTGCTCAGAAAACTTCTGCGATTCGTGCTCTTCTTCATCCGTGCTCCTGTTGCAATGTGGTTTCTGTTATGGTCAAGACGCGATCGGAGTCAATGTTACGTAGCTCCTGTTTGACTCCGCTCGGCCATTCTATGCGAATCCGTTCGATGCGCGCCGCCTTCCCCAGTCCGAAGTGCAGTCGAAAATCGCTCTGCGAGAGGTAACTACCCCCGCTTCGCACTTCATCCACCTGCGTCACGCCTCCCGACGTGATGGCGACCTTGGCGCCGATTCCGCTGCGGTTCGAACGGGCGCCGACGAGCTTCAGCAGCACCCAATGATTATCGTAAATGCGGCTCTGCTTCAGCAGCGACGGAGGCTCGTTCTGGTTATTAACGAGAACCTCAATCCGGCCGTCGTTGTCGATATCGCCGAAAGCCGCGCCGCGCGAGGAGTGCGGCTCCATGATGCCCCCTCCCGCCGCGCCGGAGATATCGGCGAACTTGCCGTTGCCCAGATTCCGGTACAAAATTGCTGGCTCTTTATACGTAATATCAATTCTAAGACGGTCGACTTCCGGAAAGGCGTGGCCGTTCACCAGCAGCAGGTCCTTCCAGCCGTCATTATCGAAATCGAGAAAGCCGCAGCCCCAGCCGACATAGCGAGTATTCCATGCCAGTCCAGCTCCGGCGGTTGCATCTTCGTACTCGCCCTCGGCTTGAGAACGATACAGCGTCTCGCGCTCATCGGAGAAATTCGTACGAAACAGATCAACGCGGCCATCGTGATTGTAGTCCGCCGCAGCGGCGCCCATTCCCGAAAGCGCCATGCCGTTCTCATCGAGCGCCACGCCTCGCAACACGCCCTCCTCAGAAAACCTGCCGCCGCCTTGGTTGATGTAAAGCAGCGACGGAGTGCGGTCGCAGGCGACATAGATATCCGGGCGGCCGTCCCCGTTGAAGTCGCCAGTCAGTACGCCGAGCGAATAGTGCTGGTCCGGCGCAGCGATCCCCGACTCTGTGGACACATCGCGGAACGTACCGTCGCCGTTGTTGTGGTACAGGATGTTGCGACCAAACGGCAAACCTCGCGGGCCGCAGTTCACCGGAATGTTCCGGTAGTAACAGTATGGATTGTCGCCCGGCTTCGGCGCGGTCTTCGGATCGAACTCGACGTAGTTGGCGACGAATAAATCAAGATGGCCGTCGCGATCATAATCGATAAACGCGCACCCTGTGTTGTACCGCACGCGGTCCTGCGCCAGACCCGCGCGCGCGGTCACGTCCTCGAAGCGCCGGCCGTCCACGTTCCGGTACAAATGATTCGCGCCGTAATAGGTGACGAACAGATCTGTGTAGCCATCGTTGTCGAAATCCCCGGCGCAGACGCCCTGGCCCCACCCCGATGTTCCGGCGGCGTCCAGCCCCGTTTGGTGCGTAACGTCGCGAAAGCGCGCGCGGCCTTCGTTATGATACATACGGTTCGTGTTCCCGGGCCCGGAGACCAGGAAGACATCAAGCAGGCCGTCATTATCGTAATCAATGAGGGCGACGCCGCCGCCCGTCGTCTCGATGATGTACTGTTTGGACCGGGCGCCGCCATTGGGGATTGCCTCGGTGAATCCCGCTTCCGCCGCGATGTTCCGAAAGTCCGGCGGCGCCGCAAGCGGCGCAAAGGCAAAAAGGACCGCGGCAGCGAGCGCTTTCACGGCTTTTCGGCCGGTTTTTCGCCGAGTTTTTTCAAAAATTCGGAGAATTCGCCCTCCGGCGGCTTTTGAAGCCGGTCCAGCTCGGCCTTTTCCTTCAGCGCCTTCTGCGCGTCGCCCGTGTTGCGATAGACGAGCATGAGCGTATAGTGCGCTGACTCCATATCGGGCTGGAGGCGAACGGCGCGTTCGAGCAGAGCAATCGCATCCGAGTACCGCCCGGCGCGCACGTGGGTCTTGGCCAGCGCGACCAGCGCTTCCGGAAAATCCGGACTGAGCTCGACAGCCCTGGCAAAATGCTCCGACGCTTCCGACAAGCGATCGCGCGCCGTGAGGATCTGTCCGATTTCGTACTCCGCCGCGGCGTCCGCTGGATTCAGCCTCAGCTCCGCTTCAAACTCCTTCTGCGCAGCTTCGAGCGCCGCCGGCGCATGGGATTCCAGCAGCAGAGCGCGACCGAGTCGGAAGTGAAGGTTCAGCGCGTCGGGATTTTTCGCGATCGCCTTCCGATATTCGGCTACAGCTTCGCCGTACCGGCCCTGCGTTTCGAAAATTTCGGCTGATAGCTGATTAACCCGGAACGACGCTGGAGCGTTCTGATACATACGCAGGACGGCGTCGTTCCAGGCGCGCATATGCAGCCGCGCCGACTCATACAGTACGTCAGCGTCCTTGGGAAATTCGCGCTCGAGCCGCGCAATCACGGGGGCGGCGCCTGCGAAATCCTTGCGCGCAATCAGACACTGGGTCAGCGCCAGACCGCATAATCGACGCAACTCCGCATCGCCATTGGACTCGAATTGCTGTGTGAGGCTGCGCTCGGCTTGCCGGCATCCGCCGCTCGCCGCCGTCGCCAGAGCAAGGAACGTCTGGGCGTGAGAATCGGATGGGAAGGAGGACAAAAGCTTCTTCGCTTCTGCGTAGCGGCCCTGATGAAAGGCCCGGATTCCCTCGTCCACGCCGGTCTGTGCCAGCAGCGGCGCGCACCAGATCAGAGCGCTAATGCCCCGCATCATCCAACACCAGGTCCAGATTTCCGAACCTGCGCCGTTCCAGCCCATCGAGCATCCGGAACGCCAGCGCCGGCGCGGCGCCGGGCGCGATTTGAACGCGGGGCGCTACCCGCTCCGAAGGCGTCTCGGCGATTTCCAAAACGCGCCCCGAGCGCGCCACTTGCTCGAGCAGCCCCGGCGATAACGCAAGCAACATGAGTAAAATCACACGTTCACCCATTCCCGCATGCGCCGATTTACGACCGTGAGCGAAACCGGCGCGGCGTCCGGCTTGAGCGGAAAGTCCGGCGGCGCGATCACCAGCGCTTCGTCCATGCCCTCGCCGACAAAAATATACGCCGTGTTTCTCCGATATTCCGGGTATTTCTCAAATTCCTGCCACAGATATTGATAGAAAATTTCGAGATCCACATAGGAGCCCAAGGCGTCCATCTGGGATGGAATCTCACTCACGCGATCCTGGTCCGCGTAGATCAGCAGGCTGCTGAACGGCTTGACTTTGTTGCGGACCCCGAAGCTGACAATGACCAGCGAGGGTCGCGCCCGCCGCGCCGCCTGAATGGTCGACCATTCGACAAACGTATTGTTGACCAGCAGCGTTCCATTCCCGTTCAGCAGAGTCGCGCGAGTAAATTCCGCCAGCACCGGATCGCCGGCCAGCGCCGACTCTCCGGGTTCGATTTTCATGGCCTTGAGCCGTAGGCTCAACTGCTGCGGTCCGGATATATTCTCAGCCCGGACCGTCCGGTCCACCTCCTCCATGAGCCGCTGGCGATAGGGCGCGAGGCGTTTATAGCTGAGATTCACCGTCTTGGCGTCCGCTTCCAAAGCGCCGAGCCGCTCGCCAGCCTCGATCGACCAAGCCTCATACCGCGCGCCGCGCGCCTCCGAGTAGGCAGTCGTAATCGATGCTGCGCGCTCCGAGGACGCCGCTCCTGTAAGCAGAAGCGGCACGAACTCGCGGACGTCCTCCGGCGTCCGTAACGCGATGCGGCGCCCACGCGCCGCGATTCGGGTCCACATGCGATCCGGACCCACCGGCAGATCAGCCGGCGAAATCACCACCACTAACCGGGGACGACCGCGCCGCGCCGCCTCGGCGTCGAGAATCGGGTCGATCTGCGAGAAAACGCGCGCGATGGCCGCGCGCCACTCGGAGTAATGCGCATTGCGATTGAGAAAGTCCACCTGCTCGAGCGTGAACCGGCGCCGCGGCCAGGTGCGTTCGTTCACGCCCATCAGCCGCTCAGCCGCACGCACTGGCTCGAAAAGGCCGTCCACTTCCGGAGCCGGCGCGCGGTCGAGCAGCGTGAAAAGACGAGTGAAGTAGTCCTGTTCGGCTGGGAACAACAGGTCCCATTCGCGCATCTGCTCCAAAAAAAACGCGCTGAATGTAACCGGCAGGCGGTCAAACAGGCCCTTATCGACCCACGCCTGTACATTCGCCGCGAGTTTGACCCCGGCGCCCATTAGATCAGTTCCTTCAATGGCCTCCCGGCCATCTCTGCCGGTTTCACGCCAAGCAATGCCGCCGCAGTGGCGCACACGTCGACGTGCTGCACCGGCCGCTCCGTCTCGCCTCTCGGTACGCCCGCTCCGAGCGCCAGCAGCCACATGTTCCGGCACGAAGGATCGCCGCTGCGGTGGTTCAAAAACCCGTTTGCCGTGTTCACATCGCCGTCGCGGCCCAGCTCCGGGAGGATCAGGAGCGTAGTGCGCTCCTTGTAGTGTGGATTGGTCTGGATCTCATCCCACAGCATGCCCGTGAGCCGGTCCGTTTTCGTGATTGCTCCGAGATACAGCGAGTATGAACCCCAATGCGCCACATCCATATCCCAAAAATTCACCAGCATGAGGCGCGGCGCGAACTCGCGCATGACTTCGCGGGCGATAAAGAACGTCAGTTCGTCGCCTGAAGTCGGCGCGTCAGGGCCGTTGATGAAATCGACCAGCCCGCGCGTGAGCGTTTCCCGAACCCGCCGGTCCAATTGCCGGCCCGCTTTGAAGATTGTCCAGCCGACGCCCTCATATCCCTCGTTGAGCAGGTCCTCGAGCCGGCGCTGGACGTTTTCGCGGTCCGCTACGCCGTGTCCGGCGCCGGATTTGACGACGCTCTGAACCGCTTCGAGCAGCAATTGCTTCGGCAGGACGACATTGGCGCCGTAGGCGGGGCCAAACGACGCATCCGAACTCGAACCGATGGTGGAGAAGCTCTTATTGGTGGCGATGACCCATGCGTTGGTGGCATCCGCACGCCGCTGCTTGCGAAAGCTTTCAAACACGGTAGGGCTCGCCGGCGGCTGAAACCCGAAATCGTCAACGCGCTGCCACTGGCCGGTCAGAATGCTGGCGCTCGAGTTGAAGTGCGACAGGACCCCAGCGTTGACGCATGTATGGAAGAAGTAGCCCTTAGGCCGCAGTTCCACCAGCCGCGGGATGTTGTGCAGGCCTTCGGGAGCAAACGTCTCCGAATATCGGACCCCGCCGCCGAACGTAACGATGATGACCTTGTTATCCGGCGCGGGTTCGGCGTCGAGCCATGACGGCGCAATGCGGTGTGCAATCGACAGTCCCGCGAGCTGAACAAATCGCCGCTTGGAGAGCTGAAGCATCAGTACTCCGTAATCTCGCCGCCTGAGATCTTCTTGCGCACATTCGATCCCAGATCAAGCGGGTGGTCGTAACCAGCCTTGATCTCACCCCCCAGGGAATAGTAAGGACCGATATCGCACGCCATGCTGCCAGTCACTTCTTCAATAAACTGGATCCCTGTGATGACCTTGGCCGACTTGTATCCGTAGCGGGCAGGATCGAATACGCGCAGCGGCGCGCCGTGACGCTCGGTAAGCGGCTTGCCCGCCATGTCGAGCACCATCATCACGTTCGGCTTCGCCAGGTCGTCCAGCGCGTATTCTTCATACCACTTGTCCGCGCAGTCAAACCGCACCGCCCTCGCGTTCCTGGCTGGCTTTGCCATCTCAACCAGATGACCAAAGCGAAAACCTCCCCATGTTGTGCGCGACGACCAGCACTGCACGCACTTCATCCGCGAATTCTGCGTCTCCTGCGGCAACCGTCTGAGATCGGCGACCGTAAGCTCCAGCGGCTTTTCGACCAAGCCATGCACCTTCAGACGGTACGCCGCCAGATCGATCGGGGGAATCGGGTTGTACCACATGAAGCGAAAGCCGAGCTCGTCAGGCTCGTCGCTCGGCAGCAGAAGCCTCTTTTCGTTCGCCTTGGCTCGCAGCGCCGGAATCGAAGCGGCCGCCGCCAGGAAACGACGCCTGTTCATATGCCCTCTGGAGCGTCTCTCATTTTACTGCTCCTGACCCGCCCTTGTTTTCGCCTGCGAGGCGGGCATGGATGGCCCGCTGTTCGTCAGCCTCGGCGGCTCTCCCGAGCCGGTCATATACGCGCGCCAGCCGGTAATGCGGCGCGGGCTCCTTTGTGTTCAGTTCAATGCTGCGTTCAAATTCCTTCGCAGCTTCGGCGTAGGCGCGCTTGCGCTCGAGCAGCGCGCCCAGTTCGTAGTGCGATTCCCATTTCGAACCGTCCAGGCGGATAGACTTGCGCAGCAGCATCTCCGCCTGTTCCGGATCGGCGCCCGATGCGGCGAGCGCCTTGCCGTAGAGGAAATTTGCCAGCGCATCGTCCGGCTGCGCCTTTTGATACGACGCGAACACCTGCGTGACGGCGGGAAGCTTCCGCTCGGCGACATCCAGCATCCGTCCCAAAAATATATACGGTTGTCGAACATCCGGCGCAAGCTCAATCGTGCGCAGGAAGGAATCGATCGCTTCCGGAAACTTGCGCAATCCGTACAACGCCACTCCACGCGCCAGCTCGAGCTGGGCGCTCTTGTCGAATATTTTCAGGCCGGCCCGGAGCGTTTCGAGCGCTGGCTCGAACTTCTGCATCTGAAGCAACGTCTGCGCAAGCTGAAAGTAATATGTCTCATCGTAGGGCTGTAGTTCGACGGCCCTGCGCATCGCCGGAACGGCCGCGTCCAGCTTGCCCGCCCGCGCGTACAGCGCGCCTGCCAGCAAATACGCGGCGGCATCATTTGTTTTGGCGGCGTAGCGTGATTCAAAGTCCGCTGCCTTGGCGAGCGATCCCCGCTCGGAGAAATACAGCGCCAGCCCGCGCAGCACGGCAGGATCGCCCGGCGCCAATTGTTCGGCCTTTGACGCGGAGTCGTCCGCCGCCGCAACCTTCTGCTGCTTCCAATAGGTCTGCGCGAGCGCCAGCCAGACGTCCGGCCTCCGCGGATTCAGCCTGGACGCGGTTTCAAGCTGGACTTGCGCGGTCGCGAGATCGTTCGCGTTCAGCGCAGTAAGACCCGCCATCAGCGCGGATTGAAACGCGCTGCTATCGGAAGCCAGCAACAATGCAGCAATGACGCCCGCTACCACAGATTTTCTTAATTGTAGGCAGAAGCGAGGGCGGACCGGCATAGGTCCGCCCTTTAGACAGGAGGTCAGAACTGGAGGCGGAGTTGGAACTGGATGTGGCGTTCCGATCCCGCAAATGTGGACGTCACCTTCCCGAAGTTCGCATCCTGCAAGTTGTTGTCCGGCGTAAAGTACTGCGGAGTGTTGGCGATATTCGTCCCCTCCGCCCGGAACTGAAGCCTCCACCGTTCGGTAAATGGGAAGTCTTTGAAGATGGAAAAGTCCAACGTTCTGGTTGGCGGGGCATTGTTGCTCTGCAGGCCAAGATTTCCGCCCGTCAGCGGCGCCGCAGGCTGGACCGCAGTGACATCGAACCAGTGGTCCGGGCTGCGGCCGTTTGATGGAGCGGCGCCCGGATCTTTGCCCGGCACAACGTCAGGCCGGCAGGCATTCCAGACCCCCTGGCACCCATTCCAGCGCAAGGTGTAGGGCTGCCCAGTGTGCAGAGTGAGAATCCCGTTCACTTGCCAGTTCCCTGCAATCGCGCTAGCGGCCCGGTTCATGTTTGCGCCCCATCGTTTGCCTCGGCCGAACGGAATTTCGTACGTGAAGCTCCCTACAAAGTTGTGACGGATATCCCAAGCCGCCGAGGAGTAACTGCTCGAGTAGTTGCGCGGATCGATGATGCCGAATCCCGTCGACCCGCTGAGCGTGGTTCCCGTATTGGCCAGCGCATGGCCATATGTGTAGGACAACAGCATTTGCAGGCCTTGTGAGTAGCGCTTTTCAAATTTCGCCGTCATCCCCTCGTAGTTGCCGAATCCGAATGATGCTGTACCGGAAATGCCGCCAATATACGGCGTGGGCCGGAGCGTGTTGCACGTAATTGTCGGATTTGTGGTGCCGAAATTCGGACACGCATTGGGGTCGGGCTGGAAAAGCTGCTTGGCTTGATGGTTGCCTACATAGGCGATTTCGAGCGCCGACTGCCACGGCAGCTCACGCTGAATGGCAACATTCCATTTGTGGACCAGCCCGTTGCGGAAATTCGTCGCCACGCCCCGGAAGGACACCGGCGCGGGCAGGTTGAAGACGTTAATCGGGTATCCGCCCGAGACGCCATTGGGGAAGAAAGGATTCGTATCGAAAATGCTCGCGCCCGCGGGCCGGGCCAGGTCGGTTGACTGGTTGAATGGCACTGATTCGCCGCGGTTCGGGTTGCCGCCCTGATTTTCCTCGCCGCCGTAGAAAATTCCGTAGCCGAGGCGTATGACCGTCTTGTCGCGCCAATTATATGCGAGACCAATGCGCGGCGCGATGTCCGTCTTGTCCCAGGGGATGAGATATTTATCCACCTCTCCTCGCGACACGCGCACGTTCGGAAACGACGTGGGGAAGTTCGGCGGCAGGGGGGCGTTCTGGTCCTTGCCTTTCGGGATATAAAGCGTCAGGTTGTCATAGACGAAGTTCGACTGACGTCCGAATTTCTCGCCAATCGGCGAAAACAGCTCGTACCGAACGCCGAGGTTCAAAGTCAGCTTTGGCGTCACCTTCCAATCGTCCTGCGCGTAGAATGCCCAGGCCAGCTTCTCCGAAGAGATGAAATTGTTGGTCGAAATCCGGCCGTTATTGATCTGGCCAAGCAGGAACGACGCCATGTCGTCGCCAGTCTGCTTGTTCAGCGAGTTGGTTTGCGATGGAAAGGCCGTCTCGTTCTGATTGAAGTTCATCTCGCCGTGCGGATAGGGCACCTGGAAGAACGGGAACTTGATGATCCTGTATTCCGCGCCGAATTTCATGGCGTGCGATCCCTTCGTGATCGCAACGTTCTGAATGAAGTCCCAGACGTTGCTGTACTCCTTCGAGGGCAGCCAGTCATTTGCGCCAATTTGCGAATAGCCCTGCGAGAACTGCATCTGGGGAAGGCCGCCGTTGAGCGCCGTCATGGGGTTGTATCCGCCAATGCCGAACCGCGTGAACAGGTCCTCGTTCGGATTGGCCCCGACCCGCGATGTCACCAGACGGCTGAATCCCACGCGGGTTTCGGAGATGATCGACGGACTCCACACTCGCGTGTAACTCAACATGGCATTGCGCCCGAGATCCTCTTCAGTCACTGCATTAAACGGACTGCCGTCCAGGGCGCCGGGAAATGGCGGAGCGTTGAACTTGTTCAGGTTCGACCAGCTCAACGTTCCGAACAGACTGTCCTTGTCGCTTAGACGATAGTCCACGCGGCCATCCCCCTGATCCGTCGTCTGATGTCCGGGCGTCGAAACGAAGTAATCGTTCTGGGGGTAACGCCCCGGCGCGACCGGCTGATTTGGCGCCGGATAGAGGGCCATGATCTTTGCCGCAGCGGGATCCCAACGATTGCTGGGTATGATGTTGTTCGGAAACGGGTCGCGCACCAGTTGCCCGTTCACGGTCCGCGTGCTCGCCGGATCATAAATCGCGCCCTGGAAAATCGGCCTTCCGAGCGCATCTGTGCCGATCTGGTTGTTCGTCAGCAGCTGCGAAAAGTCGCCGTGAACCATGGCTTGCGTGGGAATGGTGTAAAAGCCCCCATAACCCAGGTTCTGGATTGCGCCGCCCGATGACGCGATGCGCGTGCCCTGATAGTCGCCAAAAATGAACAGCCGGTTCTTGATGATCGGACCACCGGCAGCGGCGCCGAATTGATTCTGTTTGAACGGACCGCGCTTGGTCCCCGCCTTGTTGTATTCCCACCGGTTCGCGTTCAGTTTGTCGTTCTGAAGAATCTCGAACAGAACGCCATGCACCTCGTTGGTTCCCGACTTGATATTGACATTGACCACGCCGCCTGCGCCACGCCCGTACTCGGCGCTGTAGCCATTGGTGAGAACCCGCATTTCACCGATGGCTTCTACCGAGGGGCCCACGACGAAGGCCGTCTGATTCAGGAAGTCAATGACATTGACGTTGTTGTCCACTCCGTTCAGCAGAAAGTTGTTCTGCCCATTGGAGCGCACGCCGTTAGCCGAAAATCCGCCGCCCACAGCGTCCCGAGCGCCGTTTTCCGCCGTAAGCACGCCGGGTGACAGCCGCGCGAGAAACGTGAATGTCCGCTGACCCCCCAGCGGAAGCTGCGACACCGTTTTGCTGTTCAGATCCGCGCCGAGCGTTGTGCTCTCGGTCTGCAACAGCGGCGCCTCGGCGGAAACCTCGATCGACTCGGTCACATTACCCACCGGCAGAGTGATGTTAACGCCGACGCGATCCCCGCCGACCACCACCACGTTCTTCTGCGCCACCCGCCGGAATCCTGCCGCTTCAGCGGTGACTGTGTAAACCCCAGGCTTCAATGCCGGACGGACGTAATCGCCCGCCGCGCCGGTTGTCGTGTCATACGTAAGACCAGTGGCGTCTTCAGTAATGGTGATCTTCGCGTTGGGAATCGCGCCGCCCTGCGGGTCGGTTACAGTTCCGGTAATCGTCCCCAGGTCGCGCTGCGCCAGAACAGAAAAGCAAACGAAAATGAATAAAGCGGAGACCCTTTTGGAAGCACTACGCTGCATCCCTTTCCCCCTCAGTCCACCTGGTGTAAACGCTACCAAGCGTATTGTCAGCAAAGTACCACCGAACGGCCTCGAAATCAAGTCAAAATAGCTAAAGCTGGATGTCCGCCAGAGCGATTGTATTTGGAATCACGGTTGCCGCGTTGCTCGGCGCCGTCGCTCCACATCCCTTCGCCGATCTGGTCGACGTGGCCCCGCAACGCGGTCTCACTTTGCCCAACACCTTTGGCGGTCGGGAACGGAAGAATTACATTCTCGAAACCACTGGCAATGGCGCCGCGATTTTCGATTACGACGGCGATGGCTTCAACGACATCGTCATCACAAATGGAACAACCCTGGGGCCCAAACCATCAGGTCCGCCGCGAACCGTTCAGTTGTACCGAAACGACGGCTCAGGTCACTTCACCGAGGTCTCAGCCAGGGCTGGGTTTACCGTGGAAGGATGGGCTCAGGCGGTCTGCGCTGGCGACTACGACAATGACGGCCACACCGACCTGCTGATCACCTACTACGGCCATAACCGCCTGTACCACAATCAAGGCGACGGAACGTTTCGCGACGTCACGGAGCAGGCTGGCTTGCCCGTATCGGGTACGCGCTACGGTTCCGGTTGCGCCTTCGTCGACTACGATCGAGACGGCAGGCTGGATTTTCTGGTTGCGAACTACGCCGACATCGATCTCGGCAAGCTGCCCAAGCCCGGCTCCGGCGAATTCTGCGAGTGGAAAGGCTTGGCGGTCATGTGCGGACCTCGCGGTCTGCCGAAGGCGCACAACTATCTCTACCACAATCGCGGCGACGGGACGTTCGAAGACGTATCGGAACAGGCGGGCATCTGGAAACCCGGCGGACGCTACGGACTGGGAGTTGTAGCCGCCGACTTCGACAATGACGGCTGGCCTGATATCTACGTCGCCTGCGACATGACGCCCAGTCTTCTATACCGTAATCGCCGCGACGGAACCTTTGACGAGGTCGGCGTTTCTGCCGGAGTGGCATACAACTTCGACGGCCAGCTTCAGGCCGGCATGGGCGTGGCGGTCGCAGATTACGACGGCAACGGGTTTCTGGATCTTGCAAAAACGAACTTTTCCGGCGACCTGCCCTCGCTCTACAAGAACGAGGACGGGCGGTTTTTCAGCGACGTGTCCCAGCAGTCTGGCCTCGCCGCTCATCATCTGCTGGGCTGGGGCGTTGCGTTTCTCGATTTGGATGAGGACGGCTGGAAGGACTTGATCATCGCCAATGGGCACGTGTACCCCGAAGTGGAAGGCAGCTCGATCGGAGAGCGATACCGCCAGCCCACGCTGGTGTATCGCAATCTCGGCAATGGCGTCTTCCAGGATGTCACCGACCGCTGCGGACCGGCTCTCGCTGACGCTCGCCCCGCGCGCGGGCTGGCCGTCGGCGATATCGATGGCCAGGGCCGCCCTGCCATCGTTATTGTCAATATGAATGATAAGCCATCGCTTCTGGCGAACCGTGCGCCGCGCGGCAATTTCATCTCACTGCTGCTGGCTGGCGTGAAATCAAACCGCAGCGCGATCGGCGCGCGCATCACCCTCGAAGCCGGCGGACGCCGGCAGATCGGCGAAGTCGTAAGCGGAGGCAGCTTCTACTCCCAGAACGACTTCGCGCTTCACTTCGGGCTTGGAACCGCCAGCGCGCTGGATCGCCTCGAGGTGCGCTGGCCGAGCGGGCTTATCCAGCAATGGCGGAACGTGCCCGCCAACCGCCGGTTGTTCATCTCAGAAGGCGGCGCGCCGGAGGTGATTCAGACGCGCGCCGGTCGCCGCTGAGCCGGATTGCTTCCTCCGTCTTGAAATATCTTCGGGCGTTCGCCGTCCACTTCATGTGCGGCGGAGGAATGAACGCCCCCGCCGGTCTCAGATCATGCCATCGATATGACAGGCGGATGCGGTATGGTGATTTCCGGATACAGCCAGTTCGGCGCGCGCAGCGCTGAAACGGGTGCGTTGAAGAACGCTTTGGCCCATGTGGGCGTCGTCGCGCCCCACACCGGGCGACCCTATTCCGATGCGTTGCTGTTCGGCATTGGCGGAGGCATCGGCTTTGCGTATTTTCTGTTTGAAAAGAGCGGCGCTCATTCGATCCACCTCGGGACGCGCATTCACACCAAGGAAACGGAGCGTCCGGAATTCGCGCAAACCATTCTGAACCGGATCGCCGCCCCGACCCATGTCCAGAACTCATCCAGCCCTGCCGCAGCGGCTGCTAACCTCAAACGCAATCTCGCGCAAGGGCTCGCGCCTGTAGTCTGGGTGGATCCGTCACGACTGCCCTACCTCGGCATGAATGGGGCGGTGAACGCCTACTACTCGGTCGTCGTCTTCGGCCTGGATGAAGCCGCGAACACCGTTTCGCTCGCCGACCGCTGTCCGGGCCCGGTTACACTCGCCGCCGGCGAGCTCCAGGCCGCCCGGCAAACCAGCTGGTCTCCCAAGTATCGGGCGCTGCTGGTTCAAAAATCGGAACGCGAGCCGGACCTTCGCGATGCTGTCCAACGCGGCATCCGGGATTGCCTGCGCCAGATTCATGAAGGCCTTGGCATCACCAACTTCGGTCTTCGCGGATTCGAAAAGTGGGCGACCGTGTTGACCAGCGCCAAGGAAAAGAAAAGCTGGGTCAAGGTGTTTCCGCCCGGCCCGGCTCTCTATGACGCTCTATATTCAATCTTTGCTCAGATAACCGCTCGCGGCGGCGGATCGGCGAACCGCGGGCTGTACGCGGATTTTCTCGTTGAGGCGGCCGAAATTCTGAACCGTCCGGCGCTCCGGAACGCAGCCAGCGAGTACCGGCGCGCCGAACAGGCCTGGCTCGAACTCGCTGAAGCGCATCTCCCCGGCGCCGTGCCGGAGTTCGCCGAGGCGCGCCAACTCACGCTTCGCCGCACCCGTCTGTTTGAAGAACAAGGCGCCGCCGCCAAACACGAGGTGATGCAGATCCGCGGACGCCTGGAGGAAATCGCCGAGCACTGTCGCGCGCACTTCCCCTTGAGTTTAAGCGACGCCCGGGAGCTGTTTTCGGATCTGCGCGCCCGCATCTTGAATGTTCGCGACATCGAAGCCGAAGCGGCGCGCGCGCTGGAAGCGGCCATATCATGATCCGGAACACCGAGGCTGAAACCCGCAGCGGTTCTCCACACTCGCGGAGAATCGCCATCCCCATCAATGATCTCGCCCGCCACAACGCGCCATTAAGCAAACGCCTCGTGGACGCAATCGGGCGCGTCGCCGCTGCCGGGCCATACATTCTTGGTCCGCGCGCGCGAGACTTCGAGTCCGCCTTCGCTGAGTATTGCGGGGCGGCCCACTGCGTCGGGACGGCGAACGGCACGGACGCTCTCGAGCTGGCCTTGCGCGCATGCGGAGTGGCGCCCGGCCAGTACGTCATCACTGTCGCAAACGCCGGCGGTTACAGCACGTCCGCAATCCTCGCGGCCGGCGCTCTTCCGGCCTACGTCGATATCGATCCGGTTACGCTGCTGATCGACATGCATCAGGTCGCCAACGCCATCCGACCCGGCATCGCGGCGATTATCGCTACGCATCTGTATGGACGCATGGTGGATATGCCCTCGCTGCTCGATATCGCCGGGCGCGCGGGCGTGCCCATCATAGAAGACTGCGCCCAGGCGCACGGCGCCCGGCTGATGGGCAAGGCCGCCGGATCGTGGGGCGCGTGCGGCTGTTTCAGCTTCTATCCCACCAAGAATCTCGGCGCTCTCGGCGACGGTGGAGCGGTGGTCTCGAATGACCGCGCAATCGCAGCCGCGGTGCGCGAACTTCGCCAGTACGGCTGGCGCGACCGGTTCCGCGTGACGCGCGAGGGCGGACGCAACAGCCGCTTGGACGAACTCCAGGCCGCCGTTCTCCTCGAAAAACTTCCACTGCTGGATGGCTGGAATGAGCGCCGCCGCGACATCGCCGCCTTCTATCGCCGCGAACTGGACGGCTGCGGAATCCAGCTTCTGCCGGATTGCGGCGCCGCTGACGCGGCCCACCTGTTTGTGGCGCGCCTTAAACGCCGGGACCGGGTCCGCGCCCGCCTGTCCGAACTGGGGATCGGCGCCGATGTACACTATCCCGTACCGGACCATCGCCAGGAGGGCTGGTCGCGTAACCAATGGGCAGCCGTTTTCCTGCCGCAAACGGAAACAGCTTGCGCAGAGGTCCTCACGCTGCCATGCTTTCCTGAGTTGACGGACGAAGAAGCTGCGGAGGTCGTCAGAGCAGTTCGACGCATCGTAACGGAGGAGTAGCGCAAACGCGCGCTGACACGCGAATGCTGGTACAAAATTGCCGTCTGATCGCCTTTCCCGAAGTCGCGGATCGGCGCGGTCGCCTGACTTTTTTTGAAGCCGAACGGAGCGCCCCCTTTCCTATCCGGCGCGTCTTCTGTATCTACGGCGTCACGCCCGGCGAATCGCGAGGCGGGCATGCGCACCGGCAACTGCATCAGTTGCTGGTTTGCCTCGCCGGGAGCTTCGACGTAATCGTGGACGATGGGCTGGAGCGCGCCAGATTTCATCTTGACTGTCCGACCCGCGGCCTGTATATCCCTCCGCTCATCTGGGACACAGAAATCAATTTCGCCCCCGGCTCCGTGTGCATGGTCTTAGCTTCGGATTACTACGACGAGACAGATTATTTCCGCGACTACAGCGAGTATGTCGCGGCGGTGGAAGCTGCCCGCATTGCCGCCCTGGTGGGCGGCTAGGCGCCGGACGGATCCGCGCCTAATTCGTGCTGACCCGG
>DASRCT010000040.1:0-128038 GCA_035652975.1 Bryobacteraceae bacterium | reverse complement strand
CAAGACGCCGGCCGCCGACGGGAATGTGCAATGGTTCCCGTCGGCAGCGTGCACCGGCGCGGCGACTCCCGGCTGTATTTTTCTCGTGCCCAACCCCACCCGGTTTGGCAATCTCGGCAGAAACGTGATCATTGGGCCGGGTTTTCAAAATCTCGACCTGTCGTTGATCAAGACGACCAAAATCAGCGAGCGCATGCGGATTCAGTTCCGCGCGGACACATTCAATCTGTTCAACCATCCGAATTTCGGGCAGCCCAATCGCGTGGTCAGCACCGCCGCCGGGAACACCTTCGGCGAAATCACCAGCACGCGCACTCCGGTTGGAGATTCCGGCTCGTCGCGGCAGATTCAACTGGCGCTGAAGTTTATTTTTTAGCGGAAGCAGCTCGCGTTCGGAGCTGATGGCTGGCGGCTAACTATTATTTCGGAAGCGTGAAATAGAAGGTCGAACCGACGCCCGGCTCCGATTCAACCCAAATCTGGCCGCCGTGGCGTTCGACGATCTTCTTACAGATCGCCAGACCCATGCCGGTGCCCGGGTACTCGCGGCCGTGAAGGCGCTTAAAGATTCCAAAGATCTGATCTTTGTATTCCGGATCGATTCCGAGTCCGTTGTCGCGAACCGAAAAGACCCACTCATCCTTGCCTTCCTCGGCGGAAATGTGGACTTTGACCGGTTGATCCGGCTTCCTGTACTTGAGCGCATTACTCACCAGATTCTGGAAGACCTGGCTAAGCTGGGCGAAATCCGAAGTGACCGCGGCCGGAAGCGCATCGTGCGTGACAATGGCTTTGGTTTCCTCGATCAGGGCATGCAGGTTCATCAGTACGCCGGCCAGCACGGCTTCGACATTGACGGACTGAAAAACGGCCGGCCGCGAGCCGAGGTGCTGCGAATAGGTGAGCAGATCGCTGAGCAGCATGTCCATGCGGCGGACTGCATCAAGCACGTAATGCAAAAACTCCTGGCCGTCCTGGTCGAGCTTGTCGGAGTACCGCTGCTCGAGCAACTGCGTGTAGCTGGCGATGGTGCGCATCGGCTCCTTCAAATCATGCGACGCCGCATAGGCGAACTGGCGGAGTTCCTCGTTAGAACGGCTCAGCTCCTTCGTGCGCTCTCGCACGCGCTGCTCCAGTTCGGCGTTCAATGCCCGAATCTCCTCTTCGGCTGCGCGGCGTTGCTCAGCGAGCTGCTCCAGTTCGGCGTTCCGCGCCTGAAGAGCCTCCGTTTGGCGCCGAAGCAGCTCAGTCTTGAGACTCAGATCGACGAACACCGAAACCTTGGACCGCAGCACCTCGGGGTTGATCGGCTTGTAGAGGAAATCCACAGCGCCGGCGTAGTAGCCGCGAAACAGGTGCTCTTCGTCCTTGTGGGCCGTCAAAAACACGATGGGCGTGTGGCGCGAGCGTTCGCGCTCTCGAATCAGCGTCGCCGTCTCGAACCCGTCCATCTCTGGCATCTTTACGTCCAGCAGGATGACGGCATAATCATCCTTGAGCAGATACCGCAGCGCCTCCTTGCCCGACGTGGCCTTTACGATCTCCTGCCCCAGGTCCTCCAGGATCGACTCAAGGGTCAAGAGATTCGCCGGCCGGTCGTCGACTAACAGGATTTTCACCTTGGGGGGAGTCGCCGTTTCCGTTCTCTGCTCGCCGACCGCATATCCCGCAGGCATCAAAACACCCCGCTCGGTCCGCCTGCCGAATGATTGTTGGACTGCACTGTCTCGGGAAATTCCTCTCCAGAATTGTGACGCATGCGAATTCCTTCAAATTACGTTACATCAGGCGCCCTCGGACACCCGGGGCAGCCACGCGCGCAGCATCCAGATCAGGTCGTCCAGATTGACTGGTTTGGTGATGTAATCGGACGCGCCCGCCTCAATGCACTTCTCCCGATCGCCCTTCATCGCTTTCGCCGTAAGCGCGACGATCGGCAGATTGTGCGCGCCAGGCATCTGCCGGATCCTACGGATCGTCTCATAGCCGTCCATCTTGGGCATCATGATATCCATCAGAACCAGGTCGATATCCGGCTCACTCTTGATCAGATCGATCGCTTCCTGTCCGCTTTCGGCGTGCAGTACGCGGAGCTTGTGCCGTTCGAGCACGCTCGTCAACGCAAACAGATTCCGTACATCGTCGTCCACCAACAGCACCTTTCCGCCGGCGATCGCGCTTTCCTTCTTCCCGCGCGCCTGCTCAAGCAAACGCCGTTTCTCTTCGGGCAGAGCCGCTTCCACGCGGTGCAGGAAAATGGCGGTGTCCTCAAGCAGCTTCTCAGCGGAACGGACGCCGCGTACAAGTCCCGTTTGCGCGAGCCGCTTGATCGCGTCCTCCACCTCGGGGGCCGGACTCTCGCCTGTGTACACCAGCACGGGCATCTCTTTGCCTTCGCGCTGCTGCTGCAAGCGCTTGACAAACTCGATCCCGCTCATATCGGCAAGCTTCAAATCGACAACGATGCAGTCAAATCGCGTGTTGTGCAGCGCGTTCAGCGCTTCTTCGCCGCTGGCGAGGAATGTGGTGTGCACATCTCCCGCCTCGATCAGCTCCGCCAGTCGGCGCCGCCGGTCCTCGTCGCCTTCGACCACGAGCAGATTGCGTTCAGGAAATTCAATCGACTGCTTGATTTTATCGAAGACCTCGACGAGCCCGCGCATATCGATTCCCTTCTCCATGTAGGAGGCGGCGCCCAGCGAAAGCCCGCGCCGCCGGTCCTCATCGATCGAGATTACGTGAATCGGAATATGGCGCGTGGCCGGGTCATGTTTGAGCCGGTCGATGATGGTCCATCCCGCCATATCGGGGAGGCGGATGTCGAGCGATATGGCGCCCGGATTGAGTTCCCCGGCAAGCAGCAGTCCTTTCGCGCCGTTCGGCGCCACTACAACTTTTAATTTGCGTTCATGCGCGAGGTCGATGAGTATCCGCGCGAAAGTCGGATCATCCTCGACGATCAGAAGCACCTCATCGCCCGGCTGAATCGATTCCCGGTCGTCGGGAACATCGATGGGCTGAAGCGCCGCCGCCGTCACCGGCGGCTCAGCCGCCGCCATGGCCGACGCCGCCGCCTGCACCATGGTCTGCGGGCGTTGCCCCTCAGAGCGGATCGCCGGGGGCTGCAGCTCCGTCCTGAACTGCGCGCGTCCGTTCTGGGGCAGCTGTACATAGTTAGCCGGCAAGTACAGTGTGAATGTGCTGCCCTCGCCGACCTGGCTCTGCACGCGGATCTCGCCCCCGAGCAGGTGGGCTAGCTCGCGGCTGATCGACAGGCCCAGTCCCGTCCCGCCGTATTGCCGGTTCGCGCCGCTGTCAGCCTGACGAAACGGTTCGAAAATCACGTGCTGCTGGTCCTCGGGAATGCCGATCCCGGTGTCCATGACATGGAAGGCAATCACGGAATCCGCATTGTCCAGCACGGGATGGCCGCCGCTCCAGCCGGATGCGGCGCGCTCAACTTTCAACGTAACGCTGCCGTGATCGGTAAACTTCACGGCGTTCGACAGCAGGTTTTTGATAATCTGTTGCAGCCGCCGCGGATCGGTGTAGATGGTCTTGGGCGCGCCGGGCGCGATCTCGGTCTTCAGCTCCAGCCCCTTCTCCTCAGCGACGTGACGGAAGGTGCGCACTGCCTGATCGTGCACGTCGGTCAGGAACACCTGTTCCAGCTCGACGCCCATCATGCCCGATTCGATCTTCGAAAGATCGAGGATGTCGTTGATCAGCGACAGCAGCTCGACGCCAGACTGATGGATGGTCTGCGCAAACTTGACCTGCTTCGGCGTCAGCTTGCCTTCGGCGTTCTCGGCCAGCATCTGCGCCAGTATGAGGAGGCTGTTCAGCGGAGTGCGCAGCTCGTGCGACATGTTCGCCAGGAACTCCGATTTGTACCTTGATGTCAGCGCCAGCTGTTCGGCCTTCTCCTCCAGCGCCTTGCGGGCCTGCTCCACTTCGCGGTTCTTGCGTTCCACCTCCTCGTTCTGTTCCACCAGCAGGCGCGCTTTTTCCTGCAACTCCAGGTTGGCCCGCTGGAGCTCATCCTGCTGCTTCTTCAGGAGCTCCTCGGACTTTTGCAGCGTGCGGGCCTGCTCCTCCAGGCGCTTGTTGCCTTCTCGGAGCTCCTTTTGCTGGCTTTGCAGCTCTTCGGCGAGCGCCTGCGATTGCTTCAGCAGCTCCTCGGTCCGCATGGTGGCCTGAATCGTGTTCAGCACGATGCCCATGTTTTCAGTCAGTTGTTCCAGGAAAGCGATATGAACGTCGCTGAAATTCTTAAACGACGCCAGTTCGATGACCGCCTTCACCTCGCCTTCAAACAGAACCGGCAGCACCACGATGTCCAACGGGCTGGCTTCACCCAAACCGGACGAAATCCGGATGTAATCGGGCGGCACGTCGGTAATACGGATGCGCTGTTTTTCGAGTGCGCACTGGCCGACCAGCCCCTCGCCGGCGCGGAACTGGTGGGAAAGGCCTTTGCGATCCTTATACGCGTAGCTGGCGATCAGTTTCAGCAGCGGTTCGCCGCCGTCGGTGGCCTCATTCATGTAAAACACGCCATGCTGCGCATTCACTAGCGGAGCCAGCTCAGACAGGACGCGCCGCGCTACCGTCAGCAGATCGCGCTGGCCCTGGAGCATCCCGGTAAAGCGCGCGACGTTGGTCTTCAGCCAGTCCTGCTCGGTGTTGCGCTGCGTCGTTTCCCTCAGGTTCAGAATCATCTCGTTGATGTTGTCCTTGAGGGCTGCGAGCTCGCCTTGCGCTTCAACCGCGATCGAGCGCGTAAGATCGCCCTTGGTCACGGCAGTCGCCACCTCGGCGATGGCGCGCACCTGCGTAGTCAGGTTCGCCGCGAGCTGATTGACGTTGTTGGTCAGATCTCGCCATATTCCGGCCGCCCCGGGCACGCGCGCCTGACCGCCGAGCTTGCCTTCGACCCCCACCTCGCGCGCCACCGTAGTCACCTGGTCGGCGAAGGTGGCCAGCGTGTCGATCATGTTGTTGATGGTGTCGGCCAGCTCGGCGATTTCGCCCTTCGTTTCGAGCACCAGCTTCCGCTTGAGGTCGCCGTTCGCAACAGCCGTAACAACCTTCGCGATTCCACGCACCTGAGTGGTCAGGTTGGCAGCCATGGAGTTCACGTTATCGGTCAGATCTTTCCACGTGCCCGCGATCCCTCGCACCTCCGCCTGTCCGCCGAGCTTGCCTTCCGCCCCCACCTCGCGGGCGACGCGCGTCACTTCGCCAGCAAAGGCGTTGAGCTGGTCCACCATTGTGTTGATGGTGTTTTTCAGCTCCAGGATTTCGCCCCGTACGTCGACAGTGATCTTGCGCGACAGGTCGCCCATCGCAACCGCCGTGGTCACCTGCGCGATATTGCGGACCTGGTTGGTGAGATTGCTGGCCATGGAGTTGACATTGTCGGTCAGGTCTTTCCAGACTCCGCCGACCCCGGGCACGTCCGCCTGACCACCCAGCTTGCCTTCGGTGCCGACCTCGCGCGCCACGCGCGTCACTTCGCTGGCGAAGGCGCTCAGCTGGTCGACCATGGTGTTGATGGTGTTTTTCAGCTCCAGGATTTCGCCGCGGACATCCACGGTGATTTTGCGCGACAGGTCGCCGTTGGCTACCGCGGTGGTCACTTGTGCAATGTTGCGGACCTGCGTGGTGAGGTTGCTGGCCAGGGAGTTCACGCTGTCCGTCAAATCTTTCCACACGCCTCCGAGGCCGCGAACGTCCACCTGTCCGCCCAGCTTGCCTTCGGTGCCGACCTCGCGCGCCACGCGCGTCACCTCGCCGGCGAAGGCGTTGAGCTGGTCCACCATGACGTTGATGGTGTTCTTCAGCTCCAGGATTTCGCCGCGGACATCCACGGTGATCTTCTTTGACAAGTCTCCGCGAGCAACAGCCGTAGTCACGTCGGCGATATTGCGCACCTGCGCCGTCAAATTGCTCGCCATCGAGTTGACGCTGTCGGTCAGATCCTTCCACGTGCCTGCGACGCCGCGCACATCGGCCTGTCCGCCCAGCTTGCCTTCGGTTCCCACCTCGCGCGCCACGCGCGTCACCTCGCCGGCGAAGGCGTTGAGCTGGTCCACCATCGTATTGATCGTATTCTTCAGCTCCAGGATCTCCCCCCGCACGTCCACGGTGATCTTCTTTGAGAGATCGCCGCGAGCGACCGCCGTCGTGACCTCGGCGATGTTGCGCACCTGTGCGGTAAGATTGCCGGCCATGCGATTGACGCTGTCGGTCAGATCCTTCCACGTGCCGGCTACGCCTTTTACATCCGCCTGGCCGCCCAGCTTGCCTTCCGTGCCGACCTCGCGGGCGACGCGCGTCACCTCGCTCGCGAAGGCGTTGAGCTGATCCACCATGGTGTTGATGGTATTTTTCAGCTCGAGGATCTCTCCGCGCGCGTCCACCGTGATCTTTTTTGAAAGATCGCCATTGGCGACCGCCGTGGTGACCTCGGCGATATTGCGGACCTGGTTGGTCAAGTTGCTCGCCATCGAGTTCACGTTGTCGGTAAGGTCTTTCCAGGTGCCCGCGACGTCTTTTACAACAGCCTGGCCGCCAAGCGCCCCCTCCGTTCCGACCTCGCGCGCCACGCGCGTCACTTCGCTGGCGAAGGCGTTGAGCTGATCCACCATGGTGTTGATGGTGTTCTTCAGCTCCAGGATTTCGCCGCGCGCGTCCACCGTGATCTTCGTTGAAAGATCGCCGCGAGCAACTGCCGTCGTCACCTGGGCGATGTTGCGCACCTGGTTGGTCAGATTGCTGGCCATGAAGTTGACGCTGTCGGTCAGATCCTTCCATGTGCCGGCGACGCCCTTTACGATGGCCTGGCCGCCCAGCTTGCCGTCCGTGCCCACCTCCCGCGCCACGCGCGTCACTTCGCTGGCGAACGCGTTGAGCTGATCCACCATGGTGTTGATAGTGTCCTTCAACGCCAGGATTTCGCCTCGGGCGTCCACCGTGATTTTTCGCGACAGGTCGCCGTTAGCCACGGCGGTTGTGACATGCGCGATGTTGCGCACTTGATTGGTCAGGTTGCCCGCCATCGAATTGACGCTGTCGGTCAGATCCTTCCAGACGCCGCCAATTCCGCGGACGTCGGCCTGGCCGCCCAGTTTGCCCTCCGTGCCGACTTCGCGGGCGACGCGCGTCACCTCGCCGGCGAAGGCGTTGAGCTGATCGACCATGGTGTTGATGGTGTTCTTCAGCTCAAGGATTTCGCCGCGCGCATCGACCGTAATCTTGGTCGAAAGATCGCCGCGCGCCACGGCGGTCGTCACTTCGGCGATGTTGCGCACCTGGTTGGTCAGGTTGCGCGCCATCGAGTTGACATTGTCGGTCAGGTCCTTCCAGACGCCGCCCACGCCTTTGACTTCAGCTTGACCGCCCAGTTTCCCTTCCGTGCCCACCTCGCGGGCCACGCGGGTCACTTCACCTGCAAACGCGTTGAGCTGATCTACCATGGTGTTGATGGTGTTCTTCAGCTCCAGAATCTCCCCGCGCACGTCGACCGTAATCTTCTTCGAAAGATCGCCGTTTGCAACCGCGGTGGTGACATCCGCGATGTTTCGGACCTGGGCGGTCAGGTTGCCAGCCATGAAGTTGACCGAATCGGTGAGATCCTTCCAGACGCCGCCCACGCCTTTGACTTCGGCCTGACCGCCCAGCTTGCCTTCGGTGCCCACCTCGCGCGCCACGCGCGTCACTTCGCCCGCAAACGCGTTGAGCTGATCCACCATCACGTTGATGGTGTTCTTCAATTCCAGGAACTCGCCGCGGGCCTCCACCGTGATTTTGGTTGAAAGATCGCCGTTAGCAACGGCGGTAGTGACTTGCGCGATGTTGCGGACCTGGTTGGTCAGGTTGCCGGCCATCAAGTTGACGTTTTCAGTGAGCTCCTTCCATACTCCGGCGACGCCCTTCACATCCGCCTGGCCGCCCAGCTTGCCCTCAGTACCCACTTCCCGCGCAACGCGCGTCACCTCGCCCGCGAATGAGCTGAGCTGGTCGACCATCGTGTTGATGGTGTTCTTCAGCTCGAGAATCTCGCCCCGCGCATCCACCGTGATCTTCGTGGTCAAATCGCCGCGGGCCACCGCCGTCGTCACCTGAGCGATGTTGCGCACTTGCGACGTGAGGTTGCTCGCCATCGAGTTGACGCTCTCGGTGAGGTCTTTCCAGGTTCCCGCCACGCCTTTGACTTCGGCCTGACCACCCAGCTTTCCCTCGGTGCCCACCTCGCGGGCGACGCGCGTAACTTCGCTGGCGAAGGAGTTCAACTGCTCTACCATGGTGTTCACGACGCGCGCGCTTCGCAAAAACTCGCCCTTGAGCGACCGTCCTTCGACTTCGAGCGGCATGCTTTGCGTCAAATCGCCTTTGGCCACCGCCGTGATCACCCGGGCGATTTCCGTCGAGGGCTGGACCAAGTCTCCGATCAGGCTGTTCATCGATTCCGCCATCACAGCCCATCCGCCCGTCGCCGTTCCCAGGTTCACGCGCTGGTTGATTCGCCCGTCCTTGCCGACCGCCCTGCTGACACGCTCGTATTCCTTGGCCGAGCGCTCACACATATCGAGAATGTCGTTGAGAGTGTCGGCGATGCGACCGCCTACGCCAGTTGCATCCGCCGCCATGCGGACGGAAAAATCACCGCGCCGCAAGGATGACAACACGCGCAACAGTTCGCGCATATCCAGACGCGTACCTTCGCCATCCTGCGTTATCGCCGCGGCGGCCGGCGTCTCCGATTCAGCAACCGCTGCGCTTTTCCCGCTTCGGGACCGACCATTACGTGTAGCCATAGAAACTTCTTCAGATAACTTGTTGACGTGCTGACCGCAACACGCTGTTTCCGGTGAAACGAGACCCCGGTGCAATGAAGCGATTTAGCGCCAAGCTGTCGGACGCAGCATGAGCGGAAATGTTTCTAACGGTTAACTACGAAAACTCAGTTGTCTCGAGCGGACTCAAACTAGATTGGCCTATACGTCCGTGCGGTACTATCGGAGCGGAAGGACCATCCCCCGCTCTTGAGGAGCCTGGGGGCGCAACCGCTCCTGCGTACAGCGTCTCCTGGATGGACGCACCGGAAGCCAGAGCGCTCAATACACCCGCACCGAATACGGCATCAAGGCCAGCAGCCCGCCTCGCAGCGCCGGCAGGATCCACATATCATCCGCCGCGATCTGCCGGAGGACCGCTGCGGCTTGAGACGCCAGCACCGGCGACTGCTCCTGGCGCGTGAACAGGATTTCAAACAGCGTCTTCCGCGGCGGATACGGAACCAGCGACACCGGCTCGGCCGCGGGCAGCTTTGCCTTTTGCCGGATCAGCTCCACTGCGCGATCCAGCCCGCCCAATTCGTCAACCAGCCCGTTCTGCTTCGCCTGCGCGCCCAACCATACGCGGCCCTGCGCCAGGGGTTCGATCTGATCGGCCGTGCGGCGCCGACCCGCCGCCACACGGCTCACGAAGGTGCGGTAGGTCGCCTCCACCATCTCGCGGAACTTAGCTTGCTCGGCGGCGTCTAGCGGTTTGTAATCCGAGTCCATGGTCGCAAAGCGGCCGCGGCTCAAGATCTCTTTGTTGATGCCGAGCTTGTCGTACAGATCGCGCAGCGTCAGCTTCGCCGAAATGACACCGATGGAGCCGGTGAGCGTGTTCGGGTAAGCAACAATCGGGTCGCCGGAAACCGCCATGTAATACCCGCCGCTCGCCGCATAGTCGGACATTGAGATGACGGTTGGCTTCGACTTCCCCAGCTCGATCATCTCATGCAGGATGTCCTCGGATGCGATCCCATCGCCGCCCGGCGAATCGATCCTGACGATCACGCCCTTGATCAGATTGTCTGACTTGACGCGCCGCAGCAGGCGTATGAAGGCGCCGGACCGTATCCCGACATCGCCGAATCCGTCTTCTCCTGAACCCTGTGTGATTGCGCCCTGGCCCACAACCAGAGCGATTCGGGTACTCGATGGGGCCGGCGCCAGCGCCCGCAGATAGTCACGATATCCGATCCGGCGCAGGGCGCCCTGTTTGACGCGGCTGGACAACTCCTCAACCACCTGATCTTCGTAACCCAGCGCATCCACCAATCCATCGGCCAGCGCCTGCCGTCCCGTAAACGGTCCCTGATCAATCAGACTGCGCACTTCGGCGGCGCTTTTCTTCCGCCCCGCCGCCACCGTCTCAGAAAAGTTGCTGTAGAACTGGTCGAGAACATTGTTCAGCACCTCCCGCGTTTCCGGACTCATCGAGGTGCGCGTCAGCGTGTCCCCGGCATCCTTATACTTGCCCGCGTGCTCCACCTGCACGCCCACGCCGAGTTTGTCCAGCGTGCGCTTAAAATAGATCGTTTCGATCCGCAGGCCCTTCACATCGACGAAATCTTCCGGAGACACGTAGATACGATCGGCCGCGCTGGCGATGTAGTATTCGCGCGAGGTTGGAAAGCGCAGGAAAGCATAAACCGGCTTGCCCGATTTTTTAAAATCCAGGACCGATTGCCGGAGCTCTTCGAGCTTGGCCCAACCCGTCTCAAGGCGTTTCGGCGCAAGCACGATCGCTTTGATGCGCGAATCCTCAGCAGCCCGGCGCATCAGCGCCCAAATGTCCCGGACGGTCGGCGACGCCTGTTCTTCAAAAGCCGCAAAGGGAATCTCAATCGAGGGTTTCTCCGGCACGTCCCCTTCGAGCCGCAGCATCAGAACGGAGCGGTCGGCGATTGCAGGACGGCGCTCCGATAGCCGGATCGCCGAAAACACAAGAATGACAGAGATTACGCCCGCCAGCAGCAGGCCGCACAAGACTCCGAGAAGAAATTTCAGCATGAGGCTCTCCGCCTGCGACAGCCTTACGTTCCTTCGAGAATCAGATCGAACCGGCGGCTGACATCCTTCAAGTACTCCGCGTTTCCGCCCGGCAGCTCCACCGTCGCGCTCCCGTGATAGCCGATTTCAGACAGCGCGGCATGCACGGCTTTCCAGTCGATTTCTCCCTCGCGAAGATTGACCCACTCGGCGCAGCGCTTCCTGCTGGCCGGATCCTGTCGGAATGCGAAGTCCTTGATGTGCAGCTTTACGATGCGGTTGCCGAGCGTCCGAATCCAGTCTTGCGGATAGCCGTAGAGTACTACATTGCCTACGTCGAAATACGCCTTCACCCAGGGGCTTTTGAATTCGTCGACGTAGTGCGCGAATTCGAGCGGGCTCAAAAGAAATTTATTCCACACTTCCTCGACGGCGATGACCACTTTGGCCTGCTCCGCATCCGGGATCAGCTTGCGGATCTGCTGCTGGGAACGCTCCCAGGCGTCGCGATAGCCCACGTGCGGATTCACAACGGCCGGGACCAGCAGAACCGTATCCGCGCCCCAAAGCTTCGCGTTTCTAATGCTCGTGCGCATCCCATCCAGGCACTTTTGGACGACCTGCGGATCGGGGGAGGAGAGTGGATAGCGCCAGTGATCGGAGTTCATCACCGAGTGAATGCGGACGTTCGCCCGCTGGGATGCGGCCAGCATCTCCTCGGCCTGTTTCTGGTCGGGAGTGGTCGGGCATTCGATCTGCTCGAAGCCCGCCTCGCGGGCCATCTGGAAGCGGTCGGCAATGCTGGCATCCTTGGGAAGCATGCTGAATAGTACGGCTTTTCGAATGGGAAGGCGCTGCGCCTTGGAAACCTGGGCGGCCGCGGCGGCGCCGGCGGCGGCCATGAAGCCTCTTCGCGTGGTAAGCAAGATTCCTCCTCATTCCGGCCTGCGCCGGTCGAATCTCTATCTTACTCGCCTGAAGGACGGCGTCTGAGCCGCGCGCACAGCGCCTGTTCCGCGCTAAGAACCGCCGGTCGCCTGTGGGCTGAGAGCTATCGCCGCTCCCGAACGAACTCGTACCGCTCGAGCGTCGCTGCCGCCTCATCACCCTCGTTGCGAACCACTTTTCCGAGGCATTTCAGCCGCACATCAGAGGAGGGCGAGTCCGAGGGAAGCGTGATTACATATTCCACCGGGTCCCCGATATTGACGTGCGCGTCCGCACTGAACAACACGCCCGAAGAGCTGAGGTTCCTCGTCTCGCCATGTGACGTCACTGAGCTGCGCCCACAGCGCACAAGCTGGAGCGGCAGTTTGAGTTCAAATCGCCTCGATTTCCTTTGTTCGATCACCAGGTCCTCGCCGCTTGTCGCCGCCCATGTTCGGCTAGAAGTGCAGGGAACGCCACCGCGGGGGGAGCGGAGATTTGAAATTTGCGCGGAGCACCCTAAATCGGACTCTATCGAGGCCTGCGTGTCAGGTCAATAGCTGGAGCAGCAAAGCGGAAGTCCTAGCGCTCCAGTACGAACTCCCGATTCAGCCTACAGGGAAAACTCCTGTACCTGCTTGAGTTCGATCACCTTCGACCCGCTGTCAGCAGAAACGCCATAGTGAATCCGGACAGCAATCTGCTGCTCCCGGCGCTCGGAGTAAACCCGAGTGATCTTTTCGAAATGACGCATCGGATTGCATTCTTGCATGGCTGAAGTTTTCCTTCCCGACTTTATTCTCACCGTCCCTTTCCCACACGCCACCCGCTTCATTTTTCTAAGACAATGAAAGACAACGAGAAAAAAATGTGCGAATTTCGGCAACGCCGCCCACTGCGCACTATGCGCCCCATCCGCCGCCGTTGCCTTCACACGTATGACTTAGCGCTAAATTCAAAAACGAAACACTATATGTCGTGGCAATTTGGTCTGCAGCCCTATATGGAGTGGGGCCCCTCCTTTACAAGCCGAGCAATCCCGTTTAGGATAGAGACATCCCCCGAGAATGCGTACGGAAGGGGTGGAGTGCATTGCTGAAGCTCAAGCGCGTCGAGATTCACGGATTCAAGTCCTTCTTCGACCGAACGGAGATGCGGTTCAACGGGGCTGGAATCGCGGCAATTGTTGGACCAAACGGCTGCGGCAAATCGAACCTCAGCGACGCCATCAGTTGGGTCCTCGGAGAACAGTCCGCCAAGAGTTTGCGCGGGAGCCGGATGGAAGATGTGATCTTCGCCGGCACGCGTGAGCGCAAGCCGCTCGGGATGGCGTCGGTCACGATGACGCTCGTTGACCCGCACTATCACGAGGTCAAACGCGAGGCGCTTGAAGTTCATGCCAGCCCGGAGGGCGCATCCAATGGCCGAAACGGTCATGCGAGCAGCGCAATCCATGCGCCGCATCTCAGCAATGGCGAGATCACGATCACGCGCCGCCTGTACCGTTCCGGTGAAAGCGAATATTTGATAAACGGCCGCCCCGCCCGGCTTCGCGACATCCAGGATATCTTTATGGGCACGGGTCTCGGCCCCGAGAGCTATGCCATCATCGAGCAGGGGCGCATCGGACAGATCCTTAGCAACAAGCCGCAGGACCGGCGCGCGGTGATTGAAGAGGCCGCCGGAATCACGAAATTCAAGACCAAGAAGCGCCTTGCTGAGGCCAAGCTTGAAGGGGCCAAGCAAAATCTGGCGCGCGTGTTCGACATTCTCGAGGAAGTCGGCCGGCAGTGCAATTCGCTGAAGCGCCAGGCCTCCAAGGCCAAGCGTTATGAGGAGTTGCGCGCTGAGATGATCGCGCATCTCAAAGTCGCGCTCACCGGCCGTTACCGTATGCTCGAGCGGGAAGCCGCCAAGCTCGCCCTCGATCTCAACTTAGCCGGGCAGGAGTTTCAAGCGCTGTCCGCCCAGGTCGCCGCGAAGGACCAGGAGCAAACCAGCCTTCTTGAACAATCCTATAGCGTCGAGGCAGAACTGACGGCTCGGCGCAGCGCGCTTTCGGAGCTGCGCGTCGAAGCGGAGCGCACGCGCGGGAGGCTCGAATCCCAGGCGCGGCAGATCGCAACCCTCGACCAGCGTCTCGCCCAGGGCGAGACCGAAGCGCAGCAGATCGAGCGCCGGCTCGAAGAGAACGCCCGGGAGCTCGAAATGCACACGCGCAGTCTGGCCGAGCTCAGCCAGCACGCCGAGGCTGCGCGTCAGCGGCTCGCCCTCAAGGGCGAGGAGCGTGATCGCATCCAGAATGCGTTGCGCGAGCGCGAACGCAGCATGGAGGCGGCTCGCCAGCAGGTCCTGCGCCTTCTCGGAGAAGCCTCGACGCTCAAGAATCAGCTTGCGCAGATCGAAGAATATCTCGCGGCGATCGAGCGTGATCGAGCCCGCTGCGAAAGAGAAGCGGAAAGCGCATCGGCGGATCTCGCCCGCCTCGATCAGGCCAAGGAGGATTTGTCGGAGCGCATCGCGGCGCGTCAACTCGAGCTCGAATCCACCGCCGACCGCAAGCGCGCAGTCGAAGAGGAACTAGCGGTTCAGAAGAGCCGCCTGGTCGAGTTCCGCCAGAACCTGGAGCAGCACCGCGCCAATTTGGCGCGATCCAAGGCGCGCCGCGACTCGCTCGGCGAGATCATCTCGCATCGCTCGTACACAACAGAGTCCGTGAAGCGGCTGTTCACAGCGATCGAGCAAGGACAGACCGAGAACTTCCGACCCGCCGGAGTACTCGCGGATTTTGTCGAGGTGGTCGACAACCGGTACGAAAAAGCCGCCGAGGAATTCCTGCATGAAGAGCTCGAGTATGTTGTGGTAAAAGACTGGGCGCAGGCGGAACGGGGCATTGAGCTGATGCGGAGCGACGTTGACGGACGGGCGACGTTCCTGGTGGAGCCCGCGGAGGATTCGGAGACCAAGCCTGGAACCGAACTTTCGCCGCCTCCCGGCGCCGCGGCGGCTCTCGGCGACGTACTGCGGTTCACCAATGGCCTTAGGTGCGCTGCCCGCCTGCTTCCCCGGTTAGCGAACTGTTTCGTCGTCGAAGATCGCGCCGCCGCGCAAAGCCTTGCCGAGCAGTATCCGGATTTGTACTTTCTGCTGCCGGACGGGATCAGTTATCACGGCCGAGCCGTGAGCGGCGGCAAGAAATCAGCCAGCGGACCGCTGGCGCTTAAGCGCGAGTTGCGAGAGCTGACGGCGCTCGCCGAACAGACTCAGAAAGAGTACGACAGTACGGCGGCGGCTGTTGCGAGCGTCGAAGAAGAAATCTCCAGCCTCACGGAAGAGCATGAGCGCCTGCGTGGATTACAACAGCAGCAGGAAAAGGATGCGCTGGCGCTGGAGCACGAATTTCGCAAGCTCGCTGACGAGTACAACCGCGCCCATCAACGACTCTCCGTTGCGCGTCTCGAACTGGAGCGGCTGCGCAGAGAATCCGAGCGTTCCATGAAACAACAACATGCGAACCTGGAATCCATCGCCGAGAAGGAACAGTCGCGGCGGGCGCATGAAGAAGCTCTGGCCGACGCGCGAGAGCAAGTGGAGGCGTTGCAGGCGGAAGCTGCGGCGGTCGCCGAGGAACACGCGGCGCTGCGGGCCGATCTCGCCGGATTCGAAGAGCGCCGCCGCGCCGAACAGTCTTCCCGCGCTCGCCTTGAAAACGAGCAGGGCGACCTGACGCGCCGCCGCGAAGAGCTCGCCGCCGCGCTGGCGCGCTTTCGAGCCGATCGCGAGCGCCTCGCCGCCGACAATCTCGAACTCGAGGCCCGCTCCGGTCAGCTCGCCGGAGAGATTGCAGACGCGGAGCGATTGGTCGCCGCGCTCGCTGAAAACGAAGCGGATCTGCGCACCCGCTTGGCGGCTTCCGACGAGCTCCTCAAGCAGCTCCGCCTCGAGGCGCAGTCCGCGCAAGAGCGGCGCGCGGGCTTCGAACTCGAGCTGGTGAAAAAACAGGCTGAGCTCAAATATCTGGAAGAGACAAGCCGGAAGGAGTTGAACGCCTCTCTCGAAGATCTAGCCAGCGCCGGGGAAACCACGCCGGATGCAGACGCGCTGGCCGAAGCCGAAGCCAGTTACCAGCAGGCGCGCTCACGGATCGAAGCGCTTGGACCGGTGAACCCTGACGCCCTTCAGGAATTCCAGGAAGCCCAGCAGCGGTACGATTTCCTCAACGCCCAACGCCAGGATCTGCTCGATTCCATCCGCGACACCGAGAAAGCGATTCACGACATCGACGCCGAATCGAGAAAGCGGTTTGCCGAAGCCTTCGAAGCTATCAACCGGAACTTCAAGGAAATGTTCACGGTCCTTTTTGGCGGCGGCAACGCCGAGATGCGGCTAACCGACGAAGAGAACCTGGCAGAGTCAGGCATTGACATTGTCGCTTCGCCTCCCGGCAAAAGGCTGCAGAGCGTATTGCTGCTCTCAGGTGGAGAGAAGTCGCTAACGGCGATGGCGCTGCTGATGGCCATCTTCCGGTATCAGCCGAGCCCTTTCTGCGTTCTCGACGAAGTCGACGCGCCTCTCGATGAACCGAATATCATGCGCCTTACGCGCCTGATCAAGGACATGTCAGAACAGACGCAATTCGTGGTGATCACGCACGCCAAGCGGACCATGGAGGCTGCGCAGGCGCTTTATGGCGTCACCATGCAAGAGCCGGGAGTGTCAAAACTGGTCAGCGTACGCTTTGAGCCGGCTGAAGAATCCCGCGATCCGGAACCCTTCAGCCGCCCTGCGGAGAGGGCAGCGGCGGAGCAGTCGATCGCCCGTCACTGACCTGTAACGCTGAATGACGCTTAATACTGATACCTGTGATAATGTCGCCCGTTACGACTGTAGCCGTTGTCCCCGGAATGAGAGAGCATCAACGGACGATCCAGCCGGAATGTCAGCAGCGATTCGGCTGGGACATGAATATCACGTCCGCGCGTGATGGTCTGGGCTCCGGCGCCCGCAGCGCCCCCGGCGATTGCGCCGATGGCCGCACCTTTGCCGCCACCGGCGATTGCGCCAATGATTGACCCGATCACCGCGCCGCCGCCGACATATTTGGCTGTTCTTTTGTTCTTACCGACGCCTTCCTTCTCCGTTGTCACGGCATTGTCGGCGCCGGTGGCAGCCACAACGTAACGGTTGCCACCCACGGTAATCGATTCCAGGTCTACCGCGCGCTCGCTGGAGTTGATATTGCGCACCACCAGCTCTGCGTTCGATCCCCGCGGAATTGCCACGCGTCCAGACGAGTCCAACACATCGCGATCGACGACGCCCGTGTAAATCCTCCCATCGCTCGCGTCTTTCAGATCAATAGTTTGATTGGTCCTTACCGTAATATCCGTCCCAGCCGGCACGCTGTCTGCCTGTGCAAACAAGACCGCCGCACCGCCGAGCAACATAGCTCCGATCTTTAACCGTTTCCTAATCACAATCTCCTCCCCAGGAGGCGTTGCAACTAGCGGACCGATCCCTCTCAGGCGCGGCGCGGCGAAATCCTCGGGCAGCAGTCGAGTGCGCAATTGTCCGGGGCAGGTCCAAGCAGTCCCATCGCGGCGCGCTGCCCGTTTGTAGCCCTTTCCGCCACAAGCTCCCGCACCATGCGGACGAACCTTGGATGCGCGCCCGCAGTCTGCGCGCGGATCATGCGAACGCCAGCCTCCTCAGCAACGCGGCGGGCTTCGGTGTCGAGATCATAGATGACCTCCATATGGTCGGATACAAACCCGATGGGCACCACAACTGCATGCCGCGCGCCCGTCGAGGCGATCCGCCGGAGCACGGCACAGATGTCCGGCTCAAGCCAGGGTTGCGATGGCGGCCCGCTGCGGCTCTGATATGCAAGCTCCCACTCTGCGCGGCCGACGGCGGCGGCCGTGAGCCTGCAGGCTTCAGAAAGCTGCTCGACGTAGGGACTCGAGGCCGCCATCTGCACAGGCAGACTGTGCGCTGTGAACACGATTCGCCCCTCGTCGCGCTCGTCTGCGGGAATCTGGTCGAGCGCACTCCGGGTCCGCTCAGCCATCGTCTCGATAAATCCCGGATGATTGAAGAATCCACGCAGCTTGAACAGTTCTGGCGCGTTCTCGCCGGCCTCTCGCTGCGCGGCGGCCATATCCTCGAGGTACTGACGGCATCCCGAGTAAGAGCCGAAGGCCGAGGTGACGAACACCAGCGCGCGCCGCACTCCATCGGCGCGCATCTGTTTGAGCGCATCCACGAGAAAAGGATGCCAGTTGCGATTTCCCCAGTACACCGGAAGCTTCAGGCCATTGGCGTCGAATTCGCGCCGCAGGGCTGCAATGAGCTCTCGATTCTGATCATTGATCGGACTCCGGCCCCCGCAATGAAAGTAGTGCTCTGCAACCTCGAGCAAACGTTCCCGCGGCACATTGCGGCCCCTCAGGACGATCTCGAGAAACGGGATCACGTCCTCCCGCCTCTCCGGCCCTCCGAAAGACAGCACCAGCAGAGCGTCGAACTCCGGCATCCACTTACATTGTAGGGTCGCGCGCCTTCAGAAGATCACCTTAAGACCAAGTTGCAAGACGCGCGGGCTATTCGCCGTCGAAAACACTCTCGAAAACGTGGGACTCGCCAAATTCGCGTCGGGAGCGCCGTATACCACATTGTTCAGCACATTAAAAGCCTCCGCCCGAAACTCCACGCTGCGGGTCTCCAGAAATGGAAAGATGCGGAACACCGAGGCGTCGACATTCCAGAACGGATCGGTGCGCAAGGAGTTCCTGCCCAGATTCCCGAACGTGTACAACGGCGGGGGAGCGAAGGCTTTTGCGTTGAACCATGCGCTTCGGGAAGGGTTCGGCAACCTCGGGTCGCCCACCAGGTTCGCCCGCACTCCCAGGTTGCCCGTGTTGGGAATATCGCTCGATGTGGAAACAAAGTATGGCTGTCCGGACCGCGCCGTTGTGATCGTGTTGATCTGCCACGAGCCGAGCAGCGCGTCCACCACGCGATTGCCCGTCTGGAGAGCCTTCCCCTTGCCGACCGGCAACTGGTACATGATGTTGACCGCAAGCATGTGAGTAATGTCAAATCCGGATACGCTTCGGTCCATATTCGTGTGGTAGGGATCCTGCACGCTGCATCCTTCCACGCCGAAGAATCCGGAACACGCTGTGTCGATCGACTTCGACCAGGTATATGAAACCTGCGCCCCCAAACCGCGGGAAAACCGCCGATCGTATTGCGCTTGGAACGCGTTGTAGTTGCTGTTGCCGGAACTCGTTTCAAAGTACGTCGACGCGATGTATGGGTAAGGGCGCCGAAGCGCAGGATCGCCAGGACCCGGCGTCCGCGCAACATTCGTATAATCGGCCACGCTCAAGCGATGGCTTTCCGACCCGACGTAGGCCAGGGAAACGGCGGTGCTCTCAGAAAATTGGTGCTGAATGGCGAAATTCCATTGTTCTGAATAGGGGTTCTTGATGTTGGGGTCGACGTAGCGCTGCGTGCGCCCCCAAGGCGTCGCCTGGGGCAGAGGCGGACCCAGGGGATTCGTAACCCCTACGGTGGGAACCGGATTTGCGAGCGTAGGCGTGTTCAAGTTATTGACGATTCGAAGCGCAACGTCCGGCCAATTGCCCCCAAAACTTTGCGCCCTTTGCGCAGCGCCGGCCCAGTTGTCGTAAAAAATGCCGAAGCCGGCGCGAATCGCGGTGTTCGGCGTGAGGCGATAGGCGATTCCAACTCGGGGACCTAGGTTGGTTTTCGTATCGCGCAGCAGGCGTTCATCCTTTGCGACCACGACGCCGGAAGGCAAAATTCCGCCCGGAATACATGGCGCGCGGCCGCGCTGCTCACAAGACGGCGGGAGTTTTTGAATGTAGTAGGTCGCTGTGTTCAGGTCCAGGTCCCCCGTCTCGATGCCGCCGGGCTGGCCCACGGTGGACTGCTTTCCATATGGATTGAGAAACGTCCGGTCGTAACGCAAGCCTAGGTTGAGGGTCAGCCTTTGGGTGATTTTCCAGGAATCCTGCGCATAGACGTCGAAATTGCCTCCGAAGCGAAATGTCTCGTGAACATTGCGCTGCGCGGCGTAGTTTGGAACGCCGATCAGAAAGGATGCCAGCGCATTGCCGGGTTGCGCGGAGTTCGCCGGATTGCCTGTCTGCTGATTGGCGAAATTCAGGAACGCATATTCATAAAACGACTCGTAGTTGGTGGTGTCGAACTCGGCGCCGAAGGAGAGCGAGTGGCGCCCCACAGTCTTCGCCACATTGCCCTTGAACTGGCGGACATCGTTCAGATTCGGTTCGAGCGAAATCGAGTCCCCGCCGCTGAAGTAGCTCGCCACGCCGATATTGGGCAGCAAAGTATCGCCGCTTACGAACGTTACAAATGAAGGGTCGAAGCCTAGCGTCGCCGCGAAATCCGGCGGCAGTCCTACAAATCTCGTCGTGTAATTTTGGCCCGAAAGCAGCCGCCCGTATTGAAGCTGCATGATCAGCGACGGACTAAAGGTTCGCACATAGCTTGCGCCATAATTCCTGCCCGGTCGTTCCGTGATCGCCCTCAACGAGGGCAAACCGGCGGAAGCGCTGGTATCCTGGCTCACGCCGCTGTACCGGAACCAGAAGAAGTTCTTGTCGCCGAGCGTTTGATCCACGCGAAAGGTGTAATCCTGTTCATTCTGTTTGGTAGGAGTGGCGTCTATGGCGTTGCGCCCGGCGATTCCCACGTCCCCAGCTTTAGGCAAAACCGCCTTGGCGTAAGCGATCATCGTCGGATTCAACATGCTGGCCGGAATCTGATTGGCGGGGAAGGGATCGCGGATGAAGCCCGAACCGTTCGGATTCGGGCGCGTGGTGAACGGGTTGAACAACGGCGTCTGAACGTCGCTGAGATCGCCGGCAAGCTCAGCGGGCGTGGGAACCAGCAGCAGGTTATTCACGGGCTGCCGGTAACGCAACTCCTGAAGAGCGCCGTAAAAGAAGGTCTTGTTCTTGCCGTTATAGACTTTCGGGAGGATGACCGGACCGCCTAAGGAGAATCCGAACTGATTCTGTTTGAATGGCGTAACCCTGGACTGAAAGGTATTGCGCGCATCAAAGGCGTCGTTGCGAACGAACTCCCAGGCGCTGCCATGAAGTTCATTCGTTCCCGACTTCGTCACCACATTGACTGCGCCGCCGAGGGCGCCCCCGAACTGCACATCGTCAGAATGCGAGTTGACCTTGAACTCCTCTAGCGAATCGATAATCGGCGCGACGCCATACGTTCCGAAAAACGCCCCCGTATTATACAGACCGTCTGTTAGATAAAGAGTGCTGCGGTTCGTCTGGCCGTTTATCGACGGCATGACGAATTGACTTCCAATTGTTACGGCGGCTTCTCCGCCTCCGCTGTTTTGGCCCACGCTGATTGGCGACACGCCCGGTGAAAGCGTAAGCAATTGGGTAAAATTGCGGCCGTTTAAGGGGAGGTCCGTCACCTGTTTTTCCCTGACCACGCCGCCCAATCCGGCGCTCGAAGCTTCCACCTGCGCGCCAGTGGCTTCAACGGTGACCGTCTGCTGGAGTTGGCCCACACGCAGCGACACGTCGATTGTCGCCCGCTGGTTGACGCCCAGGCTAAAGGACGGCGCTTCCGCCGCCGCAAAGCCTGGCTTGGAAACCGAAAGGCTATATTGTCCGGGTTGCACATCCACGAACGTGTAGTTGCCGGTCTGGTTGCTCACGGTTCTACGCTGCACGCCGGTTGCGGCGTTCTTCAACACCACAACCGCATCGGCTACGACGCCGCCCGCCGAGTCCGTAACCAGCCCCGTAACGGATGCGGTGGAAACCTGGCCGGGCAAGATGCCGCAAGTCATGGCGGCAAGCGCAAGCAAAACGAGTACGATCCATCGCTGGGCAGCTTTCATAGGCTCCTCGGACAAGCGCTCCCGTGGCGCTCTGAAGCAGAAGTATAGGTCCATGCCTGAAACCGGGGAGAGCACGAGGCGGGCAGCGTCGCGGATTCCGCGATGTGGAACGCACTGCCTTCTCTGTGGAATAGTGTCAAGCGGAGGTTGCGGCCTGGGTTTTCAGGTCTGCTGTTCCGCTATGCGGACCAAGCAGCCGTAAACTGAGCGCCCGGGTCCCGCCATGCGCCGGACTCGCCCGTTTCGCGCGCGTCGTCAGTTTGGCGGTCAGGCGCCCGCAGAGAATCGCGAATTTGGAACTTCGCATCGTGAAGTGGGAGGATGTACGCAAACCTCGGAGACCGCTGGTGACCAGAAGAAGCGCACTTGAACTGATGGCGGCTGCTCCTGGAGTCTTGAAGGGAAGCGCGCCATTGTTTCGCGGGACATGGCAGTCGCTGAAACAATACCGCTGCCCTGCCTGGTTTCGGGACGCCAAATTTGGCATTTGGGCCCATTGGGGTCCGCAATGTGCGCCGCGTCAGGGCGACTGGTATGCCCGAAACATGTACATCCAAGGGTCCCGTCAATACAAATTTCACGTCCAGCGTTACGGCCATCCTTCCAAATTCGGCTACAAGGATGTCATTCCTTTGTGGCGAGCGGAGCACTGGGAGCCCGAGACTCTCATTCGGCGATATAAGCGGGCGGGCGCGCGTTATTTCGTCGCGCTGGGGGCGCACTGCGATAATTTCGATTGCTGGAATTCGAAGCATCACCGCTGGAATGCCGTCAACTACGGCCCCCGGCGGGACGTCGTGGGCGCGTGGCGGGAAGCGGCGCGGCGCAACGGTTTACGCTTCGGAGTCTCCGAGCATCTGGCCTGGAGCTACGACTGGTTCAACGTGAACAAGGGCGCCGACAAAACCGGGCCGTATGCGGGCGTGCCGTACGACGGCAATGACCCTAAATACCAGGACCTTTACTTCCCTCCGCATCCGGATTCCGGCGCACACTATCCGGTTGACGCCTCTGAGGAGTTCAAACGGTCCTGGTTCCAACGGATAGCGGACCTGATCGATCAACACCGCCCGGACCTTGTTTACACGGATGGCGGAGCGTTCGGCCAGGTCGGCCTGGATCTGATTGCGCGCTATTACAACTCCAACCTCGCCTGGCACGGCGGCCAACTGGAGGGCGTTTATCTTCTCAAAGACCACACGGCCAAAACTAGGCTGATCGGCGATTACGAACCCGGCGCGGCGACGCTGGACGTCGAGCGCGGGGTGGTAGGCGACGTATGGCCCGAACCATGGCACAGCGATACCTGCATCGGCCAGTGGTTCTACTACGATGGATTCCCCTATAAGACCGCTCGCGAGGTTATTCACACTCTCATCGATGTGGTAAGCAAAAACGGCACATTTTTATTGAATTTTCCACTGCTCCCTGATGGCTCGCTGGACTCCAGAGCGGAGGGCGTCCTCGAAGACATCACTCGTTGGATGGCCATTCATGGCGAGGCAATCTACTTCACGCGGCCGTGGAAAAAGTTTGGCGAGGGGCCCACGGCGGTTCCCACAGGCAGCATGTCCGAACGGAGGAGCAAGCCGTTTACAGCAAACGATCTGCGGTTCACGACGAAGGCCGGCAAGCTCTATATCTTTTGCCTGGGATGGCCGGACCGGGGAGTGGATGTGACGTCTCTCGGCACGGCGGCGGGATTGTGGAATGCGAAAATCGCCAATGTGCGGCTTCTCGGCTCCGACGAAAAGATCGCGTGGTCGCGCGACGCCGTCCGGCTTCATCTTGAGCGGCCGCGCTATCGGCCATCGGACCTGGCCATCGCCTTTGAGATTTCTTCAGAGTAGACAGACGTTTGGAACCAGGCGCCGAGCTTAACCGCGGGCGAGTCACGCATCAAGGGGGTATAACAGGCGGACATTCTGCGGCGTGATGAGCTGATGTTTCACGAAAACGGCGGCTGGGACCGGCTTTTTCTGTAAAATCCGGATCGCCAGCGGGACCAGTTCATCGCCATAGCGCTCCGGAAAGTAGGCCACTGTTCCGACCAGCCGCGTGCCCGGCCTTCGCAGCTCATCACGCGCGTCCCGAATCGCATTTTGCCCGACCACGGCGCAGTGCTTGCCTCCCCCCGCTTCCTCGAAGGCCCGCAGCGCCGCAAGCGCGCACATATCGTTAACGGCGCCCACCAGCGTCCGTTTCATCGGCGATCGGCGCAGATACTTGCGAATCACGTTCAGAATCTGGTCGAAGTCGCCCCTGCCATCCAAATGCACGGTTGGGATGCCCGCCATGCCGGGTAGAATTTTCCGCAAAGCGTCGAGGAACCCATTGATTCGCAGTTGCGGCAGAGGGCCGGCAATGGGCAGCTCGAGCAATAGGATTCTCTCCACTTCCCCGCGCCAATTTTCGTTGGCCCACCGTCCGAGCGCGTTGCCGGCGATCAGCCCCGCCTGGTAGTTGTTGGCCCCGAAGTACGTCGCGCCCGGATGCGGAATTTCGATCGCGATCACCGGGATGTTCGCTTCCAAAAACTTCGCGGCAATAATCGGCGCCACGCGCTCGTAGGTCTGAAACTCAAGCACCAGATCCACCCGCTCTCGAATCAGAAAGTCGGCGTTTCGCAGGGCTTCGCGCGGGCTGTACCGGTTGTTCACGGTGATGAGATGCACTTGTTCGCGCGCGGCCGCGCGCTGCATGCTCGCCGTAACCTCGCGAGAAAACTCCGAGTCTGTTTGTTCGGCAAAGCCAAGCCGGAACGTGCGGGAGGTGAGCGGGCGGATCCGCGATACGTATCGCCCCTTGCCCGCGCGCTCCACCAACCCGCCGCGCACCAAGCTTTGCACCAGCCGGAATACCGTCGTTTTACTCAGCGCCGTGCGCTCCACCAGCTCCACAAGCCCTACGGGCTCGCCTTCGCGCTGGAACGCCTTGAGCACCTCGCACGCGCGCACGACGGCATTGGCGTAGTTGCGGCGCCGGTCTACGGACTTGACATGTTGTTCCGAATTACGGTATGCGCCGCTACCCGGCCCTCTGTCGGAAGTAAGCATCAAATGCCGGTTACCATTCTAGCCGCCATTCCGCAATGCGGTCCAGGGAAACCCGGGCGAGCTTTCGGTCGGCCTGTTCGACCGGCGTCTGCTATGATCCCTCCAGACCCTCGCATGACGCTGAAGAAACTCGCGTTCGTACATACCGGTCATGTACTGATCCCCGTGTTCACGAAGTTCGCGCAAGAGCTGTTGCCGGAGTTTGAGATCTTTCACATGCTCGACGAGTCCCTGATCCGAAACACGATTGCCGCGCAGGGGCTCACGAAAGCGACGACGCGCAGGGTGGTGCGCATGATCGAATCCGCGCATGAGGGTGGAGCGGACGCGGTGATGGTGACCTGCTCTTCGATCGGTCCGGCGGTGGTCGAAGCCAGACGGCTGTTCGATTTTCCGATACTGCGCGTGGATGAGGCCATGGCCAAAGAGGCGGTGCGAATGGGAACCCGGATCGGCGTGGCGGCGACGCTTCGCACGACGTTGGAGCCGACCATTGCGCTGCTTGAGGAAACCGCCGCCGCCGCCGGCCGCAACGTGGAGATTCTGCCTGCGTTATCGGAAGGGGCATTTGACGCCGTGCTCGCCGGCGACGCCGACACCCATGACCGGATCGTGTCGGAATCGCTCACCCGCCTCCGCAAACAAGCGGACGTTATCGTGCTGGCGCAGGCGTCGATGGCGGGCGTCGCTTCGCGATGGGAGCGGAACGGCGGACCGCCGATCCTTTCCAGCCCCGAACTCGCGCTACAGAGCGCCCGCGAGATGCTCGGCGCCGGTCGCTGAGGCGTCTTGAAAATACGCCATACGGTTTTGCTTCTTTTGGCAGCGCTGGCGGTCGTTACGTTTCTGGATCGCATCAGCATTGCCGTCGCGGGTCCACGCATCCAGCAGGATCTCCAGATCTCAACGGCGCGCTGGGGTTGGATTTTGGGCGCGTTCGTGCTTGCCTACGGCCTGTTCGAAGCGCCAGCCGGCGCGCTCGGGGATCGCTTCGGCCAGCGCCGCGTGCTCACACGGATCGTGTTGTGGTGGTCCCTATTCACCTCATTGACGGGCGCCGCAGTGAACTTCTCCACCCTCCTGGCCACCCGCTTCCTATTCGGCGCTGGAGAAGCCGGCGCTTACCCTAACATTTCGGGCGCGATGGCGCGGTGGTTTCCCCTTGCCGAACGCGCGCGCACCCAGGGATTTATTTGGGCCGCCAGCCGATTTGGGGGCGCGCTCGCGCCGCTGCTTGTGACTCCCTTACAGGCTGCGGTCGGCTGGAGGTGGAGTTTCGTCATCCTTGGCGCCGCCGGCGCATTGTGGGTGATCGGCTGGCGAACCTGGTACTACGACGACCCCCATTCTCATCCCGGCGTCCGCGCAACTGAGCTTGCCGAACTCGCGCCCGGCGCGGCGCGGCCCCTCCATGCGGGCGCGCCGTGGAGCGAGTTGTTGCGGCAGCGGCAACTCTGGCTGATCGTCGCCATGTACTGGTGTTACGCATGGGGTTCGTGGTTCTACTTCGGATGGTTCCCGGTTTACCTGGTGCGGAACGCCCATTTTACGGAAGCGCAGATGGGTGTGGTTGCGGCTTTGCCGTATTTGCTCGGCGCCGCGGGCAATGTGGCTGGAGGCATTTTGAGCGACCGGCTGGCGGTTCGCTGCGGGCTCAAGACGGGTCGACGGTTGGTAGGATGCGCCAGTCTAGCCGCCGCTGCCGCGCTGATCCTGGCCATGACCTTCGCGCAAGATGAGCTGGCTGTTGTGATTTTGTCCTCGCTGGGCTTTGGCGTAGCCGATCTGATGCTTCCCGCCGCTTGGGCTATCTGCCTGGATGTCGGGCGCAATCACGCCGGCGCGGTCTCCGGGGTGATGAACACGGCAGGACAGTTCGGCGGCTTTGTTTGCTCTGTGCTGTTTGGTTACGTTGTCGAAGCGACCGGCAGCTATCGCGCGCCGGTGTGGATTGTCGCCGGAATGGTGCTGCTTGCCGCGGTGTTGTTCGGCCGAATCGATCCCACGCGCCCTCTGCTCCGCAAACCAAGCGCTACGCTGTCGGCGCGGTGATTCTTCGAATGCTCTCCATCCACGACTCGCGGTCGAAGACCTTCTTCCAGTCTGGCCGAAACAGCGTGCGCTTGGCGTCCTCGATGGCCTTCAGCGCGCCATCCGAGAAGGCGGCCCCTTCAAACAGCCGGAAGACGATTCCAAGCTCGACTTTGAGGTGCCCCAGCACAAAATCGCGCGCCGCCTCTTCCGGCGCCCCCCGCTTGACCGCCTCCTCGATTGCTTCGCCCACTACGGTCAAGCACGTTCCCAGCACTGTTTCCGAAAGGACCGGCTCGAGCAACGCCATCTGTTCGGCTGTGCAGCGGTGCGCCTTGACCACGGGCGCATAAATCGCGCGCGCGAGCGCTTCGCCACGCGCATAGGCTTCCTCCGGACCGCGCATCAGACAGCAGGTGATGTTCTGGCGCGCATGCACGCCGCCGAAGAAGTCAGACTGCGCGGCCGGGTCGGTCTCGCCTCCAAACACGGAAGGATGGCAGGGATGCGTGATGAAATAGATCAAGTCTTCGCGATCGGGCAGATCTCCCGCCAGCGGGGCGGCGATATCTAAGGCGATCAGCATTGTTCCCGGCCGGAACAACCCCGTCAGCTTGCGGGTGACGGCGCCGATGAGATTATCCGGCAGGGCCAAAATGACCACGCCGCTTTGCGGGATGGCCTCTTCGGCCGCGACCGCCGCAACACCGCGTTGCGCAAGCGCCGCCTTGCCGCGATCGCTGACCTCGACGTGCCATACCTGGAAATCCGTTTTTTTCAGATTGTCGGTGATTCGGAGGCCCATTTTGCCTCCCGCGCCCAACAACGCAACGGCTTCTTTCATCGCATTCCCCTCCGCACAACGTCAAAATAATCGTACGGCCCTACCTGGCCGCCTTTCAGCGCCAGTTCCAGGCCATCCAAAGGCGCGTGGTCGCTGTGCGCACGGCACAGTGGCGCGCCCGGCGCAGTTGGCGCCATGAATGTGAGCGCGTAGACGCCGAGTTGCCGAATGGCGTGCGTCGCCGTATCGCCGCCGGCGACGACCGCCCGGCGCACGCCGGAGCGAAGCACCAGCTCGCGGAGCAGCAAACCCAGCCGGCGGCCCAGCGTCTCGCCGCCGCCAGGCACGCGGTCCGCGTCGCCCAGCGCCGTATACAGAACGACGCTTCGGCCCGCTGACAAAGCCGCGACGCCCGCGCGCAACAGATCTTCATCGTCTGGAACGCGCGGATCGATATGCAAACCCGCAAATCCGTTGGCCAGGGCCCATCGGATCTGCGCTTCCGTCGTGGGCGAGCAACTTCCGCTCAGCGCCAGGAGCCGGTCGGCCGCACTCGCCGGCGCGGGCAAGAAGTCAGCGTCGATCAGACCTGTTGCGCGCCAATGATGAACCATCGCCAGCGTGAGCCCGGAGCTGCCAACGGCAAACACTTGGACGCCGGCCCGCTGCGGCCACAACAAGGCGCCTGTCGTCTTGAGGTCGGCGTCCTCGAGGCCATCGAATATGACCGCCTGGGGACGAAGGCGGAGCAATTCATCGAGTTCCTCTCTCGCGCGCCCGCCGCGTAGGGCAGTCAGGTCAAGAAGCGCGACGGTTCGATCGGTCTGCCGCGCCAAATGCAACCGGAGATCGGCTTCATCCATCGGCGTGACCGGGTGGCGGCGCATCGCCGGATGGCGGTCGATGCGAAAAACCTGGCTGCCGGCCGCGGCGAACAGGTTTCCGAAAAGAACATATCTGCGCAGATGCGGGGCGGCCACTACGACGGGAACGTAGGAGCTGTCGAATATCCTCTGGCCGATTTCGAGCGCGCGTCCAATGCTGCCGTGTTGTGGAGAACTGTCGAAGGTAGAACAGACCTTGTACTGGCAGACGGGCGCGCCATAGCTTTTCAGGGCTTGGAATATCGCGGGAAGGCGCTCATCCATCCACTGCGGCCCGCGGCTTCGGCTCTCACCGGCGATGCCGATGGCGCGATGTCCGGGAAACCTGGCCAGCTGCCGTTCATCGGGCGGGTCCAAAAATAAGACGGCTGGCACGCCGTGTCCCGCCAGCGCTTCCAGAGCGTCGGTGGATCCCGTGAAGTCGTCGCCGTAGTAAGCGAATAACCGGTGGCTCATGCCGCGGCGAACCGGCCGATAGCCTGCTGCAGCTCCTGGTGGTTTTGAGCATATTCGGAAAGAGGCACGCCCTCGACAGCCGCCTCCCAGGCTTGCCGGATCGCGCGCACGCCCGCGCCGACTCCTCCGGGGTGCGCCGCGATGCCGCCGCCGCACGCAAAGATCAGGTCTGTCGATCCGAGCGCCTGATACGTATCGGCAGCCTGGAGGACCGATTGCCCCGAGGAGAACACGGGCATGACCTCGCAGCCGCGCCCCGGCTCCGGAAACATTGGCGTCAGGCACTCGCGCGCCGAGGCGATGACGCTCGCATCGTCCTCGCAGAACTTGTTCCGGAGACCGTTGACGTGCATGTGGTCGACCCCAGCGAGACGCCAGAACTTTTGGTAGGCAATATAGCTCATGCCGATTGCCGGGGAACGGCTGTAGATGCCCCAACCGTTTCGATGGCCATGGATGGCGAGGCGGCAGTTGCGGCGCAAAACGGTCAGCGCCGGCAGGCCGACGCTGTTCAAGCTCACCATCACGCACGTGCCGCCAGCGGCTTCCACGACGTCGTGGCGCCGCAGCATTTCATCGATTTCGCCGGTAATGTTGCAGGCATACATGATTTTTCTGCCTGTTTTATCCGCATGGCGGTTGATGACGCGCATGACGGCTCTGAGCCGCTCCTCAAACGGGCAGTGCGGCCCGTCCGCTTGCAATTCATCGTCTTTGATGAAATCAATGCCGCCTTCCGCCAGCGCCTCAACAGCTTCCGCCGTCGCTTGAGGCGAAAGCCCAACGCTCGGCTTAATAATCGTCCCGATTACAGGCCGCTCAAAGACGCCGCACAACCGCCGCGTACCTTCAACGCCAAACTGCGGCCCCGGGTATCGCTGGCGAAAGGACGTAGAAAACGTCACATCCAGCAGTTTCAGGCCGGAAAAGGGCTTTAATTCAAACAGATTGCCCGCAACAGTGGCCAGCAGATTCGGAAGCGAGGGTCCCATGTTCGAGACAGGCCACGACAGCGTGACTTCCGCGCGGCGATACACGGGATGCGAGCCTCCCGGCTTGGGCGCTCCCGCGCCGGGCAGGGAGGGTGAGGTCACCGATTCGCGCTCTTCAATGCTTTCCACCCTCGCCGCGTGACGCTGTCTCAATTCATCGGTTTCGCCGGGCACACGGACGAACGTTCCAGTCGATTGCTCGCCCGCCATGATCTCAGCCGCCTGCTGGAGCGGGTATGCAGTCTCGATCCAATACCGCGCCTGTACGCGCTCGTCCTCAAAGGATTCGGCATGCATCGGGGATCGATCATACCATCGAAGGCCGCGAGCGCAAACCGAGCGGGCCGAATCGCATTGAATTCCGCAACACGGAATTATGAAGGTCCATTTTACCTCGCCCTGCAATGCAAACTTGCTGAATAGGAACATTGGTGATGTTCCGCATTACGGAACTAGAACTGTGTTCGCTCAATCGTCTTCTCAGATCCCCGCCGGTGACGATATTTGTTTACACAAAACACTTGTCCACGAGGGAACATGAACGCCGCCGCGTCTTTGCGCATCTGGTTATGGTCTTCGGCCGCCGTTCTAGGATTTGGCCAGACATTCACAGGCTCGATATCAGGACTCGTCACCGACCGGTCTGGTTCGGTGATATCCGGGGCATCCATTACGGTGACGGATGTGGAGCGTAACAGTCAGTACAAAACAGCAAGCAATCAAACTGGGTTCTACGTGGTTTCTCCTCTGCCGCCAGGACGCTACCGCGTAGAGGCAATGGCGCCGGGCTTTAAGAGCTACTTGCTCGAGGGCATTCCTTTGTCGACGCAGCAGCAGGCGACTGTGAACGTCGCTTTGGAACTCGGTCAGGTTTCAGAAACGCTGACGGTGGCGGCGTCGGCTCAGCTTATTGAAGCGAACACGTCCACGCTGGGCGCAGTCGTCGAGAACAAGCGGATCCAGGATCTGCCGTTAAACGGCCGCAACATCTATTCGCTCACGTCGCTTACGCCGGGCGTGTTCCAAACCAAGCAGACCAGCGGGGTTGATGAAACGTTTTACGGCAACCACTTCATCATCAACGGAGGCCAGGAGTCGACCAGCGACATCATCCTGGATGGCGTCAGCGCGGAAGTCAATCACAATATTCCGACCATCCCGGCCATCAGCGCCATCCCGTCGGTCGAAGGCATCCAGGAGTTCCGCATCGAAACGAACGCGTACTCGGCGGAATTTGGACGCAGCGGCGGCGGCGTGGTCATCATGGCGACCAAATCCGGCACGAACGCGTTGCACGGGAGCCTGTTCGAATTCCTTCGCAACAGCAAGATGGACGCGAATAATTTCTTTGCCAATGCTTCCAATATTCCGCTGGCCAGCTTCAAGCGGAACCAGTTCGGCGGCAGCCTGGGCGGACCGGTGGTTCTGCCGAAAATCTACACTGGCGCGAATAAAACCTTTTTCTTCTTCGACTACGAGGGCGCGCGTTTGCGCCAGGCGCAGCTCGCCTCTTATTCAGTCCCTACCGATTTGCAGCGGGCCGGCGACTTTTCCCAAACTTTCAACAACAGGGGGCAGTTGCTGCTGCTGTACAATCCATTCACCACGCGGCCCGATCCGGCGAGCCCCGGTAATTTCATCCGCGATGTATTTCCCGACAACAAGATTCCGGCGAGCATGATCAACCCGGTGGCGCGGGCGGCGCAGAGATATTACCCGGAGCCGAACACAGCAGGCGCGCCGTTTACCCATCAAAACAACTTTGTCGTGCAAGCCGCATATCCGCAGCCTACGAACCGGTATGAGACCAAAATTGATCACGTGATCGACATCAACAATCGCCTGATGGGCCGCTACAACATGATCGACAGCATATACAGCAAGCCGAATTTCTTCCAAAACCTGGCCGATCCGGGTTGCTGTGAGCCGATGTACCAGCGGCTGCAAAACGCCGTTCTGAACTACACTCGCATCATTGGCAGCTCGCTGGTGATCGACGTTCGCTATGGCATGGGCCGCGTGGCGGCGAATCGTGTGCCGTGGAGCGCCACGGCGAGCGGAATCGGCGGCTTCGACGTCACGCAACTCGGGCTGCCCGCCTCGATTTCGCGCATCGCCGATCAGCATGTGTTCCCGACAATCACGATTCAGGATATGACGCAGCTCGGCCCCAACAGCGGGGACATCTACAGCATGGGCGATACGACGCACAGCATGATCGGCAGCGTATCGAAGGTGGCGGGCCGGCACAGCTTAAAATTCGGCGTCGACGCCCGCATTAACTTCGTCAACTTCGGGCAGCTCGATGAGCCGAGCGGTTCTTTCAATTTCTACCGGTCTATGACGCAGGGGCCGAACCCGCTGAATCCGAGCAGCTTGTCCGGCATCGGATACGGATCCTTCCTGCTGGGCGCGGGCGGGGGCGGATCCGCATCGGCGGGCTACATCTCGCACCAGATCCGCCCCGCCAACGCGAATCACTACCTCGCGTTTTACGTGCAGGATGACTTCAAGCTGAGCGGCAGGCTTACGCTGAACCTCGGGCTGCGCTGGGACCTTGAATCGGGCAACACCGAGCGCTACGACCGCCAAACCGCGATTGATCCGTTCATCCGAAATCCGCTGTCGGACGTCACAGGCATGAACCTGCGCGGCGGAACGCTGTTTGCCGGCGCGACCATGGGGCGGCGCGCGATTCGAGAGATCGCATGGGACGAACTTGCGCCGCGAATCGGGCTCGCCTACCAGGCGACTCCCTCGACGGTAATCCGCGCCGCCTATGGGATCTTCTACATGGCGGCGCCGTACGGCGCCAGCCGCCACTATGTCGGCGAGGGCTTTCAGTCAGTGACCAACTGGCTGGCGACGCTCGATGGCGTGACTCCGCATGACCTTTTGGACAATCCATTTCCGAATGGTTTCAATCTGTTCACGGGCACAGGCAACGGCCTGCTCACGCAAGTGGGCTCCACATTGTGGGACGCCTGGCCCGCCGCGTTGAAAACCCCGTACAACCAGCAGTGGAATTTCACTGCGCAGCGGCAATTGGGGAAGGCCATGATGTTCGAAGCCGCTTATGCCGGAAACAAGGGAACGCACCTGCCGTATTTCATTCCCAGCCCGGAGCTGAATCAGTTAGACCCCGCGTTGCTATCGATGGGAGCGCAATTGACGTCGCTGGTTCCCAACCCGTTTTACGGGATCATTACAGCGCCTGGAATTTTGTCCCAGCCAATGGTTCAGCGGGGGCAGCTGCTGCGGCCGTATCCGCAATACACAGGGTTCCAGGTGAAAAATGCGGCATGGGGCAACTCCTCATACCACGCCTTTCAGGCCCGGTTTGAAAAGCGCTTTTCCGATGGCCTCAGCCTATTGGCCTCCTACACTTGGTCGAAGACGATGAGTGACAGCGTAGACGGCCTTTGGAATATGTCCAATAGCGTTCGGAACTGGCGCTGTCTGCGTTGCGAGTGGGCCGTCTCGTCCTATGATCAACCCCAGCGGCTCGTAATAAACGGCGTCTATGAGCTTCCCGTGGGGCGCGGGAAAAGGTTCGGGGCAGCGGCTTCAAGACTTGTGAACGCGCTCGTCGGGGGCTGGCAGGTGAACGCCATCGTCACCATCTCCGAGGGGTTGCCACTCTACAATTGGGGGCTCTCTACAAACACATGCTTCTGCTTCGGCGGCACGCAAAAGCCCAATGCAACCGGCGTCAGCCCCCGCCTTGACGGCTCGCAATCGCTCACTCAGTGGTTCAACCCCGCGGCGTTTGCTCAGCCCGCGCCATTCACGTTCGGCAACCTCGGACGGACGGTGACGACAGTCCGGAGCGACCATGCGCGCAACGTCGACTTCTCCCTCTTCAAAAGTTTCCATCCGGTCGAAGGAGTGCGCATCGACTTTCGGGCTGAAGCATTCAACTTGACCAACACGCCGCTGTTCAACCAACCGAATTTGACGCTCGGTTCGCCATTGTTCGGCGTGGTGACTTCTCAGCAGAACAACCCACGGCAGATCCAGTTGGGCCTGAAGGTCGCATTCTAGTGGCGCACACCCGCGGCGAAGGTCATCACCTGTTTCGGCGGGCGCCGCAGTACGATGATGAGTCAGCAGGAAACCAAGGAGCATCGGCATCTCATGAGCACCTCCCGTCGAACATTTCTTCAAACTCTGGGCGCGGCTGCGGCGGCCGGCTCGGCGTCGCGGCTGCGGGCTGACGAGCCGGCCCCAAGCCGCTTGAAGTTGCGGGAGTTTCACTACTCCGACGTAACGATCACGAGCGGGCCATTGAAGCGCCAATACGACCGCATTCACGCCCATTTCCTTTCTCTGGATAATGACCGGCTGCTCAAGGTCTACCGTCAGCGCGCCGGATTGCCGGCGCCTGGCGATGACATGGGCGGCTGGTATGATGCAGACGGCTTCGTCCCCGGCCATGCTCTGGGACAATTCATTTCGGCGCTCTCTCGAATGTACGCAACGACGGGCGATGAAGCATGCCGCGCCAAGGTGCAGACCCTGGTTCAAGGCTTCGGGGCCACTCTAGGGCCGCAGGATTATCCCTACGCTAGCGAAAAGGCCGCCGTGACGTGGCCCTGTTACATTCTTGACAAGTACGAGATTGGACTGCTGGATGCTTGCCGTCTATCAGGCGTGGCAGCGGCTCGCGACCTGTTGCCGCGCGTGATCCGCGGCGCCATTCCCCATCTTCCGGACCACACCTATGATCGCGGACCAAACAGTCCCAAGCAGGCGCCCTACGACGAACCCTACATCCTGCCGGAAAATCTCTTCCACTCCTACGAACTCACGGGCGAAAGACAGTTCCTTGATATGGCGCGCCTCTATCTGCTCGACCGCGAATACTTCGAGCCGCTTGCGCAGAACAGGAATGTGCTGCCCGGCAAGCATGCCTACAGTCATGTTATCGCCCTGAGTTCGGCGGCCAAGGCCTACCAGTCGCTCGGAGATCCGAAGCACCTCGAGGCCATCCGGAACGCCTGGGACATGCTGGCCTCCACCCAGCAATTCGCCTCCGGCGGCTGGGGGCCGAAAGAAACCTTCGTGGAGCCGCATCAAGGAAAACTGGCGGAAAGCCTGACTGCCACGCGCGACCACTTCGAAACGCCCTGCGGCGCTTATGCGCACACAAAGCTTGCGCGCTACTTGCTGCAGTTCACCGGCGACGGCCGCTATGGCGATGGACTCGAGCAAGTGCTCTATAACACGATTCTCGCCGCCAAGGATCCGGGCGCCGACGGCGAATACTTTTACTACTCCGACTATCAGGCGCTTGCCCAGAAAAAATATTACAAGCGCAAATGGCCCTGCTGCGCGGGCACGTTGGCGCAGACGGTATCCGACTATCCGATTGACATCTATTTTCACAGTCCGGACGCGATTTGGGTGAATCTCTTCACTCCTTCCGAAGTCCGTTGGAGAGCGCGGAGCATTCCCGTAAGACTGCTTCAGCACACGAACTATCCAGATGCGGGCTCCGCCGAGCTTCGCGTAACTGTCGCCGCGCCGGTGGAATTCGCCATAAAGGTGAGAATCCCGGCCTGGCTTTCCGCGCCGCCCCGAGCCGCCGTCAACGGGAAGAGTGTGGATTTCGCAGTTGACCGCGGCTTTGCTTCGATCCGTCGGCGCTGGAAGAACAATGACACGCTCGAACTCACGCTGCCGTTCGGGTTGCGCACGCTGCCGATCGATGACCGCAATCGGGATATCGTAGCCCTCATGGCGGGTCCTCTTCTGCTGGTGGCGATAAATCCGCGGGGGGATCTGTCGGCGACTGCGCTCCCTCTCCCGCGTTCGGTGCAGCCTCTCTCGCAAACCGCATCGGCATATACGATGACGGTCAACGGCCAGCAGCTGGTGTTCGCTCCCTTTTACAGCGTGCGGGATGAGGTATATACGACCTATTTCCGCAGCGCGTGAACGAGACCCCTGTTGCTAGCAGGGAATTGCAACGAATTCGCGAAATTCTTCTTGACAACGATTCCCATATCGGCATATGCTGAAGCACGGTTGATACGTTTCAAGCAGTCAGGGGTTGTAACCTCCCGTAACTCTTCTTACATCGTAGGAGGCCCATGGTTGTACTCCGTGCAATTGAGGATGTTATGCGGACAGTGACTCGCGCTCGGCGCATTGCCGTTTTCCTGACCGGCTTCCTGTTGTCGCTTGCGCTCGCTTCAGCCCAAGGCCTGACCGGCCAGATTTCGGGGACGGTCATCGACGCCACGGGCGCCGCCGTCGCCCGCGCGCAGGTCTCAATCGCCAGCACGCAGACTGGCCAGACGCGCACAACCGAGACTGGCGCCGATGGACGTTTCATTTTTACTGAAATTTTGCCCGGGTCCTATTTCTTGACGGTAAACGCGCCTGGCTTCAAGAAATACGAGCAGAAGGACATCTCCGTAACCGCCACCGAGCGCGTAACCCTTCCTTCGATTACATTGCAGGTCGGAGAAGTCACCGAAACTATCAGCGTGGAAGGTCAGCCGCCGCTGCTCCAGACCGAAAGCGCGGAGCGGTCCGGGCTCATCAACACCCGCCAGATGCAAGAACTTCCGCTCAAAGGACGCAGCTACATCGCCACAACGAAGCTGCTGCCTGGCATCGTGGATTCCAACATCAACAACCGTGAATCTCCCGGCTGGAACGATTTGGTGGGAATTAACATAAATGGAACGCGCGCCGGCTCGATCGATTTAAACCTGGACGGCATTACGAGCCTCGATACGGGCTCGATGACGGGGCCTTATCTTGCTCCCAGCATTGACGCCGTCGCCGAAGTCCGCGTGCTGCTCAGCAACTATCAGGCCGAGTACGGGCGCAGCTCGGGAGGGACAATCAACACCATCATCAAGAGCGGAACCCGCGATTTTCACGGTGGAGCTTACTATTTTTTTCGCAACGAAGCGCTCAACGCCAACGAGTTCTTCAACAACCGAAACGGCGTGCCGCGCCCGCGCTATCGCTTCAACAACCCCGGCTATTTTATCGGCGTTCCGGTGCTGTTGCCTGGCGTGAATTTCAATCGCCAGCGCGACAAGCTGTTCTTCTTCTGGTCCCAGGACTTTCTGCCGCTCAAGGTCCCCTCCAGCTTGATGACGCAGACTTTTCCCACCGCGCTCGAGCGGCAGGGCGATTTTTCGCAATCGTTTGATCAGAACGGCCAGCTCATCGTCATTCGGGACCCGAACACAGGCGCTCCGTTTCCCGGCAATATCATTCCTCCCAATCGTATCGACCCCAACGGTCAGAAACTGCTGAGCCTATTTCCGCTGCCGAACGCGAAAGGGCCCGGCGGCACCTACAACTGGGTCGGCCAAAGCATCAACGACCAGCCGCGACGCGATTCCATTTTGCGCATTGACTACAACATTGCGCCCAAGACCCAGTTCTATGTGCGTCTCATACAGGATTACCAGGCCTATAAGGGCGCGTTCGGACTCGCCGTCGCTCTGGGCGGCTCCAACAACTGGCCACAGCTTCCCATGAATTACCAGATCCACAGCGCCGGCGCAGTCGCGACGCTGATCCACACTTTCGGCGCAAACAAGGTCAATGAGTTGACCTGGGGAGTGAATCGCGCCCATCAGACTGTGGATCCGCTCACCCAGTCCGCCATCGATTCCAACAGCCGGGCCAAGCTGGGCCTCACGATTCCCCAGTTCTATCCCCAGGCGAACCCGTTCGGTCTGATTCCGAACGCGACTTTTGGCGGCGTTCCGAGCGGCGGATCCTTAAACATCGAACAGCGTTTTCCGTTCTTCGGCACAAACAATATCTGGAACTACTCGGACAACTTCTCGCTTATCCACGGAGCGCATAGCGTGAAGTTGGGGGTGTTCGTTGAGCACGGCACGCGCAATGCCGCGCGCTCGACGTTCTTCAACGGCACCTTCGCCTTTGATCGGGATGCGAACAACCCACTCGACACCGGCTATGCCTACTCGAACGCGATTCTCGGAGTCGTCGACGCATACACGGAGTCGAACAAGCACCCCGGCGCGCACGGCCGATATAACAACGTTGAGTGGTATGCGCAGGACACATGGAAGGCGTTGCGGCGGCTAACGATCGACGCCGGCGTACGTTTCTACTTCATCCAACCGAGCCTCAGCGCCGGCGATATGCTCGGCGCTTTCGACCTGGCCAGTTACAATCGCAGCCAGCAGCCTCCACTGATTCAGCCATATATCAACCCGGGCAACAACCAACGCGTAGGCCTCGACCCCGTAACGGGGGCGATTGTGCCGGCCGTCAAGATCGGCACGTTTTCGCCAAACGCGGGCACGCCGTATCAGGGTATGCGCCTCTATAACGAAAGCATCATGAACAATCCGGCGATCCAGACGGCTCCGCGCATCGGTCTGGCGTGGGACGTCTTCGGCAATGGCAAGACGGCGATACGCACCGGCTTCGGCATCTTCTACGATCGCTTCAACGACGATCAGATCCTTCAACTCGTCCAATCGCCGCCGCTCGTCGTGACCGCTCAGGCAAACTACACGACCATCAATAACCTGCTTGCGACTCCGCTCAGCCTGAGTCCAACCAGCGTTATTGCCGTGCAGCGCGATTTCCAGCCGCCGGCTGTTTACAACTGGAGCTTCGGAATTCAGCAGAGCATCGGCTTCGGCACTGTGCTCGATGTCGCCTACGTCGGAAACACGCAGAAACATTTGCTCGACACCCGCAACTTGAACGCCGTGCCCTATGGCACGAACTTTCTGCCGTCCAGCATCGATCCAACCCTCACCGGCAACCGCCCGCTGAACTCCAACTTTCTCCGGCCTATCATCGGATTCCAGGACATCAACTATCTGGAGTTTGCCGGCATCGCTAACTTCAACGCGCTCGAAGTACAATTAACAAAACGTTTCTCCCGCAATCTGACTTACCACGTGGCATACACGTGGTCCAAGGCGCTCGACCTGGTCGACGGAATCGGCGGCACAGTAAATCCCGTACTCAATTACCGCATGCGCAATTATGGACCGGCGAGCTTTGACCGCAGACAAAATCTTGAACTCAACTGGGTCTACGATATCCCCGCAGTCAGCAAGTATTGGAACAACCGCTTCACCCGCACGGCGCTTGATGGTTGGGAATTCGCCGGCGTCGGCACCTTCATTACCGGCCAGCCCCTCGGACTTGGGTATAGCTTGACCTACACTGCCGATTTGACAGGAGGAACTGGCAACGGACTGGATAGCCGCTCTGTGCTCATCGCTGATCCCAACGCCCCCCACCCAGGCGATGTGTGGTTCAACACCGCCGCTGTAAAGCCTCCTACGGCAGCCTATTCCGTTAATGGCATCGGGAATGCCTCGAAGGCGCCCATTTACGGCCCTGGTCTGAACGACTGGGATCTCTCGCTGTACAAAAATTTCAATATTGGCGAATCGCGCCGCTTGCAGTTCCGCGCGGAGAGCTACAACACGTTCAACCACACGCAGTTCACCGCAATCGACACAGGTGCGCGTTTTGACCAGAACAATAACCAGGTCAATACGAATTACGGCCGCTTCACAGCCTCAGCTCCGGCAAGACGCATTGTGTTGGGGTTGAAGTTCTATTTTTAAATTGCGCTCGCTCGGCCCGATCAGCGCCCGTCGGAAGCGATGTCGGCGCGGCGCTGGCGAAGATCGTCGACGCGGCGGAATACCGACCCTTGATTTTGTCCGGAACATTTACGACTCATTCTTGTTTGGCGGAACTTCTGAAAACTGGACCGTAATCGGTTAAAGTGGTACTCGGCGGTAAGTTCCGCCCAAGTCCCATGAAACGACGCGATGCTTTAAAGAGCGCTGCGGCGCTGCTCGGAATTTCTTTTGATCGCGCAATCGCTTCCTCGCCGCCGCTGCCCGGCTCAGCATTATTCGATCGCGACCCGGAGGCTTACTGGGCTCGCATTCGCGAACAGCAATTCCTACTGCCAGACTGGCGCGTTTACCTCAATAATGGCAGCCTAGGCGCAGCTCCGCGGCCCGTGGTCGATGCGGTGTGCGACTACCTCGTACGCGGAGCTGGAATGGTCATGGACGAATATCCCCGCTGGGGCTACGAAACTATGGACCAGCATCGCGCTGCGCTGGCCGATTACGTTGGCTGCAACAAGGACGACCTCGCGCTGACGCACAACGCGACGGAGGCAATGAGCATCGTCGCAGGCGGCCTGCATCTGAAGGCCGGAGACGAAGTCCTGATGACCGATCAGGAACACCCCAGCGGCCGCAGCGGCTGGCTCATGCGGGCGGCGCGCGATGGCATAACCGTTCGCGAAGTCAAAATACCGCTGCCGCCTCAAAGCCCGGAACAACTCACTGAACTGATGATCTCTTCCATCGGTCCCAGAACGCGCGTGCTCAGCTTCAGCGGCATCACCACCACCACCGGCCTCATCATGCCGATGGCGGAAATCTGCCGCGCCGCGCGCGCCAAGGGCGTCATTACGGTCGTGGACGGCGCGCATGTGCACGGGCAGATTCCAGTCCGAATCTCCGAGATTGGTTGTGATTTCTTTGCCGGCAGTCCGCATAAATGGATGTTCGCGCCGCCCGGGTGCGGATTTCTCTATATCCGTGATGAAATGCAGGATCGGCTCTGGCCGGCTATTGTGACCGGGGGGTGGGATGATCGAACGCTGAAGGCGGCCCGGTTCATGCGGGTTGGAACGAACAATCGCGCCCTGTTCGAAGGGCTGATTGCCGCGATCCGATTTTCACGCGAGATCGGTCGTGAACGGATTTATGCGCGCATCCACCAGCTCGCGCGCACGGTGCTCGAACGAGCGCGTGAGTTGCCCTACATCGAAATGCTCACGCCCGCTGATGACCGTCTGTATGGCGGTCTGGTCACACTTCATTTTAAAAAGGACCCGGCGAAATTGTGGGCTCTCTGCCATAAGAAGAAAATTTGGGTTATGCCCATCGAGCGCTCGCGGGTATCCACACATGTGCATACCCGCCCGTCGGATCTCGATCTGTTCTTCGAAACGGTTCGCGAAGCGCTCGGATAACTGGCCGGATCCTCAGATCACGCGATCGCCGATCGGAGCCCGCTGGCGGCTGTCAGCAGGGTTGGCCCCATCCCGCAGTGACCTGATCTTGTTATGCGCATCCAGCACTTGGCGGTACTGCTTTTCGACCACGGAACGGAGATCGTCCGGCAGATCCTGCGCCAGCGCTTCCTGGTAGTTTTTCACAGCCGCGTCCTCTCCCCGTTCTGCTTCGCTCAGGATAGCGTGCTCGTCCTTGCCGGTGATAGCTGCCTTTAAGTTGATCCAACCGCGATGAAACGAGCCCGAGACGCTCCCGGTCTTTTCCGGATCGCCTCCCAGTCGAATCACTTGGCTCTGTAGCTCGCTGGCGAACTGCGAACGTTGTCTGGCGTACTCATTGAGGAGATCTCTCAAGTCTTGCCGGGCAACCGCTTCCGCCGCATCGCGAAACCCCTGTTCCGCATCTTTACAAGTCTCAATCAAGTCGTTTAACCATGAGATATAATCTTTCGTGCTGGCCATTCAGGATCCCTCCCATGGTTCGACGCCGCTTCAGCGGGGTTGTTTCCGGGCTGCTCTGACTACTTCCAGTACGGCTGGACCCCCACGCGAAGGAAAATCGAAATCCGTCCCGCCCCGCCGGCGTCTCACCAGCAGGTGTTGGACGGGAGTATGCTGATAACCGCAGCTTATTGGCGCGATCTCATTCGCTACTTGAGGGCTCAGCAGCGCCGGTCAAGGCGGAAAAACGCCTCAATCGCGCAAGTCCGGAGCGCCTCTCGCGCTCGCTCGCGGATCACTCTTGTGCCTAACTCGGATTTGCGCCCGCGTCCGCGCATTCGCTAGACGTAACCGATCGTGTCCACCGCGTTAATACCGGCATTTGCCGGCGGCAACCAGCTGCTCGCCTATCTGTCGGTTAACACTTTAAGCTCGGGCCATATTCTGAATACGAGATATGCGGCGACGCATGATTACTATGGCGCTGGCGGCAGCGGCGGCGTTTGCCGCCGGTTTTCTGTCGACCCTGCATGCCGCGACACTCTCCAGCGCGGCAGAAACAGTCCCTGAGATCCGGATCGCGCAGCCGTTACACTGAGATTTGATACCTCGTTCCGTTGTAGTCTCCTTTGCCTCGTTCGTTTTTTGCCTGGCAGCCGCCGGACAGCGCGCAAGCACCCCTGCGGGGACGCCAACCTATACCGTCGTTGTCACGGGTACGTACGTTCCTATTCCGCTGGACGAGACGGATCGGACAGTGCAGGTGTTCGATGTCAAGCAGGACCGCACGCTCGCGTCATCGGTTTCCGATTACCTTCAGATGGATTCGTCCGTCAATCTCCAGCGGCGCGCGCCGAGTGACATCCAGACGGATCTTTCCTTGCGCGGAGGAACCTTCGGACAAACGCTGGTGCTGCTCAACGGCATGCGGCTGAACGATCCCCAATCGGCTCATCACAACATGGATCTGCCGGTCTCGCTGGACGCGATCAGCGAGATTCAAATCCTCCACGGCTCGGGCGCCACGCAATATGGTTCTGATGCGGTCACGGGAGTAGTGAATCTGATTTCTGCTCCCGCGCAACCCGAGGTGCGGCTGCGCGGCGCGCTCGGCAATTTCGGCGTCAACCAGCAAAGCGGCGCACTGGCTTTCGCGCTGCGCGGAGTCGCAGAGCAATTTGTATTTTCGAGGGATTTCTCGAGCGGCTTTATGCCGGATCGCGACTACCGCAATCTCTCCTTGGCTTCGATTTCTCATGGCAGAAGCCGGCTTGGCGCTACTGACCTGCTGCTGGCCACGAGCGACCGCCCCTTCGGCGCCGATCAGTTCTACGGCAATTTCAATTCCTGGGAGCGCACTCGGGGCTGGTTCGCATCCATCCGCCAAGAGCTGGGACGCAATATGGAGGCGGACTTCGCCTATCGCCGCCACACCGATCTTTTTGTCCTTTACCGCGATCAGCCGCAGGTCTTCACAAACCGCCATGCCGTCGAAAGCTGGCAGGGCGACTTGCGGCGCAGCGAGGAGCTGCCCCGCAATTCACGCCTCAACTACGGCGTCGAACTGCTGGCCGACTCTATCGAAAGCAACAATCTTGGGAACCACTCCCGCGTCCGCGGCGCCGGCTATGTCGCGTATGATATCCGGGCGCTCCGCCGGTTTTCATTCAGCGCCGGTTTGCGCGACGAGGTGTGGGGATCATTCAATCATGAGCTGAGTCCAACCCTGAGCGCCGGCGCGTGGCTTTCTTCCAAATGGAAGGTGCGAGCCGCGGCAAGCCGCGCCTTTCGCTTGCCCAGCTACACCGACCTTTACTACCATGATCCGGCCAATGTGGGATCGCCAAATCTCCGTCCGGAGACGGCGTGGAACTACGAAGCAGGTCTGGATTGGCATCCTGCGTCGCGGCTGCGCGCCTCGGCAACCGTATTCGAGCGGCGCGATCGCGACCTCATTGATTACGTCCGCTACTCGCCCACCGACATATATCGGGCGACGAATTTTCAGCGTCTCGTGTTCACCGGTTTCGAGGGCGTGCTCGAGTATCATGTGCGACCGGCCCAGATCGTGCGCGCAGAATACACCGGCATCGGCGGAAACAGGTCTGTCGTTCCTGGCGCGATTTCGAAATATGTGTTCAACTACCCGATCCACAGCGGCGTGGTCGTTTGGCAGGGCGGCATCGGTGCGCAGTTGATCGCCCGCACCCGCGTCGGCGTGCTTGAGCGCTATGCTCGCGATCCGTACGCGCTATGGGACTTTTCGGTGGCGCGGTCGCGGGGCCGGATCCGCCCTTTTCTTCAACTGACCAACTTGACTGATACGGCGTACCAGGAAGTCGCCGGAGTCGTGATGCCGAAGCGCGGCGTATTGGGAGGCCTGGAGTTGCGCCTCTATGGCGACGCGCACTGAACAGCGGCTGATCACCGGATCTTTCGCCCGTAGTGATTCGACTGCGCGATCTTTTGAAAATACTCAAAGACAATCCTCGCCGCATCGCTCACCGGATTTGCCTTTTCGTCCAAGTACGTCGAGAATATGCTTACCGCAAACGGCCGGCCCGGCAGGTACACAATCCCGGTTTCGCACCGCACGCCATCAAGATCTCCGGGCTTCGACGCCACAGCGATTTCGGCGGGAATGGCGGCGCGGATTGACGCCTGGACCCGTTTCATAATTTCAAGCATCTGCCGCGAAGCATCCGTGTCCACCGCGCGCCCTTCATACAACATCTGAACCAGCCGCGCCATCTCCATCGGCGTCGAAACGTTTTCGTCGCCGCGCTCAGCCGCCGCCGCATCCATCATTCTCCGCCGGAGGCGCGTCGCATAAAATCCGTGCTCCTCCAGAAATCGGTTGACGTTCTCCATCCCGACCATCGCGATGCAGCGGTTTGTCGCCGTATTGTCGCTGTGTTCGATCATTGCTGTGATAAGTTGTTGCACGGTAATGGTAATTGGACCGCGCTTAAGCGCAATCTGCAAGTCGCCGCTGCCGCCAACCGATTCAGCCGGCGTGAGCGTCACGCGATCCGCAAGGCGAAACGCGCCAGCTTTCGCCTGACGAAACATTTCAATCAGAATCGCGACTTTGATCGAACTCGCCGTGGGAAAGATTGCGTCGCCGTTGTAGGCGAAAGCGCCGCCCGATGTCAGGTCGATTGCGGCGACCCCGAGTACGCCGTTCAACGAGTCGTCAAGCGCCCGGATGCGCCGATACAGCAGCTTATCCTCAAGCAGCCGCTGCACGGATGTTTGCGCGTAACAGACCGTTACAACAGTGATGGCTAAGGTTAATACGGAGCGAATCAGCACAAACCATTATGCCCAGGCGCTGCTCGGCCGCTCCATCTGCGATAGACTGCGCAAGATGCGACTCTATTCACAGCTTGCCGTCTTGGCTCTCTCCTGCCTGCCGCTGTCCGCCGCGTCAGTAAAAGACGCCAAACCGGAAGACGTTGGTCTCTCCAGCGAGCGGCTGGCGCGCATACACGAAACTATACAACGCCACATCGATGCGCATGACATCGCTGGCGCTGTAACGCTCGTTTCGCGCAATGGCCGGATCGTGAATGTTGAAGCCCATGGCTTGATGGACCTCGCCTCCAATAAACCGATGGAGCGCGACGCAATCTTCCGCATCTTCTCCATGTCCAAGCCAGTCACCGGCGTCGCCATCCTGATGCTGATGGAGGAAGGCAAAGTCCGTCTGAATGATCCCGTCTCTAAGTTCATCCCGGAGTTCAAGGATATGAAGGTGGCCGTCGCCCAGGCGCACCCTCAAGCCGCTCCCGTCGCCGAGCCGCGGCAGCCCGGACCGCAGTTTTATATCATACCGGCCGCACGCGAAATCACTATTCAGGACCTGCTGACCCACGTCTCCGGCCTGGGCAGCGGCGCCGCGAGCGCGGCTATAATGCCGTCCATCGCTCGCAAGCCTGGTGAAACGCTGGCCGATTACATTCCGCGCCTCGCTGCGACGCCGCTCGATTTCCAACCGGGGTCGCGCTGGACCTACAGCCCTGGCGCTGGATTTGATACGCTGGGCCGCATTGTGGAAATTGCGTCTGGCCAGACGTTCGATCAGTTTCTGCGGCAGCGCATTTTTAACCCTCTGGGTATGAAAGACACGTTCTTCCATCCTAGCGAGGACCTCTGGCCGCGCGTGCCGACCGCCTATCATCGCGAGTCGGGAGCTTTAGTGCAGGCTCAAAACCAGAACCGCTTGGTAAGTACAACGTATTTTTCAGGCGCCGGCGGACTGCTGTCCACCGCCGAGGATTACGCGCGGTTTGGGGAGATGCTGCTCGAAGGAGGGCAGCTGAATGGGAAGCGTTTATTGAGCCCCACGACCGTGGAACTCATGCGGTCCGTGTTCGTTCCGGACACAACCCCGGGTCGCCCGCCCGGTCGCGGCTTCGGGCTGAGCGTTCAAGTCGTCAGCGATCCGATTGTCGCCGGCCACCGCGTCTCCCCGGGGAGCTTCGGATGGGACGGCGCCTTCGGCACGCACTTCTGGGTGGATCCAAAGGAGAAAATTGTCGGGGTGATGATGATTCAGACCGACAATCCCAACCGGCAGCTCGACCGCGACTTTGAAAACGCCGTAATGCAGGCGATCGTAAATTAGACCATCCGGAAGAGCCCGCAGGGGCGGCGTGATGATGCCGCCCCGGCTGGGCAGCGGCTGCCGTGGCGACGGCGCCGCCACGGGGTTACACGTTCTGCGCACACCCCGGGTGGCCGCAGTTACAGCCAATCTCATTCGCGGCGCCGGCAGTCTCGCAATATGTGCTGCAGTAATCGCTCCCTTCGCGCGCCTGGCAGTTGCAGCTTGGATGTTTGCATTTCTTCGAGTCCATAACTCGCCTCCCGCACATTGGACGCCGCCAGAAGGAAATGCTTTCGGTAAAACAGCAGCCCCGAAACAGTCGCGCATTGTGTCTCGTCTACCGAGTGGCGATACACCGAGAGCGAGGATTTCTGATGGCACAAACCGCGTCCGACATCATTGTCGATACTCTCTACCGGTGGGGCGTACGGGTCGTATTTGGCCTGCCCGGCGACGGCGTTAATGGCGTCATCGAGGCGCTCCGGAAGCGGCAGAACGAGATTCAATTCATTCAAGTACGTCACGAAGAAGCCGCGGCGTTCATGGCCTGTGGTTACGCAAAGTTTACCGGGCGGATCGGCTGCTGCGTGGCGACCTCCGGCCCCGGCGGCATTCACCTGCTCAATGGCCTGTACGACGCCAAGCTGGATGGGCAGCCCGTCGTCGCGGTCACGGGGTTGCAGTTTTCAGACCTCATCAACACGCATACGCAGCAGGATGTTGAGCTCGACAAGCTCTTCATCGACGTTTGCGTCTACAACAACCGCGTCATGAACGCTGCACACGCAGAAAATGTGGCGGAACTTGCCTGCCGCACCGCGATGTCATACAGAGGCGTAGCGCATGTTACGATCCCGGTTGACGTTCAGGACGCTATCGTCGAAGAACGCTCGAAGCGCAATGTTGCCAATCACGTATCCGATATCCCGGCGCGCAGCGCGCGTCTGCCGAATCGGGAGGATTTGCAACGCGCCGCCGAGATACTAAATAGCGGCGAGAGGGTCGTCATCCTGGCTGGACGCGGCGCGCTGGATGCGACCGAGGAGCTGATTCAGGTCGCCGAGACGCTGGCCGCGCCAATCGTGAAGCCGCTGCTGGGCAAAGCGGCCGTGCCCGACGACAGTCCGTATACCACGGGCAGCATTGGCCTTCTGGGAACGAAGCCGTCGCAGGCGGCGATCGAAGACTGCGACACGCTGCTGATGGCCGGAACCTCTTTTCCCTATATCGAATTTCTGCCCAAGCCGGGACAGGCCAGAGGCGTTCAAATTGATATCGATCCCATCCGGATCGGCCTGCGATACCCGGTCGAGGTGGGCTTGGTCGGCGATACGAAACGAACTCTCCTGGAGTTAATTCCCCTGCTTCAGCGCAAGGAGAATCGTAGGTTTCTTGAAGAGGCGCAAGCTGGCATGCGCGACTGGAACCGGCTGATGGACAAGCGCGCCTCCGTTATGGAAAAACCGATGAAGCCGCAGGTGGTGGCGGCGGAGATCGGCAAACGGCTCCCGAACAATGCGTGCGTCTCCTGTGATTCCGGGACAATTGCCACTTGGTGGGCGCGTCACATTCCTGCCAAGCGCGGCCAGATGCATACGCTGTCCGGAACGCTGGCCACCATGGCTTGCGGCCTGCCGTATGCCATTGCCGCCCAAATCGCCTATCCCGACCGCGTCAGCGTGGCGTTTGTTGGCGATGGCGGCCTGACCATGCTGATGGGCGAGATCGCAACCTGCGTTAAGTACAAGCTGCCTGTAAAGGTGTTCATCATCAAGAACAACACCCTTGGGCAAATCAAATGGGAGCAGATGGTATTCCTTGGCAACCCGGAATACGTCTGCGAGCTGCAGCCCATCAATTTCGCCGAGATCGCGCGCGCAATGGGCGCAACGGGAATTACGATTGAAGATCCCCGGGACGCTGGCCGGCTGGTGGAGCAGGCGCTTGCAACGCAGGGACCCGTGGTTGTCGAGTGCCTCGTCGATCCGAACGAGCCGCCCATGCCGCCCAAAGTAAACATCGAGCAGGCGGCGCACTTTGCCGAAGCCCTGGCGCGCGGCACGCGCGACGCCAGCGACATCATGAAGACTGTATTTAAAGACAAAGTCCGCGAACTCGTGTAAACGCCTACGGACGCCATCGATCAAATCCACGTTTCCGCCTATACGGTCCCGACGAGCTCGCCGGAAGCGGATGGCACGTTCGCCTGGGACCAAACGACGATCGTGATCGTCGAAGCCCGCTGTTTGGATGTTAAGGGATTGGGCTATACGTATGCGGACGTCGCGACCGCAGCTCTGATTGAGCACGGTCTGAAAGCGCGCGTGCTCGGTCGCGATGTCATGTCGCCCCAGGGCGCCTGGTTGGAGATGATTCGCTGCGTTCGCAACCTGGGCCGGCCGGGCATTGCCTCCATGGCCATTTCCGCCGTCGACTCTGCTTTGTGGGATCTCAAGGCGCGACTGCTGAACCAGCCGCTCGTGACGCTCCTGGGCGCCGTGCGCGACCGGATCATGATTTACGCGAGCGGCGGCTTCACCAGCTATACGGACGCACAGTTGAGGGAACAACTGGGTGGATGGGCCCGTAACGGTATTCGCGCCGTCAAAATGAAAATCGGAATGCATCCGGAAGATGACGTCCGGCGCGTGGCTGCTGCGCGAGATGTGATTGGGGACGGCGTCGAGCTGTTCGTCGATGCGAATGGCGCTTACAGCCGGAAGCAGGCTCTCGCATTTGCTGCAGAATTCGCTGACCTGGGCGTCAGCTGGTTTGAGGAGCCGGTCAGCTCGGACGACCTCGAGGGTCTTCGGCTGGTCCGCGATCATGGCCCGCTTGGCATGGATATCGCAGCCGGCGAATACGGCTACGACGTGTTCTATTTTCGGCGCATGCTGGAGGCGGGCGCCGTGGATGTGCTTCAGGCGGACGGAACGCGCTGCGGCGGCGTCACCGGATTCATGAAAGCGGCTGAAGTGTGCGATTCCTTCGGGCTGCCGCTTTCGGCGCACACGGCGCCGTCGCTCCACGGCCACCTGTGCTGCGCGGCGGCGCGCGCCCGTCATGTGGAATATTTTCACGATCACGTCCGTATTGAGCAAATGTTTTTCGACGGCGCCTTGAAAGCGGTTGCTGGCGATCTGCGGCCCGACCTGTCGCGGCACGGTCTCGGCTTGGATTTCAAACGCGCCGACGCTTTGCAATACCAGGTTTACGGAGGCCAATCATGAGTCTGATCGAGATCAAGCAGACCCGTTCGCGCCCGGACGATGCACAGAAGCCGTACGCCGCGGACTTGGAGCGGGATTTGAAAAGACGGGTTGAGGGCGAAGTGCGCTTCAGCGACGGCGACCGCGCGCTGTATTCCACCGACGGTTCGAACTATCGCCAGGTCCCGATCGGCGTTGTCGTACCTAAATCGTATGAGGATGTTGTCGAGACGCTTGCCGCATGCCGCCAATTCGGAGCGCCGGTATTCGGGCGCGGCGGGGGCACCAGCCTGGCGGGCCAGTGCTGCAACGCCGGAGTAGTCATCGACTTCTCGAAATACCTGAATAAGATCCTCGAGCTCGATCCATTTGAAAAGTACGCCCGCGTGCAGCCTGGAGTCGTCCTGGATACGCTTCGCGAAGAAGCGAACAAGTGGCAATTGACTTATGGCCCCGATCCAGCGACGCACAACCATTGCACGCTGGGCGGAATGATCGGCAACAACTCATGCGGCATTCACGCGCTGATGGCCGGGAAAACCGAGGAGAACGTCGAAGAGCTCGATGTCGTCACCTATGACGGCGTCCGAATGCGCGTTGGCGAGACAAGCGACCAGGATCTGGAACAGATCATCCAAGCCGGCGGGCGGCGCGGCGAAATCTACGCGGCGATGAAGCGCATACGCGACCGCTACGGCGATCTCGTCAGGCAGCGCTATCCGAAGATTCCGCGGCGCGTGTCCGGCTACAACCTTAACGAACTGCTGCCGGAGAATGGCTTTCACGTCGCCCGCGCTCTGGTGGGGACAGAGTCCACGTGCTGCATTTGGTTGGAGGCGAAAGTGCGCTTGGTGTGGAATCCGCCGAAACGAACACTGGTGGTGCTGGGCTACCCCGATGTCTTTCAAGCCGCCGATCACGTCACCGATATTCTCGAGTTCAAGCCGATTGGACTCGAAGGCGTGGACGACATCCTCGTCAGCGATATGAAAAAAAAGCGACTGCACCCGCAGGATCTGCAACTTCTGCCGGATGGAGGCGGCTGGCTACTGGTTGAATTCGGCGCGGAAACGAAGGAGGAGACCGACGCCAGAGCGCATGCAATGATGAGCGCCCTGAAAAAGAAACAAAGCGCGCCTTCGATGAAGCTGTACGACGACCCGGACGAGGAGCGTCTCGTTTGGGAGATCCGTGAATCCGGGCTTGGAGCTACGGCATTCGTACCCGGCCAGCACGTCACATGGGAGGGCTGGGAGGATTCTGCGGTCTCGCCGGAAAAGCTGGGCGGATATCTGCGCGATCTCAAGGCGCTCTACGACAAGTTCCATTACACCGGCGCGCTGTACGGACACTTCGGTCAAGGCTGCGTGCACACTCGGATTACCTTCGATCTCAGGTCGGCTGAAGGAATTCGCACATACCGGCAGTACATGGAGGAAGCGACCGATCTGGTCATTCGCTACGGCGGCGTGTATTCGGGCGAGCACGGCGACGGCCAGTCGAAGGCCGAATTTCTGCCAAAGCTGTACGGCGCTGAGATCATTGAAGCGTTTCGCGAATTCAAGCGCGCCTGGGACCCGGATTGGAAGATGAACCCGGGCAAAATCGTCGATCCGTTTCGCATCGACGAGAACCTCCGCATCGGCGCTGATTACAGTCCAAGCCAGCCCTCGACCTACTTCAGCTTCAAGGATTACGGGCACAGTTTCGCCATGGCGGCAGAACGATGCGTCGGCGTCGGCGAGTGTCGCCGGCATCACGGAAAGACCATGTGCCCCAGTTATCGCGTGACGCTCGAAGAGAAGCATTCAACCCGCGGGCGCGCGCGCCTCCTGTTCGAAATGCTTCAGGGCGAGGTCATCCAAGACGGATGGCGCAGCGAGGCGGTGAAAGAGGCCCTCGACCTGTGCCTGGCGTGCAAGGGCTGCAAGGGCGACTGTCCCGTCAATGTCGACATGGCGACCTACAAGGCGGAGTTTCTCTCACACTACTATGACGGCCGCCTCCGACCCATGAGCGCTTACAGCATGGGTTTGATCTACTGGTGGGCGCGCCTTGCATCGTTCGCGCCGCGCGCCGCCAACGCACTAATCCAGACGCCGGGCCTATCGCGGATGATCAAGCTTGCGGGCGGCATCGCTTCAGAGCGCGATCTACCCAGGTTCGCGAACCAGACGTTCAAGCAATGGTTCAGTGCGCGCTCACGCCGCAACGCCGGCAAACCCGGCGTGATCCTTTGGCCCGATACTTTCAACAACTATTTCCATCCGAATGTCGCGCAGGCCGCGGTGGATGTCATCGAGGACGCCGGATATCGGGTGCTCGTGCCGAAAGCCTCGCTGTGCTGCGGACGCCCGCTCTATGACTTTGGAATGCTGGATACGGCAAAGCGGCTGTTACAGGACATTATCGACACGCTGCGTCCGGCGATCCGGCGGGGAACCCCGGTTATCGGCCTCGAGCCAAGTTGCGTGGCGGTGTTCCGCGACGAATTGCCGGACCTTTTGCCCAACGATGAAGATGCAGGGCGACTGAGCGAACAGACGTTCACGTTCGCGGAATTTCTGGATAAAAAGGCCCCGGATTATGAAATCCCGCAGCTCCGCCGCAAGGCGGTCGTCCACGGGCATTGTCATCATAAGGCAATTATGAAAATGACCTCCGATGAGCACGTATTCAAGCGCGCGGGCGTCGAGTACCAACTTCCTCAGAACGGCTGCTGCGGCATGGCGGGCAGCTTTGGATTCGAGCGCGAGCACTACGATATCTCGATGAAGGTTTTTGAGCACGAGCTCGCGCCGCACCTGCGCGAAATTTCGCCCGATGCGCTTCTGCTTGCGGATGGATTCAGTTGTCGCACGCAGATCCAGCACGCAACGGGCCGGCGCGCGATGCACTTGGCTGAGGCGCTTCAACTGGCGCTCCGTGAACAGCGCGGCGACCACCATCCGCTCATCGTGCGCTCCCGGGCAGCGGACCCGAGGCTTGTCGCGGCTACAGGCGCGGCAGGGCTCCTGATCGGCGGCAGCCTGCTCTGGGGGCTGCAACACAGGAGGTCCAAACGCGAGAGCTGGTAGAACTATTCACGATCGGTCATTCAACCCGCCCTGTCGAAGAGTTTTTGGCGATTCTCAAAGCACACCGGATTGAAACTGTGGTCGATATCCGTACCGTGCCGCGGTCGCGGCACAATCCGCAGTTCAACCGGGAGAACCTGTCTGCATCGCTGAGGTCGGCCGGCATCCGCTACGTCCTCATGAGCGGCCTTGGCGGATTGCGCCTTCCCCGGAAGGATTCGATCAACACCGGCTGGCGGAATGATTCGTTTCGAGGCTATGCGGATTACATGCAAACGCATGAGTTCACACAGAACCTCGAGGAATTGATCGCGCTCGCGAGAACGTCGCGGGTTGCCATCATGTGCGCCGAGTCGGTGCCTTGGCGGTGTCACCGTTCGCTGGTGGCCGATGCGCTCACAGCGCGGGGGATCAAGGTGCACCATCTCATGAACGCCTCGCTCGCGAAACCACATACGATGACGCCCTTTGCGCGCGTTGAAGGGGAACGAGTCGCTTATCCGGGCCTGCCTGTAATGACCACTGAATAGACTTGCTTGCGCAACTCAGTTGCGTGCGACAGGGGCGCGGCCGGCAGGTGCATTTTCGATGCCCTTGCCGATGATGGACAGGTCAACATTGCCGTTCTCATCCATAATCAGCTTGCGAATCTTGGGAAGGATTTCCTCCATGGCTTCCAGATACAGCCGCCGGCCGGTCACGTTCGCGGCTTTCGCGTACTCGGCGGCGACGGAATTGAAGCGCGCCGCTTCGCCCGCCGCCTCATTGATCCTCGCCTGCCGGTACGCCTCGGCCGACTGGCGCAGTTGCATCGCCTCGCCGCGGGCGCGCGGAATCACGTCGCCGGCGTATCCCTGCGCTTCGTTGACGATCCGGGCGGCGTCGGCCCGCGCTCCCGCGACGTCGCGAAACGCATCGGCCGCTTCGGGCGGAGGCGCTACGGACTCCATATTGACGCTCGCCAGCCGGATGCCCGTCCGGTATTCATTCAAGCGCGCCTGCGCGGCATTGAGAACTTCGTCCTGAATCGCGATCTTCTCCGTCGTGAGAACGGCGTCCACGCCGCGCCGGCCCACACGGCGCGCCAGCTCCGCCTCAACCGCCGCAGCGACCGTCCTGGATACATCGGCTGAACGAAACAGAAAATCGACAGGGGCTGCGACCGAATACTGGACGACAACGCGCATGTTGATGATATTTTGATCCCCGGTGAGGAACTGCGGCGCAAGCGGGTCTGCGCGCCCGACTAACGTATCCGCAACGTCGCCGCCCACCACCAGGCGGCGCAGCTGGTTGACCTTCACTTTCGCGACGCGGTCAATGGGCCATGGCAGCGCGCAATGCACGCCCGGGTAAACCCGCGGCTCGATGACCGCGCCAAACCGGGTGACCACCGCCTGCTCATCCGCCCTGACGAAATACACGCCGGTGGCGAGCCAAAGCGCGAAACCAATCGCCGCCGCCCGGCGAGCCGTCCCGGCGCCCTGGGGCCGCGTAACGGCAGGCTTCTCCGGCGCAGGCGCAAGCTTCAACGCCGCAACGCTCATCGAATCCCCGCCTCGCCTCGCATCAAGACTCTCAGCAGTTCGGAATCGGAGCTGAGAATAGCCGTAGTCTTGTCATCCAGGATTTTTTTGTACGACTCCAGCGTCCGCAGCAGCTTGTAGAAATGCGGGTTCTTCGAGTACGCCTGGCCGTAGATCCGCGTCGCCTCGGCGTCGCCAGCCCCGCGGATCTTCTCCGCCTCCTTGTATGCGGCTGAAAGGATTTCTTCTTTCTGACGGTCCGCATCCGCGCGGATGCTGAGCGCCTGCTCCTCGCCTTCGGCGCGGTATTGTCGCGCGATACGCTCGCGCTCGGCTCGCATGCGCGCGTATACGCTCTGCTTGTTCTGTTCCGGCAGGTTCAGACGCTTGATCCGGACATCGATAACCTTGACGCCATACTGCTGAAGCGCCGCGCGATCCGTCAGGGCGCTCAAGCGATCGAGCAAATCACTGGTCTCAACCGTCGCAGACGTGGAAACAAGCGATTCGAGATCGTGCGTCCCGAGCGCCGCTGAAAGGCCGGACCAGACAATGTCGTGCAGTCGCATTTCGGCCGCTGTCGCATCGCCGACAGTTTGCAGAAATCGATTCGGATCCTGTATTTTCCACGCCACATAGCTGTCCACCAGAACGTTTTTCTTATCGCGCGTTAAAAACTCGGATGGCCGCGGGTTATAAATGCGAAGGCGGCGGTCAAAGCGCGTGATGGATTGGAAGGGCCATTTTACGTGAAGTCCCGCGTCCGCGATCGTCCGAACCGGTTTCCCGAATTGCGTCACCAGCACGAATTCCGTCTCCGGAACGGAAAAGAGCGTGAGCCACAGGAGGAGAAGGATTACGCCAGCGAACGCCGCACGACGATAGATTTGAAAGTTTCGCATCAACAATACCTCATGGCCGCGCGTCCGGCCCGGCAAGACGCGGGCCGAAGCCCAGTCCGCCAGGAAACTCGACGCCATCTTCCAGCATGAAGAGGCGGCGCGGAGTCTTGCTTCGATCGATGATCAGCTTTTTCTTGCCGGGCAGAACCTGCTCAATGGTCTCCAGATACAACCGCGTCTCGGTCGGTCCCGGCGCGAGGCGAAACGCGGTTTCGCGTTCGCTGAAACGACTTGCATCACCGGCTGCACGATTCGTCCGGCCCGCCGTATACGCCCTCGCCTGCTCCAGCCTCGCCCGGGCGTTTCCGCGCGCAAGCGCAATCTGCTCGTTTCGGTAGGCCTCGGCTTCATTGATCAACCGGTTCTTCTCTTCAAAGGCCCCGGATACGTCGCGGAACGCGTCCACCACTTCGACCGAGGGATGGACGTCCTGGAGACGGAAACCCAAGATGCGCACGCCGGCCCGATAGCCGTCAACCCGCGCTTGCAACTCGCTGCGGATTTTCTGCTCGAGCGCAACACGACCGGTAGTGAGGACTGCGTCCAAAGGGGCGGATGCAATTGTCGATTGCAGGACGGAGTTGGCCGCCGCCCGCACGGTCGCATCGCCGTCGGCCTGGCCAAACAGAAAATCGTCCGGCCGCGCTACATTGTAGTGCACCGTCGCATTCACCTCAATTAGGTTTTGATCTCCCGTGAGCGCCAAAGACTCCTCCGGAACGCGTTGAAAGCGCCCCGAGCGGTGCTGCACGTTCCATTCATAGGCGGCCGGCTCCGAGCCGCGCGAACTTGCGTTTGAGCGAAATCCGATCTCCACCACTCGCACCTGTTGCGCGCGAATGCGCGTCAGCCGGTCAACCGGCCAGGGGAGCTTATAATGCAGCCCCGGCTGGCTGAACGGGGCAAGCTTTTTTCCGAAGCGCTGTACGATGCCGATCTCGTTCGGGCCGATGACATAGAATCCGTTCAGCGCGAACATGGCCAAGATCGCCGGCACACTCCACCGCGCCAGGGTCTCGCGCCGGCTCGCGAGCGCCGTCCCGACCCGGCGCGCCGCCAGCAAGACCGGCGCGGGCGGCAACACTCGCCCGGAAAACCACGGACGCGTTCGCAGCAGCCGCAGCGAGTTCATCATCACCAGAAATGAGGAAAGCTGATGCGTAAGCGCGGCGCCAATCGGGCCCACCACGCCGGTTGCGGCGCAGAGCACAGCGGCGAGGTTGACCACGCCGGCGAACAGAATGATATTCTGCCATGCGGTCGCTACCGCCCTCCGCGCGGCTTCGAACAGCGCCGGCAGCGTCTCCAGCGAGTGAGGGAGAAAGACGGCGTCGGCGGCCTCCGCCGTGATATCGCTTGCGCCCGCGACCGCAATGCCGACGTCCGCCGCAGCGAGCGCGGGAGCATCGTTGATGCCGTCGCCGATCATGGCGACGATGCGGCCCTGCGAGCGCAGCGCGCCGATCCGTTCGACTTTCTGATGCGGAAGAAGTTCCGCCTCGATCTCCCGGATCCCCGCCTCGCGCGCGATCGCTTCCGCCGGCCGGCGGCGATCGCCGGTCAACATGATGCGGCGGTGAATGCCAATCTCATCCAAGCGCGCAAAGGCCGCTTTTGCGCCTTCGCGGATGCGGTCGCGGAGCAGAACGGCGCCGCATAAGGAGTCGCCCACGGCGACCAGCACTGGCGTTGCGCCAAGCTGATCGGAGCGTCTGAGCAGCGGCTCGCACTGGCTGCTCACGTCGCCAAGCAACAACTCATTTCCGGCTCGGACGGAGGCGCCGTCAATCACGCACTCGACGCCGCGCCCGGGCAACACTCGCGCGTTTTCCGCCTTAGGGACCGAAAGTCGCCGCCGGATCGCTTCGTCTACAATTATGCGGGCCAGCGGATGATCCGATGCCGCCTCAACGGCCGCCGCCAGACGGAGCACGTCGTCTTCCCCGCCCCGCACTGCAATGATTTCGAGAATTTCAAACGAAGCTTCCGTTAGGGTGCCGGTCTTGTCGACAACGATTGTGTCAACGCTTGCGGCCTGCTGTAGAACCTCGCCTCCCCGGGCGAGGATCCCGCGCCGCGCCAGGGCCCCGATCGCCGCCACCATTGCCGTAGGCGTCGCCAGTATCAGCGCGCATGGACACGCGACAATCAGGACCGCCACCGTCCGCATCCAATCCCGCGTCCACCAGAATGTAAGCGCGGCGGCGATCAGCAGAGCCGGCAAAAAGTACTTCGCAGCGCGATCGGCGAGTCGTTCGACCGGGGCGCGACGCTCACGAGCCTCTTGGACCAGTCGCACCAGGCGTGCAAGCGTGGTGTCGTCTCCGGCGCGCAGCACACGGACTCGCAGCGCGCCCGCCCCGTTGAGCGATCCGGAAAAGACTTCGTCGCCGGGCTGTTTATCGGCCGGGGCCGATTCTCCGGTGACGGAGCTCTCGTCAACCGTCGAGCATCCGTCTTCAATAACGCCGTCGGCCGCAATGCGTTCGCCCGCGCGAACCAGGATGAGATCGCCGGCCGTCAGCGACTCCACATCAACCTCTTCTTCACCCCCGGCCCGCAAAATGCGAGCGCGCCGCGGAAGGCGCTGTATGAAGCGGTGAATTGCCGCTTCCGTCCGGCCGGCGGCGTAGGACTCCAGCCCCTCGCCCACCAGGACAATGAACATCGCCTCAGCAGCGGCAAGATATTGGCCCACCGCGAGCGCCGCAATGACTGCAACGCACAGAGCGATGTCAGCCGAGATCCGGCGCTCGAGCAGCGCCGAAATCGAGTTGTAAAACGTCTTATAGCCGGCCAGCAGGGTGATGAAGACGGCCGTGTCAATCCCCAAAACCGTCCGGAAAATGCCGAGCCCGTTTAGGGCCAGCAGCGCGCCCACAATTGCGGCGAATAAGTAGTAACGGATGCGTTCGCGGCGGTCGTCCACAGCAGCAGTCAGCGGCCAGTCGTCGGTCTGAAGTAGCCGGTGATCAGTGACAGTTTCTCATAAGCGGAGCGCCGGTTCGCTCATCCCGAGGTCGTCAGCGCCCTCCTAACGTCTTTCAATTATTGGCGGCCGCCCTGCTTCCACATACACTATCGAAAACAGCAACAGCATCGCCCTTCCATGTTCAAGCTTTTCATTCTAGCGGTATTTTGTTTTTGCGCCGCCGCGCAAGACGCCACTGCGGTGCTTGAAGGCCAGATATCAGATCCATCCAACAGCGCCGTAAACGGAGCAACCGTGCGGGTGGTCGGTCGCGAAAACGGGTACACGCGATCCCAAACCACGACTCGCGCCGGCAACTATCACCTCTTGCTCCCGTCTGGAGAGTATGATCTCCTGATCACGGCCCCCGGTTTCAATGACTATTCGCGCAGAGGCGTGCAGCTCAATGTCGGCCAAACCGCGCGCATCGACGTGCAGCTTCAGATCACAAAAGAAAAGGACGTCATCAGCGTAGTCGCCGAAGCCTCCATGGTTGATGCGTCGTCGAACGTAATCGGCAACGTCGTGACCGGCCGCGAACTCGTCGACCTCCCGTTAAACGGGCGCAACTTCACACAACTCGGGCTGCTCCAGCCGGGCGTCGCCCCGCTCACGCCCGGCGTTGCCGAAGCGGGCGGATCCCTGCGCTCCGGACAGGCCTATGCCGTCAATGGCCAGCGGCCTGAATCCAACACCTATCTCCTGGATGGCGTCCGCAACGTCAACCGCGTCGATGGAGGATACGCGCTTCGCACGCCGGTGGATGCGATTCAGGAGTTCCGCATTCTGACGGAGACTGCGCCGCCGGAATACGGCGGCGCGAGCGGCGCTGTCACAACCGTGGTTACTCGCTCCGGCGGCAACGAATTGCACGGAAATCTATATGAGTTCCTGCGCAATGATGCGCTCGATGCGCACAATTTCTTCGCCTCCGCTGTCGAACCGCTGAAACAGAACCAGTTCGGCGCCACGCTTGGCGGTCCGTTGCGTAAAAACCGGGATTTTCTTTTCGGATATTACGAAGGCTTCCGTAATCGCCAGGGGATTACGCAAAGCGCCACCGTGCCCAGCGATGCGCAGCGCGCCGGCGATTTCTCCGCAGCTCTATCGCCGCTCATCAACTATCTCACCGGCGAACCTTTTCCGGGCGGCAAAATTCCTCCGCAAGCCATCAATCCCGTTGTTCAGAAACTGGTCTCCTTCTACCCGCGCGCTAATGCCGGGCCAAACCTGTTCATCACCACCGAAATGATGAGCAACGGCGCCGACCAGGGCGGCGTCCGCTTCGACCATAACTTCAGCGAGCGCAACCAGCTTTCCGCTCGTTATGCCCGCTCGGCAAGCTCGAACGTGACGCCGCTGTCCGTGGCTGGCGCGAATGTTCCCGGTTTCCCCGTCGGCGAGGACATCTCGACGCACAGCCTCTCAATCTCCGAGACTCACCTGTTCAGCGGCGCCACGCTTAACGTCTTCCGCGCAGGCTTTTTCCGAAACTTCTTCAACACCGATCAGCCGCTCAACCGGACTTCGCCCCGCGATCTCGGCTTCCATTACGACAGCACGCTCTCGACCGCCTCCGGTCCGCCGTTCTTTATTGTGAGCGGCTATGCCAGCATCGGCGACCCGATCACGGGTCCCCGCACAACAGTCCAGAATACTTACGAGATTTATGATGCGGTGGCCCGCGTTTGGAGCGCGCACAGCACCAAGTTTGGCGGCGAGTTCCGCCGCAATCAGATCAATATGACGGAGGGCATCGCTTCGAACGGCTTCTTCGTATTCGCGCCGTTCCCGGCCAGTGACCCGTTTGCCAGCTTCCTTCTGGGTTTCCCGGTTGTGTTCTTTCAGGGCGGCGGCGATATGAACCGCGGCTTGCGCAACGTCGAAGGCTCCCTCTATGCGCAGGATGAGTGGCGCGTCACGCCGCGGCTGACCATCAACTACGGCTTGCGCTGGGAACTCAGCACTCCGTTTGTGGACATTCGCGACCGCATGAACGCCTGGTCCCCGGGCGTTCAATCCAAAGTGTTTCCCAACGCGCCACGAGGGCTCTTGTTTCCCGGCGATCCTGGTGTTCCCCGCGGAATAGCTCCGATCTGTTGGAAAGAGTTCATGCCGCGAATCGGCTTCGCCTGGGACGTCGCCGGTTCCGGCAAGGCTTCCATCCGTGCGGCTTACGGCGTCTTCTACGATTCATTTACGAACGGGGTCGGCGGTCCCCTCCAGGCGCCGCTGAGCGCGCTGCCGTGGACGCAAGCACGGCAACTCGCCCCGCCAATCGATTTCACGAATCCGTGGGCCGGCGCGAACCCGTTTACCTTGAACTCATTCCCCCAACCGATGACTGTGCTCACCATGGAAAGCGGCATGCTTCCGCCCTACGCACAGAACTGGAATTTTTCGATCCAGCGTTCACTCGGAGCGAATTTCCTGCTCGACGTTCGCTACATCGGCAACAAAGGCACGCATTTGCCGCGCATGGTTGAGGCCAACCCGGCTGTGTATGCTCCCGGCGCCACTTCGCAAAACGCAGACCAGCGCCGCATTTACGCGGGCTGCCACGGCGCAGACGGGCCCTGTGATTTTGCGTCGGTGGGTCTCATCAGCAACTCAACAAATTCGACCTACCATGCGGGCCAGATTGCGCTCTCCCGGCGGTTCGCGCGCGGCCTTCTGTTCCTGGCATCATACACGTTCTCGAAAACGCTGGACTACGTGTCCACGTTCAATGTCGCAGGTTCCGCGCCGCGCCTGGTCGCCGGGGAAAATGACCTCGCGCAGAATCCCTTTGACCTCAGAGCCGAGCACGGACCATCGCTCTTTGATGCGCGTCACCGCTTCGTTTTCAGCAGTATCTACGAACTTCCCTTCGCCCGAAACGCCAGCCGGTTCGCGCGGGGCGTTCTCGCTGGTTGGCAGTTGAACGCCATCGCCAATTTCTCGTCTGGAACGCCCTTCACTGTTTACGACAGCGCCAACGTGGCGCTCCAGGGCTCGGCGCCGGAGATCACAGGCTTTTATTCGAGCCGGCCGAATCTCGTCACGGATCCCAATCTTGGTCCGCACACGGCTGGCCAGTGGGTCTCCCCCAGCGCTTTCCAGAGGCTCGATCCGAAAACCCAGGCTGGCCAGTTCGGAAACGAAGGGCGGAATGTCGTGCGCGGACCGGGAATCGCCAATGTGGATCTTTCGTTGCTGAAAACATTCAGGCTCGTTGAATCCGCGCGTCTCCAGTTTCGCGCGGAATGCTTCAATTGCGCCAATCACGCCAACTTCGGACTGCCCGACAATGATCTGGCGTCCCCGAACTTCGGCCGCATCCTCGAAGCAGGCCCGCCGCGATTGTTTCAATTTGGTTTAAAGCTGATCTTTTGATGCGGGTGGAGGCCACTGCTGTATTCTACAACCAGCCCAGATCAAACCGGCCGACTCGCAACGCGACGTTGCCAGCCAGCAGCTCAAATCTGTTCCATCACCATGAACTGTTCGTATTTTCCATCCGGCGTTTCATAGATGTTCACCATCACCGCCTTCTTTTCATACTGGACGCGATAGATGCGGTGCATCATTCCGCCGCGGGATTGCTCACTGATTCTGGCGATCGACTGTAATTTTCCAAGCCGGGAAAGCGACGTCTGATAATCACCGAGCGCCGTCGCTGTAAAGTATGAATTCGCATTTTGCGTAAAGAGGCTGCGATCGATGCGGCCGCGCTGAAGATCCTCCAGGATAGCGCGGACCCGGGCGATGTCAGGAGGCCCCGCGCGCGCGCCGAACAGGGCCTCTGCAATCTCCCGCGACACCGACCCCGTCAGATTAACGCCGTCCTCGTTAGAACAAACGGCGATTGCCGCGCGGCGCGCCGGCCAGACTCGATTGCTGGTCAGGAATCCGGACACCTCGCCGCCGTGCGAAAGCTCGGGGTCGTCTGCCGTTCCGCCGACGGAGAGCCCGAGCGCGTAGTGTGTGGGCTGTCCGTTGGCCAGCTTGACTTCTCGCGTGAGCTCGTCGTAGGACTTCGCGGACAGAATCTGCTTTTCAATCAATGCGATGTCCCACTTGGCGAGGTCGGAGGGCGTCATGCAGAGCTCGCCGGCGCCGAGATACCACCCCCTGCCCTCGCGCGCCACCGGACGCGGCGGACCCAAAGCGAAGCGCGTATACGCCCTCGCGTCTTTCGGGCTGCGAACATCGCAATCGCCCGCCGATGTCATCCCAAGCGGGTCAAAAATCATGTCGCGCAAAAAAGCGACGAGAGGCTTGCCGGCTGTCTTCTCAAAGATGGCGGCGGCTAACACATAACCGGTATTGCTGTACTGCCATTTGGTTCCAGGATCATAATTCAACGGCTTTCGAGCCCAGCGTTCAAGAATGTGCGCCGTTGTGGTTGGCTGCGTCCATTCCGAGATAAGGTAGTCCTGGGGCGCGTAATCCTCGTAGCCGGACGTGTGCGAGAGCAACTGGCGGATGGTGATTTCATCCGCTCGCGTAAGGTCGGGGAAAAATTTTGCGACTTTGTCATCGAGCGACAGTTTGCCCTGCTCTTGAAGCAAGAGCAGCGCTGCGGCAGTGAACTGTTTGCTCACCGAACCGATCGCATACCGGGTGTCGACGGTCGCGCCGCGTCCCGCCGCAAGGTCGGCCTTCCCGAATGCCTTCGCGTAGGAGAGGCGGCCGTTTTCCACGACAGCAACGGACACGCTCGGCGCCCGGCTTGCACTGAGAGCAGCCGAAATGCTTGTGTCGAGTCTGGACGCCAGCTGCGGGGATTCCGCCCAGGCGACAAGCGAAGCCGTTGCGAGCAGGAAAGTACGCATTCGTCGGTTTGCTGGTTAGTCTATCGTGAAAGCCGCTCCCAAAGAGTCTCCGGATCAGCCTCGAATATTAAACCCGCTGTGCAGGGACGAACGCGCCACAGTCGCCTGCGGATTTCTCCCGCGAGCTGGTCTACAGTCCAGCCGCAGTTTCCGGCGAAAACCCGGATGCGCACGTGAGACCTGACAGCGCGCCCAATCGCGGACCGATCCGTCATCGCGTAGACGTCGTCAAACAGTCGCACGGCAAGCGCTGGCGCTTTCTCCGACTCAGCAATGGCGATCACGCCCAGCGCTACAGGGCCCCCAGCCCAGGCGAATGTACGGACGCTCGCGGCGCCGGGAATCAGTTCCGAAAGGGGAATTCGAGAAGGGCGATTCAGCATAACGCCGACCGCGCCGCGGCGGTCATAGTGGATGAGCAGCACCACTGAGCGTGCAAAATCGGGATCGCGGGATTCTGAGGTCGCAACCAGCAGCTTCCCAGGGCTAAGTTCCGCCGCGCCCGCACTGGAGACAATCGTGAACAGCGCCGGCACGCACAGCCGCAAAAAAGAATGAGAACAGCTCGAGTGATCAGGAAATGCCACTGTTCTTTGCGGCGACGGCCGCCACAGGCGCCCTCACGATGCCGGCGGCCCCCCTACCGCGCCGGTGAACGGCCGCGCACGCCAGCTCCGGCAGAGCGCACTCAACCGTTGCGGACGCGACCCTCCAGTATCGCGAGTTGGGCGTCGAGATATGCAAGAGCCTGCTCGAGTTGCTGCCGGTACCGAGCATTGCAAGTGGTCTGTATGTCATGCAACACCCGAGTACGCGATAGCAGCAAACCGTTTCGCTTGCTTTCGCGTTCCAGTTCCTCGGGCGATTTTCGGTGATCGCTGTCTCGCGCGGTTCGCGCCGCCGCTGCCGAGTCCTGCTGTGACTCGACCGACTTACTTTCCCAGCCTCGAGCCATACTCTAAGTATACGGCGGAATACTTGCCGGGCCACGCTCTGTAAGCCTTTAGGCTACCTAATGCGTTGCATCGATTGGATCTTTCGAGCCCTGCCGTAATTCTGTTAGCTTTGATCTGAATGGCCGCGAAATTTGGGCTCCTGCTCCGGGTAGACCCCGGAACCGGAGTGCTCCATCAGCAAACCGGCGTGATTGCGGATCATCACGCCAATATTTCTTCTGTCGACATTCTGGAAGAAACGGACACGGAAGCGCGGGTCTATTTCGAGATCGAGATGGACGGCGATCCGAACCCGCTGATTGCCGGTCTGCGGGCGCTGGCGGTGGTCCGCGAGGTCACGCTGGTCGAAACGATGGAGAAGATCTACGGCAAGCGTATTATCATCATGGGCGGCGGAGCGCAGGTCGGGCAGGTTGCAATCGGCGCGATTTCGGAGGCCGACCGCCACAATATTCGCGGCGAGCATATCTCTGTCGATACCATCCCCCTGGTTGGCGAACAGCCTATCGCCGAAGCGGTGCGGGCGGTGGCGCGGCTGCCGCGCGCTCGCGCCCTGGTGCTCGCGGGGTCCTTAATGGGCGGTGAGATTGAGCGTGCGGTGCAGGAGGTACGATCGAAGGGCTTGCTGGTGGTCAGCCTGAATATGGCAGGAAGCGTACCGGACGCGGCCGACTTGGTGGTGAGCGATCCGGTTCAGGCAGGCGTAATGACCGTCATGGCGATCGCCGAAACCGCCAAGTTCTCGATCGCACGTCTGAAGCGGCGGGTATTCTGAAGCGCATGGAAGGCATCGATTCTCAGCGGGAGCGGGCGGCCTGAATTGCTGTCGCGCATTTTGGCCGTCGCATGGCTGGCGTTTCTTGCAGGCTTGAATGCCTATCGCGCTGCAACGCAGTCAATCACCATCGACGAAGCATGGTGCTGGCGCGAGTTCATCAACAAAGCGCCGGGTTCGTTGCTTACAACCTATGACGCCTGCTACCACGTCCTGCACACCTGGTTGTGTTGGGCCGCGGTTTCGACGTTCGGTTTGAGCGAGTTCACGCTGCGGCTGCCCGGCTTGATCGCCGGTTTCTTTTATCTTGCGGCAGTCCACCGGCTGGCGCGCTTGCTGTTCGCTTCAGAAGCCCGTGCGACGCTCGCCATTATCGTTCTCGCGTCAAATCCTCTAATTCTCGACCATCTCTCGATTGCGCGCGGCTATGGCATGGCGCTGGCATTTTTCGCATGGGCGTTTTTTGATGTTTTGCGTTGGCTGATCTCCCCGAGCGAGGCGCAGCGGCTGGCGCGCGCCGGGGCGCTCTTAGGGTTCGCGATTGCCGCTAATCTGACGTTCGCAGTTCCGTCCGTCGCGCTCGCGGCGACGGTCGCGATGCTCGAAGCGCGGCGAACCAGGAAATGGCCGTGGATGGTCATCGAGCGAATCGCACCCCCTTGTATTGCAATCGCGTTCTCAATCGTAATTTTTCCACTGTCGCACGCCAAAGCTGCGGATTTCTATTTCGGCGCGGCGGACCTCGCCTCATCGCTCAACACGCTGGTTCATCCATCGCTCGCGCACTTCTCCGACCTTCGCCCTGAGTGGCTGAAATATATTGAGTGGACGGTTCTGCCGGTCGTATTCCTGGCCCTGCTCGCCGGGATCGCCGCAATCCTGCAGCGCGGCGCGGAAAACGCTGCCAGCTTCGCAGCCGAGCTTTCGGCGGGCGGCCTTGTGATGTCTCTGGCCGCCCTGGCGGCGGCGCATCACTTCGCAGGCGTGCTCTACCCGTGGGGGCGCACGGGCATATACCTGATCTGGTTCTTACTTGCGAGCTGCGTTGCGACCAGCGCCAGCGGCGCTCGATTATTCGATATGGTTTGCCTGGCGCTCGCGACCGCCTTCATTCTGCAAATTGAGTATTCCTACTACGGCGAATTCCGAGAGGATGCAGACATGCGGGCCGTGATGAAACGAGTCAGAGGGCTGGGGCGGGCGCAACCGCTGGCCGGGAGTCTTGAACTCGCCACGGTGGTCGACTTTTATCGCGCCCGCTGCGGGCTTCAAAATGTATCCGCGCTTTATCCGGTTTCCGAGGCGCAGGATGCCGCGGTTTATATACTCCTGCCCAAGCACCAGGATGTTCTCGAGCGCCGGCGCCTGCGAGTCCTCTGGGTGGGACCGATTTCGGGAGTCATTCTGGCCGAGGGCCGCTAGCTTGATAATCCAGCCGCGGCCCTAACAGCTCTTGATCGTGCTTCTTGAAGATCGCAACCATCTTTTCTCGATCGGGTATACGGCCGCGCGGAGCCGCTGTCTCGAGCTCCTCAAAAAAGAGGTCAACGCCGCCGGGTATGACCGTCGTCAGGGTGCGGCCGGTCCCGGTTCCGACATTCTGAAATGTGTGGGCGCTCCCTCGCGGCGCGAACACTATGTCTCCCGCGCGGGCGTAGACCTCGCGGCCATCGATGACGAACTTGTATTCACCCTCGACGATATACCACCACTCGTTATGCTTCGGGTGGCGATGCAGCGGAGGCCCCTGCAACGGCCGCGTCTGTCCTTCAAAAACAGTAAACGCGCCGCCGGTGTCGCGACTCGAAATCTTAATCCTGACCTCATTACCGAGCACATGAACAACGCGGCCATTCGCGGCTGGCACAACGAATGCGCCAGCGGCCGTTTCAGCGTGAAACATGCGTTATCTCTCCTCAATAAGTGAACGCGTCGCCCGGGACGATAAAGGATCATTGCCGCACTCTATTGGAAGCCGTGCGCAGACTCCGACGTGGGCGGCCTCTGCAGCCCATTCCGGCGAGTCGCTAACCGCCCGATATGGCCTTGAGCACGAACAGCGACGCCCAGCCGACGATCGCCGACGCGGGGATCGTCAAAATCCAGGCCCAGACAATGTTGGTCGCGACGCCCCAACGCACTGCCTTAAAGCGCTGGATTGAGCCGACTCCGGAAATAGCGCCCGCAGTCACGTGCGTTGTCGACACAGGCAGGTGCAGCTCGGTTGACAGCAGGATGGATATCGCTGCTGCGGTCTCGGCGCAAAATCCGCTGCGCGGCTTCAGGCGCGTCAGCCGGCTGCCCATTGTATGAATGATTCGCCAGCCTCCCGTCAAAGTCCCCAGCGCGATGGCGGCGTGGGCGGCCAAAATCACCGGAACCGGAACTTCAAAGGATCGCAGATAGCCCGCGGAAAACAGCACGCCGGTAATGATGCCCATCGTCTTCTGCGCATCGTTGGTTCCATGCGACCAGCTCAGCAGCGCGGCCGAGACCAATTGCAGCCGGCGGAAATACGTATCCATGCGGGCGGGACTCGAGTTGCGAAAAATCCAGTACACCGAAATCATGAGCAAATATGCGAGCACGAGGCCAATCAGAGGCGCAGCCACAATGAAGACCAGCGTCATGCTCCAACCGCTCCAGACGATCGCGTCCAGGGCGTGGCCCATCCCCTTCAGCCGCACCACGTTGGCCATCGCGGCGCCGGCATACCCGCCCAACAGCGCGTGCGACGAACTGGTCGGCAGACCCAGCCACCACGTGAACAGGTCCCAGGCGATCGCGCCGATCAGTCCCGCCATGATGACGATGGGGGTAACGTACTCCAGCTTGACCATCCCCTGCCCCACGGTTTTCGCCACCCCCGTGCCGAAGCTGAACGCAGCTATGAAATTGAAGAATGCGGCCCACGCCACCGCCTGAAGCGGACTCAACACGCGCGTGGACACGATAGTAGCCACCGAGTTCGCCGCGTCGTGAAAGCCGTTAATGAAATCAAATGTGAGTGCGATGATGATGATGATGGAAACCAGGATCAGACCGGAGTCCATGCGTTCAAGTGTTTTTTACGACGACATTCTGGAGCGCATCAGCAACATCCTCGCAGTGATCGACAGTCTGTTCTAGAAGGTCGTAAATCTCCTTCAGCTTCATAAGCTGAACGCAGTCCTTCTCGGTAGAGAACAGCTCGGTAACGGCTTCCCTCCCCAGGTCGTCGGCGCTCTGTTCCAGCCGGTTCACTTCGATTGTGTGTTCCGTCAGCGGCGCATTCCTGCTCAGCGCCGTAAAAGCGCGTTCGAGCGTGCGCACGGAGAGGAGGATAATCCGGCACAGCTCAGCCATGGGCGGCGGCGCCGGTTTAATCCGGTACGCGACGAAGCGGTATGTGCATTCCTCGATTCCATCCAGAATGTCATCGAGACTGGAGGACAGCGAGTGGATATCTTCAGGGTCGATCGGGGTGATGAAGGTGCGATTCAGCCGAACATAGATTTCATGAATGATCTCGTCGCCTTCCTGCTCGAGCGATTGAATGCGGGAGGCGAGCGTCGCGGCGCCGTCGCCGGAATCCGCCGCCTCAGCAAGCAGTGTCGCCGCCCGTACAGTCTTGTCGATGTGCTTCAGAAACAGCCCGTAAAACTCTTCGTCGCGCGGGAGCAGTCGCATAGGAAGGTTATTCGAGGATCAATCGGTCTGATGTCGATTTTCTCATACGCTCATTAAAAATAGATGAACGTCATCGGAAAACTCGCCGGTGTTCTTTAAGAATGCAGCGGTCCATCACGACCACGAGCCCCGCCTCCTGCGCGCGCCGCGCTGCTTCCTCGTGCACTACGTCCTCCTGAAGCCAGATGGCCTTGGCGCCGACGTGAATCGCGGACTCGACAATCTGCGGAACGTGCTCCGGTCGGCGGAATACGTTGACAATGTCGATGTGCTCCGGGACATCCTCCAGGCGCGCATACGCCCTCTCGCCGAGAACTTCCGTCTCATTCGGATTCACAGGGATGATGCGGTATCCAACGCTCTGCATATATTGCGAGACGCCGAAGCTCGGCCGCGACCGGCGGCTCGATAATCCGACGACAGCAATCACGCGACTCTGGCGCAGCAGTTCAGCGATGTTGGTCACGGTCCGTCCTGTCCAGTTTGAGAAGCTTGCGAAATCGCTCAACTTCGGCGGGCGTGAGCCGGCGAAATTCGCCGGGCTGAACGTCAAGCGGCAAGAACCCGATCCGCACGCGACGCAGTTTTTCAACCAGCCGGCCGAAATAATTGAACATCAGCCGGATCTGGTTGGTGCGGCCTTCGATCAGTCGCACTTCGTACCATGGGGCATGGCCCTGCCGGATCATTTGCAGTCCAGCCGGCGCAGTCTTACGTCCATGGATCGGAACGCCGCGCCGAAACTCTTCCTCCTGCTCCGGAGTCAAGGCTCCGTTCACCTTGACCACGTATACTTTTTCAATCTTGTTACGCGCGGATATGATCGCGTTCATGAACTCGCCGTCATTGGTCAGCAGCAGCAGTCCCTCGCTGTGATAATCAAGCCGGCCCACAGGGTAGACGCGCTCGTGCACGCCCTTGAGCAGCGAGACGATGGTTTTTCGGCCTAGCGGATCTGAGAGGGTAGTCAATACGTTCCTCGGCTTATTCATCGCCAGGTAGACGTAGCGCTTCGGCGCCCGCAGCAGACGGCCGTCGACTTTGATGTGGTCGCGGTCCAAATCGGCCTTTGAACCGAGTTCGGTTACTATACGGCCGTTGACCGTGACGCGCCCTTCCCGGATGTATTGTTCCGCCGCGCGCCGGCTCGCGACGCCGGCGCGCGAAAGAATTTTCTGGAGCCGTTCTTCAGCCATTCGGTTCGGAAGCGTCACAATGCTCCGTTTCTTCGGGTTCGCTCGGCCGCGCTTCCGTTGCTTGCGCGTCGGCGGGCTGCCCCTGGGCCGAATCAGCCGGCTCATCGGTCAACGCGAGCCTTCCGAGTTCTTCGAATTCTTTTAACGTCGGCAGCTCGCTCAGATCCTTGAGACCGAACTGGATCAGGAAATCGCGAGTAGTCTTATACAGAATCGGCTTGCCGATTACGTTCTTTCGCCCCGCCGTCGCGATCAGCTTGCGATCGAGCAGAGTCTTCAAAACACCGGCGCCCTGAACGCCGCGGATCTCCATAATTTCGGGCGCCGTAATCGGCTGCTTGTAGGCGATGACGGCCAGCGTCTCCAAAGCCGCCAACGAGAGCCTCAAAGGCGGCTTAAGATTCTTGACGAACTGCCGAATTTCCTCATGATGTTCTGGCTTTGTCGCCATCTTGTATCCGCCGGCAAGCTCGCGGATGCTGAGGCCGCGATCCGGGCGCGCATACTCGCTGACCAGTTCGTCCAGGATGCTTTTTATATCCTCGATGGGCCGCGCCGTTGCAGCCGCAATCTGCTGCAAGGAGAGCGGCTCTTCGGTGACGTAAATCATGGCCTCGATCACCGCCTTCAGCCGCGTGCGCTCGGCATCGGCAGCCGGGGGGGCTTCGGCGACAAGTTCTTCGGGGTTGATGCTGTCCATCCCGATGGCAGACCCTTCGGAATCCCCAGCGGGCGCAGTCCCGGAAACGGCTCCCGCCTCCGCCGTTGCGGGCGCGCCGTCCAGTTGCTGCTCGATGTTTGCCTGCGTGTGCGTGTGCAGTTCCTGTTCGCTCACCGTCTGCTTCTATCCCGGGCCGGCTTTCCATGCGTACGTCTGTCCGCCACTCCGCGCCTCAGGAGTATTCCTGTTCGATTGCGCTGAGCTGTTCCCCCGAGGCGATCGCCTCATCCAGCGCGGGACCGGCCTCCAATCCAATATCCCCGAAAGCGTCCGCCTGTGTCAGCGCCACGGCTTGCCGCTTCACCAGTTCCAGGATAGCGAGGAATAAACAGATCATCGCACGCCGGCTGCGCTGCTTTTCGAACAGCTCTGTCGCCGACACGGGAGCAGCGCGATTCTGCTGCAGCAGCTTGCCGAGATACCGAATCATCTCCGGCACGCTGACGTCATCCCTGCCGATCTCGAACACAGGACGATTCTTCGCCCGCTCGAGCACCTGCTGAAACGTTTTCACGAGGTCAAACAGAGTGACCGCAAGGCCCGGAGAATCCTCATCTGAGGTGAATTGCCGGATTTGAGGGTTCGACCATACCGCCTCTTCAACTACGCGCTTCTGCTGAAGCATTTCTGCCGCCGTTTTGAAGCGTTCGTGTTCGAGCAGCCGCTGAACGAGCTCCTTGCGCGGATCTTCCTCCGGCGCGATTTTTTCCAGCTCCGGATCGCGCGGCAACAGCATTTTGGATTTGATATGGATCAACGTCGCCGCCATATACACGAATTCCGAACTGAGCTCCACGTCCATTTCCGCCGCGCGTTCCATGTATTCGAAATACTGCGCCGTAATACGCGCGATCGGAATGTCATAAATGTCGATCTCCTGCTTGCGAATGAGGTCGAGCAGAAGGTCGAGCGGTCCCTCGTATTGCTCGAGGTGGACGTTCAACGGCAATGACGACACTTTTTTCAGGATACCGGAGTCCCGCCCGGAAGTGCGTTCCGTTAGGATAAGCTGTGATGATCGCCTCCCCTTGGGGACCGCTTGCCGTCTCTGACGCCCACGTACATTTCTTCTCGCGGAACTTCTTCTCATCGCTTGCGGCGCAAAAGCCGGGCATGACCATCGAGAGCATTGGTCAGACCCTCGGCTGGCCCGTGCCGGGCGATGATCCGGCAACGCTGGCCGCCGCCTGGGTGGCCGAGCTGGATCGCCACGGCGTCAACCGTGCGGCGCTGATTGCGAGCGCGCCAGGCGATGAGCATTCCGTCGAAGCCGCGGTCGCAGCATATCCGCGCCGCTTCTTCGGGTATGCAATGATCAACCCGCTCGCGCAGGACGCCGTGGCGCGCGTGCAGGGCGCGCTGGACCGCAATCGTCTTCACGGCGTATGTCTTTTTCCCGCGATGCACCGGTATCCGATCAACGGCGAAGCCGCCTCCGCAATTCTCGACGTAATACATGCGACCCGACCCCACACCATTGTGTTTGTGCATTGCGGGGCGCTCAGCGTTGGCGTTCGCGACAAACTCGGCCTGCCGTCGCTGTTCGATCTGCGCTACTCGAATCCCGTGGATCTGCATGCAGTCGCGCTGCGCTACCCTCAGCTCCGCTTTGTCATTCCACACTTTGGCGCCGGCTATTTTCGGGAAGCGCTCATGGTGGCGGACCTGTGTTCGAACGTGTATCTCGACACCTCGAGTTCCAACCGCTGGATGCAGTACGACCCCGCGCTGCTCGACTTGCGCACGGTCTTCCGGCGGACGCTCGATCTCCTCGGGCCCCGGCGTCTGCTGTTCGGCACCGATTCTTCGTTCTTCCCGCGCGGCTGGCATGCTGCGATCTTCGAGTCGCAGGCGAAGGCGGTATATGAGCTTGGAATCAGTGGGCACGACGCGGCGTTGATTTTTGGCGGCAATCTGGAACGGCTGATGGGAGCGGCGGGATGAAATCAGCGCCTTGTGGAGCTTTGGCCTTGCTGCTTGGCGCGTGTTCCCAGACCGCTCCGAATCCGGCGCCCCAACAGCGGGCAGCGCCGGCGGTGAAGATCACGCAGTTTTATGCAAATCCGCTTTCGATCGGCAAAGGAGAGAAAGCGATGCTCTGCTATGGCGTCGAGAATGCGGCGGCAGTGCGCCTGTCGCCGCCTGGTGAGAAGGTCTGGCCGTCTCCGAGCCGGTGCTTCGATGTGGCGCCAGCCGCCACGACGACCTATACGCTGACCGCTGAGGATTCGCAGGGGCATTCGGCGTCGCGAACCGCTGAGGTTGTCGTGGCCGCGGGAAAGGCGAAGATTCTTGAGGTGAATGTGAGCGCGCTTCAAGTCACTCGCGGGACGCCGGTCCGTATTTGCTACATGGCGAAAAACGGCGTCAGCGTTGATGCGGGCCCCGGCACGTTCATTACGCGCCGCAATCCGGATAAGGGATGCATCTCCGAAGTCCCGCAGTCCACCACGACCTATCACGTGACGGTCACCGGACCGAACGGCGAGCGTGATACGGAACGTGTTACGGTCAGAGTCCGACCATAGACGTACGACCCCGCCCCGAGACCAGATCGGCGCTGATCGGGGAGAATCACGCGGCTTCACGCCGCGGCTGAATCCCGATTGTTTTTCATGCGCGGCGTGGTGGCCCCGCATGCGCACTGGGAATGATCCAGCGGGGCGAGCGCCGGCGCCGCGGACGGGTCTAAAAGATGTAGGCCGTCGTGCGCTTCGCACTCCGTCGCGATGAGTTTTCCCCCGCTGTCCAGTTGCTGTTCAAACACCGGCGCCCCAAAGCGCCTCCAGAGCTCATCTCGCTCGGTGAAGCTCAGGGGCGTCGACCCCGCCGCCGTGAGCACCACGATGGCGCGGAGGTCGAAGCTGCGAACAAGATTCGCTCGCGCAACGCGCATGAGCTGATCGAACGAGCCAGCGAACGATTCGGGCCGAAATTGCGTTAGCCGTTTCGCGAAATCCGGAGAACTGTCGTCAAAATACTGAACCGAACGGCCATAGTCCAGGCCCCGGTGAAGCAGCGCGACGCGCGGCGTGCGCGGCAATGGGTAGTGAAACATCGGCCGGCGTTTTGACAGCCGCAACCGTGATCCGATTCTCATGGCGATAGCGATCCTGGAGAAATCGTGTCCCAAATCTTTGTTTGATCTCAGACGATTTCGCGCGATGATGCAGCAAATCATTCAGGATGGCCGTTCGCCAGCCGATCAGGAGCGATGAATGCAAATATCCCGGTCCCGTGCCTCTGTTGCAGCCGCGTTTGAGGGATTCCGCAATCCTCCTTGGTCCGGTCCTCACTGCCAGGCGCGCCACGCCTGCGCAAACGATTCTTCGTCTTCATTGCGAGTCACAATCCGAAGCATTCCCGCCGCTCCGGCTCGCTCATAAGCCGCGATCGCGGACGCGTACGCCGCTCGAACCGCGCTCGTACTCACCCTGCGCCCCACTCCGTTCACATTGCCGCTAAGAACCACGCGGCGCGGCGCGATCGCACTGACCACGTCCGGCAAATCAAAATACTTCAGCACCGACGGGACAATCTGGTCTGTGACGCCCACCGCGATCCGTCCCGAAACAACCGATTCATAGGAATTGAGCATCTCCTCCACCACAACGCTCGAGACGCGCCGGTCAAACAGCGCGGCATACAGCGCCGGAATCGCCGCGCCGCCCCGACCGGCCACGGCAATTCGCGCTGCGTCGACGTCCGCACGCTGCGTGAGCAAATCCAGACCCCGCACGATGTCTAGCGCGCGCATTCCCGTCATCGTCTTCCCGATGAGCAACGCCATCATCGCCTCGCGATAGTTGCCGAAGTACCTCGCATAGCTTCCCGTCTCGTTCATCTTCGGCCGCGTTTCGCCGAAGCCCCGGAGGTCCGCGGCAAGCACAACATTCCCCTGCGCCGCCAGCGCCTCCGCGTCGGAAGCGCTGGCCGACTTTCCGCGTGAATCCGCAATCAGAATCCCAGGCTTCCGCCCTCCACCGCTATCCGGGACGAACAGCAGCGCCGGAATGAAAATTCCCGGCTCGCTCTCATAAACGAGTTTTTCAATCCGAAGTCGCGGACGCGACAAAGTACCATACGCGCTGAGGCGGACCGGCTGCTTCGGAGCTTCGAAGCGCGTCAGCTCGGCCGCCCGCATCCGGACCTCATCGGCCGAAGGCCGCCTTGCCGCGCGAAGCTGCTCGGCCTTGGCGCGATTCATCGTATAAACGTCAGCGCTGTCCGGAAAGGCTGTTTTCACCTGCCCCGTCGCGGTGCACCAGAGTTCTTGCTCGCTGGCAAGCTTCACTGGCGACTCGGGCGAATCGTCCTCGGCGCCTTGCAGCCATCGCGTAAACCAGCGATACGCCGCCTCGCGCCGGGGCTTCGTATATCCGTGCCCGTCGTCGGCCTCGAACATCGCGATCCGGTCCGACAGCTGGAGCCGGCCGTATGTGCGCCGTACCTCGTCATACGTCGCGCGCGCCCCGCCGATTGGGAAAAAGTCGCGGATCGCTGACAAAATAAGAAACGGCTTGCCGCCGGCCGCATAAATGAAATCCGGGTAGTCGAATCCGTCCTCTAACCAAAACGGAAACACCTGTTCGGCATCCTGTGGCCCGATGCTCTCCAGCATCCGATGCCAGGAAGTGATATAGCATGATGGGGCGGCAACCTGAATTCGGTCGTCCAAGCCGGAAAGATACGCTGTATGCGTGCCCCCGCCCGAATTGCCCGTGCAACCGACACGCGTGGCGTCCACTTCCGGCCGCGAAAGCAGATAGTCGAGCGCGCGTATGCCGTCCCAGATCGTGTACTGCGCCATGTGCGCTCCCACCAGCAGCGATTGCATGCCCAGCACATTGTGCTCTGAAGTGGACGCCTGCAGCTTTGAATCCTGCCAGTCCTCGTCGTAAAACTGCACTCGTTCGCCTTGCCCGACCGTATCCCAGGCAAGGCAAACAAAACCGCGCCGCGCCAGGTTCGCCAGCGTATACTGCCACGCCGTATGCGCCTTTGCCCCGGTCTCATGCCCGAGCGGGTACAGGATCGCCGGATATGGCGGCTTGCCGCGCGCCGGCAAGTAGAGGTTCGCTGTTACGTAGAACCGCGGCCGGCTTTCAAAGATGACCTTCTCGATGCGATAATCGCCCCGATCCAGTACGCCCACAGTCCGGGCGTTCAGCGGCGTGCGTTCCGGTTGCCCGCCGAGATTGGCCCACATTCGCTCCCGCCAGTATTGCTGCCGCTTCTTCAGATCGCTGCTGCTGCCAATCGTCTCCACCGCGCGCCGCCGCTGGTCGAGATACGCCTCCGCCTTCGACCGCAGGTACGCCGTCAGCATACCGTGCGGATCCTGAAACATCGAATCTGAAGTCAGAAAGTCCCATTCCTGCGCGACGCCGGTGCCCGCCATTCCGAACAATATGGCTACGCACAACGCCAATTCACGCGTCTTGTTCATTCGCAACTAACTCCCGCGCCTGTACGCCACCCGGCCGTCAATCACTGTGATTATCGGCTGTATCTCCCGAATCTCCGCCTCTGGACACGTCAGATAATCTCGATCGATCACCACCATGTCGGCCAGCTTCCCTGGCTCGATCGACCCGCGTTCTTTCTCCGCAAACTGCAGATATGCGGCCCAAATCGTGTGCGTCTTCAAGGCCTCCGCTCGCGAGATCCTCTGTTCCGGATGCATTACCTTGCCCGCCGTCGTCAACCGCGTGACCTCGGTCCATAAACTCAGAAACGGATTGTATGGATTCACAGCGGAGTTCTTGTCGTGGCCGATCATGTGATCGCTTCCTGCCGCGATAAAGATGCCGGCGTCAATATAGGACCGCAGCGGATAAAAATACTTCATCCCATCGTAGCCGAACACTTTCTCGAGCGCCGGACCATCCAGGTACAACCACGGCGCCTGCACGTCCGCCAGAACGCCCATCCGCTTCATGCGCGCAATCGCCTCGGGGCTCTGAAAACTGGCATGCATGACATGCGATCGCGTGGGCGCAATCGGCTTCTCGCGATCGAGCGCTTCGAGCGCGTCCAGAAAATTGTCAATGGCGCCGCCGCCCTGATCATGGGTCGTGAGCTGCCAGCCGCGGTCTCTCGCCGTTCGCATCACCGCAACCAGCTTCTCCGGCGCAATGAATAACTGTCCGCGATCGTCTGGATCGGTCTTGCCGTAGAGCTGCTTTCCAAATGGACCGTAGGGATAGCGTTGATACGCCGTTCCGATCGTCATTCCGCCATCGAGCGTCAGCTTGAACGTCCCGAACTTCAGCCAGGAATCGCCCGTGTTCGTGCGGAAGTTCGCCGCCTCGATTTCACGCTGAATCACCTCCGTCGGACGGTTCGCATCCGGTCGCCAGGTCAGCACCGCGCGAAGAGGCAGCCGCCCTTCAGCCTTGAGCGTCTCATAGAGCTTGATCTGTTCCTGATCCACTGCGCGATCCCCCACCGCCGTGATACCCGCCGCGACATAACGCCGCAGCTGCTGCTCGAGCGCATCCAGCTTCTCCGCCTCGGTGAAGTCCGTTCCGCGCTTCAGCCCTCTGAGCAGCGATTGCGCGTTTTTGAGAATTCCGTTCGGCTCGCCGTTTGCGTCCTTGACGATTTCACCATTGGGCGGGTTCGGCGTGTTTTTGGTGATGCCGCATTTCCTCAGCGCGTACGAGTTGACAATGACGATGTAGCTGGCGTCGAACATCACCGGATGCTCGGTTTCCACATCCAGTACTTCGCGCGTTGGCATGCGCAATTCGTCGAGCCGCGTCGGAAACGTTCGTGGCACGACGATCCATTCGCCCTTCGGAGTTTTCTCCGCCTGCTGCTTGATATATCTTTTCACTGCTTCGAATGAGTTCAGCGGGGGCAGCTTGCCGCGAAATTCGCTCAGTCCCGCTTCGGTGGCGTGAACATGAGCGTCCACCAGCCCGGGCAAAACCATCCGGCCTTTCAGGTCCACGACTTCCGTTTTCGGCCCGCGCTGCGCCTTCAACACCGCCGCGTCCGCTCCGACCGCAACAATCCTGTCGCCCTTGATTGCCACCGCCTGCTGGATGCTGAAGCGGGAGTCAACCGTAACAATCTTGCCGTTGTAGAAGATCAGGTCCGCATCCGCCGCGCCGAGCGCAGCGGGCATCAGAGCCAATAAACAGCTGAATCTCAACATATTCGCGTTCCTTCGTCGGCTTCGAAACTGGTCGCAGCAGCGCGAGCAACGCAGCATGGCTCGAGAGGCGCGGCGAAATCCGCGCGGAGCCGCATACGAACACAATCCCGCAACTCGACCGAACAGATCACAATCTAGCAGGAGTTCTCGCCGCACGCTGTTGACGACGGCCTCTACATATGATGGACTGAGCGGCATGGGCAATATCTCACGGCGTGACTTCGCGGCGGCGGCCGCATTCACAATCGTTCCGCGGAGCGTTCTGGGAGGTCAGGGCCACACGGCGCCGAGCGATCGCATCACCCTCGCCACGATCGGTCTCGGCAGGCAGGGCATGGCTGTCACGATGGAGCTTCTGGCGCGTCCCGATGTTCAGGTAATCGCGGTATGCGACGTAAACCGGGGCAGCAGAAACTACGTCGAGTATGGCGACAACGCCCTGCTGAAATCGGCGCGGGCGCTCCTCGGCAAAGGCTACGAATATTGGGGCGAGGATCTCGCTTCACCCGGCTCAGTGCAGCTTACGGCGACCTTCCGCACCAGCCTGGGCATGGGCGGCCGTGAACCCGCTAAGCGCCTGGTAGAGGCGTATTATGCATCGCGAAATCAGACAAGCGCATATAAACGCTGCACAGCGTACGCCGATTTTCGCGAACTGCTGGAGAAGGAGACGGGCGTGGACGCCGTCTATATCGCCACCCCCGATCACTGGCATGCGCCCATTTCCATGGCGGCCATGCGCAAACGCAAAAACGTGCTGTGCCAGAAGCCAATGACCCACTCCATTGCGGAGGCGCGCCGCGTCGCCGCAATGGCGCGCGAGATGAACGTGACCGCCTCGCTGCCGGTGAATAATCCATCGACAGACGCCACCAAGACCATCGCCGCCTGGATTGCCGACGGGGCGATCGGGCGCGTGCGCGAGGTGCACAACTGGTCCAGCCGTCCATTCTGGCCGCAGGGCGTGGCGCGTCCTGCCGAAACGCAGCCGGTTCCGGATGGCCTGGACTGGAACATGTGGGTCGGCCCGGCGCCGGAACGCCCCTATCACAGCGCTTATCTGCCGTTCGTCTGGCGTGGATGGTACGATTTCGGCTGTGGCTCGTTCGGCGACATGGGATGTTACAGCTTCGCCGGAGTATTCAAAATCCTGGGGCTCACGCCGCCTACGGCAGTCGAAGCGTCCTCGAGCGAGTATTTCCCCGAAACCTACCCCAAGGCTTCCATCGTGCATCTTGATTTTCCGGGCGCCGGCAATCGCGGCCCCATCCGGATGTCCTGGTACGATGGCGGGCTGATGCCCCCTCGCCCGGCGGGATTGCGCGAAGAGGACCAACGCCTTTTCCAACGGCGGGGCGAAGGCATTATGTATGTCGGTGACAGCGGAATCATTCTCGCCGGTTTTAACGGCGACAGCCCGCGCGTTTACCCGGAGTCGAAGAAATACCAGTCCCCGCCGCGGCCTTCCCGGGGACAAGCCGAAAACCGGCGCGATCCCGCAATCGATCAGTTCATCGCGGCATGCAAAGGCGGACCCGCGCCGCTTGCCAGTTTCGAATCGCAGGTCGCCCCGACGGAATCGTTCCTGCTCGGCTGCCTGGCGCAGCGGTTTGCCGGCGAGCGGTTCGAATGGGACACTGCCGCCATGCGCATCAAGAACTCAGAAGCAGCGAATAAGTATGTCGATCCTCCGTATCGAGGAAACTGGTCCTGAGAGGGCGCCCATGACAATGCCATCCCGACGCGATCTCCTGTTGAGAGCTCCCTTTGCCGCCGCGGCGCTTGCCGCTGCATCGAGGTTTTCTGCCGCGGCTCAGGGGTTGAAATCAGGCATGCCCGGGCCATATCGCGGACGCGTGATCGAGGTCCACCACCCCGGATGCATCATCAACGGGGCCTATCAGGCTCAACCCGTCCAGACCATGATGCGGAAAGGCATGATGGAGCTCACCGGCGCCCCGTCCTGGACTGAAGCCTGGCGCGCGCTTTTTCAAAAGGGCGATGTTGTGGCGATTAAAGTCAGCCCGGTCGGCGGACCGAAGCTGTGCTCCGACGCCCTGGTGCTCCATTACATTCTGGATGGATTGAAGGAGGCAGGCGTCGGTCCTCGCGACGTCATCGTTTTCAATCGCTACCGGCAGGAATTTCTGGCCTGCGGCATGGACAAATGGGTCCCGTCCGGCGTGCGATGGGACGCCGCTTCCCCGGCGTACAGCGAAAATCAGCTGGATATGGACGGTTACGACGCCGATCACTTCATGGAGATGGCTCTGGTGGTTCCGGGCCGGGATCCCAATGATGCGCACTGCCGGCGATCTTACGTGGCCAAAGTCATCACGCGGCAGGTGAACAAGATCATCAACCTTCCTGTGTTGAAACATCATCAGTCGGCCGGCGTGACGATTGCGCTCAAGAATCTCTCACACGGCCTCGTCAATAACGTCAATCGCAGCCATATTTCGCCCACCAACAACGCGTGCGGCGTCTTTATACCATCGGTGGTGAGCCTCCCTGTCATCCGCAATAAAGCGGTCCTGCACATCTGCGATGCCGTCAAGGCGTCGTGGCACGGTGGCCCTGGCGCGCGCCCCCAATATGTGTGGGAGCACAAGACGATGTATTTCGCCACGGACCCGGTGGCGCTCGACAAGACCGGATGGAAAGCTATCGATGCGCAGCGGGCCGCCAGGGGCATGGCGCCCATCGCGCTCTCCAAACCCGACAAGGACAGTCACTTCCTGAACTGTCAGGTGGAACACATCGAGATTGCCGGCTCGCTTGGACTGGGCGAGTTCGATGACGGCAAGATTCAGGTAAAGCGCTTCGAGCTGGCCTGATTGGCGGACGACGTTACGGGAATATGCGGCCCACAAACGTCCCCCAGTTTGAAATCGTCAGGCGCGGGCCGGGTGGCGTCAGTTCTCCGGCGATCCATACGGCGTCTGCGTCCGCGACCGCCGCTGTATAGTCACCCCAGCGCGCCACTCCATCCTTATCCGCGGAAAAGCTATCGTCCGGGGCTTGGCCAGACGCGGCGACGCGAACGGCGGTCGGAGTCGCATTTGCCGTAAACGTGCAGTACGCGACGCTCGGATAGAAACCGGACGGGAACACGGGCGTACCAGCGGGTCCGACCAGGGTGAAAACGATTGCGGCCCGCCCGGAACGGGTGACTCCGATGGACGGAAAAATCGTCGAGTTCCCCGCAACCGCGATATAGCCCTGCCGTCGGATGGTCGCGCTCAGTTGCCCGGCCCGCAAAGCGGGATCGACGACGAACCACGCCGTCCCCGCCCGGACTCCGCCAGCTCCCCGGATGATTGTATTCACTCCGCTCCACAGCAATCCGTTCGCGAACACAACCTGATTCATGCGGTCATCGTTGGCGTCCAGCATCTCGAGTTTGCCCTTGTTGTTCAGCAGCGCGAATCCGGAAGGCGGAGGCGGCTGGAGCGCCGGCGGCGGCTGTCCGTAGACTTCGCTCGTCACTATTGTACTGAGCAGTTGCACGTTGGCGGGGTGAAGATTGGCCAGCGCCTGGGTATTTGTCATCGCCCAGACCGCGATCCGGTTATCGAGTGTTCCCGTAAAGTCGAGCGCGCTCATGAAGTACTCCACGCCCGCGCCGCCTTCACGCGAAAAATCCGGCGATATGGCGGGCTGCACCGAATACGCAACTCCCTCAGCTAGCGGAATCCCGCTGAAGTGCAGCACTGTGGTCTGTGCGCCGGCAGCAAGATTCAGTTTTGACATGGCGTATATGTTCGCGCCGTTAAAGACTGTTTCGTCTAAGTTGAACTCATTGGTGCTGATATAAAACCCGTTGCGATCGGCGCCGATCAGCGGTTGATCGCCAAAACAGGGGCATCCAAAGTGGACCTGACTTCCGCCGGAGCCATCGTCGGTTGTGTTAATCGCAAAGAGATAATACGATCCCAGTGGATTGTCGGTCTGACTCACCGCCACGAGCACATGGCTTTGACCTGAAAAATCTCCTGTCTTCGGATTTACGTCGACTTCGCTGATTGTCACAAACCATCGCCGCAGGTCGGGATCGAAATAGCACTTCGGATCGGTAAGAAACGGCCCAGCTAGATGCGTAACCGGATCAAACACCGGCGGCAGGCCAAAAAACCTGTTCAGCGCCACTGGCGGCGTGAGACGCGTTCCCGAGGCGGCGTCGAACGCCGCAATCTGGAGATTCACAGCCTCGAGCACGAATCCATTGCCGACTGCAAGGCCCTGGTCCGGCGGCTCGAATGTGAACCCGCCATTCGCAGTGACATTTGTGATCGTGCTGAGCCCAAGAAATCCGAAAAGGTTGGGATCCGGACCGGTCACGGGAAGCACCGCAGGCGTCGGCGCCGAGAATGCCGCCGCCGTCTGCTGGGTCGGCCACGGGGCCGCCCCGCGAGGCCGTCCGGGCTTCGGCATGAGGCGTCCTCGTGCGGGCTGATTCGGCGCAGGAGCGGCCGCCGCGCTGAGCGCCAGTACGCCGAGAGACGCCGATCCGGTCGGGATAGCGGTAGTCTCCGTTACGGTCTGCGCCGCGAGTTCCGCGCCTAACAGCGCCATGAATGCCAGTCCACTCCACCTGGAGCGCTTCCAAACCATGCTTGCCCTCCTCGACGCCTGCCGGCGAATTCAAATGAACTTACGGGATTATGCCCTAACATATGCGCTCTGTAAAGAACCATTCAAAGCACGCGCTCGGCCGGTTGCGCCGCCTAATGCCGCGAACGCCTCTCAATTCCACGAAAGAAGGGCCGGAATGAGACAATGGAAGCGAATGCCTGTACAGATTGGCCAGGAAACTCATCATTTCGGCCAGCCGATCGCACTTATGACAGACTGTCACCGCCGCATTGAACGATTTCTGGAGACCATGAAAACGGTGGCGTCCACGGCCCGCGGCGGCGAATTAACGCAGCAGCAGCGGCTGGCCCTCTCCGGAGCGCTCCAATACTTCCGCGACTCCGCGCCCAAACATACTGCCGACGAAGAGCTCTCGCTCTTTCCCCGACTGCGGGCTGCCGGCGGGGCGGAGGTCGAGGCCGTCCTCGCGGAAATTGAGAAGCTCGAAACGGACCATGTCCGTGCGGACCGGCTGCACCGGGAAGTGAACCAGCTTGGAGAAGCGTGGTTGAGAAACGGGCGACTGCCAAAGGATGCCGCAGAACAGTTGCTCAGCTTTCTGGAGAAGCTTTCGACCATGTACGCCGCTCATATCGCACTGGAAGACGAGCGCGTCTTTCCCGTCGCCCAACGGGTGCTGAGCATGGAGACACAGGAAGCCATCGGCCGGGAAATGGCGGGGCGCCGCAAGGCCGCGTTTGCCGCGGGACAACGCTAGCCTGGGGCCAGCGGACGTCTATCGGGCTGGGCGCATTGGCACGAAGGCAACCGGGAGCACTGACTTTCGCTCGACCGTTCCGTCGCGGCGCTTCGACAGCAGAACCAGCGTCTGGGAGGAGCGCCCGACAGGGGCCACAAGCTTTCCGCCGCGTTTCAGTTGATCAATGAGCGTGTGCGGAATCTCCGGCGGGGCGGCGGTAAGGATGATGCGGTCAAAGGGCGCCTTTTCTGGCCACCCGGCGTAACCGTCGCCCGTCTTGACGACAACATTTGAATAACCCAGCTCCCGCAGGCGTTGCGCCGCGCTGTGGGCGAGCTCGGGGATCAGTTCAATCGTATAAACCTCTCGCGCCAGCAAGGAGAGGACAGCGGCCTGATAGCCGGAACCCGTTCCGATTTCCAGAACGATGGAGTCCCGCTTCACATCAAGCAGTTCCGTCATCAAAGCAACGATGTAAGGCTGCGAGATGGTCTGCTCATGCCCAATCGGGAGCGGATGGTCTTCATAGGCGAGCTTGGCCACTGCAGGCGGAACAAAAAGGTGACGGGGCACGGCTCGCATGGCCCGCAGCACTCCGCCGTCGCGCACGCCGCGGGCCTCAATCTGATCGGCGACCATGCGGTCACGCTCGCGCTGCAGCGGATCCTGGGCCGCAAGCGTGCAGCAAACCGCCAGCGTGATAAGTTCTACGCGCATTCCGGCGTCACGACGGCGGAATACTACGGGGAGAGCCCGAGCGCCCGTGCGGGATTGGTTTTTGACATCAGCTCGATATCGGAGCTCGATATTCCTTGTTTTGCGAGCGCTGCGAAAAACTCGGCCAAACCGTCCGGATGCAGCGGGTTTCCGGCCTGGCCCAGATCGCTCGAAAGAATGCACGACTTCGGCCCGATCGCACGGATGGCTTTGGCGTAATCGGCTGGTTCAAACATCTTGTTTGGACCGATCAGGCCGTTATAAACGAACTCGATATAGGCGCCCTCGGCGGCGGCCCGCCGCATCTCGGCAATGGTCATGCGCACGGGCGCGAGCATCGCATGGGTCACCACTATGTGCTGCACCCCTTGCTTGCGAGCCTCACGAATGATCATGAGGCATTCCTCCGCGGAGGAATGCCCGGTCTCGAGCAGGAGGCGGTGTTTTGCGGCAAGCGCGATCACCTGCTTGACTTCAGGCAGCAATTGGCCGTTTCTCGACACCGCGACAAACGGACGGCTCTCCTTGGAGTATAGGACTTGGTTTTGGGCGTCGAAAGTCGGCATCCAGACCACGCGTCCCCAGCCGCCTTTGATGCGAACCATCCGTTCGACGGCTTCCGCGTTCACGCCGCCCACAGACCGGTTCAGATCGATGCCGCCGAACACCTCGATGCCCGGCGCTTCTTTCCGCACGATATAGGCCAGCGAAGCCGTCGGCTCGTAGTGACTCTTGAGCACCAGCCCGCGCATGCCCCGCTGCTTCGCGAGACGCGCCAGGTCGATGGCGTCAATTGATCGTGGCAGGCTGTCGGGATCGCAGTGTACATGTATGTCGATGACCCCGCGCAGATCAGGTTGAGCCGATGCGGGGCGGCTCAGAGAAGCAGCGGCGCACGCGATCAGAGCAAAGAACCGCGGATCAGCTTTCATCGAGTTTGGTCACGTAGGTGTCCTTCGGAGCGCCAAGCGAGGTCGCCAGCGCGCGGAGGCGCTGCGCTGCATTCTGCGTCAGGCTGGAGCCCAGCACGACATAATATCGCCTTCCCTGGCCTTCGCGCGGGAAGACGTGCGGGCGCAATTGCGGCGAAAGCTTCCGCAAAGCGTCGGCGCGTTTTGCGGCGGCGCCGAAGCTGCTGTATGTGGCTGCGATGACGGCCCAGGATCCTTTCGGACCCGCCGGCTCAGATGCACGAGCCGCCGCGGGCCGGTCCATAAGCCGGTCCGCTTCGGCCGTCTCGACCGGCGGCGACGCCTCCCGATACACTGGCGGCGCGCCTCTGGCCCCCTGAGCAGCGACGCGCGCCGGGTTGGGCTTTTCCACCTGCAGCGTAGGGGTCGTTGCTGGCGGCGAGGGTTGCGTGCGCGCCCGTTGTGCGGCCGGCGGCTGCGAATGCCTGCCGGAAAACAGGTACGCCGCAATCACTCCAATAGCAATCGCGCCGATGATGACAGGACTGAAGCGCCGCCGCATTGGCCGGCTCTCAGCTTCAGATGCGCCCGGCTGGCCTGGCGGAAGCGTATCGGACTGGCCCCCAAGAACGTCAGCGATGCGCCTTGCATTCCAATTCGGATTGGACGCCTCGTTCAAACAACCGGCCGCAATTTCATTGAATGGCGGCGGCAATCCGGCTGTTATATCGCTCTTACAGAACTGGACATCCACGCCTGTCATCGCATACGCCAGCGTGCCGCCAAACTGCCGCAAATCGGATTCTGCGCCGCCGTGCGCCGGCGTGAGGGAGTCGATTCCGAGCTTGACTGTATCTCCGACCAGAAAAATGTTTTCCGGCCTGACAGCATTGTGCCGTAATCCGCGAGCATGCAGATACTCGAGCGCGCGCGCGACCGGCGCAAATGTCGACCGCGCCTCGTCCGCAGTGAGCACGCGCCGCGTAACGGCTTCGCTCAAATCGTCGTGCGGAAGATCGAGCGCCGCGTAAGCGACGGCCGCGCCGTCAAGCTCCGCTTCACCAAGGTCATGGACCGCAAGCAACGCCGGATGCGACAGCCTCGCCGCCTCTCGCCAGCTTGCGGCTCGGGCGGACGCCCCGGGCGCGCTGGCATCGACCAGCGTCACCAGCGCCGACGCCTCGCGCCTGGCGTCTTTCGCCGTGAAAAATGCAATCTCATCCCGTTCGCCCAGGAACGATTCCAGCTTCCAGACGCCCACGCTCAACCCTTCATATGCGCTCCAGCAACGGCTCATAAATCTCCATCTTAGTCAGAGAGCCGCGGCGAGAGATGGGATTTTTTCGAGCTTTGTACGATTCCGATCTGCCAGAGCCGGAAGGGCAGCATACTTCGTGGGGCGGCTGAAGCGGCTCCGTTGCTGTAAAATGAGAGCTTTAAAATGCTTTCAATCGTCATCCCGATCCACAATGAAGAGCCTGCTATATTGCCTCTTTATGATCGGTTGACGAGCGTGCTCGATTCTCTGAGCAAGCCCTACGAGATCATCTTCGTCGATGACGCATCCACCGATCGCAGTTTTGATCTTCTGGCAAATCTCGTGGAAACGGATCACCGTCTGAAGGTCATCCGTCTGCGCCGAAATTTTGGTCAAACCGCCGCGCTTTCCGCCGGGTTCGACGAGGCCCAGGGGCAAATCATCGTTTCGCTGGACGGCGATCTTCAGCACGACCCGGAAGACATTCCCGCGCTTCTCGCCAAGATTGAAGAAGGCTACGACATCGCCAGCGGCTGGCGTAAAAACCGTATCGATAACGCAATCACCCGCAAAATCCCATCGCGAATCGCAAACTGGTTGATGGCGAAGGCGTCTGGAGTCAAGCTGCGCGATTTCGGAACTACCTTCAAGGCGTATCGCGCCGAGGTTCTGAAAGATATCAATCTTTACGGAGAGCTGCATCGGTTCATCCCTGCCCTCGCAAGCTTCTACGGCGCTCGCATCGCCGAGGTTCCGATCCGGAACACGCCGCGGCCAAATGGCGCCTCGCATTACGGACTGGGACGCACGTTTCACGTGCTGTTCGATATCCTGACGATCAAGTTCCTGCTGCGCTACTTCACGCGTCCGATGCATTTCTTTGGCTCGCTGGGGTTGATCGGCACCGGCATCGGAGGAGCGGTTTTGTGTTATCTGGCAGCGCACAAAATCTTGTATGGTCACGATATCGTCGATGAACACGGTCCGTTGATGGTGGCCGGCGCGCTCATGCTGCTGGGCGGAATCATGATGTTCTGCACCGGGTTAATCGGCGAGGTTCTCATGCGTACGTATTTTGAAAGCCAGGGCCGCAGGATCTACGCGATCCGGGAGATCCGCACGCGGCGGGAACCGCAGATGACAGACGGCGCCCGTTAGCTCCTCACGCCTTCCATGCAAATCAGGGCCGTCATTTTCGACTACGGCGGAGTGTTGTGCTTCCACCCGACCACCGAGCAGGTGGATGAGCTCGCCGCGCGGTGCGGCGCTCCGCGCGACCGTTTTCTCCAGGCCTACTGGTCAACGCGGCTTGCCTATGATCGAGGCGATCTGGAGCCCAGACAATACTGGACGCAGATCGGCGAAAGACTGGGGCAGCGCTACGACGCAGGTCAGATCGCCGATTTCCGGCGACTGGATATCGGCCTCTGGCTGAGACTCGACGCACGCATGGTCGAGTGGGCGCGGCGCGTGCGACAGGCCGGTTACCGAACGGCCGTGCTTTCTAACCTGCCGCCCGATCTTGGCGAGCACTTACGCGCAAAAATGAGCCTGCTCAGCGACTTTGATTGCCACACATTCTCCTACGAGGTGCGCGCGGTCAAGCCTGATCCTGCCATTTACAGCGACTGCGCGCGAAAGCTTGTCGTGGCGCCAGCGGAAGCGTTGTTCGTGGATGACCGGCCGGAAAATGTGCGCGGCGCGCTCGATTTCGGAATGTCCGCCGTATTATTCGAGTCGCCTGCGGGGCTTCAGGAGGAGCTCGCGCGCCTACGCGCCCGCAACGCGGTGGCCTTCAGCGCGCCTCCAGTAGTCCTCGAATAATCCGTTCATCGCTTCAGCCAGCCCGGCGTGATCGAAAATCACAGAGGTCCACGTCGGCTTCGTAATCACGGGATCGAGAAGCGCAATCATCCCACGGGCGTTATCAAACAGCGCGAGCTTCATCGGCAGCTTGCCCAGCTCCCGCACCTGCACCCCTGCCGCAATATACTCACCCAGACGTTGAAGATGCGGAGCATCGAGCGTGCCCGATTCAAACAGCAGCCTGCAACTCACGCCGCGCATTCGCGCCTGCTTGACGAGTTGCTCGTCGAGCGGATCCACGGCATAGGGCGGACGGGAGAACTCCAGATATTCTCGCTCCACCTCGCCGAGCATCCGGCGGTATTGAGCGGCGATTTGAGTCGGCTCGCTCACGATGCGAAGGAAGTCGAGCGTTCCGCGGCCGCCCTGTCCCTCCGAGTAGGCGCTCATCAGGTCTTCGACCAGACCGCCTGCCAGCCGGGCCTGATCGGTTAACTCCTGCTGAAGAGATTGCGCTCGTCGTTCGAGGTAACTGGGTATCGCCAGGCTTGGCTCTACCGCGGAGAAAAGCTTCGTCTTCTCCTGAACTACTTGAGCGAAACCTTTTTCTACCAAGCTGTCTAGCACTTCATAAATCTTTTGACGAGGCACATGCGCACGCGCCGCGAGTTCCAGGGCCTTGAACCGTGGGTGGCCCACAAGCACCAGATATGAGCGCGCCTCATATGCGTTTAGTCCGAGTTGTTGCAGGCGCCTCCAGAAGCGTTGAAAATCGATCTCCGCCAGTTCCTTGTTCATGAGTAGATAGAGCATATCAAACCGCACAAGACAGAGGTGGCGGCTTGGATGACAAAAGGCGGATATGAAGGCTGATCCGCCTCTATACCTGGCGCCCGATCTGCTCCGGAACGGGCGTCAGAACAATTTCCTAGCGTGGATGAAGCGGAACATGCGGAACATCAACACGCCACAACCCCCCAGGCCGATCAGCGTAACGGCAGAGGGCTCCGGAGCCGCCTGGCTGGATGGTTCAAAAAGCCCGTTAATCTGGGTTGTGATATTCGTCTGGTTCGTGAAGTTGTAAGCAGGGATATTGGCGAAACCTCCACTGTCGTAGGCAGTCGCGTTTGTAGCCACGACCAACCACGGGGAAGTATAGCCCGGGAAGATGTCGGCGGCCGCCGTGGCAAACGAAAATCCAATGCCGCCGCCGCCGGCGCCTCGCGATACAGAAACAGGAACGGTGTCGCCCTCGTCTCCGAGATAGCCAACATTAGTAATCACGCCGAAATACCGCGAAACGTTGACGGCGAAAATGGGATAGAGCGAAGTGGGGTCGTTGCTCAACTGAAACGCGAAGTCGAGACAGCCGGCGCAGGTGACGCCGAGAGGGTCCACCAATACCACCTGCTGCCAGCGGCCTGTTACTTGTCCGGCGCCTATACTGAACGTGCCCGAAATCCCGCCGAGCAGTGGAGGCTCCGAGTCAAGGGTGAACACTTCCGGAGAAACCGTTTGGCCAGGATTAACCACGTTGGCCTGTGTTGGCAGCGAAACCACCAGAAAGACTCCCGCAACAGCAACGAACAATAGTTTTGTCGGCGGCATTTAGCGAGTATACTGCCTATTTCGCAACCAAACCGTGATTTCGATGAAAATGGCGCCTGTATGAGTAACAGTACCTCTGAAGAGCGGATCCGCTTCGCCCTGTTATGATCGCCTCATGCCAGCGCGATATTTCCTCGCCAAAACCGATCCGGAAACATACTCCATCAACGATCTCGAAAACGAACATCGCACGACTTGGGATGGCGTAACGAACCCGCAGGCCGTGAGGACAATCCGCGAGATGAAACCGGGTGATCGGGTCTTTATCTATCACAGCGGCGGAGAATCCGCCATTGTCGGGTTGGCTATTGTACGATCCGAGCCGCGCGACGACCCCAAGAACCCGAAGTCCGCGATCGTCGATCTCGAATTCGCGCGCCGTCTCGATCCGCCTGTGACCCTCGCCGAGATCAAGCAGTCGAACCAGTTCAACGACTGGGCGCTGGTCCGCCAGGGGCGTTTGTCCACCATGGCCGCACCCGACACTTTCGTGGAGTGGATGAAAGCCAAATATCCGCGCGTGAAGTTCTGAAACGTATCGTTTCATTATTTCTCTGAGCGATACCGTCCACGTCTGCCGGCTACATTGCCGCACGGTTTCGCGCCCGGCGGAAGAGGAAAGTACTGCCAGTACTGATACTGTCAGCCGGTTTTGGTCCTTGATTTTCGAACGTCGGCATTCAAAGAATAGGACTCACACAAGGAGTTGTATACGGCGATGCATGCGTCAGGGGAGACCGCCGAACGCCGCTCCGTATTCTGCGGCGCAGTACACGTTCGTTTTCGGGCCGATATGGTAGCCCGGTTAAAGCGAACCGTGTTGCGCGCGGCAAGCTCCCGATCGGGCAACGAGATCGGGGGCGTGCTGCTCGGAACTGCGACGGAAAATGCGAGCGGAGCGCTTGTGCTGGACATATCGGATTTCGCGGCGCTGCCCTCCGCAGACGCGCCGGACCGCGATTACGCCCCGTCCCTCGAACAGGTCCGCAATTTCCGGGAGGCGCACAGGGCGCACGCCATCGGGTATTTTCGAACTCAAGGCGATACGGATCTGAGAATGCGGCCTCATGAAGCTCCGCTTGCGCGCGAGTTCTCAAATCCAGCAGCCGTGGCGCTGCTGCTCTCGCCGACGGCTGACGGACGCGTGCTCGCAGGGTTGATTCATTCCGATGGCATGGAATTCCGCAATACGCCCACAAAACGCTTCGAGTTCGATGAGGCTGCGCTGGGGCCTCTGCGGCCTGCCGCGCCGACGCCTTCCGCTCCTTTAGAGCTTGCTTCAACGCGAAACGGGCGGCATATCATTTTGTCGGCTGCGGCCGGTTTAAGTGCGCTGTTGGCCGGTGCAGCGGCCGCGTATTGGTGGAGCGGCGGACGCCTCCTGCTTCGCAGCGATCTGGCGCATGCGGACGGCTCGACCGCGCCGGCAGCCGCATCGGCGGGTCAAGGCCTCGATCTTGGCGTGAACCGCGCCCCCGGCGGATTGATGGTGAGTTGGAACGGGGCTGCCGCAAGCGCCGTCGGGGGGCAGCTGATCGTCACCGACGGGGATTTGCCATCTGAAATTATTCCGCTTGCAGCGGACGACGTCCGCAAGAGCAAGATTTTCTACCGGACAAATTCCGAGCGTCTGCGCTTTCGCATCGAGCTGGTGGATCCCGGCGGCCGTCGCTGGTCGGATTCCGTGCTTGTTCTTGGCGGGACGCCGTTGGCGGGTTCCTCTGGATCCGAATCGCGCCTGCGCGACAAGAACACCGCGCGCGCGTACCGGGACCAGCCGCCGGTTTCCTCGACTTCGCCGCCTGAACTGCATTCCTACGCACCGGCGAGTTCCGCGCCACGACCGTCGGAGTCTCCTGCATTGCAGCCGCAGCAGGCGGTGAGCGCCCGCGCGTTCCAGCCTCCACCACAACAGGCTGCAAAACCCGTGGAGCGTACAATCATTTTGGATTCGCCCCCCTCGCCCTTGCTGGTCGCGGCGCCCGCGTTTCAGATCGCCCAAACGCGCCTGGAGATCCCTGCTCCGCCAGCGCAGAGTCCGCCCGGCCAGAAGCTGGCGGAGCAACCCGCCTCTCCGGGGCTCAACCGGGCGCCTGTGGCTCAGCGCGCCGCCGGCCCATCTCCGGCGCCGCCGTCCACCCCGCGCCAGTACACCGGGCCCATCGTCATATCTCAGATCACGCCGCGCCTTGAACCGGCCATCCGCTCTGTCCTGGTGAACGATGTGGAAGTCGAGGTGAGGCTTCACATCGATGCGTCCGGCCGCGTCATCCGCGCCGATCCGATTCAAAAGCTGACCGGCCTATACCAGCACATTGAACGCGCCGCGGTGAACGCCGCGGAGCGGTGGCGTTTTCAGCCAGCCACGATCGACGGAAAGAAGGTGCCCAGCGTGCAAACGATCAAGTTTCTGTTTCGCAAATAAACTTCCGGCCTCCCCGTTGCCGTGATCAACAACAGCTATCGCCGGCTGACAGCGGGACCGCCAGCCACAGTCGGAGCGCCGGGCCTGCGTTGAAAGGGCAAGCGAATTCGCAGGACGCGCTCCCGCGCCCGCTCCTCGCTGAGATTTCTGGTTCGCGCCCTCAGCAGATCCTCGAGTGAGACCATCCCTCGAATGCGGCCATCCAGACCCCGCTCCACAACGGGCATTCGCGTGACGCCGGTTTCGGCCATCCGGTAGACGACGGCCCGCAGAGGCTCATCCTCGTAGGCCACCACCGGATCCTTGCGCGCGAGTTCGGCCATCGTGAGACCTCCGCGTCCGCCTTCGTCTGCAAGCTTCAGGACATGCTTGCGCGTGATCACGCCGATAAGCCTCCGGTCGCGATCCACGACCGGATACAGATGCTGACCCCTGGGACCGTGGTCGCGGCGGAACTGCGTCACGATGTCATCAAACTGATTTTCGGCGGGAAAGGCGACGACATTGGTGCGCATTACTTCGCGCACAAATTGAATTTCGAGCGGGTCGACTGCGTACTCGCGGCTGAGATGGAATCCGCGGCGCGCGACCTTTTCGGTCAGTATCGACCGCTTCAGCGTCAGCACCGTAAAGGCGTGCGCGATGACTGACGCCACCAGCAGCGGCAGCATGACATTGAGATCGTGCGTCAGTTCGATGGAAAAGATAATTCCCGTGAAGGGCGACCGCATGGTGCCGCCGAGGATCGCGCCCATGCTGACCAGCGACCAGAAACCGGCCCCCTCATTGGGCAAAAACATCGCTTCGATTCCGCCCAGCGCACCTCCCATCATGAGCAGCGGCGCCAGCACGCCGCCCGACGTCCCCGACCCAAGGGCCACAGCCCAAATGATCGACTTCACGATCAGAATGCCGGCGATCACGCTGGTGGTGATGCGACCCTGGACAAGCTGGGCGATGGTGTCGTAGCCAACGCCCAGGGCCTGCGGGAAAATGATTCCGCCAACGCCGATGACCAGCCCGCCGATGGCCGGCCACCACATCCAGTGAATCGGCAAGTGGTAAAACGCGTCCTCGGCGCCGTACACGGCCGCCGTGAGAAGCGCCGATAGAGCGCCAGCCAGCAGACCCGCGATGACGCATCCCAGCAGCCCCTCCGGCCCGATGAACACCGGATGCGGCGGCGCCGGAAATAGCGGTCCCAGCCCGATGATATAGCGCCGCACTGCGCCCGCCATTGCGCTGGCCAGCGCGACCGGGATCATGCTGCGCGGCTTCCATTCAAACAGCAACAGCTCGACGGCGAGCAGAACGGCCGAGACCGGCGCGGCAAACGTGGCCGACATTCCCGCCGCGGCGCCGGCGACAAGCAGCGTCTTGCGTTCGGCGCTGGTGAGATGGAAAAACTGCGCGATCATCGATCCGAATGCGCCGCCCGTCATAATAATCGGGCCTTCGGCGCCGAACGGCCCGCCAGAACCGATGGAGATCGCAGACGACAACGGTTTCAGAATGGCGAGCCGCGGCTCCACGCGGCTTCCGTTGATCAGAATCGATTCAATCGCTTCCGGGATGCCGTGTCCGCGGATGCGCTCTGATCCATATCGCGCCATCAAGCCGATGATGAGCGCGCCCACGACCGGAACCAGAACCGCCCAGTACCCGAGCTGATTTCCGTCGGGCGAGACGAGCGCCGAACTCCAGCGCTGAAAATAAAACAGGTTCGTGAACAGGCCGATCAGCCGCAGCAGCCCAAGCGCGACAAACGAAGCGACGACGCCAATCAGCAGCGCCAGACCGGAGATCGGAATCACTCGCAAAGTTGTTGTGAAATCTCCGAGCTTGTCCGCCCTAGCCAGCTCGTCGCTGGCAAACGACTCTCGGATACGTGCAATCCACGAGCTCATGCGGCTTTCCGGGATGGGCGGCTTTTGCGAATCGCTGCCTTGAGCGCGCGAGCCAGCTCCGGCCCGGTGGTCTCGAGTTCCTGGCGGTGCGCGAGGGTCAAACGCCGCAAAATCGCGTCTCCAGTGCGCGTGAGCCGGATCAGAACTTCGCGCGCATCATCCTGACTCTGCGTCCGCGCCACCGCCCCGCGACGCTCCAGCCGGTTGATCAGTTCGACCGTACTGTGATGCTTCAGCAGCATCCTCCCGGCCAGCTCGCGGATGGTTGGCCGGGCGTCCTCAGGCAGGCCCTTGATGGCCAGCAGCAGCTGGTGCTGCTGGGGCTCGATTCCAGCCTCGCGCGCCGCGCGCTCGCTGAATTGCAAAAAACGCCGCAGCCGGGCGCGAAACTCCGCAAGAGCGCGGTATTCAGAGACTTCCAGATCGGCGGCCACCTTCATATCGTATCACGCTTTTATATCGTGCTACGATACTTTATCCCGACCCGATTCCTTCGCGACCAGACGCTTGTATTCCGCCTCCAGCGCAAGCAGCTGCTCATCGCTCAGCCGGTCGAGGTCGATCATTTTGTTCCGCGCCGCGCGGCTGGACTTGATGAGCTCGTCCAGCTTCAGTTTCACCACCTTCGTATCGCGGTTCTGGCTGTATTGAATCAGAAAAACCATCAGCAGGGTGACAATGTTCGTCCCCGTATTCACGATGAGCTGCCACGCTTCGGAGTACCGGAACACGGGTCCCGTGATTGCCCATACCAGAAGCGCCGCGATCGCGATAAGAAATGCCGGCGCCGAGCCGAGCGCTTCCGAGCTCCATGTCGCAAATTGCCGGAACAGTTCGTTCATACCCGGTTGGATGCATCAGAGGGCCGCTCTTGATTCCGCTCCGGCTGCTGTGTCCAAATCGAGGTGAATGTCTATTTATGACGACCGCCGGGAAGAAATTGAACGCTATGAATTCATGATGGGTCCCGAACGCGCCCGTCTCGCGGTCTCGCTCGACATGCTGACCGATGCGCTGGTGCTCGTTGGCCAGCACGGCGTGTATTGCCAGAGCGCGCGTCAGCCGGGCCGGCCGGCGATGGATATCCAGATGATCGCGGCGCTGCTGGACGGCGCCAAGGAACTGGTGGCCGGCGTCATGCAGGAACTCAAGCGCTCGCAGTCAGACGCCGCTCAGGACACAAGCTAGCGCGCGGCGAAATCGCGTCGTAAGATACCGCCTAGGCCCTCTCGATGACTCTCCAGCGCTGTCTCATGATCGCCGCCTCCGGGCTGGCCGTGAGCTGGGCCCAGAGCGGCGGATCGGTTTCCGGCCGCTCCGTGCAGTCTGCCGGCGCCCGTTTCCGCATGACGTTTGGCGGAATGCAGTTTGGCCGCCCGATGGCAACGGGCGCTCCCTGCTCCGGCGGGCAGCTGAATGAGCACGCGCAAACGCTCAGCGACGGCGCGCAGAAAAGGCCTATCGAGCGCATTTACCACGATTCCTGGGGCGCAACGCGATCGGAGCGGCCTCTCATCCTCGGACCGAACGCGGACCCGGTTTACACGGTCGTCGATGAGCAAGGCCAGGTCACCATCGAGATGACGCAGCCCTGAGATGCGCCACTGCTCCGGGCTTCTCGTTCTCCTGGTGATCGTCACCGGCTTCTTCTGGAAACTCCTCACCACGCAGTACACCTGGCTGGACCAGCCGGACATGGCCTTCCAGGTGCTGCCATGGTACCAGGCTCAGGCTTTGGCCTGGCGCCATGGCGAGTTTCCGCTCTGGGACCCGCATGTCTGGGCAGGCCAGCCGCTGCTTGGGCAGATGCAGCCGGGCGCCGCGTACCCCCTGAACTGGCCGCTGTTCCTCGCGCCCTTCAAGAACGGCCACATCCACTTGCTGTGGATGAACCTGTATTACATCCTGACGCATTTTCTCGGCGCAGCGTTCTGCTATCTGCTGTGCCGCGATCTCCGGCTGAGTCGCGCGGCATCGATCCTGAGCGGAATCGTGTTCGCTCTGGCAGGCGTGATCGGATCGCTGGGCTGGCCCCAGATGCTCAATGGCGCCATCTGGATTCCGCTCGTCATGCTGTATTTTCTGCGCTCGCTGCGCGGCGAGCGCCCGCTTGTCAGCGCCGCCTTGTCGGGCGCCTTTCTCGGCGTATCGTTTCTGAGCGGCCATCACCAGATTCCTACGTTCACCGCCCTGATGATGGCGGGACTGTGGGCCATCGAGATCTGGCGAAGGCGTTTGCGCGCGCTCGCGCCAGCAAGCCTGTTCGCGCTCTTCACGGCTCTGGTCAGCGCGTTTCAGACGCTGCCCGCATATGAGTATGGCGTGCGGTCAATCCGCTGGGTCGGTTCGCAAAATCCCGTCTTTTGGGGACAGGCGGTCCCGTACTCCGTGCATCAGCAGAATTCACTTCCACCGCTGGGCCTGCTCGGATTCGTACTCCCCAACATCACTGCGCAGGACGCGTTCGTCGGGCTGGCCGTGCTCTCGCTTGCGGTGGCGGGCTTTACGCTCACCTTCGCGTCGCCGCAAGTGCGAATGTTCGGAATCATCTGCGCCTGCGGACTGCTGTTCGCATTCGGCGGATATTCCGTCTTCCACGGCCTTGCGTATTTACTTGTGCCAATGGTTGAAAAAGCTCGGACTCCGGCCATGGCGTTGGTCATCGTACAGTTCGGCCTGGCGGTTCTGGCTGCGTATGGCCTCGACGCGCTGCGCACGGCGGCGCTGGGCCGGTGGTGGATTCCGGCGCTCGCCGCGCTTGGACTTCTGCCATGGCCGGTTCTGGCCGCGGCCGTATCCGTCCGCCCCGAGGCTTCACGTGAATACGAGCGCGTCGCGGTGCTGGCCATCGTATCCCTCACCCTGGCGGGCGTTCTTTATGGTTGGAAATCGGGGCGGCTTTCGGAGCGCGCGGCGATCACCATGCTTTTTGTTGCTGTCTTGTTTGAACTCAGCACGGCAACCACCGCCAACTACCGGCCCCGCGAGGCGCCAGGCGGATTCCTGGCGGCCCTCGACAACAGCCGGGATCTCGTCGACTTTCTCCGCGCGCAGCCCGACTTTGTGCGTCTGGAAGTAGACACGGATTCCGTGCCATTCAATATCGGCGACTGGGAAGGCATTGACCAATTCCGCGCCTACCTGGGCGGTATGACATCGAATCTGGCGCCTTTTGAAGTGGACCGTCTGAAGGGCGGGCGCCTTGCCCCGGCGCTGTTCGCGTTGAACTACTACGCCGGACGCGCCGCGCTGCGACCCGATCAGACGCCAGTGTTCACCAGCAAGTCCGGCGTGAAAATATTTCGAAATCCGGGCGTCTTTCCGCTATTATGGACCGTCCACCAGGCTTTCGCCGCTAAAGAATCGAATCTGATTCCCCGTCTGGAACAAACCGATCTGCGCCAGCAGACGATCATCACAGGCGGCGCCGCCCCGCCGCTTGAGACCTGCGCCGGGACCGACCAGGCGCGGCTCACGCATCGATCTGACAATGCTCTGAGTGCGGAGGTCCAAATGGCCTGCCGCGGCATGGTGGTTTTCAGCGAAACCTACTACCCTGGATGGCGCGCTACCGTCGACGGCCGGCCCGCGCGCATCTACGAGGCCTATGGCGTGCTGCGCGGCGTCGTGGTCGACGGCGGCAAACATCGCATCGAGATGCGCTACCGTCCCGCCACGGCGTATCTTGGGGCGGTTTTCACGTTTTCCGGACTCCTCAGCGTGGCGGTCGCAACCGTGGCGGGTCGCAATCAGAAGTCCCATGGAAAATCTTGCAAGAGCGCAGAGCGGACATAGGCACGGAATCAAAGCCTGCGCCGCTCAGTTGAGGCGAAAATTAACTTCGATATGCGCTGTGACCGCAACCGGCCGGCCGTCCTTCGTCGCGGGTCTGAACCGCCACTGCCGCACTGCTGCAGCCGCGTTGGCGTCCAAGCCGGGATCCAGAGAGCGAACCACAGTAACGTCCTTCGGCTCACCGGTCTCGGAAATAACAACGGAAAGCATTACTGCGCCTTCTACGCCCCGGTCTCGCGCATCCTCGGTGTAGTCGGGCTCGACCTTCTGTATCACTTGCGGCGCGGTCACGCCGTTGCCGATCTTGGGGGTCTTTCCGGGCTGCGACCACACGGGACGGAGCGCCCCCGTAATCGCCAGCATCGCTGCAAAGGCTGCAACCATTAGCGCATGCCGTCTGAGATCTCCCACTCTATTTCTCCTTTCGTCCAACATATGCTCGACCCGCTCGCGGAGCGCGCGAGCCGCCGGCGGACCGGACATCGCGCAGCCGAACAGCGCCGGCGACCGCAGTCCGCGAACCGAATCCATCAAAACATCCGCGTAATCGGAGCCGCGCACGCCCGCCCGCAGTACTTCATCGTCCGACGCGAGCTCCTGTTCGCGCGCCAGCCGCGCAGCCATATACCAGGCAAGCGGATGAAACCAGAAGACCGAACAAACGAGCTGCGCCAGACAGTTCAACCACAGATCGAATCGCATGGCGTGCGCGCATTCGTGCAGCAGCACGATCCGGCGACGCTCCGCGCTCCACTCCAGCGCGCATTCCGGAAGCAACAACACCGGACGCATGGCGCCGCAGATCACCGGCGATGCGACGTCGGTCAGCCTCAGATCCGGAGTGGCCACGAGCCCCATTCGCCGCGCAACATCCTGCATTTCGCGCCGCCATGAGCGATCCGTCACCGCGATTGCGCGTCGCAATTCCAGCCAAATGGCCGCCCGGCCCGCGAGCATTCGAAGCAGCATAGCCCCTGCAATCACGGCCCACCCCACGAACGCAACCGTCGGCCACATCACCGCGCCTGCCCCGGCGTCCAAGCGAGCCAGCGCAGCCGCGCGCAGGATGAATGCCGGCGGCGTCGGAGCGACCGTCACCCATGCGGGTCCGATCAGCGCAAGCGTAGGCGCGAGGAGCGCCCCGGCCAGCGCCAGCGCGCACACCAGTCGCCTTGAAGCGGCGGCCGATGAACGCATGACCGCCAGCAGCGCCGCGCCGAAGCCCAGCATCACGGTCCCTCGCGCCACAAACATAACGGCCGCAACAGGAGTCATTCCGCCTCCTTCTTCGCCCGCTCGATGATGCGGGCCAGGTCCTCAAGATCCTGCTTTGAAATTTCGAATGCTTTCGGATCCAGAAATGCCGCAATCGCTTCTTTGGCGGATCCGCCGAAGAATGTGCGCAAAACGCGCTGCATCGCTGAGACCCGCGCCGCTTCGCGTGGAACCGCGGGCGCGAACACATATCGAAGCCCTTCTTCGACGTGCCGAACGTAGCCCTTCCGCTCCAGAATGCGCAGAATCGTGCGGACCGTGGAATTGCTGGGCCGGTCGGGCAGGCGCTCCTGGATTTCAATCGCGCTGGCCTTCCCCGCCGCATACAGAATGTCCATAATCTGCCGCTCGCGGCGGCTTAACGCGGTTTCCGGGAAAGTGCGCTTGTTCGCCATCGCCTCAACTGTGTAAAAATTCACTAGCTGTTAAAAATTTAGCAATAACGCGCGCAGCCGTCAAGAAGCGATTTCGTCAAGGTCGGGACGGGACGCGAATTGCAGCTTTTTCCTGCGAGGCTGGAATTATGGCTGAGGGCTGAATAGCGAAAAGGGCCGCCGCTTGCGCGACGGCCCTTGCAAGATCGCGTGAACTGGTCACGCCCGATATCTACACGCGAGCGACGTTCTCCGCCTGTAGGCCCTTGGGTCCCTTTTTGACTTCAAATTCAACCTCGGCGCCTTCATCCAGCGTCCGATAACCGGTCATCTGGATAGCAGAAAAGTGAACAAATACGTCTTCGCCGGTCGACCTCTGTATGAAGCCGTATCCCTTTGCGGCGTTAAACCACTTCACAACACCTTTTTCTTTCACTGCGTATTTCTCCTGGTTACATCGCGTTATGTCCGCGCACACATAGTCCCGACTATGCGCACGCCTCGACAAATTTGCCTCGGCGCCCGCAAACCACAACGCAACTCATTGAAAACTTCGCACAATTCTCTCATGTACAAACGATTCGCTGCAAGGCCCAATTTTCAAATTGGTAAGATGTATTACCATAGCGACGATGAGGGCTGGATGCCGCTGTAACCGTTCCTCCTGCCGCAATTTTCTTGATGTCTCCGCCGTATGAATAAGACATGGGAGGCGTCGCGATGATCCGGCTGCCATCGTTGTACCTGCTGTTTTCGAGCGGACTGTGTTGTTTGGCGCAAGGTTGGGAACTGGGCGGCGGCGCCGGTTACGGCGTCTACCGCAACGGTACTGTGTACACAGGGGCGGGGACTGTCACCGCGGGCGTGCGAAACCGGTTCGCGGTGACCGCCTGGCTTACAGAACATGCGTACCAGAACCTCTCCGGTGAGTTGCGTTACACGTACCAGGATGGAGATCCGTTCCTTCAAAAGAGCGGCGTCCGGACCAATCTGCAGGGACAATCGCACACCCTGACTTACGACGTACTGATTCAGATCCGTGAGCCCGAACGCCGGTTCCGTCCCTACTTCGCCGCCGGTCTCGGCGCGAAGCAGTACGTAGTGAGCGGCCCCGGCAATCCGTCCCAGCCCTTTACATCCATTGCGCAACTCATATCCACCGACGAGTTGAAATTTGTCGCTGCTCTGGGCGGCGGATTCTCTTACCGCTGGCGCAGCCATATCGTCCTGCGCGTGGATTTCCTGGACTATCTGACGACGTTTCCCAAAAAGATCATCGTCCCGGCGCAGTACGGCACGCGGCGCGGCATTTTCCAACAGTTCACGCCGCTTGCCGGTATCGCATATACATTCGGCAGTTCCTGAATTGCTCGCTGATTCAGACAGGCCCTGCACCTGCATGATCTCTGCCGCGGTTTGGGCGCGTGAGCCGCATATCCCGCTCGTGCGCTGATTGGCCAGCAGCGTGTGTCCAGGCAATCGAGCCCGGCCGTGCGCGTGGAGACTTCTCCGCTCCGCGGGTTGACTCAGGTCCGGTCCGCTGGCGGGTTCTCGAAGCGAGCGAGCACGATGCAAGAATATGGCTGCGCGATGAGCTCAGATCGTTCGCCCGTGTTCCACAGAGATTCCGACCATTGCGGATCCGCAGAGTCGAAAAGCTGGCGCCAGCCAGCGCCCGGATCTGCGAAACCGTGCGCGACGGAATCGAAGTTGAGCACTACTCGGTAGGCGCCGCGATCATCGCCGGCTTCAAAGTGCACGATCCGGCGCGTCACGTCGGTTTGCACGCGAAGGTCCGCCGCTCGTTGCGGACGCATGGGCGACAGCAGGTTGCGAACGCGGATGAGTTCGGAGTAAAACGCGTGCATTCTCGCATGCCGCCCTTCACGCGCCAGGCTCGTGCGCAGCTTGGAACGAGCGAATGTCTCTTCTGACTGCGGGTCCGGCGGCTCGCCTTCAGCGTGAAATTCGCGGAACTCGGCTCTACGTCCTTCGCGGACGGCGCGTTGCAAAGCCGGATCGCTGTGACTGATGAAGTAGAGAAACGGAGCGGGCTCTGCGTACTCCTCGCCCATCCACAGCAGCGGCGTGAACGGAGACAGCAGCACTGCGGCGGCGGCCAGCTTGGCTTTTTCCCACTCCACAAGCTGCGAAAGCCGCTCCCCGTTCATCCGATTACCGACTTGGTCGTGATTCTGCGAACACACGACAAACTGCTGCACCGTAAGGCCCGACGGAAAGTTGCCGAACCTTCGGCGTCGGAACGGCGAGTACTGGCCGCTGTACGTCCAGCCGTGTTGGAGCGCAGCGGCGAACTGCTCGATGGCGCCGAAATCGGCATAATAGCCGGAGCGTTCGCCGGTCAGCAAAGCGTGGAGGCAATGATGGAAATCGTCGCTCCACTGTGCATCCAGGCCGTAGCCGCCATCCTGCACCGGTCTGCTCAGGCGGGCGTCATTGAGATCGCTCTCCCCGATGACGTATATGTTTCTGCCGCTCTCCCGCGCATAGGCATGTACGGCGCCAGCGAGCTCCTGCAGGAAGGGCGTAGCCGAGCGATCCATGATGGCGTGCACGGCGTCCAGACGCAGACAGTCGATGCCGCAATCCCTCACCCAGTACAACGCGTTCTCGATAAAATAACGCCGAACGTGATCGCTCTCCGGACCATCGAAATTGATGGCGTCGCCCCAGGGGGTGTGATATCGCGCCGTGAAATAGGGCCCGAATTCTGCCAGGTAATTCCCTTCAGGCCCCAGATGGTTATAGACGACATCGAGCGCCACCGCGATTCCACGAATGTGGCAGGCCTCTACCAGGCGCATCAAAGCAGACCGACCGCCATAGCACTGCGCGGCAGCGAATGGATACACGCCGTCGTAGCCCCAGTTGCGCGTCCCCGGAAACTGCGCCACCGGCATCAGTTCAATGGCCGTGATCCCCAGCTCTTGGAGACGGTCGAGTTCTCTGATGGCGGCGTTAAATGTCCCTTCAGGCGTGAATGCGCCAATATGCACTTCGTAGATGATGTAATCTCGGAGCGCGGGCGCGCGCCAGCTGGCGAGAGGCGCAGGAGGCTCGATGACTTCAGAGGGCCCGTGTACCCCTTCGGGCTGCGAGCGGGACGCCGGATCGGGCCGTTCCGCTCCTCCGTTCAGGCGGTAGAAATATCTCGCTCCCGGCCTCAAGTCCGGATCCATCGCGATATAGTATCCGTCGCCGGCGCGCTCCGCCCTGATCACCCGCTCAACCGGCGAAACTATATGGACATCCAGCGTTCGGACCTTTGGCGCCCACACCAGGAACATTACCGACGATCCGGTGTAGGTGGCCCCCAGCGGCGTTCGATCCACATCGATTTGAGGAGCGCTCACACGCTGCTGCACAACACTTTGCATCGGTCCCTCAAAATGATCGACTGAAATTATGATGCTCTGTGAGGTCCAGTTGTGTCGTCCGAAATCCCGCGTTGCCGCCGGTCCCGTGAATCGAGAGCGATGATTTCAGAAGCAATGCCGGTCAGCCGTGCTGATTGCCAGGGGCGCGACCGTCGCCTCAACCCCACCATGGCTCGCCCTCGGCGCGGTTGGCTTTGAGATATTCCTGATCCAACTCCATCCCGAGGCCGGGACCCGTGCACACCTGCATTCGGCCGTTCTTGATTACGATCGGATTTGTTGTCGCCCACTTGAAGCGGTCTGCTCCGGCAGCGCATTCTATTCGCGGGCAGTTGAATACGGCGGCAGCAAGCTGTTGCGAGGCCAGGTTCAATAAGAGACCGCTGACATTATGCAGAGCTATGGGAATGCGGTAATGGGCCGCCAGGTCGGCGATCATCTTTACGCCTGTGATTCCGCCGGAGTTGATGATGTCGGGCTGGAAGATGTCCACTGCGCCGTGGTTGAGGAACGGAATGGCCCACTCGGCAAGCTCCATGTTTTCGCCGGTCATGATCGGAAGTCGCGTGGACCGGCGCAGCGCCAGCCACGCCTCGGACCACTCCGGCGCAAGCGGGTCTTCAAAAAATAAGGGATTGATCTCCTCAACGGCGCGCGCCACGCGAACCGCGCTGGGAAGGTCGAGCTCGCAGTGGCAGTGTACATCGATGCCGATATCGGGTCCGAAAGCTTCACGCGCAAGCGTATAAGCGCGACGCACTTTGCGTTCTTCCTCCGGACCAATGCTCGGCGCAACCTCCTGCATGTTGATGCCGAGCGCGTGGTGGATGTCCACTTTGAAGGCTTTGAAACCTCTCGGATCGGAAAGAAGACGTTGCGCACGGTCGCGCCATTGCTCTTTGCTCAGGTAATCGCCCCCGGGCGTGTGAGAGTAGAGCAGGATCTCGTCCCGAAAATTTCCGCCGAGCAGTTTCGAGACTGGCTGGTTGAGAATTCTGCCAGCAAGGTCCCACAGCGCCATGTCGATTCCGCCCAGAACCCGCATCTGGCGTCCTCGCTGCGGATACGCGTAGAACATGTTGTGGTAGTGAACCTGAATCTGCAGCGGATCCTTTCCGAGCAAACCCAGATGAGGCAGCCGGCCCGCGCCATTGTAGGCGGCGATCACAGCGCGCGCCACCGGTCCTACCGCCCCGCACTCGCCGTATCCGGAGATCCCCGCGTCCGTATCGATCCGGATCAGCGTTCGGCCCTCTTTGAGTTGCATGGCCTTGATCGCGGTGATCTTTGTCAAGCCGGCTGCGGGAGCAGCGATCGCTTCAAAGCGCGAGAAAAACTCGCCTGCGGGAAAGGCCAGCGCAGCTTTCAGGAAATTGCGGCGGGTGAGCTTCATCGATGCGCCAGTACAAGCTACTCTAAGCGCTCCACATACTCGCGCGCAATGGACTCGCAAGGCGTCGCCACGGCCGGGCAGCCGTAATCCGGACGCCTGCCCGCCATGCCAGACTGGAACCAACGCGGTTGGCTATCCGATCGCGCCGTCCCGGTACATTGGCGCCGACGCCCGCTCCGTATTGCGCTTCCAGTCTTCCAACTGTGGACCCTTGAACGGGCTCGCGCGCTGCCGGAGTTCTGCAAGTTGCTGTTCGTTCATCGGCTTGAACTGCTGCGCGATCCGGACATCGTCCTCAATCTGGCCGATGGTGGTGCATCCTAGAGCAAGACAGTGGACCGGCAGGCTGAGTACGTAACTGAGACACTCTCGGACCGAAAGGGCTTGCAGCAGTTTCGCGTTGGCCGTGCTCTTCATGGCCTGTATGCCCATTCCACGCGCTACGGCGACGGGCAGCACTTGTTTCTCAAAACTCAAGTAGGACGGGTCGGCGGGATTCAGCGGCATCAGAATTGAATCGTACTTGTCATAGCGCTTCAGCATCGCTAAATGCACTTCCGGATCATGATGTCCTGTGAAGCCGATGAAGCGGCACTTGCCCGCCTTCTTCGCCGCTTCGAACGCCTCGATCGCGCCGCCCGGAGCAAAGATCTCCTGAACTTCCTGCATCGTGCTGACTTGGTGAATCTGCCACAGGTCGACATAGTCCGTCTTCAGCGCGCGCAGCGATTTCTCGAGATCCTGTTCGGCGCCCTTGCGGCTTCGTTCCGGCGATTTGGTCGTGAGAAAGATGTTCTTCCGAACAGGCTGGAGCGCCGCGCCATACACCTCTTCGGAACGGCCGTTCCAGTAAATGCGCGCTGTGTCGAAGTAATTGATGCCGAGCTCATAGGCGCGGAGCGTAATCGCCTTGGCCTCATCGAAACTGATCATCGGAAAACGGCCGCCTGCCAGACCGATGATGGTGAGTTTTTCGCCCGTTTTTCCGAACTCGCGACGGGGAATGGAGCCCGGCTTCAATCTGGGCGAATCAGCGCGCAAACTGGCGCCCATTCCGGCCGCCGCTGACGAATAAAGAAATGTTCTCCGTCGCATCCCCCCATGATCCTCTCGACTCCTCTGTTATACAACCACTGAAAGGCGTAAAGTAGAACATCGTGAAACGCAGAGCCTTGCTGGCCGGAGCATTCGCCCTTCCCTCCGCATCGGGTCAAGTGGTTGATCCCATCCCGATCATCGATTCTCATATCCACCTTTTCGACCCGTCGCGGCCTCAGGGCGTACCATGGCCCAGCAAGGACAACGCCGTCCTGTACAAGCCCGCACTGCCCGGCCGGTATCGTTCGATCGCGACGCCGCTCGGCGTCAAGGGCGCGATTGTCATTGAATGCAGCCCATGGCCCGACGACAACGAATGGGTTTTGAGCCTGGCGGCAACCGACCGGATCGTGGTCGGAACCGTTGGGCATCTTCAGCCCGGCGCGCCTGCATTCCGTGAGCAGCTGGAACGCTTGCGTCAAAACCCGCTGTTTCGCGGCATTCGTTGTGGAAATCTCTGGGGCGCCGACATCGGTAGGGAGCTCTCGAATGCCGACGCGATTGCTGATCTCAAACGATTGGCAGAGGCTGACCTGGAACTCGACCTCGCAAACCCGACGCCCAAGTTGATTGCGGATACAGTGCGGTTGACCGACGCGCTTCCCGAATTGCGCGTCATTGTGGATCACCTGCCGCGGATGGATCCGCCGTCCGACCCCCGCATCCGGATGGAGGTCGACGCCAATCTGCGCCGTCTCGGCGAACGGCGGCGTGTGTACGCCAAGTTGTCCGGCGTATTGAGACGCGTCGATGGCAGAGTGCCTCTCGATCTCGCATTCTACAAACCCGCCTTGGATCGCCTGTGGGATCTCTTTGGCGAGGATCGATTGGTGTACGGGAGCGACTGGCCCAATAGCGATCAATGGGGTTCGTACGCCGACTCGCTGAGAATCGTGCGCGAGTTTCTCAACTCCAAGAGCCGCGCCGCTGCGGAGAAGGTGCTGTGGAGGAATTCTGTCGCCGCCTACCGGTGGACGAAGCGCGACGCCCAGCAGCCTGCCTGATTGCAGGCTGCCCTCCTCGGTTTCTTACCGTTACTCCCCCGCAATCAAGTGCTCAAGGGCCCACCGCGTCAGTTCCGCCGTGGTGCGCAGTCCCACGCGGTCCATGATTGCAGCCTTGTGGAACTCTACTGTCTTGGGCGAAATGTTCAGCTCGGCTGCGATCTGCTTCGCGGACCTTCCCTCGGCCACCAGTTGCAGCACTTCGCGCTGCCGCGCCGTCAACTGCGTGGGTCCGCCGAGGCGATGGGCCTGGTGTGTGATATCCGGACTGACGTAGACGCGGCCGGCAAGCGCCGCGCGAATGGCCTCAACCAGCTCCGAGGCGGCTGCACGCTTAAGCACATAGGCCGATGCGCCGGCGCGAAATGCTTCGTCCACATACGGCCGCTCGGTGTGCATGCTCAAGAAGATCAGCTTCATCCCGCGATGTTTCTGCGAGATGCGGCGGGCAGCTTCCAGGCCATTCATCCCCGGCATGGAGATGTCCAGCACGACAGCGTCGGGCAGCAGCGCATCAACGCGCTCGATCAGTCCCCGCCCGTTCTCCGCCACCGCAACGATCTCGAAATGCTGTCCTAGCATTGGAGTGAGGCAATCGGTCAGCATCTTATGATCGTCCGCAAGGGCAATCCGTGGTCTGGCTTCGTACTGCACGTTTCTACTCCTGTTCGGCGCGAGATTCCAGGCTGCCATGCAGCGGTACGGTCGCCCTGAGCTCAGTCCCGCGCCCCGGCGCGCTGCGAATTTCGAACCTCCCTCCCAACACTGCCAGGCGCTCCTGCATTCCGATCACTCCGAGACCTCCTTTGCGCCGCGCCGTTGCGGGGTCGAAACCCGAGCCGAAATCGCGCACGCTTAGAGTAATTTTGGACTTGCCGCCCGTCAGCGCAACCGAGGCGCGCTTCGCCCCGGAATGTTTGGCCGCATTCCTTAACCCTTCCTGAACAATTCGGTACAACCCCAGCGCGACGGGAGCCGGCAAAGTCGCCGGAATACTGCGGTAGGTAAACCGGGTCTGGATCCCCTCGCGCCGTGCAAACTCCTCACAATAACTTCGCACGGCGGCGACCAACCCCAGATCCTCCACAATTGAGGGGTGCAGCTGATATGCAATCCGGCGCAGGTCATCCGAAAGGCCGGCAATCTCTTTCCGGACCTGCTCAAGGCCGCCGCGCAGCTCTTCCGGAGGTCGCCTTTCGAGCTGCTGCACGCTGACCTCCAGCAGCGCCAGCCTCTGATTCAGCTCATCGTGCAGCTCGTGCGATAGCCGTCGCCGTTCTTCCTCTTGAGCCAGCAAGAGCGAAGATCCGGCGCCCCGTCGGAAACCTTCGTCCGGACCGCCGGCCAGCCGAGATGCATAGCCCGCCGGCTCGGCATCGCCCCCATCAGCCGGCCGCTCTGTTCCAGCCTCCATCTCGACAATGACAATGACGATGCCCTCGACCTGGTTGTCCTCAGTCCGGTAGGGACGTACGCGCAGCGAGTAGCGACGGCCCTGTCGATCAACTGCCCCCACTGCCTGCGGAACAAGGGTTTCGAGCACGCTGCCGAGCAGACCTTGGAGGTTCGGAACTTGAATGCGCAGGTGGATGTCGCCAATCGGACGACCAACGTCTGACGGAGTAAGACCGAGCGCATTCTCGGCAACCGGCGTGAATCCGCGGATGCGAAAATCGTTGCCGAGGATCACAACAGCAATATCGATGTTGTTTAGCAAGTTCAGCAGATCGTTGTCGATCTGGGTCAACTGCATGTTTCGCCTGCGCAGCTCTTCGTTAGCCGCCGTCAGCCCTTCGTTCGTGGACTGCAGCTCTGCCCTCGTTGTTTCGAACTTTTTTCTCGCGCTCGCAGCTCCTCGTTGCTGCATTGAATCTCCTCCACGGCGCAGCGCAGCTCCTCATGCGCCGCCTGCTGATCTTCGATGGCGGACCGGAGACTCCGTCGGCTCTCCGCAAGTTCGTGGCGGCAGCCCGGGACCCAGATGCGGATCGCGTGGCGCTCTCCTTTGCTCTGTTGCGTGATGCGCGGGAAGACGATCGTCTTCAGCGCATCAAACGCGGCATGGTCGCGGGAAAATTCAGTGACATTGATGAGAATGTCTTCAGAAAGCGCCTGCGCTTCAGATCTGTCATTCCGCAATGTCTCCAGATACCTCTCCGGCGTGTCAGCGCGCCGCAGCATCATGCGTCGAAGAATGCGACGACGCGATCGCCAGCGGACCTGCATCCCTGGCCAGAGCGCGAAAGAGCACATCTACGGTATTGCGCTGTCTGCCTGCTGCTGTGCGGCGGCTGAAAACGATCGCCCCGTCTCTGATGGAGATGGAGGAGCGCCACGGAACCAGGTAGATGTGATCGGGCGCGATTCGCAACCGTCGGTCCGCTGCAACGGCGCGCAGCCGTGACCGTCCGCGCGGCATGCACGCATGTATCTGCCGCAAGCCGCCGCAGCCTTCTCCCCACATTCCGGGCGGTTCCGCCGAATGCCCGTCCCTTGCGCAAGCGATCCCTGCTCCAGTTCCGGCTCTCGTTGCAGCCACAAAAGCGCTCGGGCGACACTGACGCGTCCCGGTCGCTGTCGCGGAATCGAGAGCCGGGCGGACGGCTAGTGATAGACTACTCAGCGATATTGCATGCGTATCACGTCCACAGCGCCCTGCCGCGTCGATCTCGCCGGCGGCACACTCGACATCTGGCCTCTTTACCTGTTTCATGAGAACGCAGTCACCGTTAACTTCGCCGTCAACCGGTACACATCGTGCGTACTTGAATCCAGAACAGACCGGCAAATTCACCTCGCCTCCAAGGACTTAAACAAGACGGAATCATTCGGGTCTCTCGAGGAACTGCGTTCGGCCAGGAAATACACGCTGCCGCTGACCGCTCACGTCCTGCGTTTTTTCAAGCCTCAAACCGGCGTCAATGTGCGTACCAATTCTGAAGCGCCCGCGGGAGCGGGAATTTCGGGTTCCTCCGCGCTGATTATCGCGGCTACGAACGCCTTGAACCGGTTCACGGGCGCGGGCTATCATCTCGAAAAGCTTCGCGAAATCTCCCAGAACATCGAAGCGCAGATCATCCGTGTTCCCACCGGCTGCCAGGATTACTATCCGGCGATGTATGGCGGCGTAAACGCAATTGAACTTGGTCCGGCAGGCATACGCCGCGTCGAAATCAAAATTCCCCATGAGGAGTTGAACCGGCGCATCGTTCTCGCCTACACGGGAGCGCCGCGCAACTCGGGCATAAATAATTGGGAAGTCACCAAGGCCCACATCGATCAGGACAAACAGGTCCACCGCAACTTCGATAAGATTGCTGCGATCGCAAACGGCATGAGATTGGCGGTCGAGCAGCAGAACTGGACGGAAGTCGGCAGGCTCCTGCGCGAGGAGTGGTCACACCGGCGCAGGAACGCGCCGGGCATCACCACTCCGTTGATCGACCGGCTGATCGAAGCGACGCGAAAGCAGGGTTCGCCGGGCGCCAAAGTATGCGGCGCCGGCGGGGGCGGCTGCGTTCTTTTCCTGGTGGAGCCCGATGCGAAACAGCGCGTGGCCGATATCATCCGCAGAGCGGGCGCAACCGTTCTTGACGTGAAGGTGGCCGCGCGCGGCGTCCGGATGCAGACCGAAGCGCAACCGCGACGGCAATCTCGGAATGTCGACTGATCCCGGCCCCCGCAAGCCGGACAAGATCGCTGTCGCGGTTCGCGTCATTATCTACGCCTTCCTTGCGTTTGTCGGCTGGGTCGTTTTTCCGGCGCTGATGCTGTGGACGCCCGGAATGAAGCTGGTGGCTGCGGCCCTGGGCGTCTTTGTCGCTGCGGCTGTGGCCAATGCCGTCGTGCTGCGCATCTATGAACACGGCCAGCTTGCCGATATCGGTCTGGGGTGGACCAATGCCTCGCGGCGCAATCTCCTGCTGGGCGTCGCGGGCGGCGGCGCCGCCGCCGTTCTGGTCGTCATCGCGCCGGTGGCGCTGCGAATCGCCGACTTCACCACGACTTCCGGCTTCGGCTGGCCTTCGGTCCTGTTTGTTTCGCTGGTTCTGTTATTCGGCGCGGCGGGCGAGGAAATTCTGTTCCGCGGTTATGCCTTTCAGGTTCTGGTGGGAGTGCTCGGGCCGTTCGCAACCATATTGCCCTTCGGCGTCTTGTTCGCTGTGGCCCATCTGCTGAATCCCAACCAGACGCTGCTGTCGCCAGTAAACACTGCGCTATGGGGAGTCCTGCTCGGCTACGCGTTTCTGCGCAGCGGCGATTTATGGCTTCCCATCGGGCTCCACTTCGGCTGGAACTGGCTGATCGCGCTGCTGGGAGCGCCGCTGAGCGGGTTTACAATGAGTGTGACGGGGCTCACCGTGCACTGGCGCGTCGGCGAATTGTGGAGCGGCGGGGCATACGGACCCGAAGGCGGGCTTTTCACAACGCTCGCGCTGATCGGCGTTGCCATTTATCTGAACCGCGCTCCCATCGAGCAGCAGACGGCCGTGGTAACGCTGCGCTCCGCCGGGAGCGCTCCATGAAGTTCACCTGCGCGTTCATCTCGGCCTTGATTCTCGGCTATGCCGCACAGGCAGGCAAGCTCACCGAAGAGGACCGAATCGATATTCTGCGCGGACTCTCCTCCGAGTACGCCACGGCCAAGGTTCCGTTGCCGCGCTCCAAGAAGCCTCTGCCCTTTCAAAGCGCCGGAACCTGGGATAAGGCCGTTTGGAGCGAGGCCGCTCGCGAGTTTGGGCCCGCGGCCCGCATCGGCGACCTCGTTCAGATCACGAAGGTGTCCATCGAAGACGACCGGATCGTGCTGGAAATCAACAACGGCATGAAATCCGGCCGGAAATGGTACGACCATATTCAGGTCGGCATGGGCACAAGCACTGCGCCCATCAGCCAAGGTCCACAGACGGCCGCGCCAGGCGGAACGACAATCGCGCTGCTGTTCGACAAGGCTTCGCCGCCGATGAAAGCCGCCGAAGTGAAAAAGCTCCTGGCGCCCATTCTGGATTTCGAGAAACACAGCGCCACCGAGCAGTATATCGAGACGCTGCCCGCGCCGATCAAACAGGCCATTACCCAGAAGAAGGCGATCGAGGGCATGGACCGGGACCAGGTGCTGCTGGCGATGGGTACGCCGCGGCGCAAGGTTCGGGAGTCCAAGGACGGCGTCGATACCGAAGACTGGATCTATGGCGAGCCGCCGGGTAAGATTACATTCGTGACCTTCACGGGCGCCAAGGTAACGCGCGTGAAGGAAGCCTATGCAGGCTTGGGCGGTTCGACCGTGCAACTGCCGCCGAGTGGCCCCTAGCGCAGCCGCCGTTTCAGCTCTGGCAGGATCGAACGAACGGTAGCGGCGCCGCGATTCACCAGCTCATCTGCACCAGCGAAACCGCCTCCCTCGGAAGTGTGAACTCTAATTCCAATTGGCCGTTCTGACTCCACAACCACCGGGGCGATTCCAGCAGTTGCAGCTGACCGGCCGCCTCCAGCCTCGCGTATTGCTCGGGATTCGGCTTCTGCGGCGATCCCATCTGCTTCCAGACCGCATAGGCGTTGCTGTGATCCTGATCGATTCGGTAATGCCGAACTAGAATGCGCCGCGCGGACGCAGGCGTTCCCGCCACCGTGAGACGTATCGAGGCCTCTGGTCCGGAAACATCCTCATCATGGTAATGCCACGCCAGTACGCACACGTCGTGGTCCGACCTTGTAGCCAGCGCATTGATATCGGGTTTGTTGCGCACGCCCGTTTCGAGCATCTCGTTGAGGTCAACCGCGGCGCTGCTCTCCAGCGCGACGCGGTCGCCGCGCATAAGGCCGACCATGCGGAACAGATTGAGAATGGGCTTGTCAATTCCATTTGTCGCAAGCGTCCGGAATCCGTCAAAGTAAGGCTGATCCTCGAACTCAAAGGCCCACGTCAGCATCCCTTGAATGTTCAGCTTTGCGCGGTCCGCCAGCCGCAGTATTCCGTTGAGCGCGGCCGCCGTATATGACGGATATAGCGTTCCATTTCGATACGCGTTCTGGGGATACACGCGCGCCGAGCAGGCCGCACAGCCCTCCGGATCGGACTCGCTGAGGACGATGGGCAGACCGCGGAACCTGGGGAACGAACCGATGATCTCCAGGCCCCTCTCAACATCCTCGAGGTTTTTTGCAATTCCCATCCGTACATGACCCGCGGTGACCTCCGGCCGTCCCTTTGCATGATAGGTGATGAAATCGAGCGGCGAACCGGTCGCGCCCGTCACATAGTTGGTTCCGTTTGCGCAGTGCTCAAGAAACTGCCGGAGAAACGCCGCCGCTCGCGGCGACGCCGGGCCCGTCGAGGCGGGTCCGCCGACTCTGGCCCTCGCCAGCGCGCGCTTTACGCCGGCCGCTGCGTAATCGTACAGCTTGTTGTACTCGTCGGGTGCGCCGTGCCAGTAGGAAATGTCCGGCTCATTCCACACCTCCCAATACCACGATGCGACTTCATCCGCTCCGTGCCTCTCAACCTCATGACGCACCCACCGGTATACGAGTTCGCCCCATTTCGCGTAATCCTTAGGCGGATAAGACCATCCGACGTAATACTTCGCGAAGCTCGCCCCGGGACTCCATTCCGGTCTGTAGGGCTGCGGTTTGCTGGACAGCGCCTCTGGCATGAATCCGATCTCGACGAACGGTTTCGCTTTTGCCTCGAGATAGGTATCCAGAATCCGATCGACGATCGTCCAGTCGTACACTGGCCTGCCGGAGGCGTCTTCCCGATACGCATTGGTCGATCCCCACTTGAAATCCGGGACGCCATCGCCGGTCGCGAGCAGGAAATGCGTACGGATATAGACGGGCGCGGAACTGAGCTGGGCGAGTTCCTGAATCAGCTTGCGTCCGTGCTTCATATACGTGTAGTTTGGCTCGTCGTAGCCGAAATAGGCGTAGATGGGGTTGAAGGGACGCGTGGTTTGCGCCGCATTGACGCGAATCGCAACCCTCGTCTGCGCCGCCGCGAAGGATGCGGCCAGAAGGAACACGGCGAATTCGAATTTCATGACTCAGAAGTCATATCTCAGCGCAAACTGAACCTGACGGGGCGTGCTGATTGCGCTTGTGACCACTCCTCCGGATGCCGTATCGATATTCGTCCCCGGCGCGGAAAAGCTGACCGTATTCGTCAGGTTGAAGAACTCGGCGCGAAACTGCAGACGGCTCGCCTCGGTCACCCGGAACTGCTTGAATACGGAAAGATCCAGATCGATGAAACGCTGTTCCCGTAAGATATCCGCGCCGGAGTTGCCGTAGGCGTAATTTGCGGGAACACTGAAATCATTTTTGTTGAACCATGCCTGCGCGGTGGGGTTGGGCAGCGTGCCGGGACCAATACGGTTCGGCCGCTGGCCGCCGATGCCGGTATTGGCGACATCGCGGGAAATGGTCGGGGTAAACGGCCTCCCGCTGCGGCGGATAAAGGTCCCCTGCACCTGCCATCCGCCCAGCGCCGCGTCAACAACCCGGTTTGACCTGTTCAAAAGAATCTTGCCCCGGCCCACTGGCAGCTCGTACCCGCCGCTGATCGCGACATTCTGAGGAATGTCGAACGAAGAGAGGGCCTTCTCCCAGGCGTAATCTCCGCCCACCGCGGGCGTATTCTGAAACGTCATGCTCTTGGACCACGTGTAGGAAACCAGGTACCAGAAACCGTTCGATAGCCGCTTTTCAAGCTTGGCCTGGAGCGCGTGATAGGTCGTGCTCATATCCTGCGAGAAATAAGAAATGCTCCCCCACATCGGATATGGTCGCCGCGCCTGAATCGCGCCCGGGCCGGGCGTCGGATCATTGATCGGGTTCGAACTGTTCAGGTGCAGCCCGTGGTTTCCCACATAGTCTGCTTCGAGCATCATGTTCGGCGTGATTTGCTCCTGGACCCCGAAGTTCCAATGCTGGTCGCTGCCCTGCTGGAGGCGCGTGTACGTCGGACTCAGGTTCGGCGTGCTGCCCAAACTGCCCAATGGCTTTCCCAGAAAGAAATCGGCAAGCGTCCGGTTCGGAATCGTGTTGGCCGTATTGAACACTGTCTCGCTGAACCGGAACGGAATCATGTTCAAATTGACCCGTCCGTCCGTGTTTTCCATTTCGTAAAAAATGCCGTAGCCGCCGCGGAGAACTGTTCGCTCGCCGAACGGCCGCCACGCAAATCCAAATCGAGGCGCCCACTGGGCTTTGTCGGGGTACGTGACCGAAATCGGCAGTCCCGCCTGGTGCGTCGTTTGAATGTAATCTTTAAACAGCGCATACGCGGTCGGCGTCGCGTACTGCGCCCCAAGGTCGATCTGGTCAGTGTCGCTCGCAATGATAATCGGCTTGGCCGACGTCCCGTCGAATGTGCCGAGCTGGCCGCGGTAACCCTTCAGCCACGGCGAGTACTCGTATCGCAGACCGATATTCAGCGTCAGGCGGCTGGTGACTTTGATATCGTCCTGCGCGAAAAAGTGCCAGAAGGTCGCGTAGCCGCCGAACCAGTTGCCCGGATATGCGCGGCCGGCGGACGCCGGGTAGCCGAGCATCCAGTCCGCGAACGCGTCGCCCGTTCCGCTCGTGCGCGCCGGGTTCTGCGTGTTGATCCCGCTGAACGTCCATGTTCCCTGATACTGCTGGCTGTCGGTGAACAGCGGCTTCCAGCGCCGGATCTGCCCGCCGAACTTAAGAATATGCCTGCCCTTGATCCAGGTCAGGTTATCCGCGTATTCGAATACCTGGAAATATTGCGTCTTGGGACGCTGATCAAAAGCCGAGCCGTTCATCGACGCGTACCCGCTCCAACTGAAATCCGGAAAAGATCCAATCACGCCCGGCCGCGCCGTTTCGTCAAAACCAGTTATGCCGGCCTTTTGGTTGAAATTCACGCCCAGTCCAAACGGCGACAGATCGATCCACTGCGGCATATAACTGAACCGCGCCTCATGGATCACATTCGGCCGCAGCATGCTGGTCAGCGCGGCGGCGACGTTGTTGGCGCGGGTGTTCAACGGCGCGGTTCCCAGCGCTGGAAACGCGTTGGGGTCGAGCTGCTGATAGTTATTAAAGCTCCATCGCACAAAGAAGCGGTGCGCATCGGTGATCTTCCGGTCGCCGCGGATCGTGAACTGGTCGAAGTTGAGCGCGCGCGTGGGAACGAACGCAGCCCGGTTGGAGCCGATATTCGGATCTGGAATGAACTGATTAAAGTACAGCGCCTGCGGAGACAGCCGGTCCTTCGGAATGATATTGCCGGCAAACGGCTGTCGCGCGCCGCCGGATGTCGTCAGCGGATCGTAAATCTGCGGGAGCCCCGGCGCGCTGAAGTCGCCCCCCTTCATCGCCGGCGTCGGCACAATGTTGCTGAACGGGAGCCCCTGTCGCTCGCGCATCCCTTCGTAGTCGATAAATAGGAACGTCGTGTCTCTTCCCTGGATGAGATGCGGGATGGCAAGCGGCGCGCCGAAATCGGCGCCGAACTGGTTGCGTTTCAGAACGCCGCGCGTGGGCGCGAAGAAGTCTCGCGCGTCGAGCTTGTCGTTCCGCAGAAACTCAAAAACTCCGCCGTGCAGCTCATTGGTGCCCGATTTGGTCGTGCTGTTGAGTACGCCGCCGGCGTGGGCCAGCTCAGCCGAGTATTCTGATTGTTGAACTTTGAACTCCTGTAGCGCGTCGATCGATGTCTGAATCATCGTCCCGCCCTGGTGATGATCGGTGACGTCGACGCCATCCAGCAGAAAACTGGTCTGCCGGCCGCGCACGCCGCTGATCGATTCGCCGGACCAGTAATTGGCGCGGATGCGCAGCAGGTTGCCGCCGCCCGGAAGCAGCGCCGCACCCGGCGTGATCCGGGCCAGCTCGTAAAAGCTGCGTCCGTTCAGCGGCAGATCCTGGATCTGGTAGGTCGTGACCGTATGGCCGAGCGTGCCGGACTCGGAATCAAGCAGCGGCGCAACGGCGGTGACTTGCACGCTCGCGCTGGCTTCGCCTACGCGGAGCTCGACGTCGGCGCGCGCCGACTGCCCCACCTGCACCTCCACCTTGTCGATCACGGCTGTCTGAAATCCCGGCGCCGATACGCGTACGCTGTAAACGCCGGGATCGAGCGGCGTCACCACGTAATCGCCGATGCTGTTCGTCGAGACAGTAGTGGCCTGATTCGTCCCGATATTCGTCACCGTCACCGACGCGTTTGGCACGAGCGCCTTGTTCGGATCCGTAACGGTGCCCACAATACGGCCGCTCTGAACCTGGGCGATAACAGGAAATGTCGCTAAGAACGCAATGCATGCGAGCCGATGCACCCGGTTTGTTCTCTTCAGCATAAAGGCTCCCCCCGGCCCGCCGCGATGGACAACTGTGGGCCGCAAGCGCTTTCAGCAAACCCGCTAGGTTCGAAACGTACAACCATCCGGGCCTGGATGTCAATATGCCGTCCTTCCGCCCGCTCCGCGGATTACTTCGGTGAATGCCGGGCTGTCGGCGCCGGCCGGCCACCGGCCCCGCACCCGCGCGTCCGCCGCCTGTCAGCGCTTGCGCCGCAGCACCCAGGCAAACGCCGGTTGTACAGTGTGAAGTATCAAAAATGAATCCGTCGATCCGGCTAATTCAGCTTCTCGGCCCTGCGGGCCGCCGCGTCGGAATTGTGGACGAGCGCTCGATTCGGCTCTTGCGAGAAACCGAATCGATCTATGCGCTCGCCAGCCGCGCTCTTGCCGCCCGCGTCGGGTTTGCGCATTTCATCCGCCAGAGCGTCTCGGACGAGTTGCTCGATTACGATCCCATTTATGATGGCGCTTCAAGCTGGCGCATTCTGCCCTCGATCGATCATCCCCAGGAACCGGCGCGCTGCGTCGTCTCCGGCACTGGACTCACGCATAGGAAAAGCGCATCCAGTCGCCAGGCGATGCACGCCGCCGGCGCGGAGCTGACGGACAGCATCCGCATGTACCAGTGGGGACTCGAGGGCGGCAAACCCGCCTCTGGCGCCATCGGCGTCGCGCCGGAATGGTTTTACAAAGGAACCGGCGGAGCATTGCGCGCGCATAACCAGCCGCTCGATGTTCCGCCCTTTGCCGAAGACGGCGGCGAGGAAGCTGAGATTGCAGGCGTCTACCTGATCGATCATGCAGGCGTTCCGCGCCGGATCGGCATGACGGCGGCAAACGAGTTCTCGGACCATGTCACCGAGCGGAAAAATTATCTCTATCTGGCGCCCTCCAAGCTGCGAAGCTGCGCAATCGGTCCGGAACTCGTGGTCGATCCCGACTTCACATCCGTACCAGGCCAGGTCGCGATACGGCGCCGGGACGAGACAATCTGGCATAAGCGGATTCAAACTGGTGAGTCGGTGATGTGCCACAGCCTGGCCAACATCGAGCACCACCACTTCAAATTCGACGCCCATCGACGCCCGGGCGACATCCACGTGCATTTCTTTGGGGCGGACGCCTTCAGCTTCGCCGACGGGATCCGGCTCGAGGATGGCGACCTGATTGAAATCCAGTTTGAAGGCTTCGGACGGGCATTGCGCAATCCGGTGCGAATCGCCGGCGGTCCGGCTCAGCCGGTCCGCGTGCTTCCGATCTGACGCGGCGCCGCGAAGACTGCGCGCGCAGCGATACCAACGCCCGTTGCCCGAGCGTCGCAGCGGCCCTGCGGGATCCGGCTAGAGCTCCACTCCCAGCTCGCTCCACTGAACTACCCGCCCTTTAACCATCGCCTCGTTCCCCAGAATGGAGGTGAGCGCAGCGGTCGCGCCAATCGTGATATCAGCCGGCGGAGCAGCACCCCGCGTCACCGATGCGTAAAACGCCGCGATGTGGGCGCTCTGTTGATCGTCGGCTTTGGTCGATACAATGCTTGGCTGGCCGCTCGCCGTCAGTGGATATGCCGTCGCCTGCGGCGCCATGAGATCGACCGCGCCCTTGGTTCCATACACGTACAGGTACTGTCCGCCATTCGGCATCCCGCGCGGATGAAACACGTTCTGCGTAAACGAGAGCTTCAACTCATTCGGATAATCAAAGCTCAACACCCCGCAATCGAAAATGGTGCGGCCCGGAGGATCATTTTTGTAACGGAGCGTAGCCCCAAACCCAGCCGCGCGGACCGGATGCGCTCGCATAACCCAATTGCACAAATCCAGATTGTGCACTGACTGTTCGATCAGATAGCCGCCTGATTTCGAGACGTCAAAATACCAGTCCGCCGAAGAGCCGTCGTGCGGAAGATCAGCCGGCGCGTGGCGTTGCGCTTTGATCATCAAAACGTCGCCGATCAAGCCCTCGTGGATCTGCGCAACCGCGGTTTGAAGGCTCTTCAACGACCGCAATTGCTGGCCGGGAACGAAAATGCGATCGGAACGCTTCGCAGCCGCAAGGAGCCTGCGAACCTGGTCCACGGTAATGCCGATCGGCTTTTCGCAGTAGACGTGCTTGCCCGCCTCGAGCGCGGCGATCGCCATCTCCGAATGCAGATAGGGCGGCGTTGCGATAAATACGGCCTGCACGTCCTTCCGGTCCAGAATGCGTCGCCAGTCCGCGTAGGTTTGTGGATTGTCGCGTGCAGCGGAGGAGGCTGCCTTGTCCAGGCGGTCCGGTTTCACATCGCAAAGCGCGACCACGCGGGCGTCCGGTTGTTCGAGAATCGCCTGCAACAGGTAGGATCCACGATTTCCGACGCCAATGACGCCCGTATGGACGCGCTCAGCCGTCTGCGCTGAGGACGCGATCGGAACCAGAGCCGAGCCCAGTACGAATGATCGCCGGTTCAAATTCATCGCAAGTCGATTTTATGCCAGACCGCTCGGGCGCCGCTTGCCAGGCCTAATGTTTCAGAAGCGAGCGCAGCAGTACAGCCGGGTGAACGGCCTCCGCATCCGTAAAATCCTGTATCTGATGACGGCACGAAAAACCTGACGCCGCCACGACGCCTCCGGACGGCATCCGCCGTATGGCTGGGAACAGGCGCCGTTCGCCGATCCGCCGCGAGATCTCAAAATGATCACGGGTGTAACCGAAGGATCCCGCCATGCCGCAGCAGCCCGCATCCGGATCAATCACTCTTGCGCCGGGAATTCGCGCCAGCAACGACTTTGCAGCCGCCAGAAGCCCCATCGACTTCTGATGGCAATGCGCGTGAAGCAGAATCTCCCGCGGCCCGGAGGCAAACTCGAGGCGCGCTCTGCCGGCTTCGAGCTCCCGGCCGACAAATTCCTCAAACAGCATGCAGGCGTTCGCGACCCTGCGAGCTCTCTTCTGCTCCTCGCCGCGCAGCAGCGCGGGCGCATCTTCGCGGACCGCCGAAAGGCAGCCCGGCTCGCAGAAGATGAACACCCCGCCGCGTTCAACGATTGCGTGCAGGCGCTCTACGTTCTGCCGCGCCAGCGCCCGCGCGCGCGAAAGAAGTCCTTTGGAAATGGCGGGGCGGCCGCAGCAGCCGTTCGGCGCCACGCTGGCGCGAATTCCTGATGCCGCGAGCACGTCCAGCGCGGCCAGCCCGACTTCGGGGTTGTAGTAATTTGTAAACGTGTCATTGAACAAAAAGTCAGCCGCGCCCTGATCGGCCCTGGCCGCCGCGGCTCGCGCCAGCGTTGCCGCGCTCCATCGCGGCAAACTCCGCCGCCGGTCGATGCCCAACACACGCTCCGTAAGCGCCCGGGCGGCGGCGGTCCACATCGCCCGGTTCAACAACGGCCCAAAGCGGCTGCCGGAGCGCGCAATCACATCCGCATATCCCAGCGCGCGCGCCCCGAGCGGCATACCGTGCCGCGCCTGATAGTCCGCCAAAAACTCGCTTTTGAAACGCGCCACATCCACGCCGACCGGGCACTCCGCCTTGCAAGCCCTGCACTCCAGGCACAGATCCAGAACGCGGTAAACGCCCTCATCGCCCAGCCCCGATTCGCCGATACGGCCAGTCATCGCCAGCCGCAACACGTTCGCCCGCCCTCGCGTGCAGTCCGCCTCCTCGCGCGTGGCCATATAAGAGGGACACATGGTCCCTTCCAGCGTCTTGCGGCAAGCGCCCAGTCCGCTGCACATTTCCACTGCCCCGCCCATCCCCCCATACTCCGAATAGTCAAAAAACGTCTGCGGATTCGGCGTCCGGTAGCCCGCGCCAAACCGCAGGTTCGACGTGAGCGGCGGCGCGTCCACAATCTTGCCCGGATTCAGAATGCCGGCGGGATCAAACGTCCGCTTGATGGCGCGAAACGCCTCATAGAGAACGGGGCCGAACATCTTCCACACAAAGGGACTGCGCACCAGACCGTCGCCGTGCTCTCCCGACAGCGCCCCGTTGTATTCGAGCACCAGATCAGCCACTGCATTCGCAATGGATTCAAACTTGCGGACTCCCTCTTCCGTTTTGAGATTTACGACCGGCCTGACGTGCAGGCATCCGACCGAAGCATGCGCGTACACGCCCGCCTGAGTGTCATGTCTTCTGATGATGTCGAGGAATTTTTCAATGTACTCGCGAAGATGATCGGGCGAAACCGCCGTGTCCTCTACAAACGAGATCGATTTGGCGTCTTCCTTCATCGCCATGGATAGGCCCAGCGCGGCTTCGCGCAGGCGCCAGATCCTGCCCTGGTCGGCGGTTTCGAACGCCTGGTGATAGTGATATCCGTAGCGGCGCTCCCGGAGGTCCTGTTCGAGAGCCTCAATGCGCCGCCGCAGCGCGGCTTCGGAGTCGTCGTACATCTCCACGCATAACAACGCGCCGGGCTCCCCTTCGATAAAGCTGCGCCGCAAACTCTCCAGCGCATCGCTCTGACGCGTGTGATCCAGAATAAACGCATCCATGACCTCCACGGCCGAGGGCTGATGCATCAATATCGCTGGCGTCGCCGCCAGCGCGTCCAGCAGGCGCTCGAACTGAATTGCCAGCACCGCCGTGGCCCGGGGCAGCGGCACAAGATTCAGCTTCGCCTCGAGGACCACTGCGAGCGTCCCCTCCGAACCGGCAATCAGCTTGGTCATATCGAAAGGCTTTCCCGGTCGGACAAACTCGTCGAGATTGTAGCCGCCGACGCGCCGCAGAACTTTCGGAAACCTGCGCTCGATTTCCGCCGCGCAGTCCGCCGCCAGACGGCGCACGGCGCGGTAGCACCGGGCCTCCAGCGACTCGCCCGAGCAAATCGATTCCAGCTCAGATTCTGAAACCGCGCGAAATCGCGCCACCGACCCGTCAGCGAGCGCAACCTCCTGCTCCAGCACGTGATCGATCGTTTTGCCGTAGAGCACTGACCGCGCGCCGCTGGAATTGTTCGCCATCATGCCGCCGATGGTCGCTCGGCTGGCGGTTGAGATGTCCGGCGCGAAGCGCAGTCCGTGCGGGCGCAAATACGCATTCAGCTCATCCAGCACAAGGCCAGGCTGCACGCGCACCCAGCGTTCGTCAGCATTGAACTCCAGAATCCGGTTGTAATACTTCGAGGTATCGACTTGAAGGCCGGCGCCGATGGCCTGCCCAGCCTGCGAGGTTCCGCCGCCGCGCACCGTCAGCGGACATCGCAGGTCCGCGCAGATCCGCACCACCCGGATCAGATCCTCACGCGTCTTCGGAATCACCACTCCGGCCGGCTCGATCTGGTACACGCTGGCGTCGGTCGAATACAGCGCCCGCGAAACTCTGTCGAAACGGACCTCGCCTTCAATTTCCGTGGACAGCCTGCGCTCAAGCGCCGCCAGATCCACCAGCCGTACGTTGGCCTGTGGAACGGGAGCGCCCGTCTCTACGGTGACAATGCTCATTGCCGCCGCGTGGCCGCCTCCGGCGTCGGCAGCAAGTGCTTCTGCACCTTTCCGAGCGCCGTTCGCGGGAGCCGTTCGACAGCGATGAACGCGCGCGGAACTTTAAACGACGCGAACACGGCGCGACAGCGCTCTTCAAGCTGAGCCGGATCGAAACCCGGCTCACACACGACATACGCAATGGGCGCTTCACCCCGGATCTCATCCGGCGCGCCCGCCACCGCTGCCTCTTTCACCTCCGCTTGCTCCAGCAGAAACTCTTCGATTTCGCGTGGATAAATATTGAATCCGCCCGAAATGATCACGTCGCTTCTCCGTCCTATCAGTTTGTAATAGCCGTCCGCCGATCTCACGCCGATGTCTCCAGTGCGGAAGTATCCGTCGCAGAATGCCTCGCGCGTGGCATCTTCGCGTTTCCAGTATCCGGCGAAGACGTTCGGTCCGCGCACAAAGATTTCGCCGGGGCGCCCGTCCGCAACGGGCCTTCCGTCCTGATCGCGCAACTGCACGGAAACTCCGGGGAGCGGCAAGCCCACCCATCCGGGGCGCCGCTCGCCGGCGTAGGGGTTGCTGATGTTCATCAGCGTTTCGCTCATTCCATATCGCTCGAGGATGGTGTGTCCGAAGCGCGCGCGAAACTTCTCCAGCACATGCGCCGGAAGAGCCGCCGATCCGGACACAAACAGACGCATACGCCGCCCGATGTCTTGACAGGCCTGATCCGGCAACTCTAACAGCCGTACATACACCGTCGGCACGCCGAAAAACAGCGTCGGCCGGAATTCGCGAAAGATCTGCTCCGCCTTGGCGATCTCAAATCTTTTCAGCAGTCTCATCCGGCATCCGGAAATCAGCCAGCAGTGCAGCCCGTTTCCCAGCCCGTGAACGTGGAACAACGGCAATGCGAGCAGAAATCGGTCCGCGCTTGTGATTTGCCAGCAGGTAATCAAAGTTACGGCGTTCGCGGCGAAGTTGTTATGCGTCAGGATAGCGCCTTTGGAAGCGCCTGTTGTACCGGAAGTGTAAATGAGGCAGGCGGGCTCGTCTCCATCGAGCGCCGCGCCGCCGGACGCCGGCGCCGCTGTCGACGCCTCGCCCGCCAGCTCGCAGATCTGCCACGTTTGCCCGGTCCCCGGCAGCGCGCCGTCAACAACCACAGCAGCCGGTTCCGCGTCGCGCAGGATATGTGAAATCTCGCGCTCCTTGTACAGAATGTTCATCGGAACGAAAATGATCCCGAGCCGCAGACAGGCGAGATAGAGATCGATCATTTCGGCCCGGTTGGCGAGATAGACGCACAGCCGGTCCCCGCGCTTCAGCCCGCGATCGGCAAGGACGCGCGCCATGCGCCTGCTCCGCGCGTCGATTTCGTGAAACGTCAGCGCGCCCAGGCGCCCTTCCTGGTCATAGTGCTCCAGCGCGATCCGCCCCCCGCGTCCGGAAAACGACAGATCGAAGAGCTGAATCAGATTCATGACGATTGAGTCCCATCACAGCTTAATTCAGCGAACATGTTGTTATGGCGCCCAAAACGGCGAAAGCGGCAAGGCCAAGCAGCCGGCGCGGCCCGCGCAAGCGCGCCGCCCGGTCTGTCGGACTTGAGCCCGCCCAATGCCCCGTCGGACGAACCTCCGAGATTGCCCCCCTGGCGGAATACATTGAGCGGGAGAACGGATGCCTTATCGGCGCCTACCGGGAGCCGCTTGGCGCGCATCCGCTCGTGCTCGCAGCTCTGCCCATCGATCGTATTCAGCCGACGCCCTTTCAGCGCGACCTTTCAGACGCGCACCAGAAGCGTCTCGCCGCCGTCATTCACAAGACCGGCCGCTTTCTGGATCCGATCATCGCTGTGGCCGCTCCCGAAGGCGGATTTTGGACCCCCAATGGACTGCATCGGCTGGAAGCCATGCGAAGACTTGGCGCGCGCGCGATCACCGCGTTGGTCATTCCCGATCGCGACATCGCGCAACAGATTCTTGCGCTCAATACGGAGCGGGCGCACAACCTGCGGGAGCGTGCGCTCGAGGCGTTCCGCATTTATCGCGAGCTCGTGCGTGACCGCCCGGCGGAGCCGGAGTCTTCGTTCGCCTTCTATCTGGAGGACGCGTCGCTGGCGACCCTCGGCGTCCTCTACGATCAGAACCGCAAATTCGCCGGCGGGGCGTATCATCCGGTTTTGCGCAGAGTGGAATCTTTTTCGGAGGAGCCTCTCCGCACCGCCGTCAAGGCGCATGAACGAAACGCGTCGTTGCTGTTAAAACTCGAGGAACACGTTGCCGCCCTCATCGCCAGACTGAAGGAGCGCGGACTCCACAGCCCCTATCTTCGTTCTTTTGTGGTGGCGCGCATCAACCCGCTGCGCTGGGCGAAAAGCGGCAATGAGCCAGCCCCGGAGATGGTGTTGCGAACCATGATTGACCGCGCCGCGAAATTCAACGTGGAAAAAGTGCGGCAGCAGGATCTGGTGGGAGCCTATGGCGCGCCGGACGAGGCCGGGGAATAAGTCCTGAGCCGGCCGACTCGGGTTCAGACCGCCGCCGGTTCAACGGCTTGATTCCGGACGGCGTGCGCGTCCAAAACCGTCGCCGTGGCATGAATGACCGCCCCGATCCGAATCGCCGCCAGCACCGCATTCTCCGACAGTCCTTTATCGCGAACTCTTTGCTCATGCGACGCCGCGCAGGCTTGGCAATTGTTGATCGCCGAGACCACGACGCACCAAAGCTCGAAATCGGCTGGCTCCACTCCATGCGACTTGATGGCGTTCATGCGAAGGCGCGCGGGGATGGTGCGGTAGTTCTCGTTGGCCGTCAGGTGCAGGAAGCGGTAGTACACATTGTTCATGCTCATCACCGCCGCAGCGGCGCGCGCCGCCTCCAAGGCCTGCGGCGCGAGATGTTTTTGCGCTTCGGCGGTGATCGCGGCGGTGACTTCGGGATTGCGCGACGCAATAGCGCTGGCCACGGCGGCGCCCCAGAGCTGCTGCTCCGTCAGTTCGGATTGACGGAGCACAGCGCCGAGATTCAGCCGGAGATCTTTGGCGTAATCGGGAATTCGCTCGATCAAATTCTCCAGCATCATAAATTAAACGGTCAGAGTCGCCTCGCCTTTCTGCCAGTTGCAAGGACACAACTCATCGGTTTGCAGGGCGTCCAGCACCCGGAGCACCTCTTCCGGATTACGGCCGACATTCATGTCCGTCACCATGACAAAGCGGATAATGTTGTCCGGATCCACGATGAATGTCGCGCGCTGCGCCACGCCCGTGTCCTTGTCTAAAATGCCCAGCTTCGTCGCCAGTTCGCGCTTGATGTCGGCAAGCATCGGGAATGGCAGATCTTTCAGATCCGGATGCTGCTGCCGCCAGGCGAGATGCACAAACTCAGAATCAATGCTGCCGCCCAGAATTTGCGTGTCGCGGTCCTGAAATTCGCGGTTCACCTTCGCAAACCCCGCAATCTCAGTGGGACAGACGAACGTAAAATCCTTCGGCCAGAAAAAGTACACCTTCCACTTGCCGGGGAAGTCCTGGTCCGTGATTGTCGTAAAGGCCTTGTTCTTATCTGTGCTCACTGTGGCCGTAAGCGCGTAGGACGGAAATTTGTCTCCAACTCCAAGCATTTCGATATGAATTCTTCTCCTGTTGTGAGATGTATGCTCCTCTGCGCAGGATGCGCAGAATTCCTGCCGAACGATAATTATTATCGCGCAATCTGAAGGCGGGGTCCGGCGATTGCCCGCAAAAACGGGTTTGGAGCGGATTTAGCATTCGGGCTCGGCAGCGCCGGCGCGATAATCAATACAAGAAGGTTCATGTCATGCGCTGTAGTGTGCTGATGGTCGCCGCCCTGCTGGCCACTTCGTTCGCCGGCAGTAAAAAGTCGGATCAGAAGCCGACCATTACCAATCAGGCAGGAAACGAGAAGGTGGACATCTTTGCTACTCCACTGCTCGATCCGGCCGAAATCCGCCAGGCGCTCGGAGCGGACCTGCCGCCCGGCGTCATCGCGGTTCAGGTTAAAGTCGTGCCGAAGGGCGAGGAGCCGCTGTCGGTGAGCCACGACGATTTTACGCTGCTTTCGCACAAGGACGGGCAACGCTCAGGCGCGTTTGAGCCCAGCCAGATCGCTGGCAGCGCAACCATGGTCGTCCGGCAAACGATTGAAGGGGGAGGCTACGGAACTCAGACGCAACGCCCCATTTGGGGCGGGATACCAGGCGCCGGCGGCCGGCCCACTATGGCAGGGCCGCCCAGCGGAGTCGCCTCCGGCAGCACACAAGGCCAAGAGAAGGCCGAGGCGAGCGTCCACACCGGCGATCAGAAGGATGCGAACCCGCTCCTGAAGCTGCTTACCGAAAAGATGCTGCCCGACAAGGAAAGCATCCAGCCCCTCAGCGGACTTCTTTATTTCCCCATCGAAGGCAAGCAGAAGATTAAAGACCTTGAATTGATCTATAAAGGTCCGGCTGGCAAACTGTTCATCGAGTTTCGATAGCACGGGGCGGTTCCCCGCCCCGTTTATCGGAAAAGCTAGCTGGCCATCTTCACGCTATCGATCTTTACAGTGTCGCCCTCCACCGACCCGTTGATCGTCACCTTATGGCCCAGGTGACTCATGACCTTGGACTTGGAATCCGCGTCGATTTTGTAGACTTTGCCTTCGCTGACGAACACCGGCGCGCTGCCGCCCTTGACGCATTTGGCGACGCACTTTTCAGCGGCCGCTGAGGCCTCCGCGTGCGCCGCGCCGCAGTGCGAATCGGAGATGACGCCCGTCATTTCTTCGCCGTAGGCGCTAAATGCGAGCATCGATCCCAGGATCGTTGCCGCGAGTGTAAGTTTTCTCACTAGAACCTCCTCTGCTAGAGAGATACAGGTGCTTCGACTATACCCGAACAGGGTTGTCGCTGCAATCCAGACCGTCGACTATTGGACGCGTGAAGCGATGTCTGGCTATCAGCCGACGGCTCGAATTAACGGGCTTCCTTCGGGCAGGATGCGACGCGGGCGCATGTTACGATGAAATGTTCTCCGCATGACCACTGCGGTTCCGGATTTGCTAGCACGCATTGTCCAGCATAAGCGCGCCGAGCTGGCCCGCGACCCCGTCAAGCTCGAATCACTGGAGCGCCGCGCACAGGATCGCATGGGGGACCGCCGCGATTTTCAATCAGCGCTGACGTCAAACTGCGCGGCGATCATCGCAGAGTGCAAGAAGGCGTCTCCCAGCAAGGGCGTGATGGCGGCTGACTACGATGCCGCTGCGCGCGCCCGCGCCTATGAGCGAGGGGGCGCCCAGGCGTTGTCCGTACTGACTGACGCGGAGTTCTTCCAAGGCAGCCTGGAGGACCTGGTCGCGGCTCGCTCGGCGGTACGCATCCCCGTGCTGCGAAAGGATTTCACCCTTTCCCGGCAGCACGTGGCCGAAGCCGCCGCAAGCGGGGCCGACGCGGTCCTGCTGATCGCCGCAATTCTGACCGATGCCGAGCTTCGTGATCTTCGTGAGTATGCGGAACAGTTCCGCATGTCCGTTCTGGTCGAAGTGCATGATGAAAACGAACTCGACCGGGCTGTGGCCTCGGGCGCAGGGATCATTGGCGTTAACAACCGGAATCTGCGCACCTTTGAGGTGACGCTCCAAACCTCGCTGCGGCTTGCCGGGCGCATTCCCCCTGGAGTGGTCCGCGTGGCAGAGAGCGGGATTCGGACGCGCCGAGACATCGAGACGCTGCAGGCGGCGGGATATGGCGCATTTCTGATCGGCGAACGTCTGATGGAAACCGGAGATCCGGCCTCTGCGCTCAGGGAACTCAGGGCATGATGGTCAAAATCTGCGGAATCACGAACCGGGACGACGCATTGGCGGCGGTGGAGGCAGGTGCCTCGGCGTTGGGGTTCAACTTTTATCCGAAGAGCCCCCGGTATCTCAGTCCGCAGGCGGCCCAGGCGATCGTCGCTGAACTGCCGCCGACGGTTTTGAAGGTGGGGGTCTTCGTTGACGAAACGAACCCGGCTATTCAGGCCATCCTGAGGGAGGCCGCGCTAGATATAGCGCAAGTCCATGGAAAACAAACTGTTTACGGGTTCCGCTGCTGGCGGGCGCGCCAGGTGAACAGTTCGTTTCGTTGTGAGTCGCTGGACGACCCTGCGGCTGAGGCATTCCTGCTCGACGCGCCGTCGGAGGAGCTCCGCGGAGGAACGGGCCGCACCTTCGACTGGTCTAAAGCGCGCATACCCGGACGGCGCATTGTGATCGCGGGAGGGCTGGACGGCGACAATGTCCGGCAAGCGATTGAACAGGCAGAACCCTGGGGCGTCGATGCATGCTCCCGGCTGGAGTCGAATCCGGGAAAGAAGGACCGGCTGAAGATGAAGCAGTTTATTAAGGCGGCGTTAAGCGTATGATCGAGTCGCTTCCCGACGCGGGCGGGCATTTCGGGCCGTACGGCGGACGCTATGTGCCTGAAGTGCTGATGGCGCCCCTTGAGGCGCTCGAACAGGCCTACCGCGAGGCGCGGGAGGATCCGGCGTTTCAGGCCGAGCTGGCGGAACTTCTTGCAGATTACGCGGGTCGGCCGACGCCGCTGTATTTCGCCCGGCGGCTCAGCGCCCAGCTGGGCGGCGCGCGCATATATTTGAAGCGCGAGGATCTGCTCCACACCGGCGCGCACAAAATTAACAATTGCCTGGGTCAGGCGCTGCTTGCGCGCCGCATGGGGAAGCGTCGCATCATCGCGGAAACCGGCGCGGGGCAGCACGGCGTCGCCACCGCAACGGTATGCGCTCTGTTCGGGTTCGACTGCACCGTCTACATGGGCGAAGAGGACATGCGGCGGCAGCGCCTGAATGTCTTTCGCATGCGGCTGCTGGGCGCCAGGGTAGTGGGCGTGGCGACGGGCAGCAGGACGTTGAAGGACGCCATCAGCGAGGCTATGCGCGATTGGGTGACGAATGTCGAATAG
>DASRCT010000039.1:0-48834 GCA_035652975.1 Bryobacteraceae bacterium | reverse complement strand
CGGCCTTGCCGGCGTCGGTGCGCGGACCGGTGGAACGGTTGGTGGACATATCGGGACCTCCAGAAAAGAAAAAAGCCGCTCGAACGAGCGGCTTTGTTGGACGGAGGTTTTGCGGCCTCCTGCTTTCATGGTAGCGGGCGGTTGCAAGCCTGAGAGCGGGCCAGAAATAACAAATCTTGGCCGGACATAGAATTAAGAGGAATTCGGCGGCTGTGAATGGCAACTTCGGAGCGCCGGGGAAACGAGCCTTTAACAGTTACGGCGCCGAAGGAGCAAACGGCTGACCCGTCCAAAAAATGCAATGGCGATCTCACGGTTTATTCCTCATCTTGCGGCGATGGCGCTTCTCGCATCCGGAGTTGCGGTCTCATGCCGACAGCCGAGCGGCAAGTCCGCGGGTCCGACGCCGCCCAATCCATCCACGGCGCCGCTGTCCTACGCGTCGGTGGTGGACCGGGTCGCGCCCGCGGTAATCACTATCCGTTCTTCGCGCGTAGTCCGCGCTCCGCAGCAGTTTCCGTTCTTCATGGATCCGTTTTTCCAGCGCTTTTTCGGCGGGAGAATGCCGTCTGCGCCAGACGGCGGGGCGCAGATTGAGCGCGGGCTGGGGTCGGGCGTCATTGTCCGGAGCGACGGGCATATTTTGACGAACCACCATGTGATTGACGGCGCGGAGGAGATCAAGGTGGATTTGAACGATCACAGAACATTTTCAGCTAAAGTTGTCGGCTCCGATGCGCCCAGCGACCTTGCGGTCTTAAAGATTGACGCCAATAATCTCCCGACCCTGACGCTCGGCGATTCGGACAAGGTGCATGTGGGCGACATCTGCCTTGCGATCGGCAATCCTCTGGGCATTGGCGAGACGGTGACGGCGGGAATCATCAGCGCGAAGGGGCGCTCCACGGGGCTGAGCAACGGCGCTTTTGAAGATTTTCTTCAGACGGACGCGCCGATCAACCGCGGCAACTCGGGGGGCGCGCTGGTGAACACCAACAGCGAGCTGATCGGCATCAACTCGCAGATCATATCGCCGACAGGCGGAAACATCGGCATCGGCTTTGCGATTCCGTCGAACATGGCCAAGACGGTGATGGAGCAGCTGATCCAGCGGGGATCGGTGCGCCGCGGGCATCTAGGGGTCAGCATCCAGCCGATCACGTCGGATCTGGCGGCGAGCCTGGGGCTGAAGAGCACCGAGGGAGTGCTGGTGGGCGGCGTGGCGCCGGGCGGACCGGCGGACAAGGCGGGGATCAAGACCGGCGACGTGATCACGCAGCTGAACGGATCGAACATCCGGGATCCGAACGCCTTTCGCAACGCGATCGCCAGCACGGCGCCGGGGACGGATGTGACGCTGACCATTGTGCGCAACGGCCAGCAGCAACAAATTCACGCGAAACTGGACGAACTGAGCGGCAGCGAGAACCCGCAGACGCAATCGGGCGGCGGCAGCGGGGGCGGACAGCTCGGTTTGCGCGTTCAGCCGATCACTCCGGAGCTGGCCGAACAACTGGGAATTCCGAACGTGAAGAAAGGGCTGGTGGTCATGTCGGTGGATCCCACGGGACCGGCGGCGGAGGCGGGGATTCAAGCCGGCGATGTGCTGGTTGAGATCAACCGTCAGGCGGTGAACAGCGTTGAGGATGTGCGGGCGGCCTTGCGGAAATCAGGGAACCGCCCGGCGCTGGTGCTGATCAACCGAGGCGGCCAGACGGCGTTTGTAACGATCCGGGCGCGGTAGGCGGCGCTGAGACGGCGGAATTCTAAACCATGAGGAATCCGCCGTTCACTTCGATTGCCTGCCCGTGGATAAAGCGGGCGCCATGGCTGCACAGAAAGACGATGACATCGGCGATCTCTTCCGCGGTTCCGAGGCGCTGGAGGGGGGTGGCGTTTTTGACGGCGTCCAGCATTTGCGCGGTGGAAAAGGTCCGGTGGTAGTTGGTGTCGACGGTTCCCGGCGACACGGTATTGACGCGGACGCCGTGGGGCGCCAGCTCTTTGGCGAGCCCCTTGGTCATTGCAGAGAGCGCAGCCTTTGCGCTGGCGTAGGCCATTGCGCCCAAGCCGCCTCCATTTCGCGCGGCCACGGATGAGACATTCACGATGAAGCCGCGCTTTTGTTCGATCATACGGGGGACGAGCGCCCTGGTGATGAGCATGGCGCTGGTCAGATTCAGCATGAAGATCTGCTCCCAATACGCTTCGGTCATTTCCAGAAATCTGGTGCGGCGGATCAGCGAGCCGGCGTTGTTGACGAGGATGTCGACCCTGCGATCCTGGAGAGCGGCGATGAAGGCGTGCACGCCGTCGCGGCTGCTGAGGTCGGCCTGGAATATTTCACCCCCGGCGCCGGCGTCGCGAACGCTGGCGAGGACGCGCTCGGCTTCATTTCTTGCCCGAAAGTAGTGGATGAGGACCCGCGCTCCGCGGCGGGCGAACGCAACGGCGGCGGCGGCGCCGATGCCGTTGCTCGATCCGGTCACGAGCGCGGTCATGTCTTGGAATTCTTTATCGTTTTCGGCCATGGTCGGGTTGGTTCTTCAGAACCATTCTGCGAAAGAAGGGGCGCATTCGGAAACTATTTCCGGCAGACGGGGGATTGCGAAACCGGAAATCCTGTCTGGAGCTTGGCCGGGGCGGATCCGGCTTCAGCCGTATCGGATTGGATTTGCCGGCGCAGGAGTGAGCGGCAGGCGGCGTGCATTTGATTGGCTCCGGCCGGAGGATCGCCGGGAAGCCGAAACAGGGCGGGCGGCTTGATTTAGTGTTGCGGGCAGGCGCGCCCGCCTGAAGCGGCTTTACGGCGCGAGGCCGGCCACACAACGGGGAGAGAGCGAATTTTGGCAGGCAGAGGGATTTTGGTAGCGGCGGCGCTGGCGGCGGCCGGGTTAGCGGCGGCGACGGGGTGTCGGGGCGCATCGCCAGCTCATGAAACGACGGCGGCCGCGCAGCCGGCGCCGTCTGCAACGGGGGCGTCTCCGGCGGCGGCGTCTCCAGCGTCTCCAGCGGCGGCGCCGCAGGCGGCCGAGACGTTGACAGCAGGGACGCCAGCGTCGACGGCGGCAGCGGCTGCGCCGGGGCCGGCGCCATCGTGGCCCCCGCCGCCTGCGTTCCTGGAGGCGGTCGCGCCGGCCGGCACGGCGCTGAGAGTGCGCATCAACAGCAGCATTGATACGGCGCGGTTCCGAGCGGGGGACCGCTTCACTGGAGTGCTGATTTCACCTGTCGTCGTGCAGGGCCGGACTCTGATTCCTCGCGGCGCGAGAGTGGATGGGGTGGTAAGGAGTTCGACGCCGTCGGGGAGATTGAAGGGGCGGGCGGTCCTGGCCCTGGGACTGACGGGCATTGAGATTCAGGGAGCGATGACGCCTGTGGCGACGGACAGCGTGGTCCGGTCCAGCGGCGGTCACAAGAGGCGGAATTTCACGCTTATCGGAGGAGGCGCTGGATTGGGCGCCTTGATCGGCGGTCTTGCGGCCGGCGGTCGAGGCGCTCTGATCGGCGCAGGCGCCGGCGCCGCGGCGGGCACAACGGGCGCTGCAATCACCGGGCGGAAGCAGGTCCGCATTCCAGCCGAATCCGTGCTGGTGTTTCACTTGCGGAAGGCGGTGGCGGTGAGGGTGAGCGCTGACGGAGGGGAGCCGGCGTCAGCGGCCAGCTACTAATGATCGGGCGAGCAGTTCAGCGCGGCGGGCCAGTTGGGCGGCGGTATTCAGATCCGTGCTGCGCGCGCGTTCGGCCTGAGAGATAAAGGCGCGCACCAGGTTCACGGTCTCGGCCTGATCGGGGGACAGGCTCCGCTCCGAGATTTCCGACAAGCTTTGCCGGGTGGAGGACAGGCTCTGATCGAGCGCACGGTTGAGATCGGCGCGTTCCTGCTCAGTGAGCATCTGGCCGAGGGGCTCGGGCGAAGCGGGCGGGGCGGGCGGACCCACGGGGGCAGAAGGCGGCTGCGCGGCCTGAGCATGGGGGGCGGGGCGGGAGGCGCGGCGATGGGGCGGCGTGGCGCCTTTGGCGGTGGAGCGAGCCGCTTTGCGCGCGGCGGCGCGTTTTGGCGCGGCGTGGCGCGGCGTTTGCGCCGCCTGCGGCGGGTTGCGCTTTTTCTGCCAGAGGCATCCCGGCGCGGCGAGGCACAGGGTTGAAACGATGGTGGCAAGCAGCGCCCGTTCAGTCATTCAGGACGCGCGATAGTGCGCTACTCCTATCATCGGCAACTTGATGTCAAAGCGGGCGCCCCGGCCGGGGGCGCTTTGCACCTCGATGGCGCCGCCGTGCAGCTCGACGGCGCGAAAGGCCATGGGGAGGCCCAACCCGGATCCGTTCGGTTTTGTCGTGAAATACAATTGAAAAATCTTGTCGCGCGCCGCATCGGGGATGCCGACGCCGGTATCGGAGATGCTGATGAGACAGCATCCTTCGCGCGCGCGCACCTGCATGTGGAGCACTCCGCCTTTGGGCATCGCCTCGATGCCATTGGTGGCGATATTGATGATCGCCTCTTTCAGGAGATCCGGATCCGCGAGGATGGGAACAGCCGGCTCGGGCGCATGAAGATCCAGGCGCACGGCGCGGCGAGCCGCGTCGGCCTCCAGCAGCGCGGCGACCTCGCGGACCAAGGCGACGGCGTTGATTTCTTCGGCGGCGAGCTCCACGGGGCGGGTGAAATCAAGAAAGGTGCGGACCACGCGGTCCAGCCGGTTCACCTCGTTGGAAATGAGCTGCAATTCGCGTTCGGCCTCGGGGAAGCTGCCATTCGCCCAAGCCTGCAAGTTGTCGAGCCGCACGGCGATGGAGTTGAGCGGATTCTTGATTTCATGGGCCACGCTTCCGGTGATGCGGTTCATGGCGTCCAGGCGAACGGACGTTCCGAGGTGGGACTCGAGCTGGCGGCGGCCGCCGGCGTCGCGGACGCGGAGCAAGGCCGTGAACCGGCCGGCCTCTCTGGGATCGGGGCTGAACTCCAGGTTCATGACGACGGGGGCGAGGGCGCCGTTGCGGTTCCAGTCGAGGGGCTGGTCCTGAACAGCGCTGCGGCGACGGAAGGCCTCGTGAAAGGCGCGGCCGAAAGCCGTGTCGAGAGGAAATATGTCGCGTGCGCGCCGGCCGCGGATGGCGGCGGGGCTGAGGCCGAGAACGCGCTCGACGGCGCCGCCGGCCAGCGACACGCGGCCCTGGTCATCGAAGAGCAGGATCGCTTCCTCGAGGCCGCCCAGAATTTTTTCGACCGCGCCGTGGAGCTCGGCAGCGCCGCGGAACTGATGACCCAAGAGATGGAGTTTGGATTCGATGGCGGCGAATTCCCGGTCGGTGGGCGAGCCGGAGTCGATTTTTTCGGCGGTCTCGCCGGTAGCCAGACGATCGATCACGACCGAGATGCGGCTGAGATTTTTGGCGACCAGGCGGGATGAGATCCAGGCGAGCAGGATGGAGGCGATGAAGGCGGCGCCGGCCCACTGCACGACGCGGCGAATCGCGGGCTGCATCTCGTCGCGCAACAAGACGGGCGAGACGACGACCTGGATGTTGAAGATGGGTCGGCCGGAGACGCCGAGGGGGATGCAGAGCTGATAATTCGCTCCGCCGCGCAGGATGCGCATGGCGCGGCTAAACGGGTTTAATGCGCGCAGCTGCCGCAGCTCCGGGTACTCGGCGATTGTGGCGCCGGGGCGAAGCGGATTGGAGGAAGCCACCACGGTTCCGGCGGCGTCGAGCACGGAGATCTCCAGGATGGAGCGGGTCTGGGCCATGGTGGTTTCGAGTAGAGCGGGAATGCTGGGATCCTCCTTGACCAGATCGCTGAGGCTTTCGAGCCGGGGGCGCGCGGCCCCGGCCGCCTGGCGCTCGTCGACGCGCATGATCAACACATGGGCCACCTGTTGACCGGCGATTTCGGCGATTTCGATGGAGCTGGCCACCCAGGATTCAATGACGTTGTTGAGCTGAAGGAGGAAGAGGGCGAACACAACGCAGGCGGTGACCGAAATGGTCAGAGTTGTGATTCTCGTCTTCAACGACACAGCGGCGCTATTCCGATCGCTCCGCGGCGGCCGAGCCGCCGTACTCGCGGAGTTTGTTGTACAGGGTTTTGGCGCTGATGCCGAGCAGCTCCGCGGCCTTGGTTTGATTGTGGCGGGTGTGCAGGAGCGTGATGGAGATGAGCTCGCGCTCGGCCTGTTCGATGGTCGTGCCGACGGGCAGGGTCACGGTGGGGACGGCGCCGAGGTCGCGGCGGGCGCGCTCGGGGGCGGTTCCGCCGAAGCCCTTGGGCAGATGATCGGGCGTGATCTCGCCCTCGCGCGCCAGAATCGCGGCCCGCTCCAGAATATTGCGGAGCTCGCGGACATTGCCGGGCCAGTCATGGCGGCGCAAGGCGCCTAGCACCGCGCCGTCGACGCTGGTGATGCGGGTATTGTGCAGGGCGTTGATGCGGGTAATGAGAGCGCTGCACAAGGCGGGCAACTCCTCGAGACGGTCGCGCAGCGGGGGCAGGGCGATGTGGAGGACGCTGAGGCGAAAGAACAGGTCCTCGCGGAAGGAACCGGCGGCGACGAGCTCGCGCAGATCTTTGTTGGTGGAGGCGATTACGCGCACGTCGACTTCGGTTTCCGAGGGCGCGCCGAGTCTGCGGATGCGGCGGTCCTCGAGAACGCGCAGGAGCTTGGCCTGAAGCGACAGCGGCATGTCGCCGATTTCATCGAGCAGGAGGGTTCCCTGGCCGGCCAGTTCAAAACAGCCGGCGCGGCGCGTCAGAGCGCCGGTGAAGGCGCCTTTTTCGTGGCCGAAGAGCTCGCTTTCGATCAGCGACTCCGGAATGGCGGCGCAGTTCACGGCGATGAAGGGGCCATCCCGGCGCGGGCTTAAGTCGTGGATGGCGCGGGCGACGAGTTCTTTTCCGGTTCCGCTTTCACCGGTCACGAGCACGCTGGCTCGGGTCGGGGCGGCCTGGCGGATGAGAAAAAAGACCTCCTGCATGGCGGCGCTGGTCCCGACGAGGTCGCCGATGTGGCCGTGGCTGCTGAGCTCGCGCTCGAGGCGTTCGCTGCGCTCAACGAGGCGGTGCTGGGCGATCGCGCGTTCCAGCAGGATGCGGAACGCGCGGGGGCGAATCGGTTTTTCGATGAACCAGAAGGCGCCGTATTCATGAACGGTGGTGATGGCGGTATCGACATTGCCGTAGGCAGTCAGGACGATCGCGGCGGGGCACAGTGCGGAGTCCTCCTTCAAGCGGCGCAACAATTCCATGCCGTCCATGCCGGGCATCATGAGGTCCGTGACGATGACGTCGAAGCGGCATTGCTGGAGTTTGGACAGCGCTTCGGCGCCGTCGCAGGCCTCGGCGGCGCTGAATCCCCAGCGTTCGATCATGTTGCGCACCGCCGAGCGCTGGGCGGCTTCGTCATCGACGATCAGGACTTTCGCGCGCTCGCGCGGTTCGACAGGCCCCACTTTCGACAATTTTATAAGGTTGGCGGGCGGTGAACACCGGCGGGCGGGGGTCCGGAAGGCTGGGGTCGAACCGGGTGGCGTTCCGGCGACTGCTCCCGGCGCTGAGTTCTGTTAAGGTTGGAATGGCTCTGCCGGCTGACGGCATTGCGCACAGAGGGCAGGCATGCGCACAACACGGTATACTCAGATCGCCGTTGCGTTGCTTATGGCAGGGACGCTGAGCGCGGCCAACCGTCTGGCGGCTGGAATGAACCAGTTCGCCGCAGACTTGTATCAGAAGCTGGCGCGCGCGAATCCGGAGAACCTGATTTTCTCGCCTTTCAACACGGGCGCGGCGCTTTCGATGTTGCTGGAGGGGGCCTCGGGCGGGACGGCGAGCGAAATCGCAAAGGTTTTACATCAAGTTTATCCGGACCCGAACTATGCCGCCGCGCTCGCTTCTCTCACCAAGGAACTCATGGACGAGGCCAACGGCAACGGGAACGAGCTTTCAACGGCCAACGCGGTGTGGGTGGAGCGCGGGTTTCGGATCCGGTCCGATTACCGGGACAAGATGCAGGCCTTGCTTCAAGGCTCGGTTGGACAACTGAGTTTTCTAGACCATCCGGAGCAGGCGCGCTCGGAAATCAATTCGTGGACGGAGCAACGCACCAAGGGAAGGATTACGGAGCTGTTTCCGCGCGGATCGATCGACGCGAACACGCGGCTGGTGGCCGCGGCGGCGATCTATTTTTACGGGAAGTGGCAATCGGCGTTTCATCCCGAGCGCACGCATCCGGCGCCGTTTCAACTGGCCGGCGGGGGCGCAGTGCAGACTCCGTTCATGAACCAGACGGGCAGATTCGGGTACGCGGAGACGGGGGCGGCGCAGATTCTGGAGATGAAATATCGCGCCAGTCCGCTGGTTTTCGATGTGCTGCTCCCCAAGTCGCGAGACGGCCTGGGGTCGCTCGAACAGGAGATGACGGCTGACAACCTGGCCGCCTGGTTGAAGCCAGTCGAATCCAGGACGGTGGAGGTATCGATGCCGAAATTCCGCGCCGAGTCGCAATTCTCGCTGCGCACCGCGCTGTCGAAGCTGGGCATGGCGACGGCATTTACCGGGGCGGCGGATTTTTCCGGCATCGACGACCGGCGGGACCTGAAACTATCGGATGTTCTGCACAAGGCCTTTGTCGACGTCGCCGAGGAAGGGACGGAGGCGGCAGCGGCCACGGGCAGCGCCGTGACGATGGTGGCGATGGCGGCGGCGCCGCGCCTTGTTTTCCGGGCGGACCATCCGTTTGCGTTTGTGATTCGGGACGCGCGCACCGGGTTGATCCTGTTCGCGGGCCGGCTGACGCATCCGGGCTAGACACTTCGCGGGCGAAAGAATTTACTTGCAATTAACAACTGATCGATGATACGGTAGGCTGTGGCTGGGAAGTCGAAGAAGCGACGCTCCGGCTGCCCGATCAGTATTTCTCTGGAGGTCCTCGGGGACCGCTGGTCGCTGCTGATCATCCGCGATCTGATGGTGCGCGGATATCGGACCTTCAGGGAATTTCGCGAATCGGGCGAGGGGATCGCGACAAACGTGCTGGCCGACCGTTTGAGCCGTTTGGAAACAGCGGGGATTCTTCACGGGGAAGCGGACCCGGCAGACCAGCGGCGGGTGCACTACCGTTTGACGGAGAAGGGCATTGGTCTTGCGCCTGTGCTTCTGGAGCTGATGATCTGGGGGGCGCGGTATGAACAGACTTCGGCGCCGTGCGGGCTGATCGAGCATTTCGAGCAGAATCGCGAGGAGATTCTTGCGGAAGTGCGGCGGCGATGGGAGCGGCGAGATCCGACTCCGCTATTGCCGAAGTTCGAGCCGCAAGGGCGGCGGCGGTGAGCGAAGCCGGACCGGGCGGAGACGGCTGTCGATTTGGCGTTTTTCAAACGACGATGTTGCGCGGGACTGTCCGCAGGGGAGTGAACTGAAAGGAGAGGGATGAGCAGAGTACGAGTACTGGTTGGCACGCGAAAGGGCGCGTTTATATTGGAGTCGGACGGCAAGCGCCAGAAGTGGGAGATCCGCGGGCCGTATTTTGCGGGCTGGGAGATTTATCACATGAAGGGCTCGCCGGCGGATCCGGACCGGATTTATGCCTCGCAATCGAGCGGCTGGTTCGGTCAGATCATTCAGCGCTCCGATGATGGCGGCAAGAGCTGGCATCAGCCGGGGACGCCGGCAGGGGAGACCAAGACGGCGGAGGGCATGCCCAAGGGCGAGAGCAACAAGTTCGTGTATGATACAGGGACGGCGCCGCTGACAACGCATCAGTTTTACGACGGCACGCAGCATCCGTGGGAGTTCAAGCGGGTGTGGCATGTGGAGCCTGGGCTCACGGATCCGGACACGGTGTACGCCGGCGTGGAGGATGCGGCGCTGTTCTGTTCGACGGATGGGGGGAAGAGCTGGCGCGAACTTTCCGGTCTGCGCGGGCATGGCACGGGTCCCAAGTGGCAGCCGGGGGCTGGAGGCATGTGTCTACACACGATTCTGCTCGATCCGAGCCATTCCGGACGGATGTACGTCGCGATTTCGGCGGCGGGCGCGTTTCGTACCGACGACGGCGGCCAGAGCTGGAAGCCGATCAATCGCGGGCTGCATTCCAACTATATTCCCGATCCGAATGCCGAAGTCGGGCACTGCGTACACCGCATCGCGATGCACGGTTCGCGGCCGAACACGCTGTACATGCAGAAGCACTGGGACGTGATGCGCAGCGACGACGCGGGGGACTCCTGGCAGGAGGTGAGCGGCAATCTGCCGACGGACTTCGGGTTTGTGATCGATGTGAACTCCAATGAGCCGGAGACGATTTATGTTGTCCCGATCAAGAGCGACAGCGAACACTATCCGCCGGAGGGGAAGCTGCGCGTTTACCGCAGCCGCACGGGCGGCAACGAGTGGGAGCCGCTCACGAACGGACTTCCGCAGAGCCACTGCTATGTGAACGTGCTGCGCGACGCGATGGCGGTGGATGCGCTGGACAAGTGCGGGGTGTATTTCGGAACGACGGGCGGCCAGGTATACGCATCGGCGGACGGCGGGGATACGTGGTCAGCGATTGTCCGGGATCTGCCCGCCGTGCTCTCGGTGGAGACGCAGACGCTGTCATGATCCGGGTGGTGCTTCCGGCGCATCTTCGGACGCTGGCCCAGGTCAGGGGCGAGGTGAGTCTGGAGGTGGAGGGTCCGGCGACGGTTCGTTCGGTGCTGGATGCGCTCGAGGCGCGCTATCCAATGCTGGCGGGGACGGTACGCGATCACCAGACGCAGCAGCGGCGGCCGTTCGTACGATTCTTTGCCTGCGAGGAGGATTGGTCCCACGAATCGCCGGACGCGCCGCTGCCGGAGGCGGTGGCGAGCGGGAAGGAGCCATTGCTGGTGGTGGGGGCGATCGCAGGCGGATAAACCTGTATGCATTGGGCTGCTGTCGGGGCGCTGCTGTTGGGGCTGGCGGTGATACTGGGCGCGTTCGGGGCGCATGCGCTCCGGGGGCGCCTGGATGCGAATGCGATGAGCGTGTACGAGCGCGCGGTGTTTTATCATTTCGTGCACGCTTTGGGATTGTTGTTCGCGTCAATTCTGCCGCGGCTGGAATGGCTGACTCCATCGGCGGCGGGATGGGTATGCGGGCTGCTGGCGGCTGGCATCGTAATTTTCTCGGGGAGTCTGTATGCGCTGGCAATCAGCGGGGTGCGGGGATTTGGCGCGATTACGCCGGCAGGGGGGCTGTGTTTTATCGCGGCGTGGTTATTGCTGGCGGCGCTGTTGATCCGGGCGGCGTCGCTGCGATCGTAAGCGGTCTAGCGTACGGTAAAGCCGTGGAGAGCGGCGTCGACGGCTTCGATGCGGCTGTCGACGGCGGTCACCTGGGCCAGCCGGGGGCCGCGGGCCAGCCGTTGGCTCAACTGTTCGAGTTGTTCGGGCTCGCCGACGGCGTATACTTCAACTCGTCCGTCGTCGAGATTGCGAACGTAGCCGGAAAGGCCCAGCTCGGCGGCTGCGCGCTGAGCGAAGAACCGGAAGCCGACGCCCTGCACGCGTCCGCTGATGAAGTACCGGCGGGCGATTCGCCCGCGAGATCGGGCCACGTCCTCAGTATGCCGCATCAGGGGGCGCGCTTCGTGACAGACGACACGACGCCGTCGCGAATCTCGACGCTGGCGATATCTTGGCCCATGGCGCGGAAGCGCATGCGCTCGATCTGACGGCCATCATCGCCGGTCATGGCGATGGTGTAGGCGGGGGCGCCGAGCTGGGAGAGGACCTGCTGGCGCGTCATTCCGGGGGCCACCGCTACCAGCCGTGCGGCGATGTCATTGCTCGAGACGCTGGTTGAGTTCGGGGCCGGCGGCGGGCTAGCCACGTTCGTCGCGGGGGCGTCGTGGTGGATCAGCGAGGCCCGGCGTTCCATTCCTCTTCGCCAGACGATCTTAGGTCCGAGGGGGGCTTCCGCGGTGGTCTGGGTTTGGGCGGCGCGCGCAGGCGCGGTGGCCGACGGACGGCTGGCGGTGGAGCGCGGCGGGTTTGCGGCCTTTTGGGCGGCGCGATCGAGCGTGGCGCTGAGGGTGCTTCCGATCGCGGCTCCGGTCGATGATCCAGCCGCGGCAGGCGCAGCCGCGGCGGCGTGCTCCAGCAGCGATTGCGCAGGCGCGGCGGCGCTGGCGGCGGCCAGGATGAGCCAACGGGCGGTTGCGGTCGGTAGTCGCACAGTTCCTCCTCAGTTCAATGTAGGCGCCTGACAGCGGACCTGGCGACCCTGGGTTCACCCGAGAAAGAGGGCGAAAAATGCCTGAATGGCTTCGCTATCCTGAGGGGTTATGGCATTCCCGGTTCAGCGGAAGCGCCGCTTGCGCGCGACCGAATCGCTGCGTTCGCTGGTGCGGGAGACGCGCCTCCATCCAGCGCAATTGATTCTGCCGCTGTTTGTCGCGCCCGGCGAGGGAGTGCGCAAAGAGATCGAGTCGATGCCCGGCAATTGCCAGCTCTCGATCGATCAGCTCTTAAAGGAATGCGCGGATCTGGAATCGCTGGGCATCGGCGGCATTATTCTGTTTGGGATTCCGGAGACCAAAGACGAGCAGGCGTCGGGGGCGTACGACGACAACGGGATTGTGCAATCGGCGGTGCGCGCGCTGAAGAGCGAATACCCGAAGCTGGTCGTGATCACCGACGTCTGCAATTGCGAGTACACGAGTCACGGGCACTGCGGCAAGATCGTGGATGGCGACGTAGACAATGACGCGACGCTCGAATGGCTTGCGAAGACCGCGGTATCGCATGCGCGGGCGGGGGCCGATATCGTGGCGCCTTCGGACATGATGGACGGCCGGGTGGCGGCCATCCGCAAGGCGCTCGATGACAACGGATTTCAGAAGACGCCGATATTGTCGTACGCGGCCAAGTTTGCGTCGGTGTTTTATGGTCCGTTTCGTGAGGCGGCGGAATCGGCGCCGCAGTTTGGGGACCGGCGAAGCTACCAGATGGACCCGGCGAACGCGCGCGAGGCGATCCAGGAGATGGAGCTCGACCTTGAGGAAGGCGCGGACATGCTGATGGTGAAGCCGGCCATGCCGTACCTGGATATCATTCGCGAGGCTCGCAGCCGGTTCCATGTGCCGATTGCGGCCTATCAGGTCAGCGGGGAGTTCAGCATGATCAAGGCGGCGGCGCGCAACGGATGGCTGGATGGCGAGCGCGCCATTGTGGAGTCCCTCACCTCGATCCACCGGGCGGGAGCGGGAATTATTCTGACTTACTTCGCGAAGGAGGCAGCGCGGCTGATCGGCTGAGCGGCGCATCCGCGGGAAGCCTGCGCTCACCGGGCGCCATAGATGCGTTGAACCATGGCCGCGATTGCAGGCGGCACCAGGCGCTCCCAGGGGCCGCCGGAGGCAACGAGCGTCCGGACCTGGCTGGACGACACGGGGTCGATTTCGGGCGGGACGGCGAGCGGGAAGATGCGGTCCGCGAGCTGAGGCGGGGGCGTGTAGGGGCCGCCGCGCGAGGCCACGAGGAGGCCGAAATGTTCCAGCATGCGGTTGATCGCGTCCGGCTCGCCATAATCCCAGTTGACAATCCGCTCGGCGGCGTCGCGGCCGGCGATGAACAGCAAGGCGGTTTCCGGGCCGTAGGCGTCGCGGCATTCGCGGGCAATTTCGATAAACAGACCGCCGTCGCTGACTCCGATCGAAACCGGCGGCGAGGGGGGCCGGACGGCGTTCAGCATCTCGAGGCGCTCCTCGAGCGAGGCGCCGAAATACGGCTTATGGGGGAACTGGCGCGGCAGCACGCACAGCACTTCGTCGACGTGCGAGGCCGCGGCCTGAATCAGCGCAAGGTGCGCCACGGTGGGCGGATTGAAGCTGGCGGGGAGCACCCCGAGCCGACCGGGCGCGCCCGCGCGGCGGATGAAGCGCATAGAGCTATGGTGACAACGCGGCTACAATAACGTCGAGATTCAGAGTGCTATGCGTCGTGTTCTTGCCGCCGCCGCTTTTGTATTCGTCGGTTTCGCCGCCGAAAAACCGGAATGGGATAATCCCGCCATTCTCCACACGGGGACCGAGCGCCCGCACGCAACCATGATGGCGTTTCCCTCGGCGGAACTGGCCAAAACGGGAGACCGGGCCAGGTCGCCCTGGTTTCAACTGCTCAACGGAACCTGGAAGTTCCACGGCTCGCTGCGGCCGGCGGATCGTCCTATTGAATTCTATCGCGCCGATTTCGACGACGCCGGCTGGCACGACATGCCGACGCCGTCGAGCTGGCAGATGCACGGTTTCGATATTCCGATTTACACGAATATTATTTATCCCTGGCCGCAGCCAGTGGACGAACCGCCTCACCCGCCCTACGAGTTTCATCCGGTAGGCAGCTATCGCGTGCGTTTTACAGTGCCGGAGGCGTGGAAGGGCCGGCAGGTCTATCTGCATTTTGACGGCGTGGATTCGGCGTTCTACTGCTGGCTGAACGGGAAGAAGCTGGGCTACAGCGAGGACAGCCGCACGCCCGCCGAGTTCAACATCACGTCAGCGCTCGGACCGGGCTCGAATCTTTTGGCCGTTGAAGTGTACCGCTTCGGCGACGGCGCGTTTCTGGAAGACCAGGACATGTGGCGCATGAGCGGGATCTACCGGGATGTCTACCTGTGGTCGACGCCTCCGCAGCACGTGCGGGATTTTGAGGTCAAGACGGATCTGGACGCGCAGTATCGAGATGCGGAGCTGATCGTCAAGGCGGCGGTGTCGAACGCGGCCGAGCGCGAATCGAAGCTGACGCTGACGGCGGCGCTGTTTGATTCCGGCGGCGCGGCGGTGGGCGCTCCGGTGAGCGCGGCGGCGACGGTGGGGGGCAAATCGGAGACGGCTGTTGAGCTTTCGGCGCATGTCGCCAACCCGCGAAAGTGGACGGCGGAGACGCCCCACCTGTACCAACTGCTGCTTACGTTAAAGGATTCCTCGGGCGCCGTGCTCGAAGTCATCCCCGTCAATGTCGGATTCCGCAAAGTGGAAATCCGCGACGGCCGTTTTCTCATTAACGGCAAGGCCATTCTGGTGAAGGGCGTGAACCGGCACGAGCACAGCGAGGACACGGCGAAGTACGTTGACCGGGCTTCGATGGTGCGCGACATCAAGCTGATGAAGCAGTTCAACATCAACGCGGTGCGCACTTCGCATTATCCCAATGCGCCCGCCTGGTATGACCTGACCGATCGCTACGGGCTGTACGTGCTGGACGAGGCCAATATCGAGTGCCACCACTATGGCAACAATCCGCGGAACCGTCTGAGCAATGATCCGGAGTGGAAAGCGGCGTACCTCGACCGCGTTGAGCGAATGGTGGAGCGGGACAAGAATCATCCCTCGGTCGTGATCTGGTCGATGGGGAACGAATCCGGCGACGGACCGAACGTCGCGGCTGCATACCAGTGGACCAAGCAGCGCGATCCGTCGCGGCCTTTCCACTACGAAGGCACGACCTCGCATGGCGGCTCCAATGCCGACATCAACTCGTTCATGTATCCGCCGCCCGAGCGCGTCAAACAACTGGCGGCGAAGCGTCCCGAGATGCCGCTGATCCTGTGCGAGTATTCGCATGCGATGGGCAATTCGAGCGGCGGTCTCAAAGAATATTGGGACATTTTTTATTCCGGCGCGAATGCGCAGGGCGCCTTTGTTTGGGACTGGGTCGATCAAGGCATACGCGTGCCGGTCCCGGGCGAGTACCGGGAAAATACGCCAAAGAAGACGTTTTTCGCCTATGGGGGCTGGTGGGAAGACAAATCAGGCGTCCGCAACGACAACAACTTCAACAACAACGGGCTGGTTGCGGCGGACCGGACCCCTCATCCGGGTCTGTGGGCCATCAAGTACGTGTATCGCAACCTGCACACATCGGCGGTGGACCTGGCGGACGGCCGAATCAGGGTGAAGAACTGGTTTGATTTCACGAATCCGAAGGATCTGGCGGAAGGCCGGTGGGAAGTGAAGGCCGAAGGACGCACGCTCGCCTCCGGCGTGTTGCCGCCTCTAGACATCGCTCCGCGGGGCGCGAAGGATTTTAACCTGGCGCTGCCGAAAATCAATCCGAAGCCTGGAGTCGAATACTGGCTGAACATCAGCTTTGTTCTGAAGTCGGACACGGCCTGGGCGGCGAGAGGACATGAGATTGCGTGGGACCAGTTCGCCCTGCCCGCGTCGGCCCCGGCGCCGAAGTTTGCGCCGCCCGAGACCGCGAAACTGGAGATGAAGGAAGAGGGGGACGACGTTTTGCTCACCGGCGCCCGATTCCGGTTGCGATTCAACAAGCGGGCCGCGGTGATCACGTCGTACAAGTACAAGGGAGTAGACCTGCTGCTGCGCGGCCCGATGCCGGATTTCTGGCGCGCCCCGACGGATAACGACAACGGCGCCTGGAAAGCCACCCGGGAGCTGGCGAGCCGCGATCCGGCGTGGAACATCAAGGTGTGGAAGAACGCGGGACCGCAGTGGGATGTCACCAGCGTCGACGTACACAGAATCAACAACGCCTCGGTCCGGATTCATGTAGAAGCGAAGCTGCCCGTGGTGAGCGCGAATTACTCGATCACCTACACGGTGTTTGGCGCCGGCGACATTCTGGTTGACTGCTCCTACCGCCCCGGCGACAGGAAACTGGCCATGATGCCGCGTTTCGGCACGGAGTTGATCGCCGCTCCGGGCCTGGAGAATATCGAATGGTACGGCCGCGGTCCCATCGAGACAATGATCGACCGGCAGTTCGAGCGCGTCGGCGTGTATCGATCCACCGTGGACAAACAGTGGGTGGAGTACATGCGGCCGCAGGAAAACGGCAATAAAACAGACGTGCGCTGGGTGGCTCTGACCAATGTGCAGGGCATCGGATTGCTGGCCGTCGGAGCGCCTACGCTCAATGTCGCCGCTCGTCATTTCACCAAAGAAGACATGGAACGGGCCGCTTACACATTTCAAATGAAGCGGCATCCCGAAATCTATCTCAATCTGGACTGGAAGCAGATGGGCGCGGGCGGCATTGACAGCTGGAGCGCAAACGCCTATCCGATGCCGCCGTATCGGATTTCTGGCGACGAGCCGCACTCCTACCGGTACCGGCTGACTCCAGTTGACGGCCCGGGATTCCGGTCGAAGGCGCAGGAAAGATTTTGAGCAAGCGGCGAGCGTTTCCGGGGACAGAGGGCGCGGCGCATTCTGCGGCGGATCACTTTGGAACCGGGCTGACGCGCTCCAGCGAGGGGGCGGCGCCGGGCTTTGCGGGCGGGGCCTTGCGCCACCGCCAGAATCGCCGGACCGCCAGCGCGAGTCCCGTCCAGACCAGAATGAGCGCCCCTGCCGACGCCAGCCCGGCGATTGTCTGGCCGGCAAATCCTCCCGCTTCGCCGGTATGCAGAAACCGAAGCCACGCTCGAAGCCGGCGACCGGAATGGTAGCTGGAAAACGGCTCCCAGCGGATGATTCTTCCCGACTGGGGTTCGAGCGTAAGCTGCGCGCGTTGATCCGGCCGACCGCCGCCGCCCCGATCGATCGAAAACGTCAGCGGCCCGCGACCGGAGGGTGGGATTCTCAGGACGATGCTTCGCCATCCGGGAACCTGCCGCTCCGCTTGTCGCCAGATCGAATCAGATCCGACGGAAACGGTTCCGCTCGGGGGCGCACTACGCATGCGGCCTCGTTCTTCCTGCGCCGGCGGCGCATTTCCGGTCGCCCGGTAGAGCAGATTATTCGCCCAGGGATAAGACATCACCACGCCGCTGAAGGTGATAACGGCCAACGGCGCCGCGCACCAGATGCCGATTACGTTATGCCAGTTGAAATCCCGGGCGCGACCGGAGACGCCTCGCCGGAACATCGCAATCTGCCGGAACCTTCGCCAGGAATACTCGCGCGGCCACCAGAGGAAGGGCCCGGAGCAGACCAGGAGCAGGCAAGCGAGATTGCAGGCGCCGGTCGCCGCCCGTCCGAAGGCGCGGCGTTCGGCGCTGGCCCCCAGCCACCGATGCAGATTTTCGACTTCTTCAAAAAAGACGCGGAGGCCGGGCGACGCTTCGCCAAGCACGACCCCGGTGTAAGGGTTAACGAAGACCGTACGGTCGCGTCCGAGAGCGACTTCTACCGGCGCCCAGATATCGGCTCGCAACGTGATCGCCGAGGGTCTGGCGCCTTGGGCAAGCACGCCGGCGATCAGAGTTTGCATTGGCAGCCGCGGAGCGCCGGGAGAGGGAGGGGCTGCGCGGAACCGGCGGTCCGCGAGCTCAATGATCTGCCGCTTATATGTCAGCAGAACTCCGGTAGCCGCCAGGATCAGAATCACAACGCCGGCGGCGCAACCCGCAACCAGGTGTATCCAAAACAGAGCTTTTCTCATGGATTTCGCCCGGTTACACGTCCGCCCAGCGCCGCAGCAGGTTGTGATAGACGCCGGTGAGTTGCACCGAGACCGGATGGTCAGGGCGCTCGCGGTTGATCTGCTGGATGGCGACGTCGAGATCGAACAAAAGCGTGCGCTGGCCGTCGTCGCGCACCATGCTTTGGATCCAGAAAAACGAAGCAATGCGCGCGCCGCGGATGACCGGCCGCACATGGTGCAGGCTGGTCGCGGGGTAGAGAATCATATGGCCGGCGGGCAGCTTGACCTCGTGGGTCCCGTAGGTATCCTCGACCACCAGTTCTCCGCCGTCGTACTCCTGCGGTCCGGTGAAAAACAGCGTCGCCGAAAGATCCGTGCGGATTCGATACAGAGCGCCGCTGACCTGGCGGATGGCGTTGTCGACATGCGTGCCGAACTGCTGGCCGGCTTCATACCGGTTAAACAAGGGCGGGAAGACCCGCGCCGGGAGCGCCGCAGAAATGAACAATGGATTCTGTTCGAGGGCTTCGAGCACCATCGCGCCCACTTCGCGGGCTGCGCTGGATCCCTCCGGCAGCTGCATATTGTTTTTGGCGCGAGCCGACTGATGGCCGGCCGTTACGCGGCCATCCACCCATTCGGCCTTTTCAAAAATGCGCCGCGCGCGCAAGACCTGTTCGGCCGTAAGTACATCCGGAATGGCTAATAACATCTTGGCTGTCCTTGTCGCTTAGAACTTGAATCTCAGTCCGATCGTGGCCGAGCGCGAAGGGCCAAGAATGATGTGACCCGGATGCGGCAAGTCATAGTAATAGCGGTTGGCGATGTTGTATAAGTTCGCTTGTACGTCGAGATGCTCCATCAGCGGGCGTCTTACCATGGCGTTAAATACCCAGTAGCCTGGCAACTGCTTTACCAGTCCGGTGACGGGATCGAGCGGCGCCGTGGAGCTTGCCGTCCGGCTGGATACGAAGCTGCCGCCGATGGCCGTCTCCCATCGGAGCGGGAGCCGCTGCGAGCTCCAAAAGTTGAAGGTATTTCTTGGAACGTTCGCCAGCGCGGCGCCGACGGCAGCCCGATAATAATTCGAACTGACCACCCTTGCGTCCAGGTAGGCGTAAGCTGCTTGCAGGTCCCAGCGGCTGGTGATCGGAAGCTTCGCATCCACTTGTACGCCATTCACTCGTTGGCTGCCTGCCAGCACATTCAACAGCGGATTGTTCGGATCAGGCTCGCGCGCGTTGAGCTTATCGGTGCGAAAGAGGGCGGCGTTCAGCGACAAGCGGCCGCGCTGCGCGTCCCATTTGGCGCCCGCTTCGAGGGTGCGATTCTTTTCAGGGGGCAGATCAGCGGTCGACGCGCTGAGCGAAAGCGATTCGGCCGATGGATTGAAAGACGTTCCCGTCGCCAGATACAGCGTGGCGGCCTCAACCGGCTTATAGGCGAGGGCCGCGCGCCAACTTGGCATATTGTCGACGCGATGAAATGCGGAGGCCGGGGCGACGTACTGCGCGTAGTCGGCGTCGAAGCGGTCCCAGCGCAATCCGCCGGCGACGCTCCACCGCTTTCCAAGCTTCATCGTATCCAGCGCGTAAGCCGCAGCCGTGACGGCTGTGGCGCGCACTCTGGAGGTAATCACTGCCGTCCCGGCGAGGGGATCTCCGGGATTCGGATGGAGCAGACTGGTTGCCGGCACATTCGACCATGTGGGGCGCTCCGGGTTCGAAGTCTCCCGGCCCGCTTCGATTCCGCTCACGAGGGTGTGTTTGATGAAACCTGTCTCAAAGCGAGCCGTGACATCCAACTGCTCATTGAGAAATGACTCCACGCTGTTGACGCCGATCTCGCGCCGCGTCACGGCGATCGCGCTAAGCGGCGTGGACGGCGTGACGCCAGCGGGAATCTGCGCTTCCGTGATCAGGACGTCGCGCTTATAGTTGGCAAAGCGCGCTTGGCTGCGAATCGTGACGCGGCTGTTTACGTCATGTTCCAGCTTGGCGGTAAGTATGTCGTCATCAGTTCGAAGATAGTTGCCGTTGCGGAAACCGTAATAGTTCTTGTGCGGAACCGGGGCCGGTCCATTGAAGAGCCAGGGAATGCCATAATCCGGAATATCATCGGCAGTCTGATGAAAGTAGTTGAAGGTCCAGCGGGTGGGCGCGCCCAGCCCGATTGCGAGCGAAGGCGCCACGCCAAAACGCCTGTTTTCGGCCACATCGCGCCCCGCCACCTCGCTCTGATGACCCATGAGGTTCAAGCGGAACGCCGCGGCGCGGCCCCGCAATGACAACGGGCGGTTGATATCGAGAGCAACCCGCCGCGTCAGATCCGTTCCAAAATTCAGGTCGCCGGCGATAAACTTGTCCAGGTTCGCCGTCTTGGTGGTCTGATTCACCACTCCGCCCGTCGAGCCGCGCCCAAAGCTCACCGACGAGGGTCCTTGCAGCACTTCCACTTCCTGGGTATTGAAGGGATCGCGATAATAGCTTCCGAAGTCGCGCATTCCATCGATAAACAGATCATTGCGCGCAGCGAATCCGCGCACGGTGAGATTGTCGCCCTGCGCGCCGCCCTCGCCCGCGGCGAGGCTGATGCCAGCCACATTCCGAAGCACATCCCGCAAGGTGGTCGCGCCCTGCTCTTCCATCTTTTTGAGGGAAACGGTGGCGATGGTTTGGGGCGTGTCGCGGAGCGGCTCAGTAAATTTGGGCGATGAGACGGCCAGAGCTTCCCCTTCGGCAGTCACGTCGACCGATTGCGCCACGACTTTGAGGTCGATCAATACCGCCCCTGGAGACGTAAATCGATACGCGAGGCCCGTGCCCTCGAGCAGAACTTGAAGCGCCTGGTCCGGGGTATAGACGCCAGAGGCTCCGGGCGAGCGCACGCTGCGGAGCTCGCTTCTGGCGAAGGAAACTGTAATGCCCGCCGCCTGTTCGAAAGCGGCGACGGCGTCGCCCAGCGGTCCGGCGCTAATCTCGAAACGGCGCACAGGCGCGGCGCCTTGGGCCTGATAGAGAGCGCCTGCCGCGGGCGATGCGCCGCGAAGCTCTTGCGCACAGGCGGCATTGATGGTCTTGCTTCCCACCGCCGAGTAGGCGATGAGCGTCCCCATCGCCGCCCAGCGGTAGGCAATGGGCCAGGCGCCCTGAGCTGGCGTGCGAGTCTTGCGCTTGCGATCGATTTTCGTTGTTCTCCTCATCCTTGTTCTCCAAATAGACCGGCCTTGCCGGCGAGACGCCCGCCGGAATTGGCGCGGACAACTCTGGTTTTGACAGTTGCGGGAACGCATCGGGCGTCCGGAGCAGCCGGGCGGCGCACGCCTCGCCAGGGGCGCCCGTATAATGAAGAGGTCGCCAGCCCTCCGGGTTGCCGACGCGCAGGTCTTCGCGGAGCCTTCGCGAAAAGTCGCCGCGGAGACCTGTCCCTGTTTTTAATTGCCGGCTATCGCCAGCGTCTTTTCAGCTTGTTTCCGATTGGCCCGGCTCTCGCCTGCGGCCGCGCAGGCGCGGCAATAGCCGCCGACTTCCATCCGGGCGATGCGGATTGCAAATCCAGCCCGCTTTGCGATGTCCTCCTTCAATTGCTCGAACAGAGTCGTCGAGAACTCTTCAATGCGTCCGCAACGGAAGCACGCCAGGTGAAGATGATCGCTTCGGGTCTTGACTTCGTAATAATGTTTTTCCCCCTCGAGATGCATTAAATCCAGCTCATCGATGAGCCGCAGTTTCTTCAGCAGATCGATCGTGCGATAGACCGTGGCGCGGTCGATGCCCGGCTGGCGCTGCCGCGCCAAGGCGAGCAGCGAAGCCGCGTCCAGATGCGCCTTCGCCTCCTGAATCACTTCGATCAGGGCCCGGCGCTGCGCCGTCAGCCGGACTCCTCTTGCATGGAGCTCTTCGATCAGGGAGTGGCGCTCGAGCATAGCTTCCTCGGCCCTGCGCTCCAGTTGCGACTCAGTCGCAACTGGAGCGTCAAATAAGACTCATCAAAAGCTGCCGCGATTCTTGCGACCAAGTCGCAAGTATATATGGAATAAACCACTTGAAGCTCTCGGGTCTATGTTACGTGGGAGCGGCCGCGCTGTCAACAAAAATCAGCAACTCACTTGCAACTAGTAGCCGGGGCCCTACGGACAGCGCAGAACATCCGGACGACGCCCAACCCGGGGCGCGGCTCTTCATTCACCGAGCCGCTGGCGCGGCGGAATCACGAAGCCGCCTGCGGCAACTAATAGATCGGCGGTTCGCCCGGGGGCCGCGTTTTCCAGCGGCGGTGGATCCACAGCCACTGATCGGGATACTCGCGGATGACGTCTTCAATTAAGCTGTGCAGCCGCTGGGTATCGGCTGCTCCGTCTCCGGTCATCTCCAGGGGCGGGTAGAAGCGCAGGACATACCGCTTCTCCTCGCGCATCCACAGCGCGAATCCCGGAATCACAGCAGCGCCGGAGCGCGCCGCGATTTTGGCGAAGGCTGAGCCCGCGCACGCAGGCGCTCCGAAAAAATTGACAAATACGCCTTCGTGCGGCTGCACGTTCTGGTCGACGAGGATGCCGACGGCTTCGTTGCGGCTGAGCGCGCGCAGGATGTGGCGGGCGGAGTCCCACTTTTCGATGACGCGATTGCCGCACAGCCGGCGCCGCGCTTCGACCAGGGCATCGATGCGGCGGTTGTCGAGCGAGCGCACCACAATGTTCATCGGCTCGGTCATGAGCCCGTGCGCAAACGCGCTCAGTTCCCAATTGCCGAGATGGGCTGTCAGAAAGAGGATGCCGCGTCCCCGCCGCTTGGCTTCTTCAAAATGCTCCAGACCTTCGCAGCGGATCCATTGATCGATATTGGCGCGCGAAAGCCGCGGAAAACGGGCGAACGCGACCAGCAGACGGCCGATCGAATCGAAGACCCCGTCAACGATGCGGTCGCGCTGTTCGAAGCCGGCCAGTTCGAGATTCCGCAGCGCGGTGCGGCGGAGTCGCGGAACGGCGAGGTCGAGCAGCGACGCGCACGCGCGGCCGAGCGCGTTTGCGACCGGCAGCGGGGTGAACTCGAGCAGGGCGAGGATGGCGCGCGCGAGCCAGTATTCGAGGATTTCGGCCAATTATTCGATCCAGCCGCCGCCAAGGACCAGATCGCCGTCGTAGAACACCGCGGCCTGTCCTGGAGTAATGGCCCGTTGCGGCTCATCGAAGCGGACTTCCGCGCGCGCGCCATCCTCGGCCGGGTAGATGGTGGCCGGGGCGGGAAGGTGCTTGTTGCGAATCTTGACCTGGGCGCGCATGGCGCGCCGCAAGGGCGGTATGGAGATCCAGTTTACGTCCTTGGCAATCAGGGTGGAGCGCAGCAGATCGTCGTTGCGGCCGACGATTACGCGCTGCGTGGCCGGTTCGGTGGCGATGACATAGAGCGGCTCGGCCGCAGGGATGCGCAAGCCGCGGCGCTGCCCCACGGTGAAATGATGCACGCCCGAATGTTCGCCCAGCACGCGGCCGTTCCGGTCCACGATTTCGCCGCGCATGGCGGTTTCGGCCGAAACGCCCTGTTCGCGAAAATAGGCCTCGATGAATGCGGCGTAGTCGCCATTGGGCACGAAGCAGATTTCCTGGCTGTCGCGCTTGGCGGCGACGGGAAGGCCGAGCTCCTGGGCCATCGCGCGGACGTGGCGCTTGAGAAATTCTCCCAGCGGGAACAGCGTACGGCTGAGCTGTTCCTGGGTGATGCCGAACAAAAAATAGGTCTGATCCTTGGATTCGTCGACGCCCTTGCGCAGCTCCCACCGCCCTGTCTCGGGGTTGTAGCGGCTGCGGGCGTAATGCCCGGTGGCGATGCGGTCCGCGCCGACTCCCGCGGCGACTTCGAGAAACTGATCAAACTTAATGGAGTTGTTGCAAAGCGTGCAGGGGATCGGCGTGCGGCCGGCGAGGTAGTCGTGAATAAACGGCTGGATCACCTGCTGTTCGAATCGCGATTCGAAGTTGACGACGTAATGCGGGATGCCGAGGCGCTGGGCGACGGCTTGTGCGTCATAGACATCATCGAGCGAGCAGCAGCGTCCTGCGGCTTCTTCACCGGACAGTTCCGGCAGCCGGCGCTGGTTCCAGAGCTGCATGGTCAGCCCGATGATGCGCTCGCCGCGACGGCAGAGCAATCCCGCAACGGCGGAGCTGTCCACGCCGCCCGACATGGCAACGGCTGTAACCGGCTCAGGCATGCGCGCGGGGGGAGAGCCTCTCGAGGTGGGCGACCGCAGCAGCGACGGCTTCAACCAGCGCATCGACCTGCGCGGCGTCGTTGGACCGGCCCAGCGAGAATCGGAGGCAGGAACGAGCCTGCTCGCGCGAAAGGCCGATGGCGGTAAGAACGTGCGACGGTTCGACGGCGCCGCTGGAGCATGCAGCGCCGCTGGAAACCGCGAAGCCTTTCAAGTCCAGCGCAATGAGCAGCGGCTCGCCTTCCACTCCGGCGAATTGAATGTTGCTCGTATTGGGAACCCGCGGCGACCCGGCGCAGTTAACGCGCGCCTGGGGGACTGCATCGAGAATGCCGCGCTCCAGACGATCGCGCAGCCCGGCAAGGCGCGCGTTCAGATCCGCGAAATGTTCACGCAGCCACGCCGCTGCGGCGCCCAGGCCCGCCGCGCCCGCCACATTCTCCGTGCCCGGACGGCGATCGCGCTCGTGATGGCCGCCGAACAGCAGCGGCGCGAGCCGGACGCCCTTGCGAACGTACAGTGCGCCAATGCCCTTCGGCGCGTACAATTTATGGCCGCTGACCGTATACAAGTCCACGCCCAATTCGTGGACGTTGACCGGCGCCTTGCCGGCCGCCTGTACGCCGTCAGAATGAAAGATCACTCCGGCTTCGCGCGCGATTCGCGAGATCTCGCGGACCGGCTGGAGCGTCCCGAGCTCGTTATTGGCGTGCATCACCGTGATGAGCACGGTTTCGGGACGAAGAGCGCGGCGAATGTCATCCGGATCGACGACGCCCGCCGATCCGACGCGCACGTACGTCACGGCGACGCCCTCGCGCTCGAGCTGAGCGCAGGCGTTCAGGACGGCGGGATGTTCGATGGCGGTGGTGACGACATGCTTGCGCGGCGCGCCCGCCTGCCGGACCACTCCAAAGACCGCGAGATTATCGGCTTCGGTGCCGCCGCTGGTGAACACGATTTCGTTTGGATGGCAGCGCAGAAATTCGGCCACCTGACGGCGCGCCGACTCGAGCTTCTGTTTCGCGGCCTGTCCGTAATGATGGATACTGGAGGCGTTGCCATAGACTTCGGCAAACGCGGGAAGCATCGCCTCGAGGGCTTCGCGCGACACGGGCGTTGTTGCGTTGTGGTCGAAGTAGTAATGCCCCACAGTTTCAACTATTAGTTTAACAACCGATGCGGCGCGCCACGATAACGCTAACCACAGATTTCGGCCTTTCCGATCATTACGTGGGCACGATGAAGGGGGTCATTCTCGGAATTCATCCGCTTGCCACCATCGTCGATATCAGCCATGAGATCCGGCCCTTCGACCTGATCGAGGGGGCGTTTACGATCGCGCAGGCGTACCGCTACTTTCCGAAGAAGACCGTCCACGTCGTGGTTGTCGATCCGGGCGTTGGCACCGAACGCAGGGCGATTCTGGTGGAAGCGGCAGGGCAGTATTTCATCGCGCCGGACAACGGCGTCCTCACCATGATCTACGAAGCCGGAGAGCACACCGTGCGGGCAATCACCAACCGGGAGTATTTCCTCAAGGACGTAAGCCAGACCTTTCACGGCCGCGACGTGTTCGCTCCGTCGGCCGCGCATCTGGCGCGCGGCGCGGCCCCGGCGAGTTTCGGCGAGGCTATTCACGATTACATTCAGCTCGGGCTGATGAAGCCCCAGCGCATGGCGCGGCGGGCATGGATGGGCGCGGTCATCAAGGTCGACCGTTTCGGCAACCTGATTACAAACCTGCGCGCTGAAGATTTTCCGGATCTCGGCAAACGGCCGCTAGAGATTTCCGTAGGGCTCCAGCGTATTTCTGCGTTTGCCCGCACCTTCGGCGAATGCGCCAAGGGAGAGCTGTTCGCGTATGTGGGGAGCTCGGGCTATCTGGAGGTTGCGATCAATCAGGGCTCGGCGGCGAAGACGCTGGGCTGCGGAACCGGCGCGCCGGTAGAACTGACTTTCTTTGGCCGCGCCGAGGAGCAGGGATAAGCGCGGCGGACAACGGCCAGTCATGGGTGGCTCGCGCTGAGGCGCTGTTTGCGCTCAACGGCGGCCTGGCTTCGCGCCCGCTCTGGGCGTTGTGGGTTCAATTCGCAAAAACCGAATAGCGGAAGCCCGGCAACGCGACGATATTGCCCATCCAATCCGTTGGATCGGTCCATTCGACCGCCCGCGGCGCGATGGCGTGCGCCAGGTCGGCCAGGTCGCCGATTCGAATCATGCCGGGAATGACGGCGTCATGCAGGTCGCGGCTCAGCGGATTCGACAGCGCGGCGCGCAAGCTGTAGGGCGTGCGATGCAGCGAAACGCGCGAAATTCGCTGGTCGAGCGCGGCGGCGATGAGGGCCCACACGCCGGAAACGCCCTGCGCCTGGAGCCGGATCGCGGCGCCGGCGGCTTCCGGCTGAGCCGCCAGAACGTCGAGCGCGCACAGGATGTCGTGGGCGCGAAGCGCCGGCAGGTTCTCGCCGATCAGAGCGGCGCGCGTGTTCGCCAGCCATGCGCCCGACAGCCGCGCATTCGGCTTTTCAGGCCATCCGCGCGGCGCAAACAACATCACTGCGCCCTTTTCGCCGGCTGGCGCCGGCGCATCCGGATGGGCGATGGTCAGCGTCACTTCCCCGCCCCGCGCAACCCCAGCGACAAGCCGGGCATGCAGTGTCATTCCGCCGCCTGCGTCAAAGGCGATTTCTCCATTCGCGCCGCGCGTTACATGGGTTGGCGGTTGATGATTCACCCGCTTGCGCAGCCACCCGACCAGATCAGCGCCGCTGGCCGCCTCGCCGTGCTCGCGAATGATCTCGTACAGGTCGCGGCTCTTGAGGTCCGCCGAGACCTGGCCGGTTTCAGTCGCCCGGAATTCGTGATCCGGACGCAGCTCGACATCTTGCTCCTTTGACGAGCCTGCGCCATTTTTCAGCCAGCGGATCATCCACCGATAGACGGCCTCCCGCACCTCCAGCGGCGTGCCGTGTCCGCCCGGACCGACAACCCAGGCGACTCTGTCTTCGGCGCCGTAAATCCTATACCATTGCTTCGCCTCTTCGAAGACGATCTTTGCGCCGGCGGGCGTGAAGAAGTCCTGCTCGGTCGAGGTGATCATCCAGGGTTTGGGCGCGAACAGCTCGACGTAGTCCGTCTGATCGAGCCCGGCGGCGAGAAAGCCGGGCGGACTCTGTTCCGAGTCGCCCACCGGACCGCTGAACAGCAACCGGAACGAGTTCATGTAGCAGGAAGGAGCCGCGACCTGAATCCGCGGGTCGAGCGCGGAGATATAGGTGGTCAACGTGCCGCCGCCGGAACAGCCCGTGCAGCCGATGCGCGCGCTGTCGACGTCCGGACGGCTTACCAGGTAATCGAGCGCCCGCTTGGCGTCCCAGATGCGGTAGCGCGCGAAGCTTTCTCCAACCAGCAGCGATTGCGCCCCGGCGAGTATATGCTGTTCGGTGGCGCCGCCGGCGAGCGACTTGCCGGTGCGCCAGTCGTAGGCCTGGAGCCGTTCGCCCTGTCCCATGGGGTCAAAGGCCAGCGCGACAAAACCCTTTAAAGCGAAGTTGCCGGCCATGCGCTGCGCCGCGGCCTTGCCCTGTTCCCAATGCCCCATCGGAATCAAGATGGCGGGATGCGGACCGGCGCTCTTCGGCGCATACGCATTGGCGGCGACCCAGTATCGGGGAAGGCTCTCAAACACGATCTTCTCAATCGTGTACTGCCCCGCGTCGATTCTTCCGGTCACGCGCGCGTTGAGCGGTCCGCTGTAGTCCGGCAGCCCGCCGATAATTTCCAGAATTTTGCTGCGGACGTATCGCTTCCGCGCGTCCGCTTCGGCCGGAGTATGGATGGCCGCGATCTTGGCTTCACGCGCCGCCAATTGCGCCTGAGCGCGCGCGTCCATCCATTTCAACAACGCCGCCGAGGGATCGGCCTGCAAGAGCGCAAAGAATGGCGCAGCGAAAACCATGCCGCTATTGTAAGAGTCCGGCGAGGATTTCGGGAATCTCGAACACGGCGCGGTTCTCGATGGATGAGGCGTTGGTTCGAAAGCGCAGCAAATTTTCGGGCGCAAGCAGCTGGCCCGCCGCCTCAACCACGCGCCGGAAGCTGCCGACCACGATGCCCACCTGCTTCTGGCGGACCCACTCGGCGTTAAAGCGCTCCTGCGGCAGCGTCCACGCATTTCGCTCAACGAGTACGGGCAGTTTCATGGCCAGCGCCTCGCTGATGCTTCCGGGTCCGGGCTTGCCGATAAAGAAGTCCGCCAGGCGCATATAGTACGGAATCTGCGTGGTAAAGCCCTCAACAAACATCGGTGTTTTTGTTTTGAGCGACCGCAGCCGCGACGCCAGCCTTTCGTTGCGGCCGCAGATCAGAATGAGCTGGAGGCCGAGATCAGAGTTCCCCAATCGCTTGGCGATATCGAGCATGGCGCTCGAGCCCTGGCCGCCGAACAGGACCAGGGCGGTCGGGGCGTCCGGTTGCAGCCCGAGGCGCCGGCGTTCGCTCGCGCGGTCGATCTGGACGGGCTCATAAAACTGCGGCCGCAGAATCACGCCCGATACCTTAAAGATCTGGCTGGCGCGGTAGCCCATCTGCCGCGCCTGTTCAACGGCGCGTTCGGTTGGGCAAATGAGAAACTGATCCTGCCGCTCGATCCAGAAGTGCGGGGGATAGTCGGCGAAATCGGTGAGGATGGTGACGTAGGGGGTTGCGCTGTTGACTGCCCGCAGACTCTCGCGCATGGCGCGATTGAAGTTGGGGACGAGCGAGACGACCATTTCGGGCGACGTTTCCCGCCAGTGGCGCTCAAGCAGGCGCACCGCCGAAGAGTGGTAAACGGAAATGACGCCGTGCATCAGCCTCAGCAACTGCGCCGAGCCGAGAGTCCAGCCCTTGGCCAGCATCAGATTGTAGAGGTCCTGAAGCCGTATGCCCGTGATTTTCCGGAAAATATCGAGCGGATCCAGCACCTGCTGAAGATTCACGAGCTGGATGTCCCAGGGGCGGCGCTGCGCTTCGATGGCGGTCTTCAGCGCTGTAGCGGCGGCGCGGTGACCTCCGCCGGCGTCGAAATAAATGAATTGAATTCGCCTCGCCAAAACGTCATTTTCATGTATCCGTTCCGGCGCCGTCATCGCCGTGTAATCGCCGGGGCGTATCAAAAAGACATGAGCGTGTTTTCCGGTGACGTGATCGCAGCCATGGCGCACGCGCCGCGGGCAGTGGGGGGGTTCATCGCCGCGCGCGACCACCGGCTGATGCGGCGGGTTCATGGCTGGCGTCCGCCGCGCTGGTTCCGGCTGTGGATGCTGTGCGCGACGCGCGGCGGGGACGGCTGGCTGTGGTATGCGATCGGCGCCGGCATGCTCATTTTCGGAGGACCGCGGGGGCGCGCCGCCGCAGAGGCGGCGGCCCTGGCGTGCGGAGCGGGAATCGCGCTTTTCCTATGGCTTAAGCAGCTCTGCAACCGCCCCCGGCCGTGCGCGATTCAGCCGCACTGCTGGGCCCGCCTGCTGCCGCCCGATCAATTCTCCTTTCCCTCCGGCCATTCCATTACCGCGTTTGCGTTCGCTGGGGCAGCCGGCGCCCTCATGCCGCCGCTGGCGCCGGCGCTGCTGTTTTGCGCGGCGAACGTCGCCGCCTCGCGCATTCTGCTCGGCATGCATTTTCTCAGCGATGTTGTAGCCGGGGCGCTGATCGGGGCGGGGCTGGGCTGGTTCACGTCGACGCTGGTTCTGTAGCCGGCGCCGGGCATGCGAGCAGGCGCCCGGCCGGGGCGTCTATTTGACGTAGTAGCCGCTGCGCGCCAGAATCACCGCCCGCGGATGCGCCTGGCGCGCCGCCGGCGCCAGCGCTACGGAGATCTGCCGGAATTCGCCGGGTTTCGCCCCCTCGGGCGCGTGATAAGCGAGCGTATAGCGGTCGCGGATGCGTTCAATCATTTGCGGGAAGAAAGACGCCGCCTTGTTCTCCTTCACCGCCTCGCCGCCGGTGGCCTGGGCCAAGACGAACACATCGGCGGGCGTGTAGTCCGGATTATCGCCCGGACGCGGCGGCCCAGGCCGGATCGCGCGGCCGACCACAATAGCGTTAAGCGGCGCATTGGCCTTCAACAGATACCCGATCGCCATGCGATCGTTGATGCGGTAATTGATCCCCAGATTGTCGGTCACCATCAGGATCGAGCGCCGGTTCCCGTCCTGCTCCGCGGAGATGTATTTGGCCGCTTCCACCACGGCGTTATTGATCGCCGTTCCGTACCCCACCTTGTCCTGATCGTCGACGGCGGTTCGCAACTGGCGCGCGATCTCGGCGTGATTGTCGGACCAGTCGGAGTGCACATTGGTGCGGACCCCGAACGTCATGATGGCCACCCGGTCGCCGGGCGCCAGATAAGCGAGCGCCTGCCGCGCCGTCGCCGCCATTTCCTCGATATGTTCCCGCATACTGCCGCTGATATCGAGCAGCAGCAACAGGTCCAATGGCTGTTTTTCCTGCTCAAAAGAAACGATGGGCTGCGGCTGCCCGTTATCGGCGACAATAAAATCGCCCTTCGTAAGACCTTTGACGATCTGGCCGTCCTCGCTGACCTGCACCACGACGCGAACATCGGAAACGCCGGTCGTAAACACCGGCGTCTGCGCCCCGGCTGCAACCGGCTCGGCGGGAGGGGCCTGCTGTCCGAAAGCCGCCGCAAGCAACGCCGGTAGTAGGATGAGAATCGTCGGAATGCGGAACATTATCGTCGGCACGGCCGGACACATCGACCACGGCAAGACGGCGCTGGTGCGCGCCCTGACGGGCATCGATACGGACCGGCTGGAGGAGGAAAAACGCCGCGGAATTTCCATCGACCTCGGATTCGCGCATCTCGATCTGGATGCAACCACTCGCCTCGGTTTTGTAGACGTACCCGGACACGAGCGGTTTATAAAAAATATGCTGGCGGGAGTCGGCGGCATCGATCTGGCACTGTTTATTATCGCAGCCGATGAATCCATTAAGCCGCAAACGCGCGAGCATTTCGATATTTGCCGGCTGCTGAAAATTCCCAAAGGCATTATCGTTCTGACAAAACGCGACCTGGTGGACAGCGACATTCTGGAGCTTGTCCGGCTGGAGGTGGAGGAGTTCGTTCGCGGCTCATTTCTGGAAAACGCTCCGGTTGTGGCGGTCAGTTCCACGACTGGAGAGGGCCTGGCGGAGTTGAAGCGGGAGCTGGCGAAGATAGCGGCCGAGATCGCGCCGAAGGATGCGACCCGCTGGTTCCGGATGCCCGTCGACCGGGCATTCTCGATGAAAGGCTTCGGGGCGGTCATCACCGGCACGCTGGCGTCAGGCAGCGTGGCGGTGGATCAAGAGATCGAAATTTATCCGATCGGCCGGCGCGTGCGCGCCCGCGGCGTGCAGGTGCATGGAGCGCCAGTCCAGTGCGCCTACGCCGGGCAGCGCACGGCTCTGAACCTGGCGGGCATAGAGGTCCAGGAGCTGGCCCGGGGCATGACGGCGAGCGAGCCCGGGCGGTTTGCGGCGGCGCGCGTGGTCGACGCCGTGTTTGAGCTGCTGCCGGGGGCCCGCCCGCTGAAACACGGAGCGCCGGTGCACTTCCATACCGGAGCGGCGGAGATTGAAGCCGAGGTCCGGCTGCTCGACGGCGCCGTCATGAAGCCGGGAACCCGCGCTTATGTGCGTTTCATACTGCGCTGCCCGGCGCTGATCCTGCCGGGCGACCGGTTCATCGTGCGCATGTTCTCGCCGGTGACAACCATCGGCGGAGGCGAAGCGCTGGATATTAGCGCTCCTGTCCGGATCAAGCGGGCTGACGCAATCACCCGGCTCCGGGAACTGGACAGCGGCGACGTGCTGCGGCGGATTTCATTACTCGTCCGCGAGTCCGCCTACGGAATGAGCGAGTCGCAACTGATCTCCCGCACCGGCCTCATGCCCGCCGAAATCGACGCTGCGGCGAAAACGGGCGATTTCCTGGTCCTCCGCGAGCCGCAGTTGTGGCTGGTAGACCCCAGGTGGGCGGCGGAGAAGGCGAAGGCGATCCAGGCAGCGGTTCGCGATTTTCACCAGCAGCATCCGCTGGCCCCGGGAATGAGCCGCGAGGAGCTCCGCAGCCGCGAACTCCCCGGCGCCCCGTCCTTCGTCGCGGACGCGGTGATTGCCACAATAAAGACGCTGACCAGTCAGGGGGATGTCGTCCGTCTCGCTTCGCACAGGGTGGCCTTTAAAGAAGATGAGAGCGCCGCTCTGCGCAAGATCGAAGCCGCGTTCGAATCGGCCGGGTTGGAGGTTCCGGCCACCGCAGACGTGCTGGCGCGCTCGGGAGTCGAGCCGGCTCGCGCCCGGGCGCTGCTGCAAATTCTGCTCAAGCAGGGCGCGCTGATCCGAGTGGGCGACGATCTGGTCTTTCACCGCTCCGCCGTAAGCGCCCTGAAGAATCACCTTCAGCAGCATAAAGGACAGCGGTTCAGCGTGCCGCAGTTCAAGGAATGGACCGGCGTCTCCCGCAAATACGCGATTCCTCTGCTCGAATTTCTCGACCGCGAAAAAGTGACCCGCCGCGAGGGGGACCAGCGGATCGTGCTCGGCTAGCCCCGCTTCGCGGTTGACTTGATAGGCGAACAAAAGGAGAATAGCAGGCGAGGAGCGTCGTATGCTATTCCCCGACTGGCCGCCCGGACCGGGATTGATCGGAATCGCGCGCCTCGCGGCGGAAAGCGAAGTCCTGGAGCACAAACGGCGAGTCGAGTATCTCGAACTGCCCGTCCGCAGCTTTATTGGCCGCTGTTCGAGCCGGCGCGTCCCGTTTGAGTGGACCATCAATCCCTATCGCGGCTGTGAATTCGGGTGCAAATATTGTTATGCCCGCTACACGCACGAATTCATGGAGCTGCGAAATCCTGAGGATTTCGAGCAAAAGATTTTTGCGAAGAAATGGAATGAGGCGGAATTCCGCGCGGAGTTGAAAAAAATTCCGCGCCACGTCGATATCGCGATCGGCTCCGCGACGGACCCCTATCAGCCCGCCGAACGCCGCTACGGCATCACGCGCAAGATGCTGGAGGCGGCGGCGGGAGAGCGGGGGCGGCGGTTCTGGATAACGACCAAATCGGATCTGGTGGTCCGCGACTGCGACGTCTTGGAGCAGATCGCTCGCGCCAACCGCATTCAGGTGAATATGACCGTCACCACCATGAATGAGCGCCTGGCGCGGCTTCTGGAGCCGTACGCGCCCCGGCCGTCGTTGCGCATGGCCGCCGTTCGCAAGCTCTCGGAGGCGCGAATCCGCTGTGGCGTGCTGTGCTGTCCGGTGATGCCCTGGATCAATGACAGCGAAGCGAGCCTGGAGGCGGTGGCTCGGGCGGCGGCCGGCGCTGGGGCGGTCGCATTTTACGGAAATGTACTGTTTTTGAAACCGTGCGCCAGGCAGGTGTTTCTGCCGTTTGTCGAACGCCAGTTTCCATCGCTGTTCCGCCGGTATCGGGAACGGTTCGAAAAGAGCGCATTTCTGCGCGGGGATTATCCGCGGATGATTCAGCAACGCGTGCAGGCGATTCGCGAGCGGCATGGCTTGACCGGGCGGTCCTTTCAGTACGAGACGGAGACCTTTGCGGACGAGCAACTGACGCTGTTCGACGCTAACCAGCCTCGAATTTCTCAAACTCGAGCTGATCGCCGGCTCGAGTGCCCGTCTCAACAATGACGCCTGCGGGAAGTTCGAGGACGGAGTGCGCGAAAAGGCTGAGGGCGATGCGCCGGGGCGGCATCGCTTCGCGGACTTTCAGCACCTTGCGCTGCCGGCTCAGGAAGATCACATCGATCGCAAACTTCATGCCGAAGGTGTGTACGCCCTCGCAGGGCGCAATCCACAGCCCCTCGCCTTCGGCCAGCGATTCGCGTCCGAGCAGCCCGGCGCGGCGTTTTGCGCTAGTGTCCGCGATGTCGGCGCGCGTCGCCAACGCGGCGTTGCGCGTACGGTTTTTGATTTTGAGCTTAAGAATATTTGTCTAGTTGTTTGAAGCCGGCGTAATTCTCCGGGCGGCGCGTCCTAGGATAGAGCCATGAGAATCGCCTTTATTGGACTCGGCCGCATGGGAGCAGGCATGGCGCGCAATCTGCTGCGCCATGGCCATCAGGTCGCCGCCTGGAACCGCACGCCCCACAAGGCCCAAGCGCTCGCACCGGCTGGCGCGAAAATCGCCGCCACTCCGGCCGAGGCGGCGCGCGACGCCGAAGCCGTGCTCACGATGCTGGCTGACGACCAGGCGGTTGAAGAGGTCGTATTCGGCCCTCAGGGCGTCGCCGGCGCGATGCAGGAGGGCGCTATTCACATCTCGCACAGCACAATCAGCATTGCCCTGCCGCAGCGGCTTGCCGAGGAGCACGCCAAACGCGGGCAGCACTTCGTCTCCGCGCCCGTATTCGGCCGACCTGAAGCCGCCGAAAGCGCCAGACTGACCGTAGTCGCCGCCGGCGCTCGGGAAGACATTGACCGCTGCCGGCCGCTGTTTGATGCGATCGGCCAGCGCACGATTGTAATCGGCCGCGAGCCCTGGCAGGCCAACGTGATCAAGCTCGGCGGGAATTTCATGATCGCGTCGATGCTCGAAAGCTTCGGCGAAGCGTTCGCGCTCATGCGCAAGGCCGGCGTCGATCCCAACCTGTTTCTTGAAGTGATGAACGGGCTTTTCAAATCGCCCGTATACGAAAACTACGGCGGCCTGGTCGCCCGCCAGCAGTTCGAGCCCGCCGGATTCGCGTTGCAGTTAGGCCTGAAAGATCAGCGTCTGGTGCTGGCTGCCGCCGAGCAGCTTTCCTCGCCGATGCCGCTGGCCAGTTTGCTGCGCGACCGTATGCTGGCGGCGATCGCCCGCGGCCAGGGCGATCTGGACTGGTCCAGCGCGACGCGGATCGCAGCCCTGGAAGCCGGGTTGGAGTAACCTGAACATAAGGACGATTTCCGTCTTTATTCCATGAAACGTCTGGCCTTGTTTGCCGCGCTCCCCATGCTCCTGGCGGCTGGCGCCTACGACGCCCCGGAGGCGTATTCGAAATCGGATCGAATCCGGTCCGGCGTGGTGCGGCTGCCGGAGCTCGCCGGCGGCGGCGCCTATTCGCTGCTGTTTTCCGTCTCTGGCCTCGAGAAGCTTGGCGCATCCGCGCGAATCGCGGTCAAGCTCCGCGCCGGTCAAAAGGTTCTGATCGAGAAGGTCCTCCACGCCGGCGACCCGGATCTTTATGCTCACTTCCATCTTGACGCCGCTTCCGCGCCGGAACTGATCATTGATGCGAACCCGCAGGGCGGCGGCTACGCGCTTCAAGTCAACCGGCTGCCGGACTCGCCCTCACTACAGCGCGGCGGCAATCATACCTGGCGGCAGGCGAGCCCCATGATTCTGGGGCGCACCGTGTTCGCCTCAGCAGACGAGATCGAATACATTCCTCTGCCCTCCACCCCGCGATCGGCCATCCTGAGTCCGGCCGGAGAAGACTGGTACCGGTTCGAGTTCAATTCGCCGCAGCCCAAACTCGTCTTCTTCCAGCTCGAGCTGACCGATCGCGACGATCTCCCGGTGGACATCGCCGTGTTCCGCATCGAGGATGGCAAGCCGGTGGAGTACACCGAGGGTCAGGATCCGGTGAGCAATCCCCACGAAGTTCAGGCGCTTGCCGGCAACAAGTTCACGCCGCGCCTGCTGCGGCAGAGCGGGACCTATTATGTCCGCGTCCGCGCGAATCATCCCGAATACAAGCTGCGTACGCGGCTTTATGACGTCCCCCCGTACTCGGATCCGCGGCAGGCGGTGAGAACCGCGGTGGATTACATCATGGGGGCGGGCGATTCGTGGTTCGCGAATACGCCCCGCCGCGGCGGGATTCTCGACCGCGTATCCAACGTGCATCAGGAGACGTCGCTGTGCGTCGGCTGCCATCCCAGCCACTTCTCGCAGCGCGCCCAGCTGTATGCGGCGGCAAACGGCTATCCCGTCGTCCAGCGCCAGCAGTTGCAATTTCTGACAGACCGCTTTTACAACAACCCGCGGCCGTTTTACGGATTTGAGGATCAAGGGGCGGTGTGGGCGCGGGTGATTTCAGCGCCGGCGAACGTGCTGAGCCGGATGTCCGTGCTGATGAACCTGTTCGAGAACCAAGTGTCGCTCGAGCCGCGGCCGCAGTATCACCAAGGCATCGCGAAATACCTGGATCTGTATTACGCCGGAAAGTACAAGCTGCCGCCCGATGAGACGAACGGCAACAAGCCCCTGGTCAGCGCCTACGAAGTCGCCTGGTATTCGTGGAAACTCACCCATAATCCGGAGCTGCCGGGCATGATCGCCGCCGGCGATGTCAAGAATATGATCGACCTCTGTTACCAGACGCAGGCGCTGGCGGACATCGACGCCGTCCGATACAGGGATCACATTCGCAAGAACGCGGAGCGTATTCTGTCCCTCCAGCGTCCCGACGGGCAATGGTCGATGGAGTTTGACCCCTCGCAGCCCGAAGTTGAATTCCAGACCGGGCACGCGCTGTGGGCGCTGGCGGCCGCGGGAATTCCACTCGACCATCCCCAGGTTCAAAAGGGCTTGGCCTACCTCATGCGCCGCCAGCAGCCGTTCGGCGGCTGGATGGACCCGCTCCAGTCGTTTGAGAACTTCAAGACGCCATTCCGTGAAACGCAGTTCGCGGTTCTTGCGCTGAGCGCCTATTATCCGCTTCCAGGCCGTAAGCCGGGCTGGGACTCCCCGCCGCCTCCGGCGCTCTCGAGCAATCCCGCCGAACTTCTCGAGCAGTTGGACCAGGTGTGGGACCGTCCTTCGCCCGCCGTGATCGCCCAAATCGAATCCGCGGCGCGATCCAATGACGCGCTGATCCGGCAGGCTGCCGCGGAAGCGCTCGGCCGTCTGGCGTTGCCCAAGGAGCGAGACTTGTTCGTGAAACTGCTCGGCGATCCGAGCAAACTGGTCCAGCGCACTGCCGCATGGTCTCTGCGCCGGCTCTACGCCGCGCATCCGGACCTCGGCAGTGAACCGCTGCTGGCAGCGCTGTCCAGCCCCGATTCCCGCACGCGATGGGGCGCAACGCGCGTCTTTGCCCACCACTTCGCCGCGCTCGCGCGGCGCAACGAAGTCGCTCAGGCGCTCCTCAAACGGGTAGCGGACCCCGCGCTGACGGTTCGCTTGCAGGCCATCAAGGGGCTGTGGCAGGCCTGGTTCTGGAACGCGGATCCGGCGGTCCGCGGCGCGATCGAGGACGCCATCCTCGCCGCCCTCGCCGAACCGCAGCACCCGTGGATTGAAGCCAACCTCAAAGACGCCGTGTACAACCTGGCCGACGAGAACATCCGCTATCTGTACAACAACTGGGTTCCGCTGCTTGGCCGGGAAGCGGATCGCGAGCGGGCCATACGCGGCCGGCTTACGGTGGAGTCGCAGCTGGCTTCGAAAATCGCCGCCGCCCTGGAACACGGTCCGGCGCGGCAGCAGAAGCTGCTGTTAGCCGCACTGGCCGAGTTCCCGCTGCGGCGCGCCGACGCCTACGAGCTGGATGCCGATCTCTCCAAGCCCGCGCCGCTGGTTTATAGCCGCATTGGCAACGATATCGAGCAGATCGCCTTCTTCGGTCCGAGCGCCGACAAACTGTCGGCGGCGATTCTGCAATTGCTCGATTCCCAGGACCCCGAATTGCGGCGGCTTGCAGCGCGCGCTTCGCTCATTGTCCGGGAGACTCCCTATGCCGCCGTGGATCGCGCGGCCGGCGATCGCGGGGAAAATACAAAGGCGCTGCGGGCCAGGCTCGCCTCGACGCCCGGCGACGAGGAGATCGCCAAGGCGTTTCATGATTCGCCTGCGGGCCGGAATACAGTCAAGACCGCGGCTTACGGCGCAGCCCGCGAGACGCCCAACGCCACGCTCGACGAGCGTTACTTCCGGCTCTACGTTGAACCCATCCTGCATCAGAAAGGACCCGATGGGTATGCCTGCGCCGACTGCCACGCAACCCATACGCTCTTCAACGCGACCTGGTCCACGGTGAAAAATGTCGTCAATACCAAAGATCCGAAGAACAGTCTCATCCTGCTGAAGCCGACCTCCACCGCCCAATCCGAGGGCGTCGTCGGCGCGACGTCGACCGCCCACGGCGGAGGTCAGCGCTGGCCCAAAGGATCGCCCGAATACGAAACCATTCTGCGATGGATCGAAGGCGCAAGAGCGGCGAATTAAATCAGTCCGACGCAATGGAGGGCAGCAGCAGATCCACCAGCGCCTCGGCGTACTTGGGACCCGGCTGCTCGTTTTTGGCGAGCAGGCGGAAATAGAGCGGGCCGTAGAGGGCGTCCAGCACCAGATCCGGATCGACGTCCCTGCGCATCTGGCCGCGCTCCTGATGCCGGGTCAGAACCCGCCGGGCTTCGCCCCGGCGCACGTCCGACCACAGGGTGCGGAAGGCGTGCGCCACGTCCGGATCGGTCCGCGCCGCGACGATGAACTCGCTCAGCATGCGTCCCGCCCCGCCGCTTAGAACGCGCGCGAAGCTGCGCACCTGCGCCTTGATGTCGTCGCGAAATGAGCCGGTTTCCGGAAACGGGAGCTGCGGCGCAAACGCTTCGCGAAAGGCCTCGATAACGACGGCCGCCTTGTTCGGCCACCAGCGATATACGGTGGCCTTTCCCACGCGCGCCCGCGCGGCGATGCTTTCGATGGTGATCTCCGCGAAGCTGGTGTCCTCCAGGAGCTTGAGCGCAGCCTCCAGAATGCGCTGGCGCGCGGCTTCATCGCGCGGCCGCCCGCGTCCCCGTCGCGCCGGCGCCCCGTCGGCCCCCGGCCGGGCTTGGGCTTGCTTTGTCGCCATCTCGTGAGATAATCCTAATATAGTAATTTCGAGACACTTGCGTCTCCTATTTTACTTCGCCCGTCCTGGAGCGGAATCGTAGTCGCCGATGTGGATCGTTCGTATCGCGCTCGACCGGCCTTACACCTTCATCGTGCTGGCCCTGGTCATCCTGATCCTCAGCCCGGTAGTCATTCTGCGCACGCCCACCGACATCTTCCCCAACATCAACATCCCCGTTATCGCGGCCGCGTGGAACTACAGCGGGCTGGGCGCCGAGGAGCTCGAGCAGCGGCTCACTTCCATTTATGAGCGCATTCTCACCACCGCGGTCAACGATATCGAGCATATCGAATCGAACACGGTGAACGGCCGCGCGATTATCAAGATTTTCTTCCAGCCGACGGCCGACATCAACGCCGCAATGGCGCAGGTGAGCGCTGCATCCAACGCCGTTCTCCGGCAGCTTCCCCAGGGCGTCACGCCGCCTTTCCTGCTCAGCTATAACGCCTCGAGCGTTCCCATTCTGCAAGTCGGGCTCGGCGGCAAAAATCTTTCCGAGCAGCAGCTCAATGATTTCGCCCTGAACTTCATCCGTACCCGGCTGGTCACAGTGCCCGGCGCCGCGGTTCCGTACCCCTACGGCGGCAAGCAGCGCCAGATCATGATCGATCTGCACCCGGCCGAGCTGCAATCGAAGGGCTTGTCGCCCGTCGACGTGGTGGACGCCATCAACGCGCAGAACCTGATCCTGCCGTCCGGGACCGCTAAGATCGGCCAGTTCGAATATGAAATCGGCCTGAATGCCAGCCCGCAGACGGTGGATGAGATCAACAGCTTCCCCGTCAAGGTCATCAACGGAGCGCCGGTGTATATCCGCGACGTCGCCTATGTCCGCGACGGGTTCGCGCCGCAGACCAATATCGTCCGCCAGGACGGAACGCGCGGCGTGCTCATCAGCATCCTCAAGAACGGCAACGCGTCCACGCTGGATGTGATCGCGGGCGTGCGGAAACTTCTGCCGCGCATCGCCGCCACGCTGCCGCCGGAGCTCCGGATGACTCCAGTCGGCGATCAGGGCATTTTCGTTCGCGCGGCGATCAGCGGCGTCATTCGCGAGGCGGTCGTCGCCGCCTGTCTCACCGGGATTATGATTCTGGTGTTTCTCGGGAGCTGGCGCAGCACGTTGATCATCGCCATTTCCATCCCGCTCTCAATATTGACGTCGATTTGCGTTCTGAGCGCGCTGCGCCAGACCATCAACATCATGACCCTGGGCGGGCTCGCGCTCGCCGTCGGCATCCTGGTGGACGACGCCACGGTCACCATCGAGAATATCGAGCGATTTCTCGAGCAGGGCTATGATCTGCGCACGGCGATTATGGACGGCGCGGCGCAGATCGCCGTGCCCGCGCTGGTGTCGACGCTGTGCATCTGCATCGTCTTCATCCCCATGTTTTTCCTGAGCGGCGTCGCCAAATACCTGTTCATTCCGCTCGCCGAAGCCGTGGTGTTCGCGATGCTCGCCTCCTACGTGCTGTCGCGCACGCTCGTGCCGACGCTGGCGATGTACATGCTGAAGGCGCACGGCCATGGCGATCCGCGCAGCCGCAACCCCTTTGCCATCATCGGACGCGCCTTTGACCGCGGGTTCGGCGCGCTCCGGCAGGCGTACGCGAACGCGCTCGCCCGCATCGTGCGCCGGCGCGTCGTCTTCGTTCCGGCGTTTCTGCTTGCCTGCGTATCCTCGTTTCTGCTCTTCCCCTGGCTCGGCGAGGATTTCTTCCCCAGCGCGGACGCCGGGCAGTTCAAACTCCATTTGCGAACCAAGACCGGCACGCGCATCGAAGAGACCGCCCGCACCTGCGACCTGGTCGAGGCCGCAATCCGCCGCCACATTCCCCGCCAGGAGGTGGCCAGCATCCTCGACATTGTCGGCCTTCCCTTCAGCAGCATCAACACCATCTACAGCAACTCGGCGCCCATCGGCAGCGGCGACGCCGATATTTTCGTGTCGCTCAACCCGGGCCACCGGCCCACGCCCGAATATGTTCGCGCCCTACGCGCTTCCCTGCCGCGCGAGTTCCCCGGAACCGAATTTTACTTTTTGCCTTCCGACATCGTCACCCAAATCCTGAATTTCGGTCTGCCCGCGCCGATCGATGTCGAGCTCGTGGGCAGAGACATCGAGTCCAATCGCCTTCTGGCGGACCGCATTCTCAATCAAATGCGGCGCGTGCCCGGAATCGCCGATCTGCGCATCCAGCAGCGCTTCGACCAGCCCCGCATTGAACTCGAGACGGATCGAATCAAGGCCATCCAGAGCGGCTTCACCCAGCGAGACATTGCCGGCAGCCTGCTGGTTAGCTTAAACGGCAGCTTTCAGACCCAGCCCACATTCTGGCTGAATCCGGCGACCGGCGTCACCTACAGCCTCGTCACCCAGACCCCGCAATATGACGTGCAAACCTTGCAGGACATCCGCAATATCCCGCTTCGCTCCCAGCCGGATGGCACGCCGGAGATGCTCGGAGATCTGGTCTCGATGCGTCGCGAAAGCGGACTGGCGAATGTCGATCACTACGATATCCAGCGCGTGGTGAACATCTACGGCGCCGCCGACGGCCGGGATCTGGGCGCCGTCGCCGCCGATGTGCGCAGGATCATTGACGCGAATCGAAAATTCCTCAAGCGCGGCTCGGAAATCGTGTTGCGCGGACAGGTGGAGACCATGCGGACTTCGTTCAGCGGCCTGTATGCCGGCCTCGCATTCGCGATCGTGCTGGTGTATCTGCTGATCGTGGTGAATTTTCAGTCCTGGCTGGACCCCTTCATCATCATCACCGCCTTGCCCGGCGCGCTCGCCGGCATTGTCCTGTGCCTGTTCCTCACGCGCACCACCCTGAGCGTGCCGGCGCTGATGGGCGCCATCATGTGCATGGGCGTGGCGACGGCAAACAGCATTCTGGTGGTCGCCTTCGCCAAGGACCGGCTGCTCGAGCATGGCGACCCCGCGCGCGCCGCCGTGGAGGCCGGAACCACGCGCTTCCGGCCCGTGCTGATGACCGCGCTCGCCATGATCATCGGCATGATTCCGATGGCTCTCGGCTCGGGCGAGGGCGGCGAACAGAATGCTCCCCTGGGCCGCGCCGTCATCGGGGGTCTGATTGTCGCCACCGTCGCCACCCTGACCTTCGTGCCCGCTGTTTTCAGCATCCTTCACCGCCGCCGCGCGGCGCACTGACCGACATGCAGACCAGGATTCCACCACCTCCAAGCCGCCACCAGGCCGAAACCTACGCCGCCCGATCCCCCAGCCGGCGCGTTTTCGGCCGCATCGCCGCCCTCGCTGTCGCCGCTGCGCTCGCCGCCGCCCTGGCCTTCGTCATTCACGCCGGAATCCAATCGCGCCAGACCTCAGCCGAAGCCCTCCGTTCAGCCACTCTCGACGCTGCTGTTCCCACCGTGTCCGTCGTCCGGCCCAAATTCGAGTCCACAGCGGAAGAAATCGTTCTGCCAGGCAATGTGCAGGCGTTTGTTTCAACCCCCATCTACGCCCGCACCAATGGCTATCTAAGACGCTGGTACTTCGATATCGGATCACATGTCAAAGCGGGACAGCTGCTGGCGGATATCGAGACCCCGGAGATCGACCGTCAACTCGACCAGGCCCGCGCCGAACTGGCCACCGCGGAGGCCAATTACAAGCTGGCCGTGTCCACGGCGGCGCGCTATGAGAACCTGCTCAAGACCGATTCCGTGGCCCGGCAGGATGCGGAAGAAAAAATCAGCGACATGCACGCCAAAAAGGCCGTTCTCGAGGCCGCCGCGGCCAACGTGCGCCGTCTGGAGGAGACCGTCCGCTTCCAGAAGATTTACGCTCCGTTTGACGGCGTGATCACGGCCCGCAATGTGGACACCGGCGCGCTCATCAACGCCGGCGCAAACGCTCCCGGGAAGGAGCTGTTCGATATCGCCGCCACCGACCGCCTGCGCGTGTTCGTCAATGTCCCCCAGACCTATCTTCGTGCCGCCATGTCCGGCGCCCCGGCCTACCTCACCGCCGCCGAGCTCCCCGGGCGGCGCTTTGCAGGCAGAATCGTGCGCAATTCGGAGGCGATTGATCCCGCATCGCGAACCCTGCTTACAGAGGTGGACGTCGATAATCGCGCAGGCGCCCTGTTGCCGGGACAGTACGTCCTGGTTCACCTCGCCGCAGGCGGTAAAACGCGCGGCCTGCTGATCCCGGCCAACACGCTCCTGTTCCGTTCCGAGGGATTGCAGGTGGCCGTCGTGCGCAACGGCAAAGCGGTTCTGACTCCCATCCGCATCGGCCGCGATTTCGGCAATGCGGTCGAAGTCCTCTCCGGCATTACCGCGAACGACGTCGTCATTGAGAACCCATCTGATTCGCTCACGTCCGGAACAGCCGTGCGCATTGCGGGCGCGCGCAGCCCACAGGACGCGCAGCCATGACCCGCCTCCCCCTGCTGGTCGCCTGGCTCCTGATTCTCGCGCTCTCGGCCTGCTCTGTCGGGCCGAAATATGTCAAGCCAGAAACCCCAACCCCTTCGGCGTATCGCGAACAACCGCCCGATCAATACAAGGAAGCGCCGGGTTGGAAGACAGCGCAGCCCTCGGACGCCTTTCCCAAGGGCGAGTGGTGGCGCATCTTCGGCGACCCCGAGCTGGACCAGCTGGAGTCGCGCATCGACGTTTCTAACGAGACCTTAAAGGCGGCCGAAGCGCGGTTCCGGCAATCGCGCGCTCTGGTTCAAGCGGCGCGCTCGCGGCTGTTTCCCTCTATCGGCGTCGCTCCGCAAGTCACCGGAAACCGGCTTTCACAGAATCGCGCGCTTCCCACGCCCATGAACAGCGCCTACTCCGATCTGGTGATGCCGTTCGACTTCTCCTACGAGGTGGACCTGTGGGGGCGCGTTCACCGCTCCATCGCCGCAGCCCGCCAGGAGGCGCAGGCCACCGCCGCAGATCTCGAAACCCTCCGCCTCAGCCTTCACGCCGAGCTGGCCCTCGACTATTTTGAACTGCGCTCTCTCGACGCCCAAAAACGCCTTCTCGACGATACCCTGGTCTCCTATGAGAAGGCCGTCGAACTCACCCGCAACCGCTACGACGGCGGACTCGCTTCCGGCGCCGAACTGGCGCAGGCCCGCACGCAATTGGAGACCGCGCGCGCCCAGGATATCGAGCTCGGCGTTGAGCGCGCCAATTTCGAACATGCCATTGCCGTCCTTACGGGCAGAGCGCCCGGGGAAGTGTCGTTGCCCCAGCGCCCGCTGGATCTGAGCCCGCCGGTGATTCCGGTCGGCATCCCCTCGCAACTGCTCGAACGGCGCCCCGACGTCGCGTCCGCCGAACGGCGGGTGGCGGAGGCCAATGAACAGATCGGCATCGCGCATACCGCATTCTTCCCTACGCTGTTGCTCACCTTGACAGGCGGATTTCAGGGCGAATCGCCGGTCAACTGGTTCGCGTGGCCGAGCCGCTTTTGGGCCCTCGGGCCGAGCGCAGCTCAGACCGCCTTCGACGCCGGCCGCCGACGGGCGCTCGCCGCCTCAGCCCGGGAGAACTACGACGCCTTGCTCGCCGCCTACCGCCAGACCACGCTCGACGCCTTTCGCCAGGTGGAGGACAATCTTTCGGCGCTTCGCACCCTTGAGCAGGAAGCGAACGCGCAGCGCGCCGCCGTCGAACAGGCCCGGCGGTCGCTCGAATTGGCCATGAACCGTTATAAGGGCGGCCTGGTCACCTATCTGGAGGTGGTCAGCGCGCAAACCATTGCGCTACAAAACGAACGCGCCGCAGTCGACATCCTGCGCCGGCGCATGCTTTCAAGTGTGCTGCTGATTAAGGCGCTCGGCGGCGGATGGGATGTCAGCAAGCTGCCGCAAACCTGAGGCCGCGCCGGGTATTCTGGAGTCAACAACTCCGCATGGACAGAATCCCGATTTTTCAGGTTGACGCCTTCACCGATCGCCTCTTCAAAGGCAATCCCGCAGCCGTCTGCCCCCTCGAGCAATGGCTGGCGGACGAACAGATGCAGGCCATCGCGCTGGAGAACAACCTGTCTGAAACCGCGTTTTTCGTCCAGAATGGGGATGGCGATGGGTACGCGCTGCGGTGGTTCACGCCAGCCACAGAAGTCGATCTGTGCGGGCATGCCACCCTGGCCGCTGCGTTCGTCATCATGAACTGCCTATCGCCCGGCGAGCAACGCGTTTCATTCCATACCCGGAGCGGCCAGCTGACCGTCACGCGCGAGGGCGATCGCTACACGCTGGACTTCCCCGCCCGTCCGCCCCAGCGCTGCCAGCCGCACCCGCGCCTCATCGAGGCGCTCGGAACCGCGCCGGTGGAGATTCTCGCCGCTCGCGATTATCTGGCCGTCTACCGCAATGAGGAGGAGGTTCGGACGCTTGAACCCAACCTGGAGCTGCTGGCGCAAATGGATCGGTTCGCTGTCATCGTCACGGCGCCGGGCGGCGGCGGCGTCGATTTCGTTTCGCGCTTCTTCGCGCCGGCCAAAGGCGTGCCCGAGGACCCTGTCACCGGCTCGGCGCATTGCACGCTGGTCCCCTACTGGGCCAAGCGTCTGAATAAAACGCGTCTGCACGCGATCCAGGCGTCGCGGCGCGGCGGAGAGCTGTTCTGCGAGCAACGAGGCGACCGGGTCATGATCGCGGGCCGTGCGGCGCTGTATCTGGAAGGGATCATCCGGGTCGCGTGATCTTGGCGCGCGACGCGCGCCCGGCCCGGCCATCCGCCTACAACCGGCCGCTGCCGCTCCGCCGGCGGCCGTCACGCGTTCGCCTGCGAACCTCCCGTACACAGGCGTGCATAAAGCTCATCAAACCGGCCTGTGCCACGCGCCCGCTTGCCTCTGAGCGCTATGCCAGATTCGGAAGCTTGATGATCTTCTTCTGAATTGCGTACTGCACCAACTGGGCTTTATTGTGAATATCCAGCTTGCGCATCAGATTGAACTTGTGCGCTTCCACCGTCTTCACGCTCAGGTTCAGATCGCAGGCGATCTCCTTCACGGAGTTGCCTTCCGCCAGCATCTTCAGCACTTCGCGCTCGCGCGTGGTCAGCGTCGCGAATCGCGGCAGGCGGTTGGCCGACTTGATGCGCGAACGGAAATCGTCAACCAGTTGCGACAGCATGCGCGGGCTGAGATAGCTGCCGCCCCGGCACACATCCCGAATAGCGGCCACCAGCTGCGCCGAGGGGCTGTCCTTCAGCACATAGCCGCTGGCCCCCACCTCCATGCCTTCCACCAGGTAGTCCTCATCGTCATACATGGTGAGGAACAGCACCTTGGTCTCGGGCCGGTTCTTCTTGATCTGCCGCGTCGCCTCGAAACTGCTGAGCCCCGGCATCCCGACGTCCATCAACACTACGTCCGGTCGCAGTTCGGCCGCCTTTTCCACGGCGTCGCCCCCGTTGGAGGCCTCGCCCACCACTTCCATGTCCGGCTCAGCGGAAATCAGCGTCTTAATCCCTTGGCGGAACAGCGTGTGATCGTCCGCCAGCATCATTCGAATCTTCGCCATAAGTTTTGCCCGAAACCTCACTCGCCCCGCCGCGGCGCGCGCTTGCTCGAAACCGGCAGCTCGATCGAGATCCGCGTGCCGCGCGAGGAGCTCACAACCTGAAACCGCCCTCCCAGCAGAGCCACCCTTTCGCGCATGCCCGCCAGGCCGAACGAATCACGCCTCCTGAATGCTTTCTCCACATCGAAGCCGACGCCGTTGTCCGCAACGTTGACCTTAACTATCCCATCGGCAGAACCCACGAAAATATTTACATGAGTCGCTGAGGAATGCTTGCCGGCGTTGTTGCAGCACTCCTGCACCAGACGGTAGATGATGATCTCGACATTCTGCGGGAGACGCGCCAGACTGCCCAGCTGCAGCTTGACCCGGCACGGATGCAGGCGGCGAAAGCGGTTCACCAGCTGGCGCAGCGCCGCCGCCAGCCCGAGTTGCTCCAGCACCGCCGGACTCAGCGCCGCAATCAGCCGCCGCATTTCGACAATCGTGCGCTCCGTCAAATCTCTGGCGTCCTGCAGCCTCGCTTTCCAGCCGTTTGCGCACTCCGGAAGGTTCTGCTCGAGCATCTCCAGCTGCAGCCGGATGCACAGCAGTGATTGTCCCGCTTCGTCGTGCAGCTCGCGGCTGATGCGCCGCCGCTCCACCTCTTCCACGTGCAGCATGTGCTCAGCCAGGTTGCGGATCTTCTGTTCACCGCGCGCCAGATCCTCCATCAGCCGCGCCTTTTCGGCAGCCATGACGCACCGCTCCGCCGCCGCCAGCAGCAGCTCCTTCTCCCGCGGCAGCCACTCGTAGGCGCGCTCGAATCCGAATTGCATGACGCCGATCACCTCGCGCTGTCGAATCAGCGGCACCGACCAGCAGGTCTCATAACGCCGCGCCCACTCCGGGTCGAGCACAACCTTCCCGGCGCCAGAAACCACGCACCTCGGTCGCGAAAGCGCCCGCATCCGCTCGCGCGAATTCGCTCTCGCAAGCGGCTTCCTCGCGGCCGTTTCTCCGCCCCGGCACACCCACGTCGATCCCTCGTCGTCCAGCAGATACAACCGCGCCGCATCCGCTCCGCACGCCGTTTTCAGCGTTGCCATGAACCGGCGAAGCAGTCCGCCCAGGTCGCGCGATTCCAGTTCGACGCGGAACAGTTCGTAAAACGCCTCTGTTTCCGCCTCGCGGACCTGATAGTACGCATTATTCAGCGTGACGACGACGCAAAACTGAAGCTGCTCGCGAGCGCGTTGCATCGCCGCGCGCTCCCGAGCCGAGGCGCCCTCCAGCGCCCTCTCCATCAGGCGATCGTATTCGTTCAGGGCTGCCATCACCGCGCTCGGCGCAACCGCCAGCTTGGCCAGCCTGCGCCCGCTATACTCCACCTGCTCGATGAAATCGGACGCTTGCGCGCGCGCCGCAAAAAATCGGGCCGCCGCGCCGGGCGTGATCGCAGCCAGCGCACTGCGCTGTTTGGAGTTGTAATTCAGAGCCCGCAGCCGCGATTCGAATCTGCGGTCGAGCGCCGCAGCGTGCGGCAGGATCAGTTCAGCAAGCCGCCGCAGCCGCGTCATCAGCCCGTCGCTGAGAACCTGCGCGGCGCCGGCGAGTTCTGGCGTTACGTGAGCAGCGCGCACCCAAGCCTCTTATCGGTCCGTTAAGGTATTCTCTTTATGCGCGCCGGCGCTCGCAGGTCCCGTTCCAGGAAAATAAGCGCTGATGTTTCAGTTACTTCACTCCTGAGCGCTTGTTTTGCCGTGCTGCAATGGAAGTAGAGGAGCCTTGCGGGCTCCGGAAGACATTCCCATGGCGCTTGAAACCAATACCGTAATCTCCTCGTGGACCGGTCCTCGCACCGCCGCGGGCAAGCAGC
>DASRCT010000038.1:0-208359 GCA_035652975.1 Bryobacteraceae bacterium | reverse complement strand
CGCGAGAAGAGGACGGCGGAAGAACTGCCCCCTTCCCCTCACCGGATATCTTGCAGAACGGTCCTCGCCGGCAAGGGTCCGCTGCGCCGCGCAAAAACCGCGCGCCCTTGCCTGCTCCGGGCCGTTCCGCAGAACCTGGCTGATATGAGGGGAAGGGGGCAGAATGCGAAGTTTTGGGGTGGGGATTTTTCAACCGGCGAAGTGGGGAAATTTCAACCGGCGTTGACACAGCGGACAAATTGCCAGTCTTGCGATGGTCCCCAGTGCAGCGTCGGGCAAGCTCTCGGGTAAGTTGGCGCTACTTGATGACAACGGAGAGGTATGGGTTGCGCCCAAGTAACGACGAGATTGCCTCTGACATTCTCGCGGAACCCGCTCTCGGACCAGTAGTGTGCCTAAGTAAGGTCTGGTGTTGATCTGAAGAGTCCGCGCCGTCGGCGCTGACGACGAATAGTCTCACTGAGACGCTGCAATGGAACGCGTTTCTAGGGCTGACGCAGGAAACGGGACCGAACGGCGATACGACGGCGCTGCTGTATGACGCGTATGCGCGGCTGGCGCAGACGACGTCGCCGACGGGCGCAACGACCACTTATGCGTACGTGACCACACCGGGGACGACCACGGCCACCACGAACAATCACTGGAGCAAGAAGACGCTGGACGGTTTGGGGCGGGTGATCAAGGTGGAGGCGGGATATGGGTCGACGAGCGTGTCACAGACCGACACGGAGTATGATTCCTGTGGCTGTTCGCCGATGGGCAAAATGAAGTGGGTCTCAATGCCGCATGCGCCCAATGCGAGTGTCTATTGGACCACGTACAATTATGACGGGCTGGGACGGACGGTGAGCATTGTGTCAGCCGACGGCGCGAGTACGAAGACCTACGCCTAGTCGGGGAATACCGTGACAGTGAGCGACGAGGCGGGCAAGTGGAAGAAGTACACGATGGACGCCATGGGCAACGTTGGATCCGCAAATGACGAAAGGGACCGCGCCTTCGGATAGTGGACCGGCGAGGGAGCCGCCTCGACGTTGACGCTTTCTTTGCACGCCCCCAATCTGGAGTGCGATGTCACTGCGCACGCGCGCTGTGCGATCGACGCGGATCCAGGTCACCTGAAACGCGGTGACGTATGGTGCTGTTCGCGCTCCTCAGGCGTCGCGCGGACGCACGTACCAATCGAGCGCTTCTTCCGATGTCAGACCGCGCGGCTCATTGGGGGCATCGGGATGCGTCGCGCGGAAGCGCTCCAGCATTACACGTTCAAGTTGTTCGACAACATCCGGATGTTGCTTCGCAACGTTATGAAATTCACCGGAATCGGCTTTGAGGTCGAAGAGAACTTTGTATCGCCCGGGCGTGGGATCGATAACCACATACCCATCTCGTCGCGCCCGTCTGCCGGAGCAGTAAATGAATTTCCAGCGCTCCGTTCGGATGTAGGCCTCTTCGTTTTCAAGATATTCACTGAAGATCTGCTCGCGTGGCTCGATCCTGCGGCGTTCGAGATAGGGCCGCAAACTGCGCCCGTGCTCTACGGGAAGCGGATCGAGTTCCATCATGTCGCAAATCGTCGAGCTCAGGTCGACGTGCTCTGTCATGGCCTGGACGATGCCAGGCTGTACGCGGCCCGGATACCGTATGATCAACGGCACGCGAAGCGCGGGGTCGTAGCCGCAGTGCTTTTCGAAACGGCCATGCTGGCCCAGGTCATACCCGTGGTCGGCCGTGTACACGACGAACGTATTGTCCTCGAGGTTCAATTCGCGCAGTTTTCGAAGCACCAGCCCTATATTGCGATCGAGAAACTCAACCGAGGTGTAATAGGCCGCAATGATGCCTCTCTTATCAGCTGCGGCGAGATCCCGGAAGATCAGAGGGATCTGCCAGTCGTCTTCCGGGCCAACTTCCGGAACACGAAATTCCGACGGGGAATATTTGTCGCGATATTCGATCGGGAAATCGTATGGCGAGTGCGGCTCAAGAAAGCTCACCCAGAGCGCGAAAGGTTTGTCCCTGTGAGTTTCGAGAAAATTGTCCACCAGCCGCACCTGGAAGCTGGCGCGCATATCGGCGTCATAGCGCGGGTACGGCAGCTTGTCGGCGTTCAACCAGACGCGCGCCGGATCTTTGAGCGGTTTCCAAGGCGGTTTGGTTCGGATCTCGGGCGGTATCGGACGGGGCTTCACCTGTTGCTGCCACTCTCGCGTGAGCACGTCTTCAGTGCACGCGATTTCCAGCCCGTGCATTCCTGGCACGCCACGCCGGATGAAGTGCATCTTGCCGAACACCGCGGTCTTGTAACCCGCTTTGAGAAACTGTTTCGCGAGGGTTGGCTTATCCTGGGCCAGCGGCGTTGGGAGTCGTGTCACGCCGGCAGCATGCGGGAGTTGTCCCGTAAAGAGGCTCTGGCGCGAAGGAGTGCACACCGGAGAGTTACAGTAATGCTGCGAAAACCGAACGCCCTGGCTTGCGAGAACATCAATATTCGGCGTACGCGCCAAGGGATTTCCATCGCAGCCGAGCACGTAGCCAGCGTGATCGTCGGCGATCAGGAACAGAAAGTTCGGCTTCCGGCGCTGTGCGCGTAAGATTGCAGGTAACGCCACTGCGCTGCTAACTACAGCCCTGCGGGAGATCATTCTGAACCTATTCTATGGCTCGATGGGGTTGCGCGATCCTGACAATCCAGGCCGCGGCGGCCAGTTTGCGAAACTCGTCGACCGCGGTCCCCTCCGGCTTAAGCCCGAACCGGAGTTCCCGTTCGTCAAGGGCGGCCAAGCGGGGTTTTTCCCAAATACGACTGGCAGGTAAAGCCGGGCAGCTCAATCACAATCTGTCCAACTGCGGCGATGCGTAAGTTTAATTTATTGATTTTATTATTCCATGTCGGGGCAGGAGGTCGCTTCGAGGTTGCATACGAGTCTCGGGTGGATTTTCGATCAGGAACACGTTTTGCGGGTTGAGCGCTGGTTTCCACAGAAAAAAGAGTGAACAAACTCGGCTTGAAAAGAATATTGGAAATATGAGCCGAAGCCCATGCCCGCCACGACTGTGCGGGGCTGTTTTCGGAAGCCTTGCCCTGCTGATCAGCACGCACGCGCAAGGGTTGACTGGCGAGATCCGGCTTGAGGTCAAGGATCCCTCCGGCGCCGCCATGCGGGCTTCCGGGACGCTTGAGAATCTTCAGACCGGCGCTGCGCGTACATTCGTGACTGACGAGAACGGCGTGTACACATTCGAAAATCTCAGCTACGGGCGGTACCGATTGGAGATATCCAGCGGCGGGTTCGCCACCCAATCGCTGTCCGTGGAGGTCCAGTCTAACAGGCCCATTACACGATCGGTGACAATGGTCCTGCGTGCACAGGCTCTCGCTGTGGATGTGGTTGCGACGACGCCGCTCGCCGGGACGGACTACGCCATTGAAGAGATACCGGCTCCAGTGCAGGCGGCCAGCCAGCGGGAGATCGGACAAAGCGGAGCCGTGGACTTGTCTGACTTTTTGAACCGCCGGCTCGACAGCGTGTACGTGAACGAAGTACAGGGCAACCCGTTCCAGCCCGACCTGAACTACCGCGGCTATACGGCGTCGCCATTGCTTGGGACCCCGCAGGGAGTTTCCGTTTATATGGATGGCGTCCGTCTCAACCAGCCTTTCGGCGATGTGGTGAGTTGGGACCTGATCCCCCGGATCGCCATTTCGGAGGTTGCGCTGCTGCCCGGATCCAATCCGCTGTTCGGTCTGAATACTTTAGGCGGCGCACTGTCTCTGCAAACGAAGGACGGACGAAGCGATCCAGGCACGACCGTAGAAGCTTACGGCGGCAGCTACGGACGCCGCGCGGTGGAGTTCGACCACGGCGGCGTCAACAACAAAGGGCTGAACTGGTATGTGAGCGGCAATTTGTTTCATGATGACGGATGGCGCGCGGATTCGCCATCGGACGTGCGCCAGTCCTTCGCCAAGATCGGCTGGCAGCAAAGCAAAACGTTTCTGAGCGTGACGGGCGCTTATGCCGATAACGAACTGCGGGGCAATGGTCTTCAGGAGCAGCGCTTTTTAAGCCGCGATTACGCGAGCATCTATACGAAGCCAGATATTACGAACAACCGGTCGCCATTGCTAATTTTCAATGCGCGGCGCAACGCCAGCAGCTCGCTCCTGTTGTCTGGCAACGCGTACTTCAGGTACATACGCACGGACACGTTCAACGCCGATCTCAACGACGATTCGCTGGATCAATCCGTCTACCAGCCAAGCGCCGCCGAGATACAGGCGCTGACGCGGGCCGGCTATACGGGATTCCCCACGAGCGGAGCGAATGCGTCGAACACGCCCTTTCCGTTCTGGCGCTGCATCGCTCAAGCGCTGCTTCAAGATGAACCGAGCGAGAAATGCAACGGGCTTCTCCGACATACCTACACGAAGCAGCACAACTGGGGAGGAGCAGGGCAGATGTCCTGGAGCGCTTCACCGCTGGGGCGGCGCAATCAATTCATTGCCGGGGTGGGCGTCGACTACAGCAGCGCAACGTTCCAGCAGTCCGGCCAGTTTGGCTACCTCAATCCGGACCGCAGTATAACCCCCGTCAACGCGTTTTTAGACGGGTCGACCAATGCGGACGGTCAACCGGTGGACGCACGAGTGAACCTGCACGGCCTCATTCATACCGGGAGCTTCTACGCAATGGACTCCATTTCCTTAGGCAGGGGCGTGAGTCTCGTGGTTGCGGGCCGGTACAATCGTACAACGATCGTGAACCGGGACCGCATCAACCCTGGCGGCGGCTCCCGCTCGCTCGACGGCCACTACGTATATGGCCGATTCAATCCGGCTGTGGGCATGACCTATAGCCCATGGCGTTGGATCAGCGCCTATGTAAGCTACAGCGAAAGCAGCCGCGCCCCCACATCCATCGAACTCGGCTGCGCGGACCCCGCGAATCCATGCAATCTGCCGAACGCGCTGGTCAGTGATCCGCCGCTCAAGCAAGTGGCGACCCGGACGTGGGAAGCAGGTCTGCGGAGCGGCGGCGAATCCAGGCTTCGCTGGACTGCGGGCTGGTTTCGCGGGGTGAATCACAATGACATTTTGTTTGTAGCCTCGGAACAGACCGGAAACGGTTATTTTAAAAATTTTGGTGAAACCCTGCGGCAAGGCGTGGAGGTGAATGTCGCCAGCCGCATCGGACGGATCACTCTCGGCGGAGGGTACACGTTTCTCGATGCAACGTATCAGACGGCTGAGTTCATTGGCGGTTCAAGCAACAGCGCCAACGACGCAGCGCTCGCAGGGAGGAAGGGAGTTGACGGCAATATTCATATAACCCCTGGCGATCAGATTCCGCTGGTTCCGCATCACATGTTGAAAGCGTTCAGTGACGCGCAAGTCACAGCGAAGTTCGCGCTGGACATCGATTTTATCGCCGTATCGCGCTCCTATGCGCGCGGCAATGAGAATAATTTAAGCCAGCCCGACGGAGTTTATTATCTTGGACCAGGAACATCGCCTGGCTATGGAGTAGTCAATCTTGGCGGCAGGTATCAAGCGCATCGAAAAGTTCAACTGTTCGCGCAGATTGATAATCTGCTTAACCACCGCTACTACACCGCGGCGCAGCTGGCGCCAACCGGTTTCGGCGACAGTGGAAGCTTTATTGCGCGCCCGCTGCCAGCGGTGAACGGCGAATTTCCAGTCGTGCACGCGACGTTTTACGCCCCGGGGGCGCCGCTGCGGGCCTCGGGCGGGGTGCGGCTCAGTTTCTGACGGTATAGCCGATAATAATGTCCATGGCCGAGCAGCCGCCAGAAGCAGCGTTGAAGCTTCCGTTGTCCGAAGCCAAGGCAGCCGAGCGCCCATTGCATTGCTGCCCCGCGGCAGAAGAGGTTGTGAGCCTGTTCGACCACTTGCGGGACCGGCTGCTTCGCTATGTCATCAGCTTCGGTCTGCCCGTCGAAGACGCTGAAGACGTTATCCAGGAAGTCTTCCTGTCCTTATACCGCCACCTGGAGCGGGGACGATCTCGCAGCAATCTTCGCGCCTGGGTTTTCCGGGTGGCGCACAACCTGGCGTTGAAACAGAGGAATCAATTGCGCTCGGCGAGCCAAGAATCACAGGATGAGAGAGCGAGTCTGCTCGACTGGCTGCCGGACCCGGGGCCCAACCCAGAAGACCGGATGGTGAGCAGCCAAAGACGCGAGCGTATGTTGGCGACGGTCAACGCACTAGCAGAGCAGGACCGTCGTTGTCTGATTTTGAGAGCGGAGGGTCTTCGATACCGGGAAATCGCCCAGATTCTCGATATCTCCCTCGGCTCGGTCGCGCTATCGCTCGAACGAAGTCTGACGCGTTTAGCACGCGCTGCCCAATGGTGACGTATGCGGTTTCTGGACACACATCCTACTGATCAGGAACTCACTCTTGCTGCGGACGGGGAGCTGTCTGCGCGCCGCGCCAGCCGGCTCCAGCGGCATCTTTCCGGTTGCTGGGAATGCAGAGTCCGAGCGCAAGAGCTCGAGGGCGCTATCAAGGAGTTCGTTCACGTTTATCGGAGCAGCCTAGACCCGCTTCTGCCGCCGGGTTCTGGCAGACGCGCGCTGCTCAAGACCCAACTCGAACAGATTGCTTCGGCTGAGCCTCCGTCCTGGAAACACTTGCTGGCCTGGCGGCGCCGGTTGCTTCCGATTGCCGGCGCCGCTCTGGTTGTTGCGTTGGCGAGTCTGATTGTGGCGCGCCGCTGGAACGCGGGGCGACAGCCTGCCATGTACGCCAGTTTCGTGCCCATTTCGTTTCCCGCCACTGAACTGACTCCAGGCGTGGCTCGAGCGACAAAACGGGAACAGGTGTGTGGCTCAGATGCCGGGAAAAACCGTAATGTTCCAGCTGCGATAAGTCGAAAAGTCTTCGAGCGGTATGGCATGCCGGACGCCGATCCGAGGGCGTACGAAGTGGATTACTTGATCACGCCGGCGCTGGGCGGGGCGGATGACCTGGGTAATCTGTGGCCACAATCCTATTCGGCCACTCAATGGAACGCCCGTGTCAAGGACGCTTTAGAAGACCGCCTTCACGAGTTGGTTTGCAGCGGAAGTCTCGATCTGGCTACTGCGCAGCGGGAGATCGCCACCGACTGGATTGCGGCGTATAAGAAGTACTTCCATACTGACCAGCCGCAGAACTGAAGAACTGACGTCCGGTTTTGGTTCTGTCGCGTTGTTCAGCAGGAGCAGGCATCGGAAGTCAGCGGCTCTACGCTTCAAGCTGGGTCGGACAGGGCGTATGGCGAGGGTAAGATAGTTTGCGTGCGGTTTGAGTTTTATGGATTGCGATTTCATCTTCTGGCGCGGAGCGCAATTCAGTTCCCGGCGGGCAAGCCGGGCGATATATTGCGCGGGGCGTTCGGAACGATATTCCGGGGAATTACCTGCGGTTCGCAGTGCACAGATGCGCGCACGTGCGGAATGCGGAATTCCTGCCCGTATGCGCGGACTTTCGAGCCGACGGCGATGGGCGCGGGGCCGAGCGGGCTTGCCGACTTGCCGCGGCCTTTCGTGTTTCGCGCTAAGCACCTGGACGGACGCACGGCGCAAGCAGGAACGCGATTTCATTTCGACGTCAATTTGTTTCAGGTCCGCGACCCGCCGATTCCCTATTTTGTACTAGCGTTTGCGCAACTAGCGCGGGAAGGGCTGGGGCCGGGCCGGGGGCGCGCCGTGCTCGAGCGAGTCGAACAATTGCATGTGGACGGCGGACCGCCCACCGAAATTTTTGACGGCCGAAGACTGCAAGACGCCGTTCGTCCGTCGGTGTTGAGTCTCGCTCCGGCGGATGAGCCGATCTCCGGCGTGCGGGTGCGTTTTTTGACGCCCACCGAATTGAAGTCGGAACAGGAACTTGCGAGGCAGCCGGAATTCGGAGCGCTGATGGCGCGAATTCGAGACCGCCTGAGTACGCTGTCGGCGTTATACGGGGCGGGCGCCTTAAAGATGGACTTTGCATCGTTTGGCCGGCGCGCGGCGGCAGTGCGGCTGGTCCATTGTGATCTCGAACTGGTGGAGGCTCAGCGGCTGAGTCGCCGGACGGGGCGACGGCATCCGCTGGGTGGATTCGTAGGCGTGGCGGCGTATGAGGGGGAGTTGAGGGAGTTCGTACCGTTCTTACAAGCAGCGCGGTTCAGTGGAGTCGGGCGGCAGACGACGTGGGGGAAGGGTGAGTTGGACATACAGGTCCGGAAAGGAGGATTGACGGAAAACCCGGCCAAGGCTCAGGCGTATGGATAACGACAGCGCGCGAGCCGTAGGCTTTTGTCTGAGATGTTACGGCTCGCGCAGGCCCGTTCTACTTCTTTATAAATTCCACCCGCCGGTTTTCAGCTCGTCCCTCCGCCGTATCATTGGAGGCGATCGGAGACGCAGCTCCTTTCCCCTCCGCAGTCAAGCGCGCCGAGTCGACGCCGAACTGAGAAACAAGGACGCTTCGAACGGCCTCGGCGCGGCGTTTCGAAAGATCCAGATTATGGTCAGCGCTTCCTGTACTGTCGGTGTAGCCGTCGATTTCGAGTTTCAGAGCGGGATTTTTCTCCAGAGCGCGCGCGACGGTTTTGATAACAGGCGCAGACTCGGGTTTGAGGCGGTCGCTGTCGGTATCGAAGAGAATTCCATGAGTGATATAGCGTCCCTGGGATGAGATCGCGGCCGAAAAATCGGGAGCGGACTCGGCGACGCGGATACTGCGCAGCCCGATCCATCCCTCATTGGCATAGTCGCAGCGCTCCCGCAGCGTCCAATGATTGGCAGGTTTGGAGTTCGCGGGAACAAACATCTGATTTACATCTCCCACGCGTTTTCCATTGACGTAGCCGCGCACCCGACCGTCCTGGACCCACAGAGCCGCCTTTATGGATTGGTTGACAGCAGGAGGATGCAAACTCATCGATCCGATTTTGTCTTCTTTCGGGCCAAAGAAGTTTACTTCACTCGGGGTGATTTCGATTTTCCAGGTCGGGGCTTCACAGCAATCCACATCCTTCGGCCAAGCCAGGAATGTCATTGACGGGCCTTCGGCGGCAAACGCAGCTTCAATTTCGACGGTGAAATTCTTTGGAAAGGTGAAGCCAGCTGAACTCAGGCTGGGCTTGGCCGGGCACACAGCCGTGAGCTGGCGAATCGCGTCGCCGGTGCGTAGTTCCACAGCTCCATCGCGCAGCTTCCAGTGGGGTGGCGGCTCGTCCCCCGCCATATCGCTGAAATCATCGAAAAAGACGGTCTTTTCCCCGGGAATGAATTCGATTGTGCTAGCCTTGAGGTCCGGCTGTTGATCCGGAGCAGCGGCTTGGGCGACGGACGAAGGGGCGGGCGCAACGCCGGAGTTTGTGGCGGGCGGCTGCAAGCGGGAGGAGGCGGCCGGCGCGGCTGGAGCGGCCGCATTGGGCGCGAGACTGGCGAGATCCGGGCCGCTGTGCGATTTCACGGATAGGCCGATGCGCGATCCAGCCGCCAGTTCGACCTTCGGCCCCTGGGCGGCGACTTCAATGAGCAGCACCGACGCTGCAGCGCCGGCGGCGCTCCCGATTGCCGCTCCCTTCCATCCACGCGTCAGTCCGCCAATCAGCGCCCCGGCGCCGGTTCCAGCGGCAAGTTTGCTCATGTTGCTCGAATGACGCAGCAGGCGGCCTTCTTCGTCCACGTTGGCCTGACCTTTGGAATTCGAGATGGAAGCGATCGAGGCTTCGACCGCGATATCCTGACCCCCATGTTGTAGCGTGTCGAAGCTGAAGTTCAGCGCCGCTTCGCCATGCAGTTTATTGCCTTGCCGCGACTCAGTTACATGGCCCAGCAAGGCATCGCCGGCAAACGCAGGCGGGCTGATCACTCGGGCGGCTACAGCATCGCCTTTGTGATTGCTGGACGTGCTAAGCGGCGTGGTGAGTTCCACACTAAATGGCATATCGGCCGCCCTCAGCAGGGCGGCGGCGTCTAACAGCGCGATAACAGCAAATGATTTCAGGATGGCATGGGCGTCCATGTTGTTCCCTCATGGAATAGCGCCGCAAAGACGGGCAAAAGGGATCATCGGATAATGAAAAAGAGTGATGGCGGCGGGCGACGTTCAAGCAGCCTTGGCCTCGCTGGAACGCGGGGACAAGCGAGCGCTGGATGCTATGATTCCGGCCCTGTACACGGAGTTGCGACGGTTGGCGGCGTCTTATCTGGCGCGCGAAGCGCCGGACCACACGCTCGAACCGACGGCATTGGTCCATGAAGCATATCTGCGCCTGGTTGGCCAGCGACAGGTGGACTGGTCGTCCCGAGCCCAGATTGTGGGGCTGGCGGCTACCATGATGCGCCGGATTCTGGTGAATCACGCGGCCGCGAAAAGCGCGCAGAAACGGGATTGGGGCGCCCGCGTCCCGCTGACCGACACGTTGCAGTTCACGCACAATGGCCAGCTCGATGTGGAACAGTTGGATCGAGCGCTGACCAGACTGGAGGAATTTGATCCGCGGCAGGCTCGCATCGTCGAGCTGCGCTTCTTCAGCGGATTGACCCTGGAAGAGACAGCGAGCGTCTTGAACATTTCCTCCGCCACGGTGAAGCGGGAGTGGAAGATGGCTCGCATGTGGCTGCTCCGCGAAATGGAGGGCAACGCCGCATGAGCCCGGAACGTTGGGAACGAATAAAGCAGGTGCTGGATGTAGTGGAAGGCTTGGATGGCGGAGCCCGTCAGGCCGCGCTGGCTGCCGAGTGCGGCGCCGATGTTGAGTTGCGGAATGAAGTCGTTTCCTTGCTGGCGCAGGAACACCGGATCGACGTTTTTGAACGCACTCCGGCGAGCGCGCCGGCGCAGATAGGACCATACCGCATCCGGCAACTCCTGGGGTCCGGCGGAATGGGTATGGTGTATCTGGCCGAGCGCTGCGATGATCAGTACCGGAAGCTGGTTGCAATCAAGTTCATTCAGGTCTCGGGCCGGCCGGATCTGGAACGGCGATTCCGGAAGGAACGGCAGATCCTGGCGGGGCTGGAGCACCCCTTTATCGCCCGTCTGCTCGATGGGGGAACACTGAAGGATGGCCGTCCCTATCTGGTGATGGAGTATGTGGAGGGCCAGCGAATCGACGCCTACGTAGACGAACGGAAGCTCCCGGCGGCGGACACGCTGCGCCTGTTTTTAAAGGTCTGTTCGGCAGTCCAGTTTGCTCATCAGAACTTAATCGTTCATCGGGATCTCAAAGCCGGCAATATTCTAGTGACCGCAGGCGGGGAACCGCGACTGCTGGATTTTGGCATAGCGCGGGCGCTGGCCGACAATGGCGCCGAGAGTGAACAGACTCGGCCGTTCGAACGGCTGCTGACGCCTGCTTCGGCGAGCCCCGAACAGGTGAGCGGCGGCGTTGTGACCACGGCTAGCGACGTTTACTCGCTGGGCGTACTCTTGTATCGCCTTCTGACGGGAGTTTCACCCTATGCCGGCGCGCCTGATCTGCAAACCAACCCGAGGCGCGTGATCGAGGCGTATGATCCGCCCCCTGCCAGCAGAGCGCCGGGAATCGCGCCCGGCGCGCAGCGGATGCTCCGGGGCGATTTGGATTGCGTACTGGCCAAAGCGCTCGAGAAAGATCCTGCGCGGCGGTACCCGACGGTAGAAGCGTTCGCCGCCGACATTCGCCGCTACCTGGCAGGACATCCCGTCAAGGCGCGCAGGGCGACCTGGTTTTACCTGGCGAAGAAGTTTGTGCTGCGCCGCCGGACGCCGCTAGGCATTGCAGCGCTGTTATTTGTTGTGATCACCACGGGCGTCAGCGGAACCTTGATTTATGCACGGCGGGCTTGGACGGCCGAACGACGGGCTGATCAGCGCTTGCAAAGCTTGCGGCGCATGAGCGAATCGCTGCTGTTTGAGTTTTATGACGCGATTCATGATCTGCCGGGATCGGCGAGCGCTCGCGCGCTGGTGGCCCGTCGCGCGCTCGAGTATCTGGACCAAATGGTCGCCGAGGATCATCAAGACCGCGCAGCGCAGCGGGATCTGGCGGCCGCATACCTGCGGCTGGGGGGCGTTCTGGTGGGCGAGCGTGGACCGCATCTGGGGGCTGATGAAACAGGATTTCACAAGGTTCTTGCGACCTACGAGAAGGCCCTGAATATTCGACGCTCGCTGTTTCGCGCAAACCCGAACGACGCCAGCGCGCGACAAGACCTGGCCGCCGCACTCTGGACTGTTGCGGGCGCCGAACAAACGCAGGGCCGCTATGAGGCCGCGCAACATTACCTCGACGAGCGCCTTCAGCTGCTCCAAGAAGAGTCCAGCCCGCAGTTTCAATACATGCTTGCAACGACCTACGCCGCTTATGCGGATCTGTACAGGGCTTCCGGGAAGCGGGACGCAGCGCTCCGCTTTGCAGAGCAGAGTCTTGCGGTGCGGCAGCGGCTCCTGGCGACTGATCCCGACAGGGACCGGGCGGAGCGTCTGGTAGGCCTTTCTCACGAGAGCGTCGGCTACGCGCTAGCGGCGCTCGAGCGATATCGGGAAGCTGCCAAAGAGCATTCCACGGCCCTGCAAATTTTCAGACGTCTGGCAAGCCGTTCGCCAATCAGCGTCGATCTCAGAAGAAATGTCATAGTTGCGGAAGAAAACCTGTGCGAGGTTTTGGCGCGTTCCGCCGAGCCGGGCCGCGCAGTCCCTTACTGCCGGCAAGCCGCCGCCGAGGCGGAGGCCCTGTATGCGGCAGACCGCAGCAATTTGCAAAGTGTCGAGGACCGGGCGTCTGCCTGGGCGACCCTGGGCGCTGCATTACATTTCGCGCGGCGTAATAATGACGCCCTCCGCTGGGAGCAGGACGCAGTGAACGAGTACCGGCGGCTGATCGAAGCGGATGCTTATTCCTCTGCCGTGGCGGATTCGTATGCCGAAGCGCTGTTGGAGCTGGCGGCCATTCAGCGGGCTCTTGGCCTCTCGGCTGCGTGCAGGAACCTGCTCCGCGCCCGCGACGTCGCGGCGGACTTGGTCCGTCGAGCTCCCGCTAATGTCACCTTTCAGTCCCGGTTGAGACAGGCGCAAGCGTTTCAAGGTTGTTCTTAAACGCTGCGCCGGCGGCAAACACGGGCGGGCGAGCGCTGTTTTTAAAGGGCGGTCAGCGTCATCGCGGGGCTGGCAGGCAGACGGATTCGGACTGGGACCGATTCGCAACGAAGACTGAAGAGGCCGCGATGTTCCAGCCGTCACAGCCGGGCGGGTCTTAGTTGATAAGCTGTTTGCTGCGCTGCTGCCGCGCCACGGGCAGCTGTCGGACTGCGGCGCGGCTTTGTCTTTCACCATGAACTTGAGTTATCACCGGTGGACTCTCCTTGCGCTTCTAGCCTGGCGCGCCGCGCTCGCGGCCGCGGACGGCTATGTTGGCAGCAATGTCTGCAAGACGTGTCACCCGGATATTTGGTCGACTTTTTATAAAAATCCGCATTTTACATCGATCGCATCGGGGAAAGAACCGCCCGAGCGCACTGGCTGCGAAAGCTGTCATGGTCCGGGCAAGGCGCATGTCGAGGCCCGGGGCGGCCAAGCGACGATCGTTGCGTTTTCAGAGCTGCCGCCCGAACGGGCTCTTGACGTGTGCCTGAAGTGTCACAGCCAGACCATCTCGCGCGCGAACATCCGCCGATCTCAACACACCATCAGCGGCGTGGCGTGCGTCAGTTGCCATTCGATTCACCGGGCGCAATCCCCGCGCGCGCTGCTTGCAAAAAATCAGGCTGATCTCTGCTACGGATGTCACGCCGAAGTACGCGCGCAGTTCTCCATGCCGTTCAAGCACCGAGTCAACGAGGGGTTCATGACGTGTACGGATTGCCACAACCCTCACGGAGCGTTTCCACCGACCTGGCGCATGGCGGCCCGGCCGCGCATGGTCGATCCGGCGATGGGCAATGAAGAGCCCTGTCTCAAATGCCATTCCGAAAAGCGCGGACCGTTTGTGTTTGAGCATGCCGTTGTGCGCGTAGAAGGCTGCGAGCAGTGCCACTACCCGCACGGATCCACGAACTCGCGCCTGTTGCGGCGGCCTGTGGTCTTTACGCTGTGCCTGGAATGCCACAACGGAACCGGGAACGGCCGCCAAGCCAACGGAGTTTTCACGCAATCTGGCTCCCACAACATGGCGGATCCACGTTACCAGAACTGCACCGCTTGCCACGTTCGCATCCATGGGTCAAATGCCGATGCCTTTTTCCTGCGCTGAGAACCAAATGATGCGAAGCCTGATCTTCCTGCTGCTGGCGGCTGGCGTCGCATCGGGGCAGCAGCCGGTTGCGCCTACGCCGGAGCAAGCCGGGCCCGGGCGCGGTGATTCGTGGTCAGACTATAACATCGTCAATTCATTCGAAGCCGGTTATCGCTTTGCGACCATCGGCGGTAATTTCGACCAGTACCGCAGCGCGGTCAATTACGGCTCCGGCGTCCGCCTGCTCGGAAGCTTCTTCAGCATGAATTCGAAGGATGGCCACGGACGTTTTTTCGACGAGGTAACAGCGACTACGCAGGGCTTGGGCAACGATCCGTACCAATCGGCCGCCTTGCGCATAAGAAAGAATCGCATGTATCGCTACGACCTTTCCTGGCGGCTCAACAACTATCTGAATCCGGGCCTGACCACAAACGGCGGCGGCGGGCAGCATCTGCTTAACACGCAATACCGGCTGCAGGATCACGATTTCACGCTGCTGCCGGAATCGAACGTCAAATTCTTTGTTGGATACACCCGAGGGATTCAGGAAGGTCCGGCGCTGTCATCGACTCAGTTATTCGATTCGCGCGGCGCCATTTTCCCCCTATTTGCCAGTGTCCGCCGGGAGCGGAACGAATATCGCGCCGGCAACGAATTCCGTATCGCCGGCATTCGCGTGAACTGGATGCACGGCTGGGACGATTTCAAGGAGGATACGCCGCTGTTTCTCTCAGGGGCGGTCCCGGCTCAGCCGGCGGGCGCAACCCTGGATTCCTTCCAGCGCCTTGAGCCGTATCACGGAACGAACCCCTCCTGGCGCGTTTTTCTGATTACCGACCGGAAATACTTCAACCTGAACGGTCGCTTCACCTACACTTCGGGACGGCGCGCCTTCGTTCTGGATGAAAGCGCGTCCGGGCCGGGAAGGTTTGGCGCGCAACAGAACCGGCAGGTCGTCACATCCGGCGACGCGGAGCGGCCGGTTGCGACTGGAAATCTCAATCTGTCCGTCACGCCCTCGGCGCAACTCAGCCTCGTGAACAGCACCTCGGTGTACAATGTCCGCACCAGCGGCAGCTCGGTTTTCACGCAGTTCGACAATGCCACGCAAAGCGCAGCCGTTCTCAACTTCGACTACCTGGGCATTCGAACCCTGACCAACGAAACGCAGGTGAACTATCAGTTTTCGCCCCGGGTGGGCGCCTTCGGCGGGTACGGGTATTCTGACCGGCGCATCGCGTCCATCGAGCAGGCGGCGATTGCCGGCATCCTTTCGTCGGTTCCGGCGCGTCAGACGAATATTCTTCACACCGGCGCCCTGGGCGTCAGGCTGCGGCCGGCAAAACCGCTCAGCATTATGTTGTCCGCCGAGATCGGGCGAAGTAACAACCCATTTACGCCTGTTTCAGACAAGAACTACCATGCGCTGAACGGGCGGGCTCAGTACCGGACTCGATCGCTGCTGCTGTCGGCCGGCGCGGAGAGCAATTACAACGTCAACTCGGTCTCATTGTCGTCGTACAGTGCACAAACGCGAAAGTACTTCGCCAACGGCTCATGGACGGCGAAGAGCTGGCTGACGCTGGACGCCTCCTTCTCGCGCCTGCATCTGTACACCATCGGCGGCATCGATTATTTCGCCAATGCGCAGTTCATATTCGGCGAGCGTTCGATCTATTTGAGCAACATCAATTCGATTGTCGCGGGCGCGCGGTTCACCATCCACAATCGCGCGGACCTGTACGTGGGCTACAGCGGGGTCCAGGATGTCGGCGATGGGCGGTCGACGTCCGCCGGGGCGGGCGTCGGGTCGGCGCTTCCGATCTTTGAAGCCGCGCAGACGTTTCCGATGACCTTCGAATCGCCGCTTGCGCGATTGTCCATCCGGATTCTCGAGCGGCTGCGGTGGAATTTCGGCTATCAATATTACGGCTACCGCGAGAAGTTTTACGCGGATCGGAATTACCGGGCCAACACCGGTTATTCGAGTCTGTCCTTCTCGTTTTGATCGGCGCGGCTCAGAATGATTAGCGAGGCGTGATCAGCCCGCCCAGCTTGTCCTGCTCGGAGGCTGCGAGGCGCGGAAATCGCGTCGAGTACGCCTCGAGATACTTCAATCCTGAGCCGGTGTTGTAGAGAACAATGCGCTCGCCAGTTTTCAGGAAGCCGCGGGCCAGCAGTTTGCGTAAGCCCGCGATGCATGCTGCGCCCTCGGGCGCCGCAAAAATGCCTTCCGCCGCGCCGAGTTCCGCGGCGGCGTCGAGCATTTCTTCATCACTGACCGCCACCGCCGCGCCGCCGCTGTTTCGAATGGCCTGGAGCATGAGAAAGTCGCCGAGCGGCTTGGGCACGCGCAAGCCCGCGGCTACGGTGTGGGCGTTGTTCCAGAACTCCGACCGGTCCGCGCCCTGCTCAAAAGCGCGGACCACGGGCGCGCAGCCGGCTGCCTGAACAGCGACCATTTTCGGCCGCCTGGATGAGATCCAGCCGAGCTGCTCCATCTCGTCGAAGGCTTTCCACATGCCAATCAGCCCCACGCCGCCGCCGGCAGGGTAGAAGATGGCGTCAGGCAGCGTCCAACGAAGCTGTTCCGCGACCTCGTAGCCCATCGTCTTCTTGCCTTCAATGCGATACGGCTCTTTCAAAGTCGTGACGTCAAACCAGCCCTCGACCCTGCTGCGCTCGGCCACGATGCGGCCGCAGTCGCTGATGAGGCCGTCAACCAGCGTTACGTTTGCGCCGAAGGCTTTGCACTCGATGTAGTTCGATTGAGGGGCGTCGCGCGGCATGAAGATGTGCGCCTCAAGGCCGGCAGTGGCGGCGTATGCGGCCAGCGCGCTGGCCGCATTCCCGGCTGAAGGGATGGCCACCTTTTTGATGCCGAGCTCAACGCACATTGAAATGGCGCACGATAATCCGCGGGCCTTGAAGGATCCGGTGGGATTGACGCCTTCATCCTTCACCCACAAGTCTTCCAGGCCCAGCGCGCGTCCGAGTCGGCGCGCGTGAATCAGGGGCGTCATGCCCTCGCCGAGCGAAACCACCGCCGTGGGCTTGCTGACTGGCAGCACCGGAGCGTACCGCCACATGCTGGACGGCCCGTTTGGAATCCATTCGCGGCTCCAGCTTTGCCGAGCCTTTGCCAGATCGTAGCGGACCAGCAGCGGGCCGCCGCACTCGCACAGATTATAAACCTTGCCCGCGGGATGAACCTTTCCGCACAGGCTGCACTCCAAGTGCGTAATGGTAGTCATTACTGTCGCCCAGGGGGCGGCCTCAGCGCATGAATGCATCTTGAAGGCCGCCGTCGACCGCAAGCACCTGTCCCGTGGTCTTCGACGATCGCTCCGAAACAAGGTGAAAAACCGCTTCGGCCTGATCCTCCGGCGTGATGGCGGCTTTCGTCAGGGTGCGCTGAGCGTAGAAATCGGCAAGTTTCGCGCGAAGTTGCTCCGTCGTTTCGGATTCGCTGAAGGGGATGTTGTACTTGGTCAGCGACGCGATAACGCGTTCGCGGGGAAACATGGTCGAGCCGGCGATGACGGTGGCTGGAGCGACGGCGTTTACGCGCACCAGCGGGGCGAGCTCAACCGCCAGCCCGCGGACCAGGTGATTCGCGGCGGCTTTTGAGGCGTCGTAGGCGAGCGATCCTTTTTTGGACACGACGGCGTTTACGCTGGTAGTCAGCACCAGGCTGCCGCGAAGGCCCTGCCGGGCCCAGATCGCGCGAGCCTCATCGGCGACGAGATAACTGCCCATGACATTCACGTCGAAGGTGAACCGCCACTGCTCATCCGTGATATGACCGTCGCGGTCTGGCGGAACGAACACGCCCGCTGTGACAACGATGTTGTCGATGCCGCCATACGCCAGAACGGCCTGCTCCAGCATCCTGCGGACGCTGGCGCGGTCGGTGATGTCGACTTGCACGGCAATCGCCGGACCGCAGGCGGAGATGCCCGTACCCGCGACGCCAATGCCGAGGCCGTAGATGTCGGTCAGCTCCTTGGCGGCGGCTTCGGCGGCGTCGCGGTTGACATCCGCGCAGACCACGTGAGCGCCTTCCCGGGCGAGCCGATGCGCGGCCGCGCGTCCGATGCCGCTTCCAGCGCCTACAACCACAACCACGTTACGCGCCAGCTCTTTCTCGGGAGGCATGCGCTTCAGCTTGGCTTCCTCGAGCTGCCAGTATTCGATATCGAAGGCTTCCTGCTGCGGAAGCGCGATATATTCATCGATTGCTTCGGCCCCGCGCATCACTTCAACTGCGCAGTTATAAAACTCGGCCGTCACGCGCGATTCGCTCTTGTCCTTGCCCCAGCCAATCATGCCGATGCCGGGTATCAGGATCACTGTCGGGTTGGGATCGCGCATGGGAGGCGAGTCCGGACGCTTGCACGCCTCGTAGTATGCGGCGTAATCCTTGCGGTATTGCTCTAATCCGGCCGCGAGTTTCTGCTTCAGCGCCGCAATGTCGCGCGACGCAGGATCCCAATCGACATACAGAGGCTTGATCTTGGTGCGGAGGAAGTGATCCGGACACGACGTGCCGAGCTCAGCCAGACGCGGCGCGTCTTTGCTGTTGACGAACTGGAGAATCGCGGGGCCGCCCTGGAAGGTCGCAATCATTCGCTTTCTCGCGGAGAGCTGGCCGCGAAGCCAGGGCAGCAGATCGAACAGGATCGCGTCCCGCTCGGCGTCGGGAATCGCCTCGTATCGGACGCCGCCGAACGTCTTTGCCCCTTTGTCTTTCGACTCGATGAACTCGGCCGCCTGCTCAATCAAGCGGAGCGTCAGGTCATAGCACTCTTTGTCGCTGTCGGCCCAATTGATGAGGCCGTGCTGGCCGAGGACAATTCCTTTCAGCCGGGGATTTTCTTTCGCGCGGCGCTGGAGCTCCAGTCCGAGCTCGAAGCCGGGGCGCAGCCAGGGCGTCCAGCCGACCTCGTCGCCAAACACCTCGGCGGTCAATTCCTGGGAGCGGCGAGAGGCAGCTATCGCGATCACGGAATTGGGGTGCATGTGATCCACATGTTTGGCCGGAATGAATGAATGAAGCGGCGTATCGATCGATGACGCGCGCGGATTCAGGTTGAAGGTGCAGTGTGGATAGTACGATACCATCCGGTCCTCGGCTTCGGTCTTGGGTCCGCGGGGGCTCATCTTCGCATATAAAGTCTGCAATGACAGCAGTTTCTGCTGATACAGCGATGCGAAGTTGGACAGCGTGCTGGTGCGGAGATCGCCGCCGGAGCCTTTGACCCAGAGAACCTCAACCTGCTCACCGGTGAGCGGATCGGTTTCCATGATCTTGGCGGATGTGTTGCCTCCGCCCGTGTTGGTGATCCGCTGGTCTGAGCCGAGCAGATTGGAGCGGTAGACCAGGCGTTCGGCAGGCGAGAGTTTCCGCGCCTTTTCGTCTTCCCAAAGGTAGTGAACGTGCTTTGCGGCGGTTGGAACTGACATCGGTCCAATCTTACCGCGCTGGATGCGTCCGGGAGGTGGAACGGGTAGACTTGATCTGTGCCCGAGGGAGCGGCTGATTCAGAATGAAAACGCAGCAAACCGAGACCATAGCGAATGCGCTCAATGCCTTGCGCATTGAGATTCCGTCTTGGGGGTTTGCAAATACGGGCACTCGCTTTGGGAAGTTCATTCAACCTGCGGCCGCGACAACCCTTGAGGAGAAATTCAGCGACGCCGGCCAGGTGCATCGCTATACCGGATTGTGCCCGACCATAGCTCTCCATGTGCTCTGGGATCTGCCGCGCGGATGCGACAGCGTCGCCGAGGTGCGGAGTTTTGAGCGGAAGTACGGAGTGCGCGCCGGCTCCATCAACCCCAACGTGTTTCAGGATCAGGAATACAAGTTCGGTTCGCTGGGGAATCCGGACCGACGCGTGCGCGAGCGGGCGCTCCATCATATTCTGGAGAGCATCGAAATCGGCAAGAATCTCGGCAGCCGCGACATCTCGCTGTGGTTCGCCGACGGCTCGAACTATCCCGGAACGCAGAACATCCGGCATCGGAGGCGCTGGTTCGCGGAAGGACTGGCAGCCGCTCATGCGCAGCTTGGCCCGGATCAGCGCATGCTGGTAGAGTACAAGCCGTTCGAACCGGCGTTCTATCACACCGACATTGGCGATTGGGGTATGGCGCTGCTGTTCGCCCGGGATGCCGGACCGAAGGCCAAGGTCCTGGTGGACACAGGCCACCACTATCCGTCGCAGAACATCGAGCAGATTGTCGCCTGGCTGCTCGATTTGGATATGCTGGGCGGCTTCCATTTCAACGATCGCCGCTACGCCGACGACGATCTCACGCTGGGATCAATCGATCCGTATCAGGTCTTCCGGATTTTCCATGAGATTTTGCACTTTGAATGGGAGGCGGGCAGGAAGGCCGACATTGCTTATATGATCGACCAGAGCCACAATCTCAAGGGCAAAATCGAGGCAATGATCCAGACCGTGTTGACGGCGCGCGAGTTGTACGCCAAGGCGGCGCTGGTGGATCATGAGCGGCTGGCGGAATACCAGGCGCGGTGCGCGCTGGTGGACGCCGAGAATTGCCTCAAAGACGCGTTTGCCACGGACGTGCGCCCGGCGATCCGGGAATGGGCGGAATCCAAGGGACTGCCAGCCGATCCGCTGGCGGCGTTTCGCCAGAGCGGCTATCTGGAGCGCATCACTGCCGAGCGTCGGGCCAGGAACATGGCGGCCGAATTCAGCTACGCCTAGACGACCGTGCCCCGATACGCCTTCAAGCTGCGCCTCAAAGCGGACGCCATCGAGGAGTATGAGCGCGAGCACCAGCGCGTGTGGCCGGAATTGCTCGCCAAGTTGAAACAGGTAGGAATTTCGGACTATTCGATCTTCCGGCGCGGACAGGATCTGTTTCTCTGCTTGAAGGTCGACGACTTCGACCGCGCCTGGGATGAACTCGATCGCGATCCCGTCAACCAGCGATGGCAGCAGTTTATGTCGCGGCTGTTCGAGCCCGTTCCGGACCGCCAGCCTGGCGAGCGGTTCGCGATGATGAAGGAAGTTTTCTATCTGGAGTAGGGGGCATGATTCGTTCGATTGCGATTCCGCTATGCATGCTAGGATTGTGCGGCGCGGCCGCGGGTCAGTCACAGGCGCCCATACAGCTTGAGAAATCCAACAATAAGACGATCCTGCTGTTCACGCCTCATCCGGACGATGACACCTTCTGCTGCGCCGGGACGCTGGCCCTTCTGGCGCGGCAAAACAACCGCATTCACATCATCCTGTACACGAACGATGACAAGGGCTCCTACGATCCGGAAATGACCAGCCAGCGGTTGGCGCAGATCCGCAGCGCCGAAGAGGAACAAGCGTGCCGCGTTATCGGCATCCCTAAGGAGAATCTTCACTGGCTGCAGTTTCACGACGGCATGCTCGAGTATGCAAACCCGCTGGACCTGGTGGAGCAGGTTACCAAGATTATCCGTACCTTCCGACCGGACATCGTCATGTCCATCGATCCGGGCTCGGAATACGTGCGCTGGCACAAGACGGACCACCGCATGTCAGCGAACAACACTATTGATGCGATCCGCGCGGCTGAGTGGCATCTATATTTTCCGAACCAGCTTCTGCACGATCATTTGCAGCCGTGGCGGGTTCCCGTTGAAGCCTATTTCTACGTGACGCCGCAGGACGCCAACTACTGGGTCAACATCGACTCTGTGGTGGATCTGAAGCTTCAGGCGGCCACAGCGCATGTCAGCCAGTTCGAGCCAGCGATCCGGAAATACCGGCCGGACTGGGACCCGAAAGATCTAGAAAGGGTCAAGAGCAGGCTGCTGGGGCGAGCCGTGAAGCGGGACGGGCATATCGTCGAGGCCTACCGAATTTCGGGCTCTTTCAACCAGGAGTAACTGTATCCGGCCGCCTGGAAGCGGCGCTGAGAATTGCCCGCGTAGAATGAAATCAATCGATATGGGAAGGATTTCCGCGGGAGCTCTCGTGGCGGGGCTCCTGGCCTCAGGCATGATTTGCGCGCCTGCGCCGGCGCAGACAGCTTCGAATCTGGTGGAGCTGGGACAGGACCTGTTTCAGAAACACTGCGCCGCATGCCACGGTCCCGAGGCTGAAGGCGCGGAGCAAGGTCCCCGGCTGGCCGGCAGCCGTCGGCTTCGTTCACGGTCGGCGCAGCAGATCAGGAGTTTCATCGAGCACGGATCGATCACCAACGGCATGCCCGCCTTTCCGTTGCCTGCGCCGGAGCTCGACGCGCTCGCGGCATTCACGCGATCGCTGAATTCTCCGGCTGCGGAGAGCCGCGTTCCCGGCGACCCGCGCGCCGGCGAGCAATACTTTTTCGGCAAAGGGCAATGCGCCGGCTGCCATATGATCCAGGGCCGCGGCAGAGCGCTCGGTCCGGACCTGTCCAACACGGGCCGGGAACTAACGCTGGCCGAAATCCGGCAGGCGCTGTTGCATCCCGGCGCGCGGATCAGCCCCGGCTACGACCTGGTGTCGGTGGAGCTTCGCGGCGGCAAGAAGCTGCGCGGCTTTGCGCGCGGGCGCACCAACTTCGATCTGCAACTCGAGGGGCTCGATGGCCGCTTTTACCTGCTCCAGGAGCGGGCGATCGCAGCCATTCGCGATGAAAAGGGGTCGCTCATGAAACCCGTCCACGCCACTGCCGCGGAGCTGCGCGATCTCATCGCGTACCTCGCAACCCGCGAAGGCGTGCGCCCCGGAGCGATCACGCCGTCAGATGACATCCCGGCGGCTTCCGATGTGCCGTTCAGCCGCATCCTCAATCCGCGTCCTGGCGATTGGATCACCTATAACGGCAATCTCAATGGAAACCGTTACAGTCCCCTGCGGCAGATCGACACGACCAACGTCGGCGCTCTCGCCGTAAAGTGGATTTTTCCTATCGACCATTTCGGCCTGGAAGCGACTCCGATCGTCGTCGATGGCGTTATGTATGTCACTGGTCCGAATCAGGCGTATGCCATCGACGCGGTCACGGGCCGCAAAATCTGGAGCTATTCCCGTCCGCGCACGCCGGGTCTGATCGGCGACGCCTCGCTGGGCACCAATCGCGGCCTCGCCATTCTCGGCGACAAGGTCTTCATGGTGACCGACAATGCCCATCTGATCGCCCTCAACCGCATCACCGGAGCGCTGGTTTGGGACGCCTACATGCCCGAAGAGCCAATGCATTACGGCTCAACGGTTGCGCCGTTGATTGTCAAGAATACAGTAATTTCAGGGGTCTCGGGCGGCGATCGCGGCATCCGGGGTTTTCTCATCTGCTATGACGCGAACACTGGCGAGCGATTGTGGCGCCACTGGACGATTCCCTTGCACGGAGAGCCCGGCGCAGACACCTGGCGGGGAAAAGAGCCGGTAACCGGCGGAGGCGCCACATGGCTCACCGGCGCCTACGACCCTGAGACCGACACGCTCTACTGGCCGACCGGCAATCCATACCCGGACTCCGACGACCGCGAACGCGGCGGCGACAACTTGTACACGAACTGCATCCTGGCGCTGGATCCCGCCACCGGCCGGCTCAAGTGGCATTATCAATTCACGCCGCATGATGTGCACGATTGGGACGCAACGGAACCCCCTCTTCTCGTGGACACGAATTATCAGGGCAAGCCCCGGAAATTGCTGCTGCATGCGGACCGCAACGGCTTCTTTTATGTTCTGGATCGAACCAACGGTGAACTGCTGCTGGCCAGGCCGTTTGTGCAGCGGCTGACCTGGACCAAGGGCATCGGCCCGGATGGCCGTCCGCTGCCGCCCCCAGACGACTCGTCGCCGTTCGATTGTCCGACTGACGCGGCAAATTGGAACTCGGCCGCCTACAGCCCCACGACTCGGCTGATGTACGTCTTGACGCACGAAGAGTGCCGTGCGCGCCGCGGCGCGCGGCGCGACGCCGCCCCAGAGCCTGGGCAAAAACTAGTGCGCGCCATCGACATCGATACCGGCAAAATCGCCTGGGAGATTCCATTGATCGGAACGGTAGTCCCGAAAACGTGGCCGGGGCTGCTGGCGACGGCCGGCGGTCTGGTGTTCTACGGAGACCCGAATGGCGCCTTTGCGGCAGCCGATCAGCGCACCGGAAAAACACTCTGGCATTTTCCTACGAACGTGCTGATGAAGGCTTCGCCGATGACCTTCATGGTCGACGGCAAGCAATATGTCGCTACGGTGGCCGGCCCGAATATCGTTTGCTTCGGGCTGCCGTAGCGGCTATTCGGGCATCTTCTTTTTGAGCTCCTGCGCCAGCACGTCAACGGACGTGTCTTCGGCGAGTTGCTTGACCTCGGCCTGCTGCGATTCGCTCTCGAGCCCCATGCGGTCGCAAATCGCGCGCAGCATCTGAAGCATTTTGGTCGCTTCGCGCTCGGCCAGCAGGTCAATTTGGAGGTTGAGCTGGTTGCGGATTTCCGAGCGTTTGCTCATGCGGTTTTGCTTCATCAATACAAACGTCGTCAGCAGCACGCCTTCGAGCGACACGGACATACTCAGAAACAGGAAGGGATACGGGTCGAACGCCGGGACGCCCGGAATCAGGCGAAGATTAATAACGATCCAGACGGCGAACCAGAGAGCGTGCAGAAACACGAACTGCATCGTTCCGACGAATCCGCCGATGGCGTCGCCAATCCGCTCCAGCACAGTTCTTTCTTCGAGGCATTCCTGCTCGAATTTCGCGATCGTCTCGATGTTTTCCAGCGCCGTAGGTAGTGGCCGTTGCCGCACGAAGAATCCTTTCCGGACTGCCGGCCTGCGGCCCGGACCGGATCTCAGAGCTGAGTGCGCTTTCCGGAACGCGGCGCAGGCAGCCCCCGTTTCATTGTACGGACGCCGCGATATTGTATGAAAGTGCGAGCGCAAAAATCACTGCGAATTTCCCATGTCGGTTTGCGCGGCGTAGTGGGCAGGGGGATGACGGCCGCCCACGTGCTCGATTTTGCAGCGGCGTTCGGAACGTTCCTCGAAGGGCGCGGCCCGGTGATCATCGGCCGCGATCCTCGCGCCAGCGGCGTGATGATCCGGGAAGGCGTTGCGGCTGGCCTGATGGCGTGCGGGCGCGATGTGGTTGATTTGGGCGTCGTCTCGACGCCAGTGATTCAACACGCCATCAACCGGCTGGACGCGGCCGGCGGCGTATCGATCGGCGCCAGCCACAACCCCGCCGAGTGGAATGCGCTGAAGTTTTTCGGGCGGCGCGGCAGTTATCTTTCCACTGCCGAAGCGAGCGAGCTTCTGGACATCTACCATCTGCGCAGCTTCACGTTTTCGGACTGGAAAAACGTCGGAACGTACCGGTTGGACGGCGACGCCACCAGTTATTACATCGAAGAACTCGCGGAGGCCTTCGATTTCGAGGCTCTGCGCCGCTTTAAAGTCGTGGTGGATTGCTGCAACGGAACGTCGTCGCTGATTCTGCGCCGCCTCAACCAAGAGCACGGCTTCAACTTCATCCTGATCAACGAACATATCGAAGGCGTTTCTTTTGCGCACGAGCCGAATACGTCCCGCCGGACTGTAGGGCTGCAGCTGGCTCCGCTGATTCGCCCTTTGGGCGCGGATGCGGGGTTTCTGTTCGATGTGGATTCGGATCGCGTCGCCTTCGCCACCGAAACCGGCGAGCCCGTATCGGAAGAGATGGTGTTGCCGCTGCTTGCGGATTATCTGCTGCCACGCAGCTCCGGCAAGCTGATCATTACGAATCTGTCCACCACGGCGCTGCTTGAGGACATCGCGCGCAAGCATGGCGGACGGGTGGTCCGCGCGCCGGTAGGCCGGCAGTCGGCAATCGACGCCTTGTCGGCGTATCGGCCGGAGCAAGTGGCGATCGCGGGCGAAGGCACGGGCGCCGTCATGATGCCGCGCTTCCGCTTCGTGTACGACGGCATCGCCTCCATGCTGGCCGTCTTGACGATGATGCACGTCGAGGATCGAACGCTTTCGGAAATCGTGGGGAGCTATCCTAAGTACTCCATTTTGAAAGGCCAGGCGCCGCTGCTGACGCAGAGAATCCCGGCCTTGCTGACCGACCTTCAGAAGCGATATTCCGATGGCCGGCCCAACGTGACCGACGGCCTGCGCGTGGATTGGCCCGACCGCTGGTTCCATGTTCGCGTCAGCCAGACGGAGCCGGTGGTGCGGGTTATTTGCGAGCAGCGCGGCGAGCCCCCGACGGCCCTTTTTGAATCGCTGATGGATCAGGTCCGCGCCTATGCCTCGTGAGCATCAACTGAAAATCGGCGTTTCCGGTATCCGCGGCGTGGTCGGCAATTTTCTGACGCCTTCGCTTGCGCGCGCGTTCGCTCAGGCGTTCGGCACCTATGTCGGCGCGGGTCGCGTTGTGGTCGGCCGTGATACGCGCTCCAGCGGGCCGATGTTGCAGCGCGCTGTGCATTGCGGCCTGCTTGCTGCCGGATGCGAGGTTATCGATGTCGGCGTGCTGCCGACTCCCACCATCCAGATCTACACCGGCGCGACGCGCGCGCGGGGCGGATTGGCCATCACCGCGTCCCATAATCCGCCGGAATACAATGCGTTAAAACTTTTTAACAGCCAGGGCCTATTCTTCAATAACTATGAACGCGGCGAACTGCTGGATATCTATCACCAGAGCGATTTCCGGCAGGCTGAAAACGATGAAATGCGGCCGCTCACGTGTGAACGGCAGGCGCCGATCAAGCTCCACATTGAACGGGCCGTCCGCCATGTCAACCTGGATCGCATCCGGGCGCGCCGGTTCCGGGTGGCGCTGGATGCGGTCAACGGCGCCGGATCCGTGATGACGCCGGACTTTCTGACCGAGACGCTCGGCTGCGAGCTGCACGCGATCTTTGTGGACGGAGCGAAACCCTTCCCGCGGGTCGCCGAGCCGCGCCCGGATACGCTTGGAGAGCTCGCCGAGCTGGTCCGCTCCGGCCGGTGTGATATCGGGTTCGCGCAAGATCCCGACGGCGACCGGCTGGCCGTCGCCGACGAGCACGGCCGGGTCCTCGATAACGACGATGTGCTCGCGCTGGTCGTGCAAGCCGCGCTGGAGCGCAGGCCGGGCGATGTGGTCGTCAACCTGACGACGTCGTCGGTGATCGACGACGTTGTGGCCGCACATGGCGGGCGCGTGTATCGGACGCCTGTCGGAGAAGCTAACGTGGTCGAAATGATGCAGGCCGTAAACGCGGTGATCGGCGGCGAGGGATCGAACGGCGGAATCATCTATCCCGCGGTCCACCTGTGCCGCGACAGCTACACCGGGATGGCGTTCCTGCTCGACCGCATGGCTGAAACCGGTTGCACTGTCTCCGAGCTGGCAGCCCAGCTTCCGCGCTATTACCGCCGTTACGGCAAAACGGAATTCGAGCATGGCAGGCTGGGTCCGCTGATGCAGGCGCTCGAAGAACGTTATCCGGATGCGGTGCTCGACCGCTCCGACGGCCTGAAGCTGGTCTTTGAGGATGCCTGGATTCACGTGCGCGCGTCGAATACAGAGCCCGTTCTCCGCCTGGCGGCCGAGGCGCGATCGGAAGAGCGGCTGGAGAGCATCTACTCGGATGCGCTCTCTCTGTTGAAGGGCCGCTGACGCGCGATGTTGAACCAAACTTAATCGCCCGGGCGGTACCTTTCCCTGCGCTGCGAACCGTCGCACCAGTGGAGGGTATGGGGATGCGACGGTTTCTCACGGCGGCGGCGATCGGTCTGGCATTTACGCTCATGGCGAGCGCGCAGGGATACGGCGGACCCCGCGGCGACTACGGCCGTGGTTGGGGCGGATACGGCGAAGACGTCATCGGCCGAACCCTGACCGATCTCAGCCGAGTCTCGGCATACGACCGGCGGGATTGGAAGCGCATCGATCACGCTCAGCGCGAGCTCAGCAAATTTCAGGGGAAATGGGCTCGCGGAGAATTCGATACCCACGCGTTGGACGAGACGATCGACGAACTGAAGCGTCTGACATATTCCGGCCGTCTCAACCCGCGCGACCGTGAAATCCTGGCGCGGGATATCGAGCCGCTGCGCGAGTTCAGAGCCAGGCGGGGTTACTTTAACGGATATCCGGGCGGCAGGTACGATCGCGGGTATTTTCCACCGGACCGCCGCTGGTAATCGGATCGAGAACAGCGTCAGTGGGCGGGAAGCGGCACCTCCGCCCAACACCGGCTCAAACCCCCGCGCGGCTGCTAGACTGGCGGTAGGAGCGTGAGGAGCACAATTCCAAATACACAAGAAGAGGCGATCGACGAGCTTACGCTTGTCAACCGCTCTCGCGACGGGGACGCCAGCGCCTTCAATGATTTGGTGCGTCGGTACGAGCGCAAAATCTATCGCCTGGCGATGAATATTACGCAAAACGCTGAGGATGCCGAGGACGTTCTTCAAGAAACCTTTCTCAAGGCATACGAACACCTCGGGGACTTTCAGGGCAACTCAAAGTTTTACACGTGGTTGGTGAGGATTGCTGTGAACGAGGCGCTCATGAGGCTTCGCAAGCGTAAATCCGATCGGACCGTTCCACTGGACGAGCCTGTAGAGACGGGCGAAGAGACGGTTGTTCGGGAGATCGCGGTCTGGGATCAGGATCCGGAGACCAGGTACTCCCAGGAGGAACTCTCCGGCATTCTGAAGGAGGCTATCGAAAGCCTTCGCCCAGCTTTCCGCACCGTTTTCGTCCTTCGCGACATCGAAGAATTGAGTACGGAAGAGACCGCGCAGGCGTTGGGGATATCAGTTCCAGCTGTCAAGAGCAGGCTGCTGAGGGCAAGGTTGCAGCTCCGCGAGAAACTTACGCGGTTCTTCAAGCGTAAGGGAGACGACGTATTTGCTTACCTGTAAGGAATTCCTCCAGGAACTGAATGACTACTTGGACGATACCGTCGACATGGCGCTGCGCGCACGGCTGGAAGCTCATATCACCGCATGTCCGAACTGCTTCGTGATTTTTGACACGACAAAGAAGACCATCCGCGTATTCAAGGGGATGGAGCCGCAGGTGATCCCCCAGGATGTTCACGACCGGCTGATGCGCGCGCTGGAAAAGAAATGCGCAGCCAAGCGGTCGTCCGGGACCATTGCGGGTCAGCAGAGCGGTTCTTGAGATTTGGGCCGTTAGCGAAGCGTTGTCAACATGTTTGCGGTTTCTATGCGGCACTCACCCAGTCCTGCGGCCGATAACAGCATGCCGACTTCTGCCAATTCGGACTCATAGGCGGGAAACTCGACAATAGTCGACGGGTTTCCATGCTGGATTTCAGGGTTGACAGGAAAGGATGCGCGGGCCAGCGCGTCGAGCAAATCTTCCAGCGCACGCCAGTCCACGGCAACGCGGACTAACACCAATTCACCATGGTCGCTTCGCAGGGCAGGAGCAGCAGCCGCTGAATCACCGGAATACAGACTCACCAATCCTCCTGCGGTCCCGAACAAGGGACCTATCGGCGATCGGCAAGCCGGCGCAATAAAAAAACCCTTGAGCGGCTGGCGCACAAGGGTTTGAATCTCGTGAAGACCGACTCGCCTTTAGCACTTGTTTTAGCGTGGTTGCAATTAGCCGGATCCTAGGATCCTAAATCAATCCACGTTCAATTTGAGAGTAGCACGAACAACGCCGGCTTTCAATAAAAAATGTAAGGGGGACTAATAGAAAATTCCACACGGAGTACAGGATTCACCCTACCTCAGGGGTCAGTGAGGAACCGGTTCCGCGGCAATTGTTAGTTAACGGCGTAAATTTTATTTACGATAATCCCATCGCATGCACGCCTTGCGCGATCTGTATGATCAAATCATTAGACGGAACGAGCGATGAACTTGCGCACCATCTATCAGGTTCTGGAGGAAACAACCGCGCGCGAAGGAGCCAAGCCGGCGCTTCATCAGCCGACGCCGAAAGGTGACGGCAGGTATGTGATTTACACCTGGACTGACTTCCGTGACATAGCGCGGGAGATTGCGCTGGGATTGCGATCACTGGGCGTCCAGAAGGGCGATATCGTCGCCATCTATTCCGAGACTAGGGCGGAATTCTACCTGGTGGATATCGGCGTAATGGCGAATGGGTCCGTATCCGCCGCGCTTTACACGAGTTATCCCGCGCCGGAACAGGTCCGAAATCTGCGCGTGGCTTCGCCCGTGGCGATTGTGGCCGAAAATCCCAGATCCATGTCGGCTCTCCGGGAGGCAATGCGCGACCAGCCGCTTGAAGCCTGGTGGATTCTGATGACGGGAGCAGCCGACGGCGCCATCACGCTCGACGATCTGCGCGAGCGTGGACGGCGGCTGGCCGCCGAGCAGCCCGGCATTTTTGATCGCATCCAGACCGAGTATACGGCCAATGACTTCGCTATTTTGTATCTCACCTCCGGCGCCACGGGCGAGCCGAAGATGGGCCTGGTCACGCACGCAGCCATCGTTGCCAACATCGACATGGCGCCCGAGGTTTTGCCCGTATCATCCAGGGACCGGACCATCGTGTTCCTGCCATCGGCGCACATTGCGCAGCGGATTGTGCTGGAGATGGTGCCGGTCCGAATGGGTACGCCGGTCTGGTTTTCAGAAAGCCTGGCGAAGCTGCCGAACGAATTCCGGAATATTCAACCGACGTTCTTTTTGGCCCCGCCGCGGGTTTGGGAGCGGGTCTATGCGAGCATCTGCACGGAAATCCGGAAGCGTCCCGGACCGGTCCAGAAACTGTTCTATGCGGCAATCGGCATGGGGGCGGCCGCGGCGCGCTTGAAGAGCGAAGGGCGTCCGATTCCCTTGTGGATGAAGGGCCCGCTGAAGTTTTTCGATCATGCAGTGTACTCGAAGATTCGCAAACGCCTGGGGGGCAGGATGCGCATTGCGGCTTCCGGCGCCGCCCCGCTCAGCAAGGAGCTGGGCGAGTTCTACGCCGCGATCGGGATGCCGCTCATCGAGGGTTACGGCTTGACGGAGGGCGGCGTGGTAGCGCTCAATCCACTGGACCGCCCGAGGCCCGGGAGTATTGGCAAGCTGCTGCCTGGAGTGGAGGCGCGCATTGCCGAAGACGGCGAGCTGCTGATCAAGAGCCCGTGCCTTTTTTCAGGCTATTTCAAGGACCCGGAAACGACGGCCGCGGTTCTCAAAGACGGCTGGCTGTACACCGGCGATATTGCCGAAGTGGACAGCGAAGGCTACTGGTACATCACCGGCCGCAAAAAGGAACTGATTGTTTCTTCCAACGGGAAGAAGATCTATCCGGGGCGCATCGAGACGCTGTTCAAGTCCGAGCCGCTGATCAACCACGTAGTGCTGATTGGAGATAAGATGCCCTACGTCACAGCGCTGGTAACGATCGACGCCAAGGCTGCCGAGCGCCTGCCGGGCATGGAATCCGAACAGGGCAAGAGCCCCGAGGAGCTGGCGGCGGCGCCTCCTGTGCTAGAGGAAGTGCGGAAGGCGGTTTCGCGCGTGAACAAGAAGCTGGCTTCTTTCGAGCAGATCCGGAAGTTTAAGGTGCTTGAGCGCGATTTTACGATCGAAAGCGGCGAGATGACGCCCACGATGAAAGTCCGCAGGAGCAAAGTTTTGGAAAATCATCGCGAAGTTGTGAGCCAGCTGTATCTGGGAAAGGATATCGATCAGACCTAGTGGTCTGCGTGGTTTTGCGGCCTTTCCGGCGATTCGAGCGCGAGCAGGCGTTTCTTTCGGTGGGCCCCCCATTTGTAGCCGCCGAGGCCGCCGCGCGCCGGCGTTACGCGGTGGCACGGGATCGCGACCGCGGCGCGATTCGATGCGCATGCATGAGCCACCGCTCGCACTGAGTTCGGGGCGCCGATGCCGCGTGCAACTTCCGAATACGAGCGCGTCTCGCCATACGGAATTTGCTGAAGGTACTTCCAAACCCGCCACTGAAATGCAGTGGCGCGGATGTCCAGCGGAAGATCCAGTCGGACATTTTCGCCGCGCAGATAGGCCCGTAGCGGCTGGATCCAGGGTTCCAGCAGCAGCTCATCGCGGTGGATCTGGGCTTTCGGATATTCCGCCTCGAGCGCCCGGATCAGTGCTGGCTCTGAATCGCCGAATTGAATGGAGCAGACGCCGGCGCTGGTCGCCGCCACGAGCATGAGGCCGATCGGAGAAGACTCGATCACATAACGGATCTGGACCGAGCTGGCGCCGCTGCGATATTCGCCTGGCGTCATGCCGAGCCGGGCGGCAGCCGTCTCGTAGACGCGGCTGCTTGATCCGTAGCCGGCGCCGTAAATGGCGCTAGCGACGCGTTCGCCGTTTTTCATCTCCGCTTTGAGCCGCTCCCAGCGGCGGGCGTTGGCGTATTCGCGCGGCGTCACGCCCAACGCCGCTTTGAACTTGCGTTGGAGGTGAAACGGACTCAGCCCGGCGGTCTGCGCCAGCTCCACGAGGCTGACCTTTCGCGCCAGGTTGCGGTCGAGGTACCGGCATGCGGCGCAAATGACGTCTGGGGCGGCCTCCAGCGGGCGGCAACGCCGGCACGGCCGGAATCCGGCCTGCTGCGCCTCTTCGGCGCTGGAGAAAAAAAGAACCTGGCTGCGCGCCGGGCGGCGGCTGGGACACGTGGGGCGGCAGAAAACCCCGGTGGACCGCACGGCGTAGAAGAACTCGCCGTCCATGGCTGGATCGCGCCGCAGCACGGCCTGCCAATAGAGTTCATCGCGCGCGAGACTGGCTTGTGGCATCCTGAGCCGAGAATAACAGCCGGAGCGACTGGATTCTATCCGCCGCTTGCGCTCAAACTGAATGTATGCAGCTTTTTGTCGCCCGCCGGCCCCTGGCGGTCGCTGTCCTCGCCGCGCTCCCGCTGTTTCCAGCCCGCGACGAGGCGGAGATCACGCCCGCGATGCAGGCCGCGCTGGACCACATTTCGGCTGCTTCTCTCCGAGGGCACGTTTCCTTTCTCGCCTCCGACGCCCTGGAAGGGCGCGCGACGCCTTCTCCGGGTCTGAATATCGCGGCGGAATATATTGCAGCGCAGTTCCGGCGCGCGGGGCTGGAGGAAGCCGGAGACGACGGATATTTTCAGTCTGCAAGGTTCGTTTTGTTCGAACCGGACCTGGAAGGCTTCCGTCTGGAGATTAAAGACGCCGGAAAGTCGCTCATCATCCCGCCGAGCGAGACGCGCATACAGCTTGGCGCGCCGCTCAACCTGGCGGATGCTCCGGCTTTCAAAATCGCAACTGACGATCCAGCGTCGCTCGCCGCGTTGAAACCGGATGAGACGGCAGGCAGCGCATTTTTGCTGCTGGCGCCGGATCTGCGCCGCGATTCGGTGCGCCGCGCGAGCTTGGAGCGCACCATGACGGCCGTTCGGCGCTTAAGGCCGGCGGTAATTCTCGCCGCCGGGCCGGGTGCAGACCGCGTCGCCAGCCGCGCCAGGCTGGCGCCGGCCGATGAACCGCGCGACGTGACTCCCGCGATCGCCATCCATAACGATGAGTTCGTATCGCTCATTTCGCTGTTGCCGTCCGGGGCGACCAGCTTGAAGATCACGGCGCATGCGAAGCCGTCGATCGAGCGTCCGGTGACGCTGCGCAACGTCGCGGCAGTCTTGCGCGGTTCCGATCCCGTTCTGAAAGACACCTACGTTCTGCTGACTGCCCACTACGACCACATCGGCGTCAAACCGGATGGCCAAGGCGACCGGATTTACAACGGCGCCAACGACGACGCGAGCGGCGCCGCTTCGGTGATCGAGATCGCAAGCGCGCTGGCGACGCTGAATCCCCCTCCGCGGCGGTCCATTGTCTTCATTGCTCTATTTGGCGAGGAAGCCAGTCTGCTCGGATCTCATTATTACGCGCGGCATCCGCTGTTTCCGCTCTCACGCACCATTGCGGACGTGAACCTGGAGCAGCTTGGCCGCACGGATTCAGACCAAGGGCCGCAGATCGCGTCGGCAAGCTTCACCGGATTTGACTTGTCCGATCTGCCGCTGATTTTTGAGAGAGCCGGCGAGAGAACGGGGGTGAAGGTGTACAAAGACCCGCAGCGCAGCGATGCGTTCTTTTCCCGGAGCGATAACCAGGCGCTTGCAGACATGGGGGTGCCGGCGCACACGGTGTGCGTCGCCTTCGAGTTTCCGGATTACCACGGCGTGGGCGACGAGTGGCAGAAGCTCGATTATGCAAACATGGCCAAAATCGATCGCATGCTGGCGCTCGGCCTGGCGTCGCTTGCCGACGCCGGGTCGGCCCCGCGCTGGAACGCAACGGAAGCAAGGGCCGCCCGATATCTGAAGGCGTGGGAGCGGCTGCACGAGGGCAGCGCCGCGCCACAGTAGGGCGAAGCCTTTCGACCGGCTTCGCGCTGGCAGGGCCGCGCGTTGACGGGCGCAATCGCCGCGATAGCCGTTAACGAGTCAGAAAAATATCTTTCGCGACGTTTTTGCAATGGCCCTTGTACAATATCGGCCATAGCCGCGAATTGATCAAAGAGAGGACCGCATGTCTTGCAAGCTGCTGTGCGCTTTACTGTTGCCGGGCGCATTTCTTTTTGCCCAGTCCATCACGTCGAGCCTGATTGGAACTGTTCACGATAACACTGGGGCGGTGGTTCCCAACGCGACCGTCGCTGCGATTGAGCTGGCCACCAACGCGCGCTCGGAGACTCGTACGGACGCGAATGGCGACTACGTCCTGCTCCAGCTTAAGCCGGGCTCCTACACGGTTGAAATTTCCGCGTCCGGATTCAAGAAGTACGTCCGCAGCGGCGTCGTGCTGGAGTTGCAGCAGCAGGCGAGGCTGGACGCCTCGCTGGAAATTGGACAGTTAAGCGAAGCGGTGACTGTGACGGCGGATGCGTCGGCGCTCGAAACCACCATCTCCACGGTCGGCGATGTTGTGAACAATCGCGCAATCCTGAACCTTCCGCTCAATACCCGCAATATTTATTCGCTCATTTACCTGACGCCCGGCGTCGCCGGCGGAATCGGCAACGACTATAACTCGCTCAGCTACTCGGTCAACGGCGCCCGCGGCTCCTCTATGGAGACCATGGTCGACGGCGCGACCGGCGGATTTCCGACGGTCAACGGATATTTCGGCATCGGCGTTTTTCCGTCGGTGGACGCAATCGGCGAGTTCAAGATGATGGACTCCAACTATTCCGCTGAATTCGGCCGCAGCCTGGGCAATGTTGTCAATGTCATCTACAAGAGTGGAACAAACTCGTTTCACGGCAGCGCGTACGAGTTTCTGCGGAATTCGGCGCTGGACGCGAACAGCTTCTTTTCCAACGCGCGCGGGGTCGCGTTGCCGAGTTTCAAGCGCCACCAGTTCGGAGGCGTCATCAATGGCCCTGTCATCAAGGACAAAACGTTCTTTCTGTTCTCCCTCGAGGACCTGCGCCAGAACGCCTTTCAGTCCGTAACCACGACGGTTCCAACGCTGCTTCAGCGCCGGGGCGATTTCTCCCAGACGTTTGCCGCAAACGGGCAGCAGATCCGTATCTTCGACCCGTTCACCACGCGGCCGAATCCGGCAGGCGGCTACATTCGCGATGCGTTCGCAGGCAATGTCATTCCGCTGGACCGGATCAATCCGGTTTCGGCGAATCTGGTGAAGTACTTTCCTTTGCCGAACACGGCGGGCAATCCGGTGACGAACGCAAACAATTTCTACAATACCGGCGGCCACATCAATGACATCGACAGTTGGGACGTGCGGATTGACCATAACCTGACCTCGACGCAGAGGATTTTCGGCCGCTACTCGAACCGCTTCAGCAACGATGTCCCGGCCTCGCTGTTTCCGGCCGATATCCGCATCGCGGAAGGGGTGATCAACCAGAAGAACTACATGCGGAACGCGGTGGTGGATTATACCAATACGCTGTCCCCGTCCACGATTCTCAGCGCGCGTCTGGGATTTGCGCGCGCGCTGTACCTGTACATTAACGGCGGACTTGGGTTCAATGTCAGCTCGCTCGGGCTTCCCAAGGAGCTGGATACGGCAGGCTACCTGCCAATGTTCCCGATGGTCAGCACCGCCGGCTACGTCACGCTAGGGAATCAGGACAACCGCCGCAACGCCTTTATGACCTACAGCGCGCTCGCCAGTCTGACCAAAATCAAGGGCCCGCACACGATCAAAATCGGCTGGGAAGGCCGGATGATCCGCGTCAACAATCATGAATATCGCGATACCTCCGGCAACTACAGCTTCGGAGCAAACTTCACGCAAGGTCCGAATCCCAGCGCCGCCAGCGCTACGGCGGGCAATGGCTTCGCCTCGCTGCTGCTCGGGACCGGCTCCGGCGATCTCATTCAAAATTTCAAGGACGTCGCCGCGCAGAGCTTCTATCACGCTTTCTATATTCAGGACGACTGGCGGGCTACGCGAAAGCTGACGCTGAACCTGGGCCTGCGCTACGACCTGGATACGCCGCGAACGGAGCGCTACAACCGGATGAACTACTTCGACCCGTTCGTTCCGTCGCCGCTCGCCAAGCCCGCCGGATTGCCCGATCTGCGCGGCGGGCTGGTGTTCGTCGGCGTAAACGGCGTGGGTCCCTATCAGTACAACTGGGATCGAAACAATCTCGCTCCGCGCTTTGGCTTCGCCTATCAGGTGAATGACAAGACGGTGATTCGCGGGGGCTGGGGCAACGTCTACGGCGCGTCTCCACAGGCGGCTCAGGGAACCGTGGGGCCGTATGGATTTCGGGTGCAAAACACCTGGGTGGGATCGCTGGACGGCATCACGCCCTACAACCTGTTCTCGAATCCGTTTCCGCAAGGCTTCAGCACGCCGCCGGGCGCCGCGGCGGGACTGCTGACCGGCGCGGGCGGCGTCATTCAAGGCGTCCTGCGCGATACCGTGACGCCTTACACAATGCAGTGGAATTTCAATATCCAGCGCGCCCTGCCCGCCGATATGACGCTGGAGGTCGGCTATGTGGGCAACCGCGGTTTGCAGTTGCAACGGAACACGGAGAGCGGTCTCGATCTCGACCAGATCAACCCTGTCTATCTGAGCCTGGGCTCCCACCTGAACGATCTGGTTCCCAATCCGTTCTACGGCCTGGTTGATTCGGGCGTCCTCGCCGCGCCGCAAGTTTCTCGCGCGCAGTTGCTGCGACCGTATCCGCAGTTCACCAGCGTGATCCCCTTGTTCTCAAGCGGATCATCGTCGACGTATCACGGGCTGCAAATCCGCTTCAGCAAGCGATATTCGCATGGGTTGCAGTTTGAAGGCTCATACGTCTGGTCGAAAGTGGTGGACAACGGCTCCAGTCATCAAGACAGCTACAACATCCTGCCCGACCGATCGGTCACCAGCTACGACATCCCGCACCGGTTTGTGGTGGGCTATATATACGAACTTCCCTTCGGCCGCGGGCGCCGCTTTGGATCGAACGCCAGCGGCGCCGTGAACTGGGTCCTGGGCGGCTGGCAATTCAACGGAATCACGACGGTACAGAGCGGCGGACCGCTGTCGATCAGCGCCAGCAACGTCTCCGGTCTCGGAAACCCTGTCGAACGGGCGAACAACAACGGACATTCCGCCGCGCTTTCTGGCGACGTGCACCAGCGGCTGAACCGCTATTTCGACACCAGCGTTTTCAGTCAGCCCGCGCCGTTTACCTTGGGCAACGTCAGCCCGTATATCAGCGATCTGCGCGCGCCCTACGTGAACAATTTCGACCTGTCTCTGTTCAAAGAATTCTTTCCTCGCGAATACTTGCGCGTTCAGTTCCGCGCGGAGTTTCTCAACGCATTCAATCGCGTGCAGTTCAGCGCTCCCAATACGAGCGTCACGTCGACGAGCTTCGGCGTGATCAGCTCGCAGGCGAATTCGCCGCGGCAGATCCAGTTCGGTCTGAAACTGCTATTCTGAGTACCGTCCGGAGTACGGTTCCATGACTTGCGGCAGGCGTGAATTCTTATGGCTCCTCGGGGCGTCGGCGCTCGCCAGTGGCGGGGCGCGAGGCGGCGCTGGCACTGAGCGCGGCGCGAAACCGCTGCGGGGCATCTTTCCCATCGCTCACAGTCCGTTTACCGATGCCGACCGGCTTGATATCGACGCGCTCGTCCGGGAGCTGCATTTCGCCGATCGCGCCGGAGTGCACGGCTTCGTGTGGCCGCAACTGGCGAGCGAATGGTCCACGCTGAAGCCCGCGGAGCGGTTCAGCGGCGCTGAGGCGATTGCCGCAGCAGGGAAATCGCTGCGGCCTGCAATTGTGATCGGCGTCCAGGCGCCGGATGCCGATGGGGCGGTCCGGTACGCGCAGCACGCACACAAGATCGGCGCAGATGCGATCATTTCTTTGCCGCCGCCCGGCGAAACGAATCCTCAAGCTTTGCTCGCCTATTACAAGCGCGTCGGGCAGGCCACGCCACTGCCATTTTTCCTGCAGGCGGTGGGGGACATGAGCGTGGATTTGATCGCGGAGATTCACCACGCGGCGCCCAATATTTCCTACGTCAAAGATGAAGCGGGCGAGCCGCTGTTTCGAATCGCGGAGCTTCAGCGCAAATCGAACGGCGAAATAAAAGTGTTCACCGGATCGCACGGCAAGACGTTAATCGATGAGATGCGTCGCGGATTCTCGGGCAGCATGCCCGCGATGTCGTTTGTCGATCTGTATGTGACCGCCTGGGATGCCTGGCACGCGGGGAATCAGCGGCAGGCGATGGACGCCTTCTCCAAAGCCGCGATGCTCATCACTGAGGTGGGACCGTACGGCATCGAAGCGCTGAAGTATATCCTCTATCTGCGCGGCGTGTTCAAAACATACCAGGCGCGTAGTGCGCCGGGGCGCAAGCCCCACTCCGGGCTCGACGAAAACGGAAAACAGACGATCCGGGCGATGCTTGATTACCTGAAGCCATACCTGCGGGCGTAGGCCATGGCGGCGGACCGAAGCAGCAGACCGAACCGGCGCGGATTTCTCGCTGCTGCCGGGGCTGCGGTCGCGACGCCTCATGTCGCGGCCGCCCAGGCTGCGGGCGTCAAACCCGGCGATCTGCCGGACCTGACCATCAAGCAGGTTCGCGTCTACGTCGTCGATCCCGGACAGCCGGGAACGGCCGTGACCAACGCCGGTTATGCGCAGATCGCGGGCGTCGTTACCAACAGCGGCATCGAAGGCAATTACACGCTCGCGAACCACTACTTCCATCCGAACTGGAGCAATCTCGGGTGGCTGGAGTATGCAAAGGGCGTGCTCACCGGCAAGAGCGTCCTGGATTGGCCGGCCCTGACGTCGCAGTGGGCCCCAGCCAAAAGGCGCGTCGGCCAAAGCTCGTACGCCTCCGCCATTGATGCATGCTTGTGGGACATTCTCGGCAAAGCAGTGGGGCTTCCCGTATACCGTATTCTCGGCGCATATCGCACGCGCGTGCTGGCCTACGCCAGCTCCCAGCACCATCGCAGGATCGAAGACTTTGTCGACGAAGTGCAACGGTGCAAACAGGAAGGATTCACAGCATACAAAATCCATCCGCCCACCACTCCCGACGGCGGCGGTGATTACAAGGTTGACATCGAGGTCGCGAAGGCCGTGCGGAAGGCGGCGGGAGATGATTTTACGCTGCTGATGGACCCTGTCGGCGTGTATACGCGCGAGCACGCGCTGAAAGTGGGGCGCGCTTTGCAGGATTTGAATTTCGTGGCCTACGAAGATCCCATTCCGACGAGCGATATCGACGGCCTGGTCGAATTATGCAGCGCTCTCGACATCCCCATCCACATCGGCGAATTCATTTTCTCGCCCTACAATTACGCCGAGTACATTCGCCGCGGCGCCGTCGACGTGGTGCGATTCATTACCGACAACGTCGGCGGCATCACAGGCGGCATGAAGATTGCGCGGCTGGCCGAGTGTTTCGGCATGGAGTGCGCTCCCCATAACTGGGGCGAGGTGTTCGATCACGCCGTGCATTTCCACTGCGAGCTGGCCATGCCGAACAATGTATGGTTCGAAATGACCGTGCCGCAGGGAATCGGCGACCGCCCGTATATCAAAGACCGGATCCGCGTCGCGCGGGACGGGTACGTGTACGCGCCCGCTAAGCCGGGACTCGGGTATGAGATTGACCGCAACGTGCTGGACCGGATGACCAGGAGCATTCGGACATGATCGGTCGCATGTGCGGGTTTAATGTGATCCGACGTGTGAAGAATGCCCGCCGAGCTGATCGATCGCCGCTCGAAATCCTGCCGCAAGCTTCCCGGCGGGGCCAACGCCCCAGTAGTGCAGGAAATATACTGTGGGCTCCCCGCCAATCATGTGGTTGTGAATCGCAACAACGTTGAGAGCGTGGCCGCGCAGCGCCTTCAATACCGGCGTTACCTCGCCGGCCAGCATCGCGACGTCGCCCGCGATCTCCGCGTTTGAATCCGTCCCGTAGAACGCCGCCCATGTGTTCAGGCCCATTCGTGCATTGATCTTCGCGCCCATTTCCGTCAGGTTCAAATCGTCGCGCCCGATCGTAATCTTGTACACCTGCCCGCTCTGCTCGCCTTGGTGGCCCACAATGCGGACGATCGATGCGGTGTTCATGGCGCCTCCGGAGATATTGGACTTACCGCCCGAAACCGATGCCTGATGCACGGCCGCCGTATGTCCGATGCGATCGATCGCAGGCTTGACGCGGCGGGCGAGATCACCAGCCATACCATGCCCGTGGACGTGCATATAAAATATTCGCGGGCTCTCGAAAAAGAAGTGGTTGTGCAGCGCTGTAACGTCCAGTCCATTGTCGAGTAGGGCTGACATGACCGGATTCACCTCGTCCTCGAGCAACACCAGGTCACCCATCATGACATCCTGCCCGCCATTGCCCTTCGACATCGCAAGCCATCCCCCGAATCCGAACGGCGTCGGCGTCGCGCTCCCGTCGATGGTCACGTTGATATCGTTTCGCGGGATATTGATCTTCAGCACGTTTGCTTTGTAGTCCCCCTGTTTGCCGAGCGTCTTCAGTACCGACTGGTAGTCGGCCGGCATCTCCTGCGCGATGATTGAAGCCGCGCAAGCCAGGGCCGCGGCCATCCCTTTGAGCATCGTAATGCGCCTCCCTCTGCTGTAATGCTATATGACATTGTTCGTAGTTCGGGAGGAACGTTGTTCACACCGGTTCGAATCACCTGCGCAGTGATTTCAACGATTGCGCTCGCAAGCGGCCAGTCGAAAGCGGGCGCTCCGACCGCGCGCGAGATCGTCGAGCGCATCAAGGCGCACCTTGGCATTCCTTGGCGCGACCAGACCGTCGATACGTTCAAGGCCGGCGATCCTGACACGCCGGTAACCGGAATCGCGACGACGATGATGGCCACCTTCGATGTGCTCAAACGGGCGGCGGCATCGGGCAAGAACCTGATCATCACACATGAGCCCACGTTTTACAGTCACCTGGACGGCATCCAGACGCTCCAGCAGGAAAATGATCCGGTGTGGGTCGAAAAGGAGAAGTTCATCCGCGATAACAAACTCGTCGTCTGGCGGTTTCACGATCACTGGCATGCGCGTCGCCCTGATGGAATTTTGCAGGGCATGACACAGGCGCTCGGATGGCAGCGGTTCCAGAGAGCGGATAATCCCGCGTTGTATACCGTGCCGGAAATCGCGCTGGAGGATCTGGCCGGCATGATGCGCCGCAAATTGGATATTCGCGTCGTGAGAGTGGTCGGCGCGCGTGATATGAAGGTGACCCGCATCGCCATGCTGCCCGGCGCCGCAGGCCCTGTGCCGCACCGGCGCGTGCTTCAGCGCGAGGATGTCGAAGTTCTCGTCATTGGCGAAGTCCCGGAATGGGAGACGATCGAGTACGTCAGCGACGCCGTCGCCGAGGGCAAGCGCAAGGCGCTCATCCTCCTGGGACATATCCCCTCGGAACAGGCTGGAATGGCCGAATGCGCTGACTGGCTGAGGTCATTCATCACTGACGTTCCGATCGGGTTTGTGGCCGCGGCAGAGCCGTTCTGGCTGGCGCAGTAGAGCGGAGCCATTTCTTGCAACGCCAAAAATAATCTATTTGGGATAGAATGATTTCAAGAGTTGTGAAATTCGCTGTTGTTACATAAGATGTTGCAAGACATCTAAGAGACGCGTTCTCGACCCGATCGCTCCGGCCCATGAAGGATTACATCGCGCTCACCAAACCGCGGGTCACATGGTTGATCCTGGCCAGCACCGCTGTTGGCTACGTTTTCGGGGCGAAATTCGGCTGGAGCGTGTGGACCTTGGTTCATACGATCGTTGGAACGGGTTTGATCGCCTCCGGCACCGCCGCTCTGAACCAGTGGTGTGAGCGCGAAGCCGATGCGCAAATGAAGCGGACGCGGCAAAGGCCGCTGCCTGCCGGAAGGCTGTCGCCGACGCGCGCCCTGTGGTTTGCCATCGGTCTGTCGGCGGCTGGATTCCTGGAACTGACGCTCGGCGCCAACCTGCTCACCGGACTGCTGGGGCTGTTTACGCTTCTTGTGTATCTGTTTGCGTATACGCCGCTCAAGCAGAGGTCAACGCATTCGACGACCATTGGCGCGATTCCTGGCGCGATGCCACCCGTTATCGGATTTGCTGGAGCAGCGGGCGCGCTGACGGCAGAAGCGTGGATTCTGGGAGCGATCCTGTTCGTCTGGCAGTTTCCGCACTTTGACGCGATCGCATGGATGTACCGGGAGGATTATGCGCGGGCAGGAATCCGCATGCTTCCCGTGGTTGAGCCGGACGGCCGGTCGACTGCACAGCGGATTGCGCTGTGCTCGCTGGCGCTGGTGGCCATCAGCATGCTACCGAAGCTGTGGCACATGGCGGGAGATGTGTACGTAGCTGGCGCGCTTGTCGCCGGGGCCGCTTTCGCGTATCCATCGTGGCGGATTCTCTCGGACCGCACGCGCGGCCGCGCGCGGGCCGTTCTGTTGGCCTCGGTGGTTTATCTTCCGGTTCTCTATGGCCTCTTGGTCCTCGATCGCGCGGGCCTCTAGCGCCCTCTCGATTGCGGGAGCGATCCTGTTGGTTTACGGCTGCCGTCAGAAGCAGCCGCTGCCAGTCTATGGCGCGGTCCCCGAATTTACGCTCATGGGACAAGACGGCCGTCCATTCGACAGCCACGCGCTTGATGACAAGGTCTGGGTCGCGGACTTCTTTTTCACCAGTTGCACGGGTCCGTGCCCGCGCATGAGTTCAATGATGCGGCGCATTCAGAACGATTTTAAAGGAGAACGCGGACTCAATTTCGTCTCGTTCACCGTCGATCCTGCGCGTGATCATCCGGCTGCGCTGGCCGCGTATGCGAAACGATTCCAGGCGGATCCGGACCGGTGGCATTTCCTGACAGGTCGGGTGGACGAGTTGAACCGCCTGAGCCTGAAAGTATTTAAACTCGGGGCGGTTACGGGCAACAGTTTGGACCACAGCACGCGCTTCGTTCTTGTCGATCGCCGCCGCCGGATTCGCGGGTTCTACCTTACGGCTGAACCCGACGCTTTGAAGCATCTGACCTCCGATATCCGCTCCTTGCTGGACGAAGGCGCCGGATGAAGCTTGCGGATCTGCCGGCCGTGAACGCGGGGTTGAATGCAACTGCGGCGGCTTTGCTGATTTGGGGCTACACGCTGATCCGGCGGCGGCGGATCGAAACGCACCGGAAGGTCATGCTGGCCGCATTCTGCGCCTCCGTTCTGTTCCTGATTTCGTACGTGGTTTACCATGCGCAGGCGGGCAGCGTGCGTTTCCAAAAGACGGGCGCGATCCGGACCATTTATCTCGTGATCCTGTTTACGCACACGCTGCTTGCCGCCGCCGTACCGCCGCTTGCGATTGTGACGCTGCGGCGGGCCTGGCGCGGCGATTTCGCGCGTCACCGCCGGCTCGCCGTGTGGACGCTGCCCATCTGGCTGTACGTCAGCGTGACAGGCGTCGTCGTGTACTGGATGCTTTACCATTTGTAGTCATCGCGCGCGTCCCGATCACATCGAGGCCGCGCTGTCGGATGCCGGCCCTAATCGCTCATGAGATAAATACACGGCCGCACGTCCTCCTCCGGCGTCCACTCCCAATAACGCAGCAGCACTTCGTACACCATCAGCCCGACCTCTCCTTCGCCGAGCAACAGATACCGCAGGGACTGGTTCAGCAGGTTGTTCCTGCTCAATCCCAGCACAATGCTGATCGGATCGATCATCTCGCTGATGTAGGCAATGGTATTGGCGATCGCTACCGCCTGCGTCACGCTGATGACATAATTCGGGCCGTCGCGTTTCACGGAAATGCAGATCGGCGACAGGAACTCGCTGCGATTATCGAGCAGCGTGACGTTGATGAAGGCGAGGGGTCCGTGCAGTTTGTAATGCTGTTGGATCTCGGCTGCCTTACGCTTGCGCACGGCAGCATCGCTGCCGCGAATGGGCGCGAGGTTTACTTTCTTACCCTTGATCGATTCAAACAGGCGCTCGGATTCGACGTCCGCGAATGTAACTCCCGACACGCGCAGCTCCTTCGCCCGAATGTAGCGGCTCAGCGCGCTCAGCGCGACGATGATGAAGATAAATATGCTCGCGATAATAATGCCATCCGGGCGCGTAATCACGTTATCGACAAGGGTGTAGGCGAAAATCAGGGCGACGAGCCAGCAGTATCCGGCGAGCAGATAACTGCGTTCATACCGCAGCGAAAGCGCCGCTGCGATGGCGGCCGACAACATCAGGACCAGCACTCCCGTGGCGTAAGCGCCGCCCTGCGCCTCGACATTTGCGCGAAACACGATCGTAACCGCCACATCGATCAGGAACAGCGCCATCACCAGCGGCTGGGCATAGGCGGTCCACTCCGGCGCGAGTCCGAATCGCGGCAAATAGCGGGGAATGAGGTGCAGCAGACCTGCCATGGCGGAGGCGCCCGCAAACCACAGAATCAGGATGGTCGAAATGTCATATATCGTTCCGAACGCATTCCCCATTAGTGCATGCGCCAGGTACGCGATGGCGCGTCCGGAGGCTGGCCCTCCCTCGCGATAGGCTTCCGGCTGGACCAGCAGCGTTGTGACGAAACTGGATGCGAGCAGCAGAACGCTCATGAGCAGCGCCGCGCTCGCCAGCAGTCTCCGGGTGTTGCGAATCCGCTCTTTGGGCGGGTCATCATCGGCTCTGCCGCCGGCGATCAGCGGCATTACCGATACCCCGGTTTCAAACCCGCTGAGTCCCAGCGCGAGGCGTGGGAAGAGGAGCGCGGACGCGATCATGACGGTGGTCCAATTGCCATTCGCATCGAGCGCGGCGGTCCAATGCGGCAGCGCGGCGGGGTGTTGAAGCGCTTCCACGATCGCACGCGCCAGCACCATGACGTTGAGCAGAATGTATGGAACCGCGACAGCCGTGGCGAGCGTCATCGCTTCTTTAAAGCCCTTGATGAATACGAACGCGAGCAAAGCCAGAAGCGTCAGCGTCAGCGGGATTCGAAGGCCTTCGCTGACAAACGGCCGAATGTAGGGATTTTCGATGACATGCTGAGTCGCGTCAGCCGCCGAAAGCGTCATGGTGATGACGAAATCCGTTGCGGCGAAGCCTAGCAGGATCAAAACGAGGAGCTTGCCGTACCAGCTTGGCGCCAGGCTTTCGAGCATCGCGATCGAGCCCTGGCCGACGTACGACCGCCGCGCTACCTGCGCATAGACTGGCAGGGCGCAGGCAAGCGTGACCGTGACCAGAATCGCGGTGGCGACGGGCGCAAGCGCTCCCGCCGCAAGCAGCGCGATGCCCGGCTGATACCCTAACGTCGAAAAATAATCGACGCCGGTGAGCCAGATCACCAAGTACCAAGGATGCGTCTCCGGACGCCCGTGCGCCTCATCGAGCCGTCCGCCGCGGCGGATCCAATCTGCTAATCGCATAGGCAGGCGGACGGGCGCTACCGGACAATGACTTTCGCGAGCCCTGCGTTATTGGCCGCGTCAACCGCGCGTATCACGACCAGGTGCTCGCCCGCGCCGAGATTTCCGATGTGGATTGCGAACTTCTCACGCTGTGAATCCGTAACGCCGTCCTGCGCCTCGATCGGGACCCAGGGCCCTGCGTCCACCGAATATTCGCACCGGCGCAGCGGCGAGGCTGCGTCGGCGGCATCGACGTCGATATCCACCGCCGCGCCGTTGCGGCGCGGCGCGGCGGGCGTAACGACGGGCGGCGTATTGTCAATCAGCACCGGCGGGCTGATCATTTCGGCTTCACGAGCCGTGTCGAGCGGATTCGACGGGCGGTCTGACGCCACAACCCGGAAGTAATAGCGGCCGTCGGCAAGCGCGTCGGCATCGATGGCCAGCGTATTTTCGAAAATATTCGAGCGCAGCAATTTCCACTCGCGCTCACCCTCGCCGCGGAAATACACGGCATACGCCAGCCGGTCGCCGTCCGGATCGTCCGCCTGCCACGTGATTTGGGTCTGCTGTTGCGGTCCGCGGGAAATTGTTTGCGTTGGGACGCCCGAAGAGGTCTGGGGCGCGGCTTCGCCGGTGTCTGTGACGGTAATGCTGAAAGCGGTGGCGGATGGTGCGCCTGAGGTCTGCGCAGATGTTTTTTGTAGTGGGGCGGCCTGTGTCGAAACCATCACGCTACGAACCACGGGAGGCGTATTCTGCGGCAGGTAAGAAATGCTGACCGAATCGAGCGCCGGCGTGGCGCCATTCTTCGAACGCAGTTCGGCGCGCCACTGTATATAGCGGGCGTTGGGACTTTTGATCAGCGCATTTCCAGGATCGGATATCGGCTCGGACCAGTCGCTCCATGTGTTATCCGGCCGCACGGAATTTCCGGAGCGTGTGCGAAAGCTGAGTTGCGCTCCGGCGGGAACATCCGCCCGCCAGCTCAGCCGTCCCCAGCGCGCGACGGTATTGGAATCGTGTACCGGAGATTCGTACTCGCCCTGAGCTGCGGGCGCCTGTTCCAGCCGGTAAACCCTGCCTATATCGCCGGTGGCTGCGATCAGTCCCGCGGACGAGGATAAAAGCCGCGTGGTTTCGCCCTCCCCCGTTTGCGCGATCAGCGCCGGCGCGCGGTCCGCGCCCAGCGCGTAGATGCGGCCCTGGGCGTCGGTTGAAAAAATCAGCCGGCCATGCATTGTGGCGATATCGTAGATATTCTCCTCCTTAGAGGTCCACAGGGTCTCGACCGTGTTATCGGCATGAATCTTGTATATGGCCGATTTGTCGACGCCCGTCGCATCAAACACAGTGCTTGCGGGCTGCACTGCGGGCGCCGGCGCGACAGACAGAGGCTTTGGCCCTTCCGGCTGCGGCTTCTTCAGCTCCGGTCCCGCCTGGCTATCGGTCACGGTCACCGAAGTCGCGGGCGCGGTGACGGTCACAGAGGTCGACGGCGACGCGGCGCTATAGATCACTCCGGGTCGCCGCGCCGTCGATCCCCCGAGCGCCGCTACGTACACGCTCCCGTCGGACGTCGGCAGAATCGAGCGGATTTCTGGCAAGTTGGCGTCGTAGAGCACAAATGCCTTGTTGGGCCCGGTCAGCCGGTAGAGGATGCCGTTTGGCTCGCTGCCAGCCAACAGGCGCCCCTCGGAATCGACAGCAAGCGAGGTGATATGCGACTGGCCGCTCTCATAGTAGACGGAGCCCTTCCCATCTGGCCCCACGCGGTAAATCTTGCCCTGGTCGCCTGTGCCGATAAACAGAGCCCCATCGGGCGCAAACGTCATCGCCCAGATGTATTTCGACTGGGGATTGTAGAACTCGGTTGCGTTGCCCGCGGCATCAATGCGATACACGCGTCCGTCCGGCGACGTGCCGGCGTAAACCGCGCCTCTGTGGTCTACGGCCACGGCGAAGATTTCGGGCTGCTCCGCCGTCCACACCAGCGATCCACGCCCGGATGCGTCAATTTTGTACAGGCGCCCGCGATGTCCAGTGCCCAGATAGATGCTCCCATCCGGCGCCTTCGCCACCGCCCAGATCTGCGGCTGGTCCGGAGAGTACAGCCGGTTTACCTTCGGCGCGAGCGTGAGGCGTCCGTCGCGGCTCAGCGAGATCCCTGTAAACCGCCCCTTTTGAAAATCCGCGAAGGTGCTCATCTCCCACACCGCCGTGGTCGATGCGGCAGCGGGCCACACGCTCAATAGCGCGGCGAGCGCGCCTGCGGCGCAAGAATTCATTCTTTGATATCCACCTGAATGGTTCGCGACCCTGATACAACCGCGTCGCCCGCGTCGATTGCTATTTCCGCCACGCTCGAACCGCGCCACGTCTGACTGCCTCCGAGCGAGCCATGCGTCTTCGCCAGCAGCATCGCAATGGATGGAGGGGGATCCGGCAGATCCTCGCCTTCCACGGTATAGGACGCGTCCGCGCGCCAGATCCGGATGTACGCTTTGTTGTTCGGCCGCATTTCATTCAGGAAGCGAACGAATTGCGCCGGGGTCTTCGGCGCTGCGGTCAGCAGTTGCTGATATTCGGTGAGGTTCGTCGTGGCTCCGTCGGCGACTGTGATGTACAGGGGACCGGGCGGAGCGCCCACCGGAATATGATATTTCGCTTTACGCGTCATCTCGACGCTGTTCTCGCCGCACATTGTCACGATGACATCGAGGTCATCGCCGGGCCGCGCTTCGCGAACCGAGGTCCACGCCTGATCGATCTGGTATTGCTTCTTGCGGTCGAAGGACCGCACGTCGATGGCGATTTCTTTCAGCTTCAGGGCGTCGAATCCGCTCTGCATGAGGTATGCAAGGGGAACGGCCGTGTTGAGCGAAGCCTGCAGCGGTACATTGACGTCGCCAGTGTAGACGTTATTCAGCTCGATCGGCGGTACAGCTCCTTGAAAGCTGATGTGACCGCGAACCTCCAGGCTGGAAACGCCCATCGTGCGCTCGGTGGCGTCGATGGCGGAATACAGAGCGATCTGCACGAGCAACGGCGCCAGCACGCGATCGTTCACCATCTGCATGCGGTAGTTCATGGTCCGTCCGGCCGTGGACTCCGGGCCTGAGACCGAGATGGTGAATGGAACCATATCGGCGCGCCGCCCGAGTATACCCGCAATCCCGGCGCTCCGGTCCTGGGTAATGGCGCCCATCCATTCGCGCGATGCCGAAATCTTAAACGATGTCGAAAGATTCGGCAGCAACGCGATCACCTCGGCGCGCGCAAAGGGCATCTCGGTCGGGCCGACCGAAAGGAACCGATGGCCAAATCCGTATACCCGGCTGCCGTCCACAGCGGTCACGGTTCCCTCCGCGCCGATGCTCATATCGCCGGATAACAGTTGCACGCTGATCATTGATCCCGGCTGGATCAGCGACGGATCGCCAAAGCCCGAGGCAGGCGCGCCCCCGCCCGTCAAACCTTGCAGCGGCTCCAGTCCTACGGAGCGCAGTTGCGGCGCGAAATGATCCAGCGTGGCGCGGGTAAAGCCGCCGAAGGACACCGGCGTGGCAATTTCTGTGAGCCGGCCTTCGCCGGACAGCACGTCCTCGGGCCTGGTGAGCAGGTTGATCGGCTCGCGAATGGCCGCCGTCGGCCGGAGTTCGGTCTTAGGCGGGCTTTTTTCGACCTCGAACATTTCGCCAATGGGACGGATGCCCGCGATGGGCTCCTTGGAAAACGCGAAGGTCATCGCCACTGCGCCTGCCAGCTTGCCGTCGATATACACCGGGCTTCCGCTCATGCCCTGCATGACTCCGGTCCGATCGAGCGGCCCGCCGGAAAGCCGCGCCAGGATTACGGATTGCTTCGGGCCCACATTCTCCAGCGTGCCGAGGATTTCAACCTGAAATTCATCGATGCGATTGCCTTGAAATACCGTCTTCCCCACGCCGCGCATGCCCGGCTTTATGTCCTCAAGCCGCATCGTCGGGACCGCGCACCACAACAGCGCGGGCGCAGCAAGGGCGGCGGCTAGACGGGAAAGAGCCACGTTTCCCATTGTAGATGCGCCGTTTCCTACGCGCGTTCCACGCTGACAGAGGCGCGCAAATTGGCGACTCCGGCCGTATACCGCGAGTCCGTGACGGAAACCGCAACCGCATCGTCCAGCCAGTCGTGCGCTGTGCCGTCCGGGTCGTGAGACGCCGCCGTAATGGTGTAATCGCCGGGGCAGAGGTCGCAGCGAAAGCGGAAAACAATGCGTCTTACATCGCCCGCCCGGCACGGTCCTACGCGCGCGCCCTCCAGCTCCGTGTTTGTTCCGTAGACCTCCAGCCCAATGCGGGTCCGGATCATAATCCCGATGACGGGATTCTGCACAAATTTGCGGAAGCCGACGCGGACGCCGATCCCCGCGTCCTCTCCGCTTCGCCAGACCACCGTCCGGTCGCCGGCCGCGTTGAGCGCGTCCAGCTCCATGATCTCGGCGCGGCTGTCGCCTCGCCGGAATTGCGGAGTGAAAGGGGTCGGAACCGATGCGCCCCACTGGGCAAATTGCCGCGCGACCCAGTCATTGAATTTTGCCAGCATTTCGGAGGGATCGCCCTTGGCCGCCAGTTCGCCTTCACGAAGCCACCAGATTTCATCACATGCCCGGCGCAATAGCGCCTCATCGTAGGAAGCAATGAGAATTGTCGCTCCGGCCCGGCGCAGGCCCTCAATAGCCGTCAGCGCCTGAGCCTTTCGGAGCGGATCTTCGCAGGCGAGCGCGTGGTCCAGCGCGAGTATGTCGACCGGAGAGAGGTCGAGCGCTTCGCCGGCGCGGATCAACCGCCGCGCGCCTGTGGCTCTCACGGCGCCTTCCGCCGGAGCGTCCATGCCGCTTGCAAGCGCCAGCAGCGCGCCCGTCCCCGACCCCTTCAGTCCGACCAGTCCAATGACGGCGCCATCCGGCGCCGAAACGTCAATTCTTCGCAGCGGCGGATGCTGGACGCCGCAAAATTCAATCGCCATATTGGGTCCATTCGCGCTGATTCGCAGCGCCCATTGCATAATCAACACATGCGCATTCTCATCTTCGCCGCGGCAGCCGCGTGCGCCTTCGCCGCCGACATTCGCGTCGGCATCATCGGCACAGATACATCCCATGTTCCCGCATTCACGAAGCTCCTGAATGACGCCTCTGCGCCGGGCCATATTCCGGGGGCGCGCGTCGTTGCGGCTTACAAGGGCGGCAGTCCGGACGTAGAATCCAGCCGGACGCGCGTGGACAGGTTTGCCGACGAGATCCGGACGAAGTACGGAGTGGAGATTGTACCCGATATTCCTGCGCTGTGCTCGAAAGTTGACGCCGTTCTGATCGAAAGCGTCGATGGACGCGTGCACCTGTCCCAGGCGCGGCCTGTGATCGCTGCGCACAAACCCCTGTTCATCGATAAGCCGCTCGCGTCGACGCTCGCCGACGCGCGGGAGATCGCCCGGCTGGCCAAAGAGGCGAACGTCCCATGGTTTAGCTCCTCGAGCCTGCGCTGGAGCGAAATTACCGAGACCATGAAATTTTCCGACGCCACAGGCGTCCACGCATGGGGGCCCGGACCGTTCGAAGAGCACCATCAGCTCGATCTGTCCTGGTATGCGATCCATCCGATTGAAATGCTCTACACGCTGATGGGCGTAGGATGCCAGGAAGTGACGCGCGTCTCCGGCGCGAATGCCGATGAGATAACTTGCCGGTGGAGCGACGGCCGTATCGGGAGCGTGACTGCGCTCCGGCCGTATGGTCCCTATGGCGCCGTCGTGTACCGGCCGAACGCAGTCGTGATGAGTCCCGCGAAGCCGAAGACCGGATATGACGAGCTCGTGCGGCAAATTGTCCATTTCTTTGAGACCGGCAAGCCGCCGGTTCCCAACGAGGAAACCCTGGAGATCTTCGCCTTCATGGACGCGGCGCAGAGGAGTAAAGAGGCCGGCGGCGCCCCGATGCGGCTGCGGTAGAAGACAATTCGCGTTTGTTCATTCGCGCGCGAACGAACGCCTTATCCATGCTGAACTGGCTGCTCATCTTTGTTCCCGTCACGATCGCTCTGGAATTCGCGCGGCCCGGCGCCCATACGCTCATCTTCTTCTCCTCGGCGCTGGCGATTGCGCCTCTTGCCGGTTGGCTCGGCCGCGCAACCGATCAGCTCGCGCGCAGAACGGGCGAGGGAGTCGGAGGCCTCTTGAATGCGACCTTCGGAAATGCCGCGGAACTGATCATTTCCTTCGTGGCGCTTCGCAGCGGCTTGCATGAAATCGTAAAGGCCTCGCTGACCGGGTCGATCATCGGCAATATACTTCTGGTGCTCGGAGCCTCGGCGCTGGCCGGCGGCATGAAGTATAAAGAGCAGGAGTTCAATGCGCTCGGCGCCCGCTCGCAAGGCGCTATGCTGACCCTCGCCTCGATCGGACTCGTCGCTCCAGCGGCCTTTCACTACCTGGCCGGTTCGCAAGCGCGCATCACGCAGGACGACCTCAGTCTCTGGATCTCGATCGTACTCCTCATCACCTACGGTCTTCATCTCGTCTTTTCGCTCCACACGCACCGCGAGCTGTTTGCGGGCGAACAGATTGAAGCGGCTCATCAGGAGGATCAGGCCTGGACAACCCGCCGCTCGGTCGCTGTTCTCGCGGCGTCCACAGCCGTGCTGGCGTGGATGAGCGAAATCCTGGTCGGCTCCGTCGAGCCGGCGGCGCGCTCACTCGGCATGACGCGCATCTTCGTGGGCGTAATCGTCGTCGCGGTGATCGGCAACGCCGCCGAGCACAGCACAGCCGTCTTAATGGCCCTCCGGAACCGGATGGAACTGTCGCTGGGGATCGCAATCGGGTCCAGTCTCCAGATCGCCCTGTTTGTCGCGCCTGTGTTGGTGCTGGTCAGTTACGCCGTCGGCCCGCATCCGATGGATCTTGTTTTTTCCGCGGCCGAGGTCCTTGCCGTCTTCACAGCCGTGCTGATCACCTGGGAAATCGCAGCCGACGGAAAATCCAACTGGCTGGAAGGCGCGCAACTGGTGGCCGTATACTTGATACTCGCCTTGATGTTCTACTTCCTTCCCGAAAGCATCGATGCGACCGCCCATGAGTGATCTCTGGCAACTGCCGCTCTTTGCGAAGATCTACGATCTCTCGCAGCCGCTCTATATCGGAATGCCGCATTTTCCGACGCATCCGCCGTACCTGTTCAGCCTGAACAAACAGCACGGCGACTACGTTATGAAGAACGGCGCCAGTTCTGCTTCGGAAACGATCACGCTGGGCGGGCACGTAGGCACGCACATTGACGCGCTCAACCACTTCTCATGCGCGGGCCGGCTGTATGGCGGCGAAGAGGTCCGGCAGTCGCCTGTTGGAGTGGAGCCTCACTCGGTGGATAGCATCGCGCCAATCCTGCGCCGCGCCGTGCTGCTGGATGTCGCAAGCGTTTACGGGAACAGCCCGCTGCCCGACGATTTTGTTATTGCGCCGGAGGACCTCGACCGCGCGCTGGACGCCGCCGCTGCGGAAATCCGGCCGGGCGATATTGCGCTAATCCGTACAGGATGGGCGCAATTCTGGCAGGATCAACGGCGCTACACGACCGCCGGAAAAGGCGCGCACGTTGCAGGTCCGGGACCGGAAGAGCCTGGGGCTCGATGGCTGAGCGAGCGCAAGGTGTTCGCGGCGGGTTCGGACACGCTGGCGTTCGAGCGCGTGCCCTCGGCCACTATGCCGGCGCATGTGCACTTGCTGGTCGAGAGCGGCATCCACATTATCGAGAACCTGAATCTTGAGGAACTGGCGCGCGACGCCGTACGCGAATTTCTCTTCCTCGCCGCGCCGCTGCGGTTCCAGGGAGGCACGGGCTCGCCGATCCGGCCCATCGCGCTGGTCTATGGCAACCCCGCAACCGCCGCTTCCAGCGCCTCTAACGACCCCGCGAAGAAGTGATCGCCTGCCGGAATGGTAATGAGCTGCTTCGGTTCTGGCAGTCCCGCGACCAGTGATTGAATCTCAGCGAGCGGTCCGAACTCATCGTTGGTGCTCTGGATGAAGTAGCGCCGCACGGGGCAGCGGTACAGGAAAGCCGTGTCGCGCTGCCGGGTCGGAAACCCGACCGCAATGGCCCGACGGGCGCCCACTCCACCGCAGGCGATCTTCAAAATAATTCGAGAGCCGAACGAAAATCCCGCGAGCGTAAACGGCAAGTCAGGATATGCTTCGCGCAGATAGGAGAGCGCCGCCCGCGCGTCGTCGACCTCGCCGACGCCGTGGTCGTACTCGCCTTCGCTGAGATTCACGCCGCGATAGTTGAAGCGGAGCACCACCGCGCCCTGTTTCCGCAGTCCCCGCGCAATGCGATAAACCACTTTGTTATGCATCGTGCCGCCGTACTGCGGATGCGGATGGCACACCAGCGCCGCTTCAACCGGACTGCCTTCTTCGGGCTCTTCCAGAAGGGCTTCCAGCCTGCCCGCGGGACCAGGTATTGAAATCGATTCGATACGCCGCGGCATGGCGCCATCTACACCGTACGGTAGTTGGTGAACTGCATGTCGATGCCGAAGTCGCGCTGGCGCAGAAGATGTATGACCTCTTGCAGGGTATCGCGATCTTTCCCGCTCACTCGCACGTAGTCGCCTTGAATCGAAGCCTGGACCTTCTTTTTTGACTCTTTGATGGCCTTGACGATCTCGCGCGCCTTCTCGACCGGAATGCCTTGCTGGAGCGTGATCTCCTGGCGGACAGTGGACCCTGCCGCGGGAATCACAGGTCCGTAGTTCAAAGCCTTGAGCGGCACTTTGCGCTTGACGAGCTTCTGTTCCAGTACGTCGATCACAGACTTCAGCTTGAACTCGTCCTGGCTGGCCAGGGTGATCTTATGCTCCTTCTCGTTGAGCTCAATATGGGATTTGGAGTCCTTCAGGTCGAAACGCTGGGTGATCTCTTTCATCGCCTGCTGGATCGCGTTCACCACCTCAGGCATCTCGACCTTTGAAACGATATCGAATGTGTTCTCGGGCATGTCAATCGTTCTTTTCGAGAGCCAGCAACACCTTGGCCGTCAACTCTTCGATCAGCGCGGGCATTGCGGCATCGAGCGCCAGAGTCACCGCCGCGCGCACGCGCTCTGGATCGGGAGCCAGCCGCGCTACGGCGGCAGGCGCCTCTTCTGTCGTCGCCATGACCGGGGCGGATGCGGCTGCGACCGGCTCTGGCTCTTCTTCTGTCGAAGCCGGCGCGGGCTCTGGCGCCCTCACCGCCTCAGACGGCGGCGCGCTCCGCACTGCACGGGACTCCTGAACGAGCGGCTTGATGGCGGCGATCATCGCCGACGCCTCAAACGGCTTCCGAATGATGGCGTCGGCTCCAGCCTGCCGCGTTTCCTCTTCGTCAAAGGCTTCGAGCAAACCCGCGGTAGCCACAATCCGAACGTGACGCCGTCGCGGATCGGCCTTCACGAACCGGCAGATCTCGATGGCGGACCTGCTGGGCAAAAAAACATCCGCTAGGATTACATCAGGGTCGACATCGTCCAGGCGCAGCAGCGCCGTGTCGCCGTCTGTAACGCTGACAACTTCATACCCCTCCTCGCGCAAGATTCGCTCGCCCATACGCTGCGCGTGCGGGCTGTCGTCGGCGAGCAAAATCCGGCATACAGTCGCCGGTCGATCAGGGCTTTGCCGATTCGGAATTTGGCGCTCCCTGGGCCACGCCACTCGCGACTGGCGCTGTGGTTGATGTCTGCGCCGGCGCCTGCTCGGTCTGCTTCTGCTTCTTCGATTTTTTCTGCTTCTTCGGTTTGTAGGTTTGGTTCGTCGGTAACGGCTCGTTCGAAGCGGCAGCCGGCTGATTACTCTGTTGCTGTTGACCAGGCAGAACCTGACGCGCATCCGGCTTGGTATCGAGCGCGGTGGTGTCCGTCGGAGTGGAGACGGTTACGTCGCCCGTGAAGCCAGACGATGCCGCAGGCGCTGGAACGCTCGCCGGAATTGTGGGCCGCGGAGGCGTCATTGCCGGCGTACCGGATTTCGCCGCCATGCTGACATCCGGGCGCGAGCGGAAAATGCCGAACGACCGGCTGAGCAGGCCGGGAGTCTTCCGGTTTTCAAGCTCATACTTCATGCGGTTGTAGGCCACCGGGTCAGGCTCCGGAATGGGCAGCTCCATCTCTTTCAGTTTCTTTTTGGCGGGCTCGACATAGTTGCTCAGCGGGTAATCGCGAACGATGCGCGTATATGCCTCTCCCGCTTTGGCGCGAAATCGCGTTCCCATCTTGCTGTAGGAGTCCGCCTCGAGCCACAAGGCTTCATCGGCTCCGCTGTAAAGAGGATATTGATCCACCAGCGCGTTCAGGCGATTGGCCGCAGCCGGATTACTGCCCTTATGGTTATAGAACTGCCCCACGCGCATTTCGGATTCAGCCAGCACTTCCTGAATGTCGCGCATCCGCTGTTCAGCGAGCGGCGCGAACTTGCTGTTCGGAAATTGAGTTAAAAGCTGGCGGCATTCGGCCTCCGCGCGCAACGCCTGAGTCTGGTCGCGGTCCGGCTTTTCCATCTGCTTGTAATGGATATCGCAGATGCGGTACTGCGACTCCGCAGCCTCCTCCATGGTGGGGTAGAACAGAATGAAGTCCTTGTATTCCGCCTCCGCTTGAGCGAGGCCGTGGGCGCCGCCCTCACGATACCAGCTATCGGCGACGGCCAGCTTTGCTTTCGCCAGATATTCGCTGGTGTCGTAGGTGTTGATCAACGTGTTGAGGGTGAGCCGCGCGACTTCATAGCGACCGCGCTCGATGTCCTTGATTGCCTTATCAAACAGCACTTTGTCGGGCTGCTGCGTGTCTTTGGTGATCGGGTTCTCGTACTTTTTGCGCCGCAGCCCGCATGAACTGACTAAGCCACAAGCGATCAGCGCGATCAGAGCGCGCGACAGCCAGGTTCTGTTCAACACCATCATTACCACTCACTTTAACGTCTAGACGCGGACCATCGTGGCGTCCCGCGCGATCTGTTGCATCTGGCGCACTGTGGCGCCGGGATCGTCACTGTGAAAAACCGAGGCGCCCGTTACGATCCAATCCACGCCCGCGCGTACAACATCTCCAATGTTTTCTAGTGTAATGCCGCCATCAATCTCGATGGGGAGGTGCAACCCCCGTTCCTTTCTCATCGCGTCGACGGCCCGCACCTTGCGAAGAGAATTCGGGATGAACTTCTGGCCGCCAAAGCCCGGATTCACACTCATAATGAGCACATAATCCGCGACTTCGATGACGTCGGTCAGCATCGAAACCGGCGTTGAAGGATTCAACACCACGCCAGCCCTGGCCCCCTCGGACTGGATCATCCGCAACGTCCGGTCAAGGTGCGGGCACACCTCCTGATGAACCAGCACCTGATCCGCGCCAGCCTCAATGAAAATCGGCGCATAGACGTCGGGATCGGTAATCATCAGGTGAACATCCAGCGTAAGCCGCGGAAAATGTTTCCGGATCGATTGGACAACCGGCGGTCCTATGGTCAGGTTCGGCACGAAATGCCCGTCCATGACGTCCAGGTGCAGAATCGAAATCCCGGCTGCTTCGACCCGAGAGATATCCTCGCCAAGGCGCGCAAAATCCGCGGATAAAATTGATGGAACGATCTCCGCCATCGGCGAGCTATGTCCATGCTAACACGGCGGCGAAGAAGCCGTCCCCGCAATCGCGGCCCGGGATCCACCGGCGTTTTTCGAGAATGCCGAGCGCTGGAAGCCTGGCGGCAACCGCAGCTACAACGTCTTCGTTCTCTTCGCGCTCGAGCGAACAGGTAGAGTAGACCGCGCGTCCGCCCGGCGCCAGGGCGCTCAGAGCATTGCTGAGAATCGCGATCTGCAGCTGTTGAAATCGGGCCAGGTCGTCAGGCTGTAAGCGCCACTTAATCTCAGGATTGCGCGCGAGAGTACCCGTTCCGGAGCAGGGCGCGTCCACCAGGATCCGGTCGAATCGCGCTTTAAATGGCAAAGGGCGGGATGCATCGAGAACGACGCGCGGGCAGCCCGCCACATTCTTAAGCCGGCGCCAGTGCAGATCGCATGCAATCGCATGCACGCCCGATTCAAGCGCCTGGGCGGTCTTGTTTCCCGGCGCAGCGCACAGATCCAGGAACGTCAGTCCGGGCGCAAGCTCGAGCAGCGGGACGATGCTCTGCGATGCGATGTCGTGAATCCGCACGCCCGGCGGCGGCTCGCCGTCCGCTACGCAGTAGCATCCAGGCACTACGGTTGGTTCCAACCCGGGCCCTGCGCCGGGTGCACGTACATACAACTCGGGCTCGCAGTTTGCCGTCTCGGCAATTCGTTTCGCAATTTCGGCCCCGAACTGCGCTTCCCACTTTGAAAGCAACCACTCCGGGCAGGACAGCGCGGTCGCCCGGTCCGGCCAGCCGACCGGATCCCGATGCACTTTTCGGAGAATGGCGTTCACGAACGCCGCGGCCGAGCGCTTGCGCGCCCTCTTCACCAGCTCCACGCTCTCGGATACGGCCGAATGTGGCGGAATGCGCTCCAGATAACGCATCTGATAAATGCCCATGCGGAGCGCGATGCGGACTTCGGGGTCGAGTTTCGGACCGCGCCCGGCGAAGTGGCGGATGAGAAAATCAAGCTGACCCTGGAATCGCAGGCAGCCGAATACGATTTGCGAAGCCAACCCGGCGTCGCGACGCTCGAGCGCGGCGCATCGGGCCAGCAGGAGTTCCGAAGCAAAGCCGCCCTCGTGGACTCCTCGCAATACATCAAAGGCTGCGACACGCGCGGGCGAAATCATCCTTCTTTACTCTATCCGCCGTGCAACGTGCTACCATCGATCTGGGTCGCGGGAGCGGTCCGATGTATTGCCGCAAGTCTCCCCTCCTGTGCTGCTTTGTAATTCCGATCTCCGTATTCGCGCAAGATCCGCCCAGTCCGAATATTCGCGTCGATAGTACGTTAGTGCTTGTTCCAGTGACGGTTACGGACGCTTCCAACCGGTACGTGCTGGGGCTGGAGAAACAGGATTTCCATGTCTTTGAGGACGACGCGGAGCAGCAGATCAAGCAGTTTTCGGGCGAGGACGCGCCGCTATCGGTAGGGCTGATCGTTGATACCAGCGGCAGCATCGGGACGAAGATGGATCTGTGTCGTCAAGCCGTTGCGCAGTTAATGAAGACGATGAACTCCGAGGACGAAGCGTTTCTGGTCGAGTTCAGCGATCGCGCGGAACTGGTTGTAGGCTTCACGCACAATCCGAACGATGTTGTTGAGAAGGTGGCCGCAGCGCGATCAGGCGGCATGACAGCATTGTTCGACGGTCTGTATGCCGGGCTGCGCGAGATGAAAAAGGCGCATAATCCGCGCAAGACGCTGGTGGTCATTTCCGACGGCGGCGAGAACAGCAGCGTGTTCAGCGCCAAGGAAGTTATGCAGCTTGCCCGCGAAGCCAACGTACAAATCTATGCGATGGGCGTATTTGAACCAATCGCGTCGGCGGCGCTGACCTTAGCAGAAATGGGAGGACCGAGGCTGCTGGCCGGGATCGCTGAGCAGACCGGAGGCAGGACGTTTGCGGCCGCGACGCTAAGCGAGCTCCCGACAGTGGCTTCGCGAATCGCCATTGAATTGCGCAACCAGTACCTGCTTGCCTATGCTCCAGCGAATCAAGTCAGGGATGGGAAATATCACCGTGTAAAGGTCGAGGTCAAGCCGCCGGCCGGAGTCGCAGGATTGAAAGCCCGGTGGCGGCCGGGCTATTATGCGCCGCTGAATTGATCCGATTTACCGGTGACCGACGGCCCCGCGATGGGTGGTCGCGGCGCCAGGCGAAGCGGCAGGCCCGCGCAGGACGGCTGGCGGTCCGGTTCGGACCGGAGGATGCCAGATCGGCGGCGTATAGGGCCGCACCTGCGTGGGCGGGGTGAGCGGGCGGTATGCGCCGATGCCTAGACGCTGCCGGTACAGCGGGATGTAATTATAGCGAAACAGAATGCCGGGATACAGCGTTTGGTATGGGCTGGGCATGGACAGCCATGCCGCGCTCCCCGATTGTAGGTTGGGCGCAGGCTGGAATGTCGGGAGCGAGCCAACGGCAAACGTTCCGGTCGGGTCCTGTTGCATCGCCTGGGTCAGCGTATCGCTGTTTGCGGCTGCAGCATTATCAGCAACAATGGATTCGCGGCGGTCAGTCGCCCACAGGTCGAAGCTGTCCTGGCGAGCAGGCGCGGGACGCGCCTGAAGAGGAACGGCAAACGGCGCTGTCTGGCCTTCGGCGGCAACGATGGAATGTCCGCTGGTTGAGACTTCGGCTTGGCCCTTTTCCACTCTGAGCTCGCCCGGCGGCGAATCGATACGGTACACTCCGGACGTGCGGAAACGAATCTGGTAGTTTTTGTACAAAAGGCTCACCGCGCCGGCTGGCGCGCCGTCCGGAACTTCGACCGAAGCAGAACCGGCGCCGAACTCTACGCGCGTATCTTGCAACCGGTTCGAGCGCAAGCGGATCGCGCTGTTGCGGTCGACGCGGAGAATTGCGCCCGGCGTGAGCAACACCTCCGCCCTGCCATCTTCAGTTCGCAGTTCGGAACCGTCCTTGATCTCGTAAAACCGGCCGAACTTGTTTTCGAGGGCCAAGCCGTCGACGGAGACTGAGCCTTCGAAATAGTGCACGACCGCCGAGCGGACGGAAACTACGGATTGCGCCAGAAGCGGCCAGTGCATCGAAGCGGCTACACAGCAATAGAAGACCCGCCCAGACAGCATATACACTCCTCGCTCGCTCAAAGAATCGATCTTCAAGCGGCGGTTGTCAAGGGGTGGATATCCGCCGCGGATCAGGCGCAACAGTATAGAATGAGTTCGCTACAGATAGACCCATGCCTACGTCGACTCGCAGAAACTTTCTCGCCTCGCTGCCGGCTGCGGCCGCAGCGAGATCGGTGATCGCCCAGGAAAAACGAGCCGGTCTGCCGAAAATCAAGATCACGGACCTGCGCTGCGCCATTATCGGCCGCAACCCGGTGGTTCGGGTTGTTACAGACCAGGGCGTTTCCGGCTATGGTCAGGCGGAGTCGACGAAAGCCTACCTTAAGCCGATGGTCCTTTTCTATAAGGACTACATTTTGGGCGAAGATCCCACCGACGTCGAGAGAGTCATGCTGAAGATCCGGAGGCTTGGGGCGTTCAAGCCGTGGGGATCTGCGGTCAGCGCGATCGAGATTGCTCTCTGGGACATCGCCGGCCAAGTGGCCGGAGTGCCCGTTTACAAGCTGCTCGGCGGCAAGATTCGCGACCGCGTCCGCATCTACAACGGGGGATTTCGCCCGCCCATGCGGGGTCAGATGCCGCAAGACTACGCCGAGAACGTGCAGAAGATGAAGGAAGCCAAGGAAGGCTTCACGCTCATCAAGATGGCTGTCGGCTTTCATAATCCCGCGATGATGAGCGCCATTCCCGATATGTGGTACGACGAGCCGCGCAAAGGAGCGCCTCACCCCAACCGCGGTCTCATGACCGAACGCGGCCTCAAGCATGTCATCTCCTGCGTCGAGGCCATGAAGAAGGTGCTGGGCGATGAAGTGGGTCTCGCGCTGGACTGTGGCCCCGGATGGACGGTCAAAGACGCGATCACGTTCGCGCGCGCGTGCGAGCCGATGCACATCACCTGGATTGAGGACATCCTTACGGGCGACTATACGCCATATCCGAATGCAGAGCTTTTCCGCGACCTTAAACAGGCCACGTCAGTCCCGATCCACACTGGCGAACAGATCTATCTGCGGCAGAATTTCAAAGACCTGATCGAGAAGCAGGCTGTCGACGTCATCGGCCCCGATCCCGAAGATGTCGGCGGCATCGCTGAACTCAAGTGGATCGCAGAATACGCCGACGTACACGGCATCTCCGTCGCGCCGCACGGTATCTTTGACGGTCTGATCGGCCTCGCCGCGCACGTCCACATGGCGGCCGCGCTGCCGCAAAATTACATTGCGTTCGAATATCCATACGGCCAACCCGAGTGGTGGTACGACATCGTCGAGGGCCTGCCAAATCCGATCGTCAATAAAGGATTCATCAACGTTTGGGACCGCCCCGGTCTTGGAGTGACGTTCAAGGTCGCTGCGGCGAAGGCGCGGTTGGCAGAGGAGGACCGGCGGTTCTTCGATTAGCCGGCTGTTTGCCGCCGGCTGGTTGCAGGTGCGCCGCGCGTGCGGCGTACGATCGTCTGTCGTGTTCCGGTCGCCCCGTCTGTCAGGCCTGCCACGCTCAAAAATATTTGCTGGATACACCGAACAATCCTGGGCATGATCCCAACCAGGGGCCAACTACATACCTATGTCCCAACCGCGCCCGCCGTACTAAACTTGCGGTAAACGGAGCGTCAGACAAGACGTATGGCGCGAGCCTGACGCTGACCTGAAGTGCAGGCCCTCTCAAGCCGCGTGCGATCTTTGGCAGGTTGAGAGGCGGTTTCAGCCGAGGCATCTATGCATGAGATCTTGGCACATTTGCGGGTCGGCTCCCTTGTCCTTGACCTTGGATGCGCTAAGGGCAGTTTTCCACAAAACGCCGCGGCTGCAGACGTTGTGAGAGTTGACCGAGAACCGCAAGGAAATCTAGGCGCCCTCACACGATTTGTTCAGGCCGATGCGGCGCAACTACCATTCGCGGATGACACTTTCGCCGCCGTCATATTGAACCGCAGCCTTGAGCACTTCGATAATCTTGGCGCCGCGCTGCATGAAATAGGTCGGGTTATCGCGCCCAATGGCTCTCTGTTTGTAGCAGTCCCTGATGCTTCGAGCTTGTCAGACAAGCTGCACCGGTGGCTTGCGCGAGGGGGGGCGCGTGAACGCGTTTACTTGTGCGGCAGACACGGCAGCAGCAATCGCGCACGCTACTGGCCTGCCGCACGTAGCCACACGAGTGCTCTGTTCATCACTTTCATTTTTAAACCGCCGCACCGCTCCTCGCCCATTACCGCGCCGATTGCTGGCGCTGGGCGCTGGTTATGAATGGTCGCTGTTTCTGTTTACGTGGTTATCCAGACGCCTCGATCGGTGGTTAAATACTCGAACTAGCGTTTATGGATGGGGGTTTTATTTTGGCAATGTGGTTGAGCCGATTGATACGGACACTTGGGTCAACGTTTGTATTCGATGCGGGAGCGGATATTCTGCGGCCCATCTCGCCAGGCTGGGCTTGGTCCGGCCTAGATTTCTGAGGTTCCGCACGTGGCGATGTCCAGAATGTCATGCTTTCAACCCCTTCGCAGACGATTTCAGCGTCGGCCACTGCGCCCGGCCGGATTCATCAACGAGCGCATGACAGAAGTAGAAAACATCGGCTCCAGGCGCGCTCGAAACCAGCCCGCGCGCCTCGGACCTCTGCAAGGTCCGGCTGGACGTCGCTGCTATTGGGACGGCGTCCAGATATTCAGCACGCCGGTGGTGGCGTGATCGTTGGCATTGCCCTCCGGCAGCGCGATCCTGCCGTCGGCGACAATCGGACTGTTCCAATGGCCGCGCCCGCAGCTCAGGCTCGCGATTGCCGTCCCATCCGTCGCATTGTAGACGCGCAGCGCGCCGTTCGGATCATATACGTACAGCAATCCGCCGGCGACCACGGGGCTTGTTCCAGCCGTCGAGTTGCTCCAGACTCTTGTGAACTGACCGTTGCTGATCGTCCAGGCGGCGGTTCCCCCATTGTCGGCGGAAAACATCCAGGTTTCCGCCCGGCCGCGCCACACGGCAGGCGCGGTGAACAGCATATTGTGCGAGGGAGTCGACATGACCTGCAACTCGTTGCCCGTGTGCGGATCGACGCCCCCGATCGCGGTCATGCTCAGCATACGGATGCGCGCATCCTTGCCGCCCTGAGCAAGCAGGTCCCCGCCCAGCAGGACTGGGGAGGTGGAGCCCAGATCGATGTCCTGCGCATTCAGGGCGGCATTATCCGGCGGGGTGTAATTGCCGAGAATGCGCGTAGCCTCCGGGTCGAGTTCAATCACTGAATCGCCCCAGTCGGTTTTGCCGTTATAGGGACCATTGCCAGTGGCGACGAATATGTTACCCGTCACCGGATCGATCACGGCGCCCGCGCGTCCCCAGATGGCCGACCGCGTGGACTGGCAGGAAGCGGGTTGAATCAAGCCGGAGCGGTCGCTGCACAAGGAATTCCATACGTGCCGGAGGGTTCCGGTCTTCGCATCCAGTATGGCGACATGTCCCTGATACGGCGGCGCATCGCCGATGTAGCCTCCAGTAACGGCAATTACGCGTCCCTGGAAAACCTTCAATGGAGACGCGATTTTCTCGCGGCTCGGCAGGAGCGTGATGGCTGTAGTCCACACGGCATGGCCATCGGCGATCGCCAGTTTCCGAACCGCGCCATCCGGCGCTGCGGCGTAAATGTGCTGTCGATCCGGATCCGCCGCCGGAGTGCTGTTCGTAATTTGCGCGCTGCCGGCCCAGGAACTGAAGCCGGGGGGCGTGTATTCCCAAAGAACGGCGCCGCTGTCCGCATCGACGGCAATCGTCTTGCCGTAGGTGGTCGTGACGAAAAACACATCGTGCGCCGAGCCCCTGACGACCACATCGTGAAGATAGATCGCCGAGGCGTCAACGACGCCGCCCAACGGCGCCTGACGACGGGTCAATGAGCGGACATTCGCAGCGGTGATCCCGGTCGCGCCGGCAGGGCTTCCGGAGCTTGAAACATCAAAGCCGAATTGCGGCCAGTCCTTTACCTGCGGCCGGCGGCCGAGTCTCTGCGCCGCGATTTGAAGCGTCAGAATGCCGACGAGTACGAGCCATAGGAGCAGCGTCCACCGAAGACTCTTCAAGACGCGGAGCATCCCACAATCATACGACCGCGTCGCGGCCTCGTCGCTCCGGCGCGGGCGGAGCGCCGTCAGAGAAGGGTGACGCATTCGACCACCCCTGGGCTAAGCTAGGAGCGGGGCCGCAATGTCGAACGAGGGTGCTGTATGAGCGCGGGCGCCGCCGACCTGTTGTCTGCCCTTGCAGCGAGCGGTACGGGGTCCAGCAACAGCTTTCGTGAGCTCATAGACGCGCTTCCTGTCGCCGTGTATCTGACGGACGCCGAAGGACGGCTCGCGTATTTCAACGCGGCCGCGCGCAGACTGTTCGGACGCGCGCTCACGCTCGGCGTCGACAAATGGTCTGAAGCGTGGAAGGTTCTGCTGCCGGACGGAACGCCGCTTCCGCATGAGAAGTGCCCCATGGCGCTTGCGCTGAACGGTCTCGAGCCGCCAGTGGGATTGGAGTTGATGGCTGAGCGGCCTGATGGGACGCGGATTCGGTACACCCCGTCCTCAGCGCCGTTGCGGGATGCAACGGGGCGCCTTGTCGGCGCGATCAATATTATTTCAGAGTTGTCCGACCGGCGGCCTGCGAACCGGGCGGCTCCCCTATTGAGCGCGATCGTGGATTCTTCTGACGACGCCATCATAAGTAAGGATCTCGACGGCGTCGTCATGAGCTGGAACAAGAGCGCCGAGCGCCTCTTCGGCTACGCCGCCGAGGAGGCGATGGGCAAGTCCGTCGCCGAGTTGATCGTTCCCGAGGACAGGCAGCAGGAGGAATCGGAGATCCTGGCGCGGCTCCGTCGCGGCGAGCGCATTGATCACTTCGAAACCGTACGCCGGCGCAAAGATGGCGCGTTGCTGGAGGTGTCGCTCACGATTTCGCCCGTGAGAGACGCCGAGGGGCGGATCATTGGCGCCTCCAAGATTGCTCGCGACATCTCGGACCGCAAGCGTGTGGACCGGGCCATTGAGATCCTGAATATGCAGCTCACGGCTGACCTGGCGGCCATGACGCGGATTCAGGAGCTCAGCACGCGACCGTCGCGGGCGGATGCGCTGATGCATCTGCTGGGCGAGATTGTTACGGCCGCCGTGGAAATTACATGCGCAGACATGGGCGACATCCAACTGCTCGAGGATGGCATTCCGGCAATCGTTGCCCAGCGTGGTTTCGATGCGCGTTTCGTGAACTTCGTAAACCGGATCAACAAGACCAACGCCGTGTTTGCCGCCGCGATACACCGCGGCGAGCGGATCATCGTTGAGGATGTTGCGACCAGCCCGTTTTTCGCGGGCCAACCCGCTCTCAGCGTGATGTTGGGAGCCGGAGTGCGCGCCATGCAGCTCACCCCGCTGATCACGCGCGGCGGGCGTGCTCTTGGCATGCTGTCCACGCATTACCGAACGCCGCGCCGGCCATCGGACCGCGACTTGCGCCTGATCGATATTATCGCCCGCCAGACGGCGGACCTGACCGAGCGCCACCATGCGGAAATGGCGCTGCTTGCAAGCGAGAGGCGTTTCCGACAGCTTGCCGACGCGATGCCCGCGCTGGTATGGACGGCCACTGCCGATGGCTATGTCGATTACTACAACGAACGCTGGTACGAATTCACGGGCTTGAGCCGTGATCAGTTCGGGAATGAAAGTTGGGAACCGACCTTGCATCCCGAAGATTTGCAGAAAACGCGCGACGCCTGGTCTGCGGCAATCCGGTCCGGCACGGCGTACGATCTTGAGTACCGCTTGTGGGACCGGAAGCAGAACCGCTGGAGATGGTTTGTCGGTCGCGCCCTTCCGGTGCGGGATGCGCGCGGGAGCGTCGTGAAATGGTTCGGCTCCTGCACGGATATCGACGAGCAGAAATCCGTGCAGGCCGAGCTCGAAAGAGCGAATGAGGATCTCGAGCAGTTTGCGTTTTCGGCGAGCCATGACCTCCAGGAGCCGCTTCGCGCGATCAAGATCTACAGTGAGCTTCTTGCCAGGCGTCTCGGCGAGCATCTCGATTCGGAGGCTAGGGAGTACCTCAGCTTCCTTCTCACGGGCGCTTCACGAATGGAGGATTTGATACGGGATCTTCTGGCATACACGCGCGCAAGCAATTTTGAACCGCCGGCCAACATGACAGACGCCAATGAGGCGCTTCAGGCCGCGCTGACGGATCTGACGCACGCCATTCAGGAGACGGGCGCCCGGGTGAGCGCCGATCCTCTTCCGCCCGTGCGAGTACACTACACCCATCTTCACCAGATATTCCAAAACCTGATAGGAAATGCGCTAAAGTACCGCAGCCCGGAGAGGCGGCCGGAGGTGCATATCGGCGGCGAGTGCCGGGACGGAAGCTGCATCTTTGCGGTCGGCGATAACGGCATCGGAATCGCACCCGAGTATCGGGAGAGCATATTTGGGCTGTTCAAGCGCCTCCACACCAGCGACCAGTATTCCGGCACCGGCATCGGGCTGGCCATATGCCAGCGCATTGTCGGCCGGTATCACGGGCGCATCTGGGTGGAGTCCCAACCCGGACATGGATCCACCTTCCGGTTTGAGCTTCCGCTCTAACCGGACGCCGTACGGACGGGTCAACCCGTTGGCCTGCCTCTGACTATGGCCGTTGGTGCTGGCGCCGCAGTTCGGCCGGATCGTCGATCTTGGGTCCGGGCCGCGGGTCAAGCGGCTCGCGGGCCTTTGCTGGATCAAAAATCCGTGGGTCGACGGGCAACAGCGTGTACGGCGAGAACTCAGGCTCGCTCGTAAAACACTCGCTGAGATCCGTCGCCGCGGCGTCATACAGGTTCAGCGGAGGCAGATGCAGAATTCGGAACACGGTTTTCAGCAGACCCGGAAAGCTTGCATTCTGGTGCGCCACGCAGCCGCGCTTTACATAGGGACCGGCGGCGAGCAATATGGTGCGGTGCGCGTCCACGTGATCGACGCCGCTCTGTGCGTCGTCTTCCGTTATAAACACGACCATGTTGCGCCACCACGGCGAATGGGAAAGATATTCGAGGATCCGCCCCAAAGCGTAATCGTTGTCGGCGACATAGGAAGCCTCTGTTGCGTACCCGTCTGTGGGGCGGGGTTTGGCCGTATGGTCGTTCGGCAGGTGTATGAACAGGAGCTTGGGCAGCGGTTTGCCCGGCTTGTGATACAGCTCCTCGATTTCAGTGATGAATTGGGTGGCGCGAAGCTGGTCAGGGATATTCATGTTGAACTGCGCATAATTGCGCGATGTATTTCGGTAGAGCGGCTCCGGCATCGGCGTGTTGGTGAGGTATCGAGCTCCCGTTGGCTTCAGACCTTCGCCTTCGTTCACGCCGGCCAGCTCGTAGCCTTCGCCGAAATTCCGGAAGGCGACGTGCCGCCGGTCGAGGTGATGCCACAGCGTCCCGGCTTCAAGCTGATCTTCCGGATGCACGGATGAATTGGATTCGGGGAATGACAGCCGGCCGGGCGCGGCGGTTGGGAGGCGGAACGTTTTCGCGCCGCCATAGGCCGCCATCAGCGTGCTCTCGGTCCATACATTGGGATAGGAGCCCACCAGCCAGTGATGCCCGTCAACGCTGACCTCCGAATCGGCGTAAAAGTTATCGCTCATGGCCCACCGGGCTGCGATGGCGTGGTGATTTGGCGTGACGCGCCGGCCGTAGCGCGCCAGTTTTGGCGCGCCGGCGACGTCGCCGAAGACCTCATCGAAGGTCCGGTTTTCCTTGACAATAATGACGACATGAATCATCCCGGGCGGTATCGCCGGCGGCGCCGGCGCTGGCGTGAAACCATTGTTCGCCATCACCCGCGCCGTCAAAGCGGGCAGCGCGGAGACGGGCGGCAGAGTATAGCGCGATATCGACCCGCGCCGGCGATCGAGTTGAAAGCTTCTGGGCTTCGGGCCCTCCAACGTCGCATTCGGACCGATGCCATGCCCTTTCGCGTTGGCGACATAGACGGTGTCGCCGTCTAACGCGACGCGCGTCGGAAACCAGCCTGCGGGAATGTGACCCATCAGGCGCAAAGTGGTTGCATCCAGCACGCCGACCGCATTGATCCCCGCCTCGGCGATGAGAATCTGGCGCCGGCCGCGATGGTACGCCAGACCGATCGGAATGACGCCGCGAAAGTTCTCCAAACCTGGGATGCGCAGCGGGATTTCCTTCGTCACCACGAGCGTTCTGGCGTCGATTACTGAAACAGAATCGTTTGTGCTGTTGGTTGCGAATACGCGGCCGTCTACGGCCAGCAAACCCGCCGGCGCGCTCCCTCCGCTGCTGCGTCTCCCGAAGGGCAGGCCCGTGCGAATGAACTTGATGGCCTTCGGCGCCGATGGATTTCGAACATCGAGCACGCAGACGCTGTTCGCGGCGGGCGTATTCGGATCGCCGAGGCCGGGCACGTCCACCGGACCGGATTGCGTCTCGCGGCGCGCGCCTTCCCGCGCCTCTTTGGAGGGGAAGCCGAAGGCCGGAAATGGCAGGCCGGTTTCGCGCGGGCGGCTGGCGTCGGCGCCAGGAATGGGTTTGTATTCGAACATCCCCACGTTCGTGACATAAGCGCGCTCGCCATCTGGCGAAAGCGCGATCGCAAACGGCAAGCGGCCGACGCGCGCCGATGACAGGCGCCGCCTGGCTCGCACATCGAAAAGCACAACGCGAAAGTTTGCCTGGTCGACTACATACAGAATGCCGCGGCTGGCATCGAAGGCGAGGTCGCCCGAATAGCTGTCTGCGAAGCCGGCGACGTTCAGATTAAAACGGTGGATGCGCGACCCGGTGCGCGGATCAAGCATGCGGACCTGTCCGGACTCCCCTTCCGACGCATAAACGGCATCCTCACCATCGAAGGCCAAACCCATGAAGGCGCTCTTCCACTCGTCCGCGTCCTCGTCGTCTTTGCCGTGGACGTGCAGCGTCCGCGCGCTCCAGACCCCATTCGCGTTTTCGAGAATTGTCAGCGAATATCGATCTGGCCCGCCATTGGAGGTAATGATGCGGCGTCCGCTGGGACTGATGGCCAGGCCGAATGGTCCGGGTCCGGTCGTATATTGCGCGCCGTAGGGCGACAACAGCCGCCCGCCGGGCAGGATCACGCCCGATCCGTCTTCGGTGCGGCGGGCCGGGCGTTCGCCCGCCGGCGTCCGGTAGTCTGCGGCGAAAACGAGAGCTGACGCCGCCGCCAGCACGAGACACCGTCGCGCGATCATGTTTCGATAGCGGGCAACACGAGGCCGCGGCATTCCCCGAAGCCGATCCGCACGAAGCCGGGGCGCTCGCACCAGCCGCGAAATACGACTTCATCGCCGTCAGCGAGGAAGGCGCGCTCTTCGCCCGAGGGCAGCCGCAGCGGCTTTGTTCCGCTTCGGGTGAGTTCGAGCAGACATCCGCGCTCCTGTTCGCCAGACCCGGAGACGGTCCCGCTGGCGAGCAGGTCGCCGGGGCGCAGATTGCAACCGTTGCTGGTGTGGTGCGCGACGAATTGCGCAGGCGTCCAGTACATGGTTTCAAAGCCGGCGCGGCTGAGTCTGTACAAACCCATGTTACGTTCGCGCATGGCTGCGGTCCTCAAATTCGCCTCGAGAGTGACGGCGATGGCGCCGCCCGCCCGATCCGCATCGGAATACAGATAGCCGAGGGGCGCAGGATCCCCGGACGGACGCGCCGCCGGCGCTCGGAATGGCGCCAGCGCCTCCATGGTCACCACCCAGGGCGAAATCGTAGTGGCGAAACTCTTCGACAGAAACGGACCGAGCGGCTGATATTCCCACGATTGAATATCGCGCGCCGACCAGTCATTCACCAGGCAAGCGCCGAAGAGATGACTCTCCGCGGCGCCGATAGGAACCGGCCGCCCCAGTTCGCTGCCCTGACCGATGAACAATCCGAGCTCGAGCTCGTAGTCGAGCATGCGCGTGGCCGAGTACTCCGGCGGCGCGTGCGGATCGAGCCGGATTTGACCCCTGGGACGCCGCACCGGCTGGCCGCTGACAACGATCGAAGATGCGCGGCCATGATACGCAATCGGGACGTACTTGTAGTTCGGCAGCAGAGGGTTATCCGGACGGAACATGCTGCCGACGTTCGTGGCGTGATGGATCGATGCGTAAAAATCGGTGTAATCGCCGATAGCCGCGGGCAGCTGCATCTCCACGGCAGACATCGGAATCACCAGCTTTGCGCGGTCCAGCGGCTCGGCGCTGCTCGCGCTGAGCAGGGCGCTGGCCCGCGCTCGCAGACGCGTTGACGCGCCGGGTCCGAGCGACATCAGGGCATTCATCGTTTCCGCGCGGCAGGCGTCTTGCACCGAAGCCCCCGCCGCCGCCAGCAACCCCTCCGAGGCGCACTCGGCCAGATCGAGCACCGAGTCTCCGATCGCAATTCCGATGCGCGGGCGCCCGTCGCCGCGCCGGCGAAAAACTCCCAACGGAAGATTCTGAATCGGGAAATCGCATCCTGGTTCGTTTGCCGAAGCTACCCAACTGCGGAGTCCAGGATCATGGGTCGCATCCAGCCCCGTCATAGCAGTCCGAGATTCCTCAAATCCGCGACCGGCTCCTCGAACGAACACGATCCGAAGCTGAGCGCCAAGTTCGCGCGAGCGGCGCGGATCTGCTCTGCGCCGACCCGTTTGTCCCGCCACGCGATGCCGCCGTCGTCGAAGCGCAATTGATGGAGGAGCTGCTGTTCCAGGATGTCGGCCAGCTCCGCCTCGTCCCGGAGGCCGGAATGGGCGAAGCAAGCGGCGGCAAATATGTTGAGAAAACCGTGCATGGGCGCACGAGGCGAGTCCGGTTCGTAGGTGAGAGCATGCGAACCTCGCAGGGCGTGATGGAGCCCAGCCGTCAGCTTGAAGGGGACGCCGCTTGCTGCGCAGCGGGCAATGAATCGGGCGACATCCTTCGCGGAGGGGATCGAGCCCGGAGAGACGCCCCCGGTGCGCGCTTTGGCGCACCCGCCGCACGCCGCGATGGCCTCGACCAATGGCTGTGGGTCGGATGCGATCGGGATTTCGAAAAACGCGAGCACGCCCGGAGGCATCCGGCTCATGAGTTCGCGGGCGCGGTCCGGCGCGCCCATTTGCACTTCAATGGCGTCGCCTTCTGAGATGCTCGCAAGCGCCGCCGCGGGGTTCTCCCCTCCCAGAACGCTGAGCGGCCAGCGGCGGCCTGCGATTCGCCTGAACTCCGCAAGCCGCTCCGTCCTCAATACGAACCGGCCCAACATCCATGCGTCCGGGCCGCTCTGATATCGCGCAAAGTTGGCGACGGCCGTGGCCAGGTCAAGACCGGCCGGGGGAAACAAGCCCGCGTAGTCGACGGCCTGGCGCAGGAGGACGCGGATCGATTCCATCATTCGCGTCTGTTTACATTCCTGCGCCGCGCTGGGCGCGTGCTCCTACCGGACAAACTCCACCTCAACGCGCTTTGGAATCAGGCCCGCCTCGAATCCCAGATCGAGCAGCTTCTGGGCGGCTTGTGGCACCATTTCGCCGGCGTCCACCGTGAAGTGATTGACGTACATCCCGACGAATTTCTCGGCTAAGGGCGTCTCCATATCCCGCGCGAACTGAAGCGCGTAATTCAACGCCTCGTCGTGGTGATCGAGAGCATACTGTATGCTCTCGCGCATCAGCCGGCAGCACTCGGAGCGGATATCGAGCGGCAGCGTACGGAGCAGCGCGTTTGCTCCCAGCGGCAAGGGCAGATCGAACGTTTTCTTCCACCACCGGCCAAGATCGAGGACGTTATGAAAGCCGCTCTTGCTGTAGGTGAGCTGGGCTTCATGAATCACCAGGCCGGCGTCGACCGAGCGTTCTTCAACCGCATCCAGAATTTTGTCGAACGGGATGACGACCGCCTCGAAATCCCTCTCAAAGAGCGACAGCGTCAGAAAGGCCGTCGTCATTTTGCCAGGTACGGCGATTTTCTTGCCTTTCAACTCTTCGGGCGCGAGGGGATGCGCGCTCACGACCATCGGACCGTAGCCGTCGCCCACGCTCGATCCGCTCGCCATCAATACATACTTTTCCGCCAGATATGGATAGGCATGATAGGAGATTGCCGTAAGCTCGTAAACGCCCTCCAACGCTTTTCGGTTCAGCGTCTCGATATCTTCGAGGACGTGCCGCAGAGCGACCAGCCGCGACCGGATCTTCTTTGTCGCGAGCGCGTAGAACATGAATGCATCGTCCGAATCCGGACTGTGCGCGCAGACGATCTCGGTTCCAGCCGTGGGGTGCATAGGGAGGAAAAAACACTATAGCAGACGCTGGCGGCGGACTGAGAATGGCGCGGGAGCGGCTTAGAGCGCGGCGGCCGAGCCCGTGGATTTACGAACCGGCGCAAGATCAACCAATCAGCCGCTGCAGCTCAACTTCAACGGCTTCTTCGGCCTCGCGCAGCCGGCTGAACGCCTCGGCGGCGCCGCTCAGCTCCCGTTTCCTGCCCATTTGTTCCAGGCTGAACGCAATGCTGGTCGCGGCGGCGGCCCCGAAATTGGAAACGCAGCCCTTGAACGCGTGCGCCGACCGCTCCAGCGCATAAGCATCCCCGGCGCAAATGGCCGCTTCGATCGCGTTCAGCATGTGGGGGGCGTCGGTCAGAAACAGCCGCGCTATCTCGCCCAACAGCTCCGAATCGCCGCCAACCCGCGACAGCGCGAGGGCGTGGTCCACCGCCTGGAACCGGCCCGGCGCGCTTTGATCCGCTATTTCAACATTGGACATGATCGAAAACCGCTAAGACGCTTATCGGCGTCTATCGGCTTCATCATGAATCATTGTTGCTGCGATTCCAAGACCGACGCGCGCTTGCCCTGCAACCGCTGATACAGACGCGGCGCCTGTGCGCCGGCCATGACCGCGCCCTAGCAGCGATTCTGCGTTTGTTACCCTTGTCCTTCACGGATGTACAAGGGACTCAAGATCACAGTCGTGATCCCCTGCCTGAACGAAGAACAGGGTATCGAGCAGGTGTTGCGCCGCATGCCGGATTTCGTGGACGAGACCATAGTAGTAGACAATGGCTCCACGGACCGCACGTCCGAAGTCGCGCGCCGCTACGGGGCTATGGTGATTCGTGAGGACGTGCGCGGCTATGGCCGGAGCTATAAACGTGGCTTTGCGAGCGCTCGGGGGGACATCATCGTTACGCTCGACGGCGATCACAGCTATCCGCCGGACGCCATCTCTTACCTGATTGAAGCCTTTCTGCATCTGGACGTCGATTTTCTGAATGCCTCGCGTTTCCCGGTGCGCGATCCCCGCGCCATGAGCTTCAAGCACAAGTTCGGGAATTTCGTGCTGTCTATGGCCATGACGCTGCTTTACTTCCGATGGGTCCGCGATTCTCAATCCGGAATGTGGGTCTTCCGCCGCAGCATCCTGGAGGGCATGCGCCTGGAATCCGACAGCATGGCCTTCTCGGAGGAAATCAAAATCGAAGCCCTGAAGAACGGCAAAGTCCGGTTTGCCGAGATTCCGGTGATGTATTCATCTCGACTGGGTGAAATCAAGTTGAACCCCTGGCGCGACGGCTTTTATAACCTGTGGTTTCTCGTCAAGAAGCGATTTCAGCGATGAGTTCCGCGTGCGGAACGGCCGCCGTCATCGTTCCCAGTTGGAACCGCGCCGAACTTCTTGCTCGAGTCCTGAAACATTTAAGTGCCCAAACCTATCCCATCGAGGAGATTCAGGTCGTCGACAACGGAAGCGAAGACGATTCCGTGCAGGTCGCCAGGGATGCAGGAGCGCAAGTCATTGAAATGGGACGCAACGCCGGCTTTGCGGCAGCCGTCAACCGCGGGATAGGTAACAGTAAGTCCGACTGGGTCGCGATCGTCAACAATGACGTCGCCTTCGGACCGGAATGGCTGGACACGCTCATTCGGAAAGCCAGCGCCGCAAGCGCCCATTTCGCCACGGGTAAACTCCTCAGCGCCGCTGATCCCAGCCGCATCGATGGGACGTTCGATGCCGTTTCGCGAGGAGGCATGCCGTGGCGCTGCGGATGCGGGCGGCTGGATGGCCCCGAATGGAACGAGCCACGCCCGATTCAGTTCGCGCCCATGACGGCGTCGCTGTTCCGGCGCTCGTTGTTTGACCGGGTGGGCCTGTTGGATGATCGATTCGAGTCGTATCTCGAGGATGTGGATTTCGGGCTGCGCTGCGCCGCTGCCGGTTTCATGGGCGTGTATGTGCCTGAGGCGGTAGGATTCCACATGGGAAGCGCCACACTCGGGGCGTGGCATAATGCTACGGTGCGCCGCATCGCCCGCAACCATATATTTCTATTAATCAAACATTTCCAAGGAGCGCCCCGGTGGCCGGCGCTGGTTGGACACGTGCTGTGGATGCTGGTTGCATGCACGCGGCGCGCAGGTTGGGCTTCCGTACGGGGGACGATCGATGGTCTGCTTGCGCGCCGCGATATTGTTCCTGAAAGCGCCTGGCATCAGGTGCGACGCGCCGTTGAAGCCGGGGAACGCGACATCCGGCGACTGCAGCAGCGCACGGGCTTCGATCTGTACTGGCGGTTGTATTTCAGTCTGGTAAGAAGTTGACCAGCGTCGACACAATTTGCGCTGTCATCGTGACGCACAACTCCGAGCGTGTAATCGGCCCCTGTCTGGACGCCCTTCACGGTATTTCCGAGACCGTGGTCGTAGATAATGCCTCCCAGGACGGCACGCTCCGCGAGGCCGGCGCGCGTCCGTGGGCCCGTGTGATCGCCAATTGTCGCAACGCGGGATTCGCCGCCGCGGTGAACCAGGGCGTGCGCACGTGCGCCCGTCCGCATATCCTGCTGGTCAACCCGGATGTCATTATCGATTCAGGACTGCAAGCGTTGGTCGAGGCCTGCGCCGAGCACGGCCTGGCGGCCGGCCTCCTGACGGACGATTGCGGTCGTCCGCAGCGCGGATTCACAATTCGCCGGTTCCCCTCTCCGGCAGCATTGGCCTTTGAGACTCTTGGCGTGAACCGCCTGTGGCCCGGAAATCCCGTCAACCGGCGTTACCGCTACTTGGATCGCGATCTCGACGCCGCGGGTCCCGTCGAGCAGGCTGCCGGCGCGTTTCTGATGATCCGCAGGGACGTCTTTGAAGAGCTCGGCGGCTTTGACGAATCCTTCCATCCGCTGTGGTTCGAGGATGTGGACTTCGCTTTGCGCGCGCACCAGCGCGGCTATTCCACCCAATTCGTTCCCCACGTTCGGGCCCGGCATGCCGGAGGACACTCCGTACGTGCGCTTGCTCACACATGGCGGGTCAAATACTGGTATGCTAGCCTTCTAAGGTACGCTGCCAAGCACTACGGTCCTCTGGAGTTCCGGGCCGTCTGCGCCGCGGTGGCGCAGGGCTGTTTCATTCGAGCCCTGACGGGGACGATCCTCAGTCATCGATGGGGATCTTTTGCGCAGTATAAAGCGGTGTTGCGACTTGCGCTTGCAAGTTGCATTGCCGGTCGCGTTTCACTTCGGCCGGAGGATGACGAAGAATTGAGCACTACGGAGGAGAACGGGCAGGAGCAGGTGCTGACCCGTTCTGCGCAGGGATGACTTGCGCGAAAGTCGCGACCGACAGAACAGCAGACGTTCACTTGCATGCCATCTAACGACTTTGTCTCGATCACCATCGTCACTTACAACAGCGGTCGGTTCATTAAACGTTGCCTTGAATCGGTTTTGAACCAGAGTTATCCGCGTAAAGAGATCATCGTGATCGACAACGCCTCGACCGACGGAACCGTGGACATTCTGGAGCAGTTCGAAGACCGGTGCCGGATCGTCTACAACGATGAGAATATTGGCTTTGCCGCAGCGCAAAACCAGGCTATCCGCCTGTCGCGTGGGGATTGGATCCTCACGCTGAATCCGGACGTGCTGCTGCTTCCGAACTTTATCCAGCCTCTGGTCGAGTCCGGGCGAATGGATCCGCGCATTGGCACGGTCTGCGGCAAACTGCTGACGATTCTGGCGAACTTCGACCTTCCCGATAAGCCGCTGGTCGATTCAACGGGGATTTATTTCACGCCCATGCTGCGTCATCTCGACCGAGGCAGCCAGGAAGTCGATAATGGCCATTATCTGAACTACGAATACGTGTTTGGCGCCACGGCTGCCGCCGCGCTCTACCGGCGCGAAATGATTGACGACGTCTCCATCGACGGGGAATTTTTCGATCCGGACTTCTTTGTATACCGTGAAGACGCTGACGTCGCCTGGCGCGCCCAATTGCTCGGCTGGCGATGCGTCTACACGCCCCATGCGCGCGGCTACCACGTGCGCAACGTTTTGCCCGGCAACCGGCGCGCGCTTCCACCAGAGATCAACATGCATTCGGTGAAAAACCGCTTTCTGATGCGGATCAAGAACATGACGCCGGACCTGTACCGCCGCAACTGGTTTTCGATTACAGTCCGGGATATTGTCGTCATGGGCTGCTGCGTGCTCCGCGAGCACACCTCGCTGAAGGCCTTTTGGTATGTGGCCAAAAACTGGAAGCGCGTAGTTGAAAAGCGGCGCTCCATCATGAGTCGCCGGCGCGTCAGCGACGACTACATTGCGAGCTGGTTTTCCTACCGTCCTGTGAGCCAGCCGGTGCGCGCGGTCCCGAAGACGCCGGCGAAGATTCTTTCGCGGTCCAGAGCCGCGCAGAGTTGACGCTTGACGGCGTCGCAAGCAGGCGGAGCGGCGACAGCCCTCCGCAAGCGCTGCTTCGCAATTGTCGGCACTCGCGGCATCCCGGCCAGATACGGCGGGTTCGAGACTTTCGCCGAAGAACTGTCGGCAAGACTGGTGGAGCGGGGGTACGAGGTAGCGGTGTACTGCCGCGAGCGCCACGCGGCGCCGCAATATCGCGGCGTGGTTCTGCGCTGCCTACCGACGATCCGCCACAAGTATCTCGATACGGTAGTTCACACCCTGCTCTCGACGCTCCATCTGCTGCTTCATCGCGTCGATGCCGCGTTGTACTGCAACGCCGCCAATGCAATTTTCACCTGGATGCCGCGTCTGGCCGGAATGCCTGTGGCGTTGAACGTGGACGGGATCGAGCGCAGGCGACGGAAGTGGGGCGCCGCCGGGCGCGCATGGTACCGCATCGGCGAGCGGCTGGCGACCGTGTTCCCGAACGCCCTTGTCACGGACGCCGAGAGCATTGCCCGATACTATCGCGAACAGTATGGCGTCGAATCCGAATGCATCCCCTACGGCGCAGAGGTGGGCCGCGTTCTGGGAACCGCGGCTGTTGAAGCGCTGCACTTGTCGCCTGGCCGCTATTTTCTGTATGTCAGCCGTATGGAGCCGGAGAATAACGCGCTGCTGGTCCGCGAGGCTTTTGAGCGCCTCAATACAGATTTGAAGCTGGTCCTGGTCGGCGATGCCCCCTATGCGCAGGACTACATCGCGCGCGTCCGCGACACCCGGGATCCGCGCGTGATTCTGCCCGGGGCCATCTATGGACAGGGCTATCGGGAGCTCCAGTCGCACTGCTTCGCTTATGTGCACGCCACCGAGGTCGGCGGCACGCACCCGGCGCTGATCGAAGCGATGGGTCGCGGCGCGCTGACGTTATATCTTGATACGCCCGAGAACGCGGAGGTGGCAGAGAACGCCGCAATCCCGTTTACGCGCGCGAACCTCACCGAGCGCCTTCGCGACGTTCTCAACATGTCCGAAGCCGAGCGGAGCGGCTGGCGCGAGCGCGCCATGGCCCGCGTCCGCGAGCGCTACAGTTGGGACCGCGTAACCGACGCCTACGAGAGACTGCTGCTCCGGCTCGTACAATGAAATGTGGCGCCGTATCGGTCGTGGGTTGAGATCTCACGCAAGCAAATCGTAGACAACTTCAGAACGATTCAACAGGCGGTCGGGGCCGGCGTTGAAGTAATGCCGGTGGTGAAGGCTGACGCCTACCGCCACGGCGCCGTCGAAGTGTCCAAAGCCTTGGTCGACGCCGGTGCGCGCTGGCTCGCGGTGGGCTGCGTCGACGAAGGCGTCGCGCTCCGCGAAGCCGGAATCGGCGTGCGCATTCTGGTGATGGCCGATTTTCTCCCCTTTGAGCGGGAGGAGCTGATTGCGCGCGGCCTGACGCCGGTCATTCACTCGCTCGCTGATCTCCGGGAGTTGAACGCTCTGGCGGAAAAGCGCGGCCAGCCCTTGGCGTATCACCTTAAAATCGATACCGGTATGAGCCGCCTCGGGACGCGCGCGACGCCGGCGGAAATCGCGCAAGCCATCCTGTCCAACCGGTGCGCGCGCCTGGAAGGATTGATGACGCATTTCGCTTCCGCGGCGGATTACACCACGACGCAAACGGAAGATCAGATCGAACGGTTTCGCCGCGTCTGCGATTCGCTCCAGGCGGCCTCGATTCGCGCCGATTATCTCCACCTCTCCAGCACAATTCCGATCGCTTATGGCAGGCGGGTGGCCTGGGGCAGCATGGTGCGTCCCGGGCACGCAATTTATGGGTACGTTTCGCCGGCGCGCGGCCCGGCGCCGCCGAAGACGTTATGCGTGAAGCCTGCCCTCACCTGGAAAGCGACTGTGCTGGCCGTCAAGGATATCGAGGAAGGTTCGCTTGTCGGATACGGCGGCATGTTCCGCGCGCCGCGCCCGATGCGCATTGCCGTGCTTGCCGCCGGCTACGCCGACGGAATCCCGCACCGGCTCTCGAATCGGGGCCGCGTGATCGCGCGCGGCAAGTTTGCGCCCATCGTCGGGGCGGTCTCGATGGATCTCACCACGATCGATATCACCCATGCTCCGGATCTAGAGCCGGGCGACGCCGTCACTCTGCTCGGGCGCGAAGGCGACGCATCCATCGATGCGCAGCAGATCGCGCGGACCGCGGGAACCATCTCCTACAGCGTCCTGTGCGGCATCAGCTCGCGTGTGCGGCGGATCTACGTGTGATGCAGCCAAGCATTTCCGCCGCGCGTTCGCAGTCGGCGCGGCTCACGTCGTAGTGGGTCACAGCCCGTAGTTTGTAGGGGCCAATCGGATTCATCAGAATCCCTTCGCTTTTCAGCCGCGCGCTGACCTCGCTTGCCGTCATGCCGGTGGCCAAGACATCGATGATGACAATATTGGTCTGAACGCGCGCCAGGTCCACCGCGACGCCGTCGATCTGCGATGCGCGCTCGGCGAACAGACGCGCGTTGGCGTGGTCCTCGGCCAAGCGCTTCGGCATCTGCTCGAGAGCGATCAGACCGGCGGCGGCGAGCACGCCGGCCTGACGCATGCCTCCACCCAGGCGCTTGCGGTACAGCCGGCCTTTCGCGATGGCCTCGCCGGTCCCGGCGAGCATCGAACCGACCGGCGCCCCGAGGCCCTTGGAGAGGCAGAACATGACTGTATCGGCGCCGGCCGCAATCTGCTGTACCGGAACTCCTGTCGCCGCTGATGCGTTGAATATCCGAGCGCCGTCCATGTGCACTTTAATGCCGGCGTCATGCGCGCCTTCGCAGATTCCGCGAATAACTTCCTGCGGATAAACCGTACCGCCCGCCATGTTATGCGTATTCTCCAGCTCGATCAGGGCGGTGGCGGCCATATGCGGCCCGCCCGGGCGCAGGCAGCGCTTGATCCGGTCCCAGCTCAGAATGCCGTCGTCGGTTTCGATGGGCCGGATCAGGCAGCCGGAAAACCAGGCCGTCATCGATAATTCAAAATCGATCAGGTGAGCGCGCGAATCGCAGATCACTTCCTGGCCGTGTTCGGTGTGCAACTTGACGGCGATCGTGTTTCCCATCGTGCCGCTGGGCACGAACAGCGCGGCTTCCTTGCCCAGAATTTCGGCGGCCCGGCGCTCCAGGCGGTTGACGGTGGGATCCTCGCCGTAGACGTCGTCGCCGACCTCCGCCTCGGCCATGGCGCGCCGCATTGCGTCGGTTGGCCGCGTCACCGTATCGCTGCGCAGATCGATCCAATGATTCATGCCTGTACAAACTCGCTGAAAATTTCGTTTGAAAGCAGCACGCCGCGGCGCGTAAGCCTGAGGATTGCGCCATCGCGCTCCAGCAAGCCGCCATCCAGACCGCGCCGGATCGGCTCCTCGTACTGCCGCCACTCTTCAGGCGCGGGCTGAATGCCGGACGTCAGGCGCAACCCGACAAAGAACCGCTCCTCGATCGGTTTTGCTTCCTGCATATCAGCGACCGGCGAGTTCCCGCTGAGCACACGGCGCACATACTCCTGCGCCGTCTCAACGTTTTGCCATCGCCAGCGACCATCGAATGAATGCGCGTCGGCGCCGAATCCGCGGTACGGTTCGAGCCGCCAGTATTTCAAGTTGTGCGCAGACTCGCAGCCGGGCCGAGCAAAGTTCGAGATTTCGTACTGCTCGATGCCCATCCCGCGGAGCCGGTCGACTGCGGTCTCATAGCACTCCACAATCAACTCGTCGGAGGGGATGAGCGCGGCGCTGTACCGGCCGCCGCCCGCCAGGATTTCACGGCCGAGCCGGCTGTCCTCATCCACTTCGAGCATGTATACCGAGACGTGAGCCGGCTTGAGGCGCTCAATCCAGTTGAGCGACTCCCGCCAGCTCTCCCGGGTCTGGCCCGGCAGACCCGCGATCAAGTCGATGTTGAAATTGCCAAGGCCGCACGCGCGCAGGGCGCCGGCGTCCGCCGCGACAGTCTCGGCGCGGTGTTTCCGGCCGGTTCTCGCCAATTCCGCCGCAACGAACGATTGCACGCCCAGGCTCACGCGATTGATTCCGGCGCCCCGCCAGCGCGCCGCACGCTCGGCTGAAATCGACCCCGGCGCGGCCTCAATCGTTGTCTCTCGCCAGGGCGCCCCCGGAATCAGGGCCAGCAACCGCTCGAGCGATTCGGGCGCCATCTGGCTCGGCGTGCCGCCCCCAAGATACACAGTCTCGGGCGTCCAGTCCCATCGGTGCGCAAGTATCTCCTGCTCGAGCGCGCGCAGGTACTCTGACTCGAGATGACGCGGCAGCACCCCGGAAGCAAAGTTACAATAGGTGCACTTCTGCGAACAGAATGGAAACGAAATGTAGACGCCGGGCACTGAATTGGCTCAGAGTGCGATCTTCTCTCCGAGCTGCTTTTCAATAGCCGCAGCCACCACTTCCGGGAGCGTCTCACCCGTCTCCGGAAGAATGAATGCGGTCCTGGCCGCGTCCCAACTCAGCTTAAAGCTCCGTGAATGCGCCGACACCCAGATCTGCCGCACCGGAGCGTTCGGGCTCACGACGAACTTCGCCGGAGGATCTTCAAATTCAATCGTCAGCGCGCCGGCATGGAGATCAGCCTCAAAGTCGTACTCGTCTGAAAGCGCCGCCAGCCGCCTCTGCAGATCGTTCAAAGCCTCATCGGCGCGCCGTGTAAATTCCTGTTCGTCCATGCTGCGGAGCTAACTATAACATAACGTTTTCCCGCAACTTTCGTCCAACGCATGTCATCTGCTAACCTTGGACGGTTTAATGGAAGCCGCGTGTATCCGCCAGACTCTGCTGCCCCGCACTTCTCGCCTGTTTGAGGATTACTCCTATCATTTCGACCAAGTCGCACGATTTTACCGTCATGATCCGCATGATGCGACCTCGTTTCATCGCGCTGCGGCGGAGTTGTCGTCCTATCCCGAAGAGCGCCGCGCCAGACTGATCGAGGCTCTTCGTCCCTTAAACCCGGACAGTCGCGCTCTCGAAACCCTTGCCAAGCCCGGCGCGCTGGCTGTGGTTACAGGTCAGCAGGTGGGATTGTTTACGGGGCCCGCATATACCATCTATAAGGCGCTTACGGCGGTGCGCATTGCTCAGCGGCTCTGCGACGAGGGGTTCCCGGCCGCTCCGGTATTCTGGCTTGCCACCGAAGATCATGATTTCGCAGAAGTAAATCACGCGTGGATCTTTGGCCCGGAGCACGAACCGGTCCGACTACAGGCCCGCGCTACAGTGGAAGATCACCGCCCGGTGGGCGCTCTCGAGCTCGCGGATATTCCGATCGATGCGCTGCGCTCGTTGCTGGACGGGTTTCCGTTCGGCGGTGAGGTCGCCGACGCAGCCGCCCAAGCGTATGCCGATGGCGCGCTCATGGGCGCGGCGTTCCGCGCTTTGCTCAAACGGTTGCTGGCTCCGTTCGATCTGGTCTATGTCGATCCGCTCGCACCCGCATTCCGGGCTCTGGGGGCGCCGCTGCTCCGCGCAGCCGTGGAACGCAGCGCCGATCTGAAGCGCCGCGTGCTGGAGCGTAATCGTGAACTGGAAAGCGCGGGATACCACGCGCAGGTCCACATCGAGCCCGGCACATCATTTTTCTTTCTGCTCGAAGGCGGGCGCCGGATGACGCTTAGAGTTCGCAATGGCGGCTGGCAGAGCGCCGAAACGGGCTATTCGACCGCGGAGCTGATGAATATGGCCGAGCGCCTTTCGCCCAATGCGCTGCTCCGGCCAGTGTTGCAGGACTTTGCGCTGCCTACAGTGACCTATGTGGGCGGACCGGCCGAGCTCGCCTACCTTGCACAGGCCGAGCCGGTCTATCGCGAACTGCTCGGCCGCATGCCGGTCGCCGTCCACCGCGCCAGCTTCACTCTGCTCGATTACCGCGCCGCCAAGCTGATGGAACGGTACTCCCTTTCGTGGCCCGTGATCTTTGAGGGCCAAGAAAGCATCGCGTCGGCCATTTCGCGCCAGCTGGTTCCAGAAAGCATCGGGCAGGCGTTCCAGCGCGCTTCAACCGCGGTGGACTCCGCGCTCGAGCAGCTCAGCCGCGAGCTCGCCGCCTTTGATCCCACTCTGACAGCCGCCCTTGCCCGCTCCCGGTCAAAGATCGCGTATCAGTTCTCAAAAATGGAAGCCAAAACCGCGCGCGAAGCGCTGCGGCGCAACGATCGAGCCATGCGGGAAACGAAGTTTCTGGCGGGCCTCCTGTATCCTCAAAAACATTTGCAGGAACGTTTGTACACGATCCTTCCGTTCGTCGCCAAGCACGGATTTGATCTGGCCTCGCGTCTTTACGACAATGTTCGCTTGGACTGTCCGGATCACCAGACCATCGTGATCTCGTGACGGACATCATTTCATGAGAGTCAATACCGTCAAACAAGCTCTGACCGAGGGACGCGTTCAGTTGGGCACGGGGTTCGCGCAGCTGCGGTCTCCCGAGGTCGCGCGCATCCTCGCTGCCGCCGGCTTTCACTGGGCGTTCATCGACACCGAGCACGGCGCGTTCGATATCGAGACCGTTCAGGACGTGTGCCGCGCAGCCTCTGATTGCGGCCTGTGCCCCATCGTGCGCGTAGCCAACATGGAATATGATCTGGTCGCGCGAGCGCTGGATTGCGGCGCTATGGGCGTGATTTTCCCGCGCGTTGAGTCGGTCGAGTTGCTGCGGCAGGCGGTGAGCTGGACCAAGTTCCCGCCAGAAGGCATCCGCGGTTTCGGTCTCACGCCGACGCACGTGAACTACGAGCGCGCATCGATCGCCGAAATTCTGGCGCACGTAAACGCCAACACCCTGGTGGTTCTTCAGATCGAGACGCAGAAGGCCGTGGAGATGCGAGATGAACTCCTGAGCGTGCCCGGACTGGACGCCGTAATGGTTGGACCCGTGGACCTCTCGATTTCGCTGGGCGTCGCCGGCGATTTTCAGCACCCCAAGATGGTTGCGGCCATGGAGGCGATCCGCGACAGTTGCGTGCGTCACGGCATCGCGCCGGGCACGCAGACGCGGTCTCTCGCGCTGGCCAAATTCTGGAAGGAGCGCGGGATGCGATTCCTCGGCTGCAGCAGCGAAACCGGGATGCTGTTTGAAAAGGCGTCCGAGCTGGTTGCAGCGCTTTCCGCCGCGCCCGCCTCCGCCGCCGCTTAAGGCCTTATTTCCAGCCCATCCGCTCGCGCAACGCCAGAATCTGCGCCGTGTGATGCCGCCCGTGCCACGCATACAGCGCCAGGTTCTTATCCAGGCGCACGAGGCCGAGTTCCGGATGGCGGAACGAGCGCTCGAAATCCGCGTCCGTCATCGACCTCAACAGCGCGGTCCAGCGCCGGTGCAGCGCATCCAGCAAATCGAGCGAATCCTGAACCGGCGCCGCCGCCGCGTCCGGCAATTGAGCCCAGCGATCCTCGGCGTAGGTCTTGACCATCGGCTCGGCTTCGGTGAGCGCGAGCCGGAACCGCACATAGGCGTTCAAGTGGCTGTCCGGCAAGTGATGTACAACCTGGCGAAGGGTCCAGCCGCCGGCCCGGTATGGCGTGTTCAACTGGGCGTCCTCGAGGCCAGCCACAGCGCGGCGCAATGCGGCCGGCGCGGCTTCCAGAACCGCGATGAGTTCATTGCGCTCGGCCGTCGGTATTGAGTCAGGAAACTGAAATCTGCCGATCGGATATCGCAGGTCGGGGGTGGTCGCTCGCTCCATATTGTTATATTAGGGAGAAATGACGTCTCTGACCGCAATGCTGGAGTGGCGGAACTGGCAGACGCACGGGACTCAAAATCCCGCGCCCTTCACTGGGCATGTGGGTTCGACCCCCACCTCCAGCACCATCCTGAGATCGAAAAGCTGATGGGTTTACGGGCTCCCCGTCAGGGCGGGTCCCCTCGATTGCAGATCCTGGTCATGGCGCGATATATTAGCGCCCAGGTCTCCGCAAATGGGAAGGGCGTTGCCGGAGACATATAGGGGGTTCGCTTGAAAACCAAACTGCATTTCCTGATCCTGCTTATGCTGTGCGGCGCCTTGCGCGCGCAGGAGTTTCGCGCGACGATTTCGGGGCACGTGCTGGACTCGACCGGCGCGGCTGTCCCGAATGCCAAGATTCAAGCCGTCAACATCGACACGAATGAGACCACAACTGCCACCAGCGATCCTTCCGGCGCCTATTCGATCCCGTTCCTGCGCCCCGGAAATTACAAGCTGACCGCGACAGCAACCGGCTTCAAGCAGTTCGTTCGCGACCGCGTCACGCTCGAGGTCGGCAAGGTCGCCGGCATCGACATCACGCTGGAGGTGGGCGCAGTCACCGAGAGCGTGGAAGTGACCGCCGAGGCGGCGCTGCTCGAAACGCAAACAGCGAGCCGCGGGGGCGTGGTCAACACCCAGCAGGTCTCCGAGCTGCCGCTGAACGCCCGGAATCCATTCATGCTCGGGGCTATGATGTCGGGCGTCACGTTCAACGGCGCCGCAATCTGGCAGCGCCCGTTCGACAATGGCGCCATCGCGCAGTGGTCCGTCAACGGCGGACGCGACTCGTCTTCTGAGTACATGCTGGACGGCGCCTCCAACAACGGACAGATGGGCAGCAACAATGTCGCCTATGTGCCGATCGTCGACGCAGTGCAGGAGTTCAACGTGATGGCGAACACCTACAACGCCGAGTACGGACATTCGGGAGGCGGCATTATGAATGTCGTGCTCAAGAGCGGCACGAACACCTTCCATGTCACCGGATGGGAATATCTTCGTCGCACTCCTCTTGACGCCAACACTTTTCAGAACAATGCGCAGGGGAAACCAAGACCGGAGCACTATCTGGACCAGTACGGCTTTCAACTGGAAGGACCGGTTGTCATTCCGAAAATTCTGCCGAAGGACGGCAAAGTAAGGCTGTTTTATCTGGGCAGCTTCGAAAATTATCGCGAAGGCACCCCCAATCCGCTGATCGTATCCTGGCCGGAGCCCGAGATGCGCGCCGGCGATTTCTCCAAGCTCGTCAATAACGCCGGACAGCCCATCACGATTTACAATCCCTTCGACTACACCATCGGCCCGAATGGCGATCCCATCCGGAACCCGTTTCCGGGAAACAAGATTCCGCTGAGCATGATCAATCCGGTCGCCGCGGCCGTGACGAAATACATGCCCTTGCCCAACCAGCCTTCTCCAGGCGGATTCCGATATTCCACCAACAACCTGTCCATCCCCAGCTATTTCGATGCGGACAAGTTCTACAATTTGATCCTCAAATTCGACTGGAATTTCGGCGACCGCAACCGTGCGTTTTTCAGACACGCCTCAAACGACCGCACCGAGGACCGCGCCGTCAACGGCATCGACAATAAGCCCGGCACCGACGGTCAGCAGCCGTTCCAACGCATCAACGACGCCTATGTGGTCGACTGGGTGGGCACGGTTTCGCCCACGTTTATTTTGAACGCGCGCGCCTCCTATAACCGGTTTATCGAGAAAGGGTACGGCGCCGCCAACGCCGGGTTTGACGTGACCAGCTTCGGGCTTCCCGCCTCGTTAATCAAAACGCTGCCGAGCCCGATCTATTTTGGTCGGTGGAATTTCTATAGCGGCAACAGCGGATCGAGCAGCGTTTATAATTCGCTCGGCCGCGGCCAAAGCAACAATTACACCAACACGTATCAGCTTGCAGCCAGCGCGACCAAGATCTGGAACCAGCACACGCTGAAAGGCGGGATCGACATCCGCCAGATTAATTACCTGATCCAGAATACGGGCGACATTCTGCGGTTCGATTCCTATGCCGGGCCGACATCCCGCAACTGGAGTACGCCTGACGCAACCAGCGGCGATCCGTTTGCCACGTTTCTGCTTGGCATTCCCAACGGGAATTCGAACTACCCGCTGTTCCCGTGGTGGAAACAGTGGTACGTTGCGCCGTATTTTCAGGATGACTGGAAAGTGTCCCGGCGTCTGACGCTCAATCTCGGGTTACGATGGGATTTCAATTTCCCGGTTCACGAAAAGTGGAACCGCATGAACGGCCCGTTCGATCCGAACGCCCCCAGCGCCCTCGCCTCACAGATTGACCTTGCTCCCATCGCGAGTCAAATCCCGGCCGACCTCGCGCCGTTCTATGCGAATCTGAAAAATCTTAAGGGCAGCCTGACCTTCGCCGGAGTCAACGGCGTGCCGAGCACGCCCGCGAACCTGCGCAAGACCAACTGGCAGCCGCGCATCGGAGTGGCCTATCAGATCAGCGACCGGCTGGTCCTGAGAACCGGCTTTGGCCGGTATTACGGAAATTTCAACAACGACTTTTTCCAGACCGCCGGATTCGCCACCAGCACGGATATCGTGAACTCAAATGATGGCGGCCGGACCTTTATTCCGAACGTCCTGTCCAACCCGTATCCGAATGGAATCCTGACGCCGACCGGAGCGTCGGCTGGATCGCTGACATTTGTAGGCAAGAACAATCCGTGGTTCGATCCCAACTACAAGATTCCAAATAGCTGGCAGTTCTCGTTCGGCTTCCAATACCAGGTCACGAAGGCTTCGACGCTCGACGTTTCTTACGTTGGAAGCCGCAGCTTCGACCAGACCATGCAGAAGGACTATAACCTGCCCCCAGTGGACTTGCGCGATAAGTGCAATGGCGTTACGGGCGGCCGGGGCGACTTCTGCGACGCTCCCGTGCCGAATCCGTTCAAAGGCATTCCGGCTTTCCTCGGTACGAGCTTCTATACGGCCAATACTATTTCACGCTGGCAGATGGCGCGGCCATTCCCGCAGTTTAACGGCACGCTGATCCAATATGGGCGCAACGACTCTGAGATTCATTACAACTCGCTCCAGGTCAATTACAACTTCCGATTCCGGGGCGGTCTCAATCTTCTCGGCAACTACACTCTTTCCAAGCAGGTGGAAGTCTGGGGCTTTAACGATCCGTACCGCAGCGTTTACCAGTCAGGGCTCTATTTGCTGGACCGGCCGCATGTGATCAAACTGACCGCCATCTACGAGCTTCCCTTCGGTCAGGGAAAGCGCTGGGGCGCCGGCGCGAACGGCTTTGTGAAGAAGCTGATCTCCGGCTGGGAGATTACCGACTTCTTCGTCGATCCGCTGAAGGGTTTTCCGAGCGACCTTCCAGGCAGCGTCATGATCCTGCGTGATCCGGCGACAACCCCGGGCGGAGGCTACACGGGCAAGGTGGACTGGAAGGCCAACCAGGTGCGCGAATGGAATCCGTGCGTGCTGCAACAACGGGCGGACGGTTCGATTGTTCCGACAGCGAACAGCATCGCCCTCGGATGCGGCAGCGGTCCCGATTTCTCCAATTACGCGTGGCTGTGGACGTACGCCGGATCTGGACAGTCAAACGGCCCCGGTTACGCGCCGCGTTATACGCCGCTGCGCTCGGGCCAGATCCGCCGGCATCATGCGTTTCAGATGGATGCTTCGCTGCTGAAAACCACGAACATTACGGAACGGTTGAAGACGCAATTCGGCGTCGAGGCCTTCAACCTGCTCAACCATAACTATTTCGGCCGGGATCAGGTGAATCAGGATCCGAACAGCGCCGCCTTCGGCAGCGTCTTTCCGGCCCAGGTGTCAACCCAGAATATTCTGCCGAGGCAGATCCAGATCCGCATGAAGATCATGTGGTAGGACGCAACGGATGGAGTTGAGCCGGGCGCGTGGCGCCGCTGCGAGCCGGGCGTGAGGCGTCGCCCGCTCTCGATGCTACCCTGAGTTTTTGGCGGAAGAAAAACTACGAATAATCCCGATTGGCGGACTCGGCGAGTTCGGCATGAACTCGATGGCGGTACGCTACGGCGACGATATTATCGTGATCGACGCCGGAATGATGTTCCCCGATGCGGAGCTTCTCGGCGTCGACATTGTTACGCCGGACTTCACTTACCTGGAGCAGAATGAAAAATTCGTCCGCGCGGTCATCCTGACGCATGGCCACGAGGACCATATCGGCGCGGTTCCCTTTCTGCTGTCTCAGGTCAATCGTCCGGTTTACGGAACCGAATTTACGCTGGCGCTGGTGCGCAGGCGCCTCGAAGAGCACGATCTGGCGAAGGAGGCCGACCTGCGCCCGGTGAAGCCGGGGCAGCGGATCGAAATCGGACCGTTCACCATCGAGTTCATCCACGTTACGCACTCGATCGTCAGCGCCGTCGCCCTGGCGATTACGACCCCGCTCGGGGTGGTGATTCACACCGGCGATTTCAAAGTGGACCCGACGCCCACCGATAACCTCCTGTTCGACCTGCACACCTTCGCGGACTACGGCAAGCGCGGCGTTCTTCTGCTGATGTCGGACTCAACCAACGTCGACCGTCCGGGATATACCGAGAGCGAGCGCGCCATCGCCCCCCGCATGGAGGACCTCTTTGCCCGCGCGCAGCGCCGCCTGATCATCTCCTGCTTCAGCTCCTCCATACACCGGCTCCAGATGATTCTGGATCTCGCCGCCGAATACGGCCGAAAAGTCGCGTTCCTTGGCCGCAGCATGCTGAATGTCACCGAAATCGCCCACGATCTCGGCCTATTGCATATTCCGGATGGCATCCTGCTCCGTCCGCAAGACATCATGGCCGCAGCGCCCTCCAAGACCTGCGTCGTCATTTCGGGCACGCAAGGCGAGCCCATGTCCGCGCTCTCGCGCGTGGCGGTCGACAACCACAAGAATCTCTCTATCGAAGCCGGCGACACTGTGGCGTTGAGCGCCCGCATCATTCCCGGAAATGAGAAGGCGATTTACCGCATGATCAACCACCTCGCTCGCCGCCGCGCGGAAGTCGTCTATGGAACCATGAATCCTCCAGTGCATGTGTCCGGGCACGGCAGCGCGGAGGAGTTAAAGCTGATTTTAAATCTCGTCCGGCCCAAATATTTCGTGCCCGTCCACGGCGAGTACCGGCAGCTCGCCAAACACGCTGCTCTGGCGCAGCATCTGCGCTATGCGGGGCTGGAAGACTGCTTCATTCTGGAGAGCGGAGAGACGCTCGAAATCGACCGTTACGGCGCGCGCAAAGGTGAACCGATTCCGGTGGGCCGCGTCTGCATCGATTCCGGATCCGTGGATGAGGTCGTGGAAGATATCGTCATTCGCGACCGCCGCCACCTGTCTGAGGATGGATTTGTACTCCCGATTATCGCCATCAACAAACATACAGGCAGAAGCGAAACGCTGCCTGAAATCGTTAGCCGCGGTTTCGTCGCCCTGGACGAGGGATCAGAGCTGCTGCTGAGCGCACGACAGGTCGTCGCCAAAACGCTCGAAAGCTCAACCGCCGAAGAGCGGGGCGACTGGGGCGTGATGCAGGAGAAGATTCGCGCGGACCTCAAACGTTTCCTGATCAAACAAACCTCCAGACGACCGCTAATCGTGCCGGTGATTCTGGAGGTTTAAAGTGATCGAGCGCACGCTTCAGCGTCTCGCGGAACTCGGCTTTCATCTGATCCCCGCCGCCGAGGTCCGTACCCACTATATCCTCGAGCGTGACGGCTTTGTTGCGCTCGTGAAGCGGAATGAGGACGATACCTTCGGCAGTGCAGGATCGCCCGGACTGATTACGGAAGCAGGATTTGCTGCGCTTGTGTGGCGGGGCGAGGCGGCGTGGTTTGTCGCGCGCGGATTGGAACGGCCCGCAAGCCGGGAGCAGGTCGCTGCGCTGCGGAAATTTTCCCAGGACTTGAACGACGCTCTCGGCGGATAAACAGCCAAGGGCAGGCGGCGCGCCAACGCGGAGCAAAAGAAAACGCTCCCGCCCTGCGGGAGCGTTGACGGCCGCTTTGATAGTAGAAGATGTCTATCTCTTCTTACGCCGCACTGTGGATTTCTTGGCAGCTGGCGCCGCAGTTCCCTTCCAGCCCTTGATGTTGTCCTTCGGCACGTCGAATGTGACCATGAACGGATTAGCCGTGTAACTGGTTGCGATGCCTTTGAACGAGATCTCCGCGCCGGGGTCCATTTTGCCCGGAAGGGGCGAATCCAGCTTCAGCGTTGCATCCGGGGTGGTTCCGTTTTCGATCGCCAGCACGAGCTCCCTCGGCCGGACTGCAGGTTTGGCCTCGATCAGCTTGCCTTTGAACTCCGGCAGCTCAGCGCCCTTCATTGAGCTGTCAAAATAGGTTTGAGCGTTCGGTCCAGTGAGTTGCTCCTTGATGCTCAACCACAGCGCCAGCTCAGGATTCTGCTTCTTAAATTCTTCTTCCTGCTTGAGCTTTTGCTCGACAATATCGGCCTTGCTCATCAGTTTGAAATCGGCCGGCGGCAGAGCCGAAGCCTTGGCCTGCGCCAGCAACTGATCCAGCCCGTCCTTGCTGCCGTGATATTGCGTGTAGTAATTCTCCAGTTGTTGGCGGATTTGCTGGCGCCCGGCCGGCGCAAGCGCATTCGGCCCGTCGTAGGCGGCTGCGCGGGCGTACTCGTACAGACCCTGGGGATATTTCTTTTCGCCGAGCAACGCGATCCCGAGCCAGTAGGAAACCTGCGGAGCGTTGGCATCGAGCTGTAGGCTCTTGGTAAATTCGGTCTCTGCCTTGGCGTAGTCCTTGCGTTGGAGCGCGGTGTAACCCAGGGCGTTCTGCGCCAGCATTTGCATTGGCTTCTTGCTCGCCGCCCAGTCCGCCTCGCTCACATTGGCGGGTTTCTTCTCCGGCGCGAACAGGACGTCGAGATTGGACAGCACCTGCTCGGCAGCCTTGTCGGCCGTCGCCAGATCATCCGGGGTCGGCGACTGGAGCGCAAATAGCGCTGTGAGCAATTTGGAGAGCGCTGTGACATTATTTGGATCTTTGCTCAGAATGTCTTTCGCCGTGGCGAACACGTCAGACCATCGGCCCAGCTCCTGATACGCCTGCATATAGAGCTGCTGCCGCACGTCGGCGAACTCAGACGATGGGTATTTGTCGCGCCACGTGTTCAGCAGCTCCAGGCGCTTGGCAGCCTGAGTCTCTTTGGTAATCGAGTCATACAGGTCGTACTCCGCCCTGTCCTTCCAGTTCTTCTGCGGGGCTTGAGTAGACGATTGTTGCGCCGCCTGCGCGAATGCCGGCTGACGTGTTCCGACGAAGGCGATGGCCGCCGCGACCGCAAGGGGCAAGAGACTTTTACGTGAAATCACCAGCACTAGTGCCTCCCCAAAATGAACTGAACGCGCCGCAAGCGTCGCATCAGTCGCTCCAGCAGCGTTCCTTTCTGCGCTGTTGTGTTGCAATTGCGGAGTATAGCGAAGCCGCCGCCACGCCGCAACCTGATTAACGCGCAAACCTTCCTCTGATCCGTTAGATGCGGTCAGCGCGGATCTTGTTCCCACATCGCGTCACGGCCGTTACATTTCGTCTCCGTGAGCTCCGGCCCGCGCGCAATCCGCCAGGAAACGCGCCTCTTCAGGCTATTGTCCAACAACGGGAGGAAGATGACACATGAGATCTGTATTCATTCGGGCGGCAGGCCTGACCGGCTTCGCCGCCGCGCTGGCGCTCTCAGGAGCGGCGCGGGCGCAGTCCGATAAGAGCGCGCTGAACTCGGCCGACTCCAAATTCGTCGCCGAAGCGGCTCAAGGCGGGATGGCCGAGGTGGAACTCGGCAGACTCGCCGCTCAGAAGGCTCAAAGCGATGACGTGAAGAAATTCGGCCAGCGCATGGTCGACGATCACACCAAGGCCAATGACCAGCTGAAGCAGATTGCGGCGCAGAAGGATGTCACGCTGCCAAGCGACGTCGGATCCAGGAACCGTGCGGCAATTGACCGGCTTTCGAAGTTGTCCGGCGCTGATTTCGATCGCGCTTACATGCGCCTGATGGTGCGCGACCACCGCAAGGATGTCTCTGAATTTCAAAAGGAGGCCAATAATGGAAAGGATGCCGATGTGAAAAACTTTGCCTCCAGCACTCTGCCCACTTTGCAGGATCACTTGAAGGAGGCCGAGCGTATCGCCGGCGAGGCCGGCGCTCATTCTGCCGACCGGAGAAAAACGACGAGCGGCCCCGCTACCGAAACGAAAAAATAGCTGACCATTCCCTGCTTGCCTGTGGATTTCCGCGGCGCAGCTCCGCCCAGGTCGCCGCGCGCGTCGCTCAACTGCCGCTATGCTGAGTGAGTGCGCCTGCTCGATTTCGCAGTGATCATACTGTACCTGGCGGGTATCACATGGTTCGGCGCCCGGTTCCGAAAAAACCAGAAGACCCTTCGCGACTACTTTCTCGGAGGACGGAACGCCCCCTGGTGGGCGATCGCCTTTTCCATCGTATCCGCGGAAACCAGCACGCTCACCGTGATCGGAACGCCGGCCCTTTCCTTCACCGGCGACCTGGGGTTTTTACAGGTGGTCATCGGCTATCTTTTGGCGCGCATCGTAATATCGCTCCTGTTTCTGCCAGCGTACTTTCGCGGTGAGATGTTTACGGCCTACGAGCTGATGCGCGTCCGCTTCGGCAGCCGCGTCCGCCGCCTCACGGCCGGCGCGTTCCTCATCCTCCGCGCTCTCGCCGAGGGCGTCCGCGTGTTTGCCATATCGATCGTGGTATCCATCGTCCTCGCTCCGCTGTTCGCACGGATGGGAGTCGGCTCCGGCGAGATTGCATCCATCATAGTTATTCTTTGCCTGACGCTCTTTTACACCTTCGAAGGCGGTATGACGGCAGTCATCTGGACCGACGTCGTTCAGATGCTCCTGTACGTGGGCGGCGCGCTGCTGAGTTTTGTTGTGATTCTTCAACTCGTGCCGGGCGGATGGCGGCATGTATACGAGCAGGGCGCCGCCGCCGGCAAGTTTCGCGTGTTCGATTTTGAAATTTCCTGGACGCTCGAATTCTTTACGCGCACCTACAGTTTCTGGGCGGGACTGATTGGCGGATGTTTTCTCACCACCGCCAGCCACGGCGCCGAGCAGCTCATGGTGCAGCGGCTGCTCGCGGCGCGCTCGGAAACGGAAAGCCGGGCGGCGCTGTTAGGAAGCTGGGTGGTTATTTTCGTTCAGTTTGCTCTCTTCCTTGTGATCGGGGTGTGTCTATTCGTGTATTATCGCGACGCTGGTATCAGTCCGCCTGAAGTGAAGGACCGGATATATCCTGAGTTTATCTGGCGCCATCTGCCGCCCGGGGTCGCAGGACTCGTGATCGCCGCCATTCTTGCGGCCTCCATGTCGAATCTGAGCGCTGCGCTGAACAGTCTCGCTTCCACTACTGTTATGGATTTTTACCGTCCTCTGGCACGGATCAACCATCCCGAGACGTTTTATCTCGCCCTGGCGCGGGCGGCGACGGTCGGCTGGGGCGTCGTGCTCTTTGCGGTCGCCCTGCTCGCGCGGAGCTGGGGATCGGTCCTGCAAGCCGGACTCTCCATCGCATCCATCGTCTACGGCTCGCTGCTGGGCGTTTTCCTGCTCGGGCTGCTCACACGGCGCACCCGTGAAAACGCAGCGATGGTCGGAATGATCGCGGGCCTTACAGTAATGATCTACGTCAAGTTCTACACGCCGGTCGCCTGGACCTGGTATGTTGTGATCGGCACGGCTGTCACATTCGGCATTGGCTATGCCGTTGCGCTGCTGGCGCCGGCCCAGCGTAAGGAGAGCGAACTGGTTTGAATCCTCCTGCTCCCGCCTCTGGAGCGCCGGCGCAAGCTGGCGCGACCTGTGAGCGCCCTTCACTCCAACGCGAGCTGGGCTTCTGGGCAGCCATGGCCATCGTCGTGGGAACGACGATCGGCAGCGCAATCTTTCTGGTCCCCACCAATATGATCCAGAAGGTTGGCTCGCCCGGAGTGGTGTTCATGGTTTGGGTCTTCGGAGGGGTTCTTTCCCTGTTCGGCGCGCTGACATACGCTGAGATGGCGGCGGCCCTGCCCGAAGCAGGCGGCGAGTATGTGTATTTGAGAGCGGCCTATGGCCCGTTCTGGGGTTTCGTCTATGGCTGGACGCAGATGTGGGTGGCCAAAAGCGCTTCAATTGCGACGCTCGCAACGGGATTTTTCTACTATCTGGCTAATTTCTGGCCGGATCTGAGCCGCGTGGCGTTCGTTATCCCGGGACGTTTAGGGCCAGACGGGGGACCTCTGGAGATCCGATATGGCCAATTGCTTGGAATGGGGCTGATTCTCGGCCTGGGCTGGCTGAATTATTACGGCGTCAGGATCGGCGGCGGCGTCCAGATCGCCGTTACCATCATAAAAGTCGTCCTCCTCCTCGGCATCGTCATAGCAGGTTTGGGGTCCGGAAGCGGCTCTACCGCTAACTATTACGCATCCATACCGGCCCCCGGCGGAGTTTCCGGCTTCTTCTCCGCGCTCGTGGCTGCGCTCTGGGCCTATGACGGCTGGAATAACGTCAGCATGGTCGCATCTGAGGTCCGCAAGCCGGGCCGCAATCTGCCTGCGTCGCTGATCGGCGGCATGATAATAATAATCGCGATCTATTTGCTGGCCAATGCGGCGTATTTCTTGGTTCTCACGCCTGCCGATGTGGCCCGCAGCGAGCGCGTCGCGGCGGAGATGATGCGACGCGTTCTCGGGGGCGCTGGGGCGGCCGCCGTGAGCCTGGCCGCTATGATCTCTATATTCGCCGCTTTGAACGGCTCCATTCTGTCGGGATCCAGAGTTCCCTATGCAATGGCGCGAGACGGCCTCTTCTTCCAGCCCGTCGCGTTCGTCCACCGGCGATTTCGCACGCCGGCCATATCGATCCTGGCGCTAAGCGGGTGGTCGGCGGTGATTTTGCTCAGCGGGCGTTACGAGCAATTGTATACGCTGGTCATATTTGCAAGCTGGATTCTGTATGGAATGACAACTGCAGCGGTATTCGTATTGCGCCGCCGGCATCCAGAATTATCCCGACCCTACAAAGTACTGGGATATCCGGTGGTACCTGTCGCCTTTGTTGTTGTCGCCGCCTTGCTTTTAGCGTCCACCTTTTTGCAATCGCCGCGGGAATCCATCCTGGGTTTGACATTGATCATCGCCGGAATCCCTTTTTATTTCTACTGGAAACGGCGAAATATGGCGCGCGCCCAGGCGCCCGGCGCCACGCCGCCAACCGCTGTGGGGCCGCTGCCATAAATCGTAAGCGTCCCGCTCGCCTCGTTCCAGATTCGGAACAAAACTCTTGACGTAAATTAAAAATAGAGTAAAACTGCAATTACAGAAGCAAGACGCATCTGTGGCATGTTCGTTTTTCAGAACGGGTGTAAACACTCTTCCTTGGACAGGAACTTCGGAGCCGACTAATGGATGTCACAAAAATGCTGGCGGAATTACGCCAGGAACGCGAGGCAATTGAAGAGGCGATTATGACGCTTGAACGCTTGGCCCGGGGGCGCGGCAAGCGGCGTGGTCGCCCGCCAGCCTGGATGGCGGCGATCAAGAAGCGAGGCAGACCGCCGGGGAGTAAAAACAAGAGCGCGCCGCAATCGAAAGCAGCAGTCGCAGTGTGATCAAAAATCGATGATCAGGGGCAGCGCGAGTCGCCGGGAGTCTGCCCTGACGGTTGTCGCGCTGTCATCGATAAATTAAATACTTTTTTCTCACGTCCGCGAATTTTTGCAAGTCCGGCTCCATGGCCTCGATCATGGCGCGCGGATCTTGTCCCGCCTTCAGGCTGTCGATAAGGCGGCGGCTGCCGATCAAAAACCGGTTGACTTCAAAATCTATCCGGCCCGGGTAGAGTTTTTGGAGCGCCGCCGCAACTTCGACCCCCAGCCGCACGCTATCGAAGCGGTTGCGGTCCGTGATAACAAAACGAACTCCCTCGATCTGTTTGCCGCTGAAATTCGAACCGGTGGGTCGAAACCGCGTCGCATACGCTCGAACTCCCGGAATCATACGCTTGTTTAAATAGGTCGCTAGCTCGGCGCCGTGGATCCAGTCCGCCCCGATCTGTTCGAAGGGAGCATCTGTTCCACGCCCGACCGAATAATTCTTGGCCGCTTCGAGCATCGCCAGACCCGGGTACAGCAACGCCGCATTCAGACTGCGCATGTTTGGCGAAGGATCCACCCAGGTCAGACCAGTGGAATCGAACCAATCGCCGCGATTCCACCCCTTCATTGAGATGACACTCAATTTCAGCCCGAGGCGACGCTCGCCGTTGACCATGCGCGCCAGCTCGCCGAACGTCATGCCATGCCGAACCGGCATTTCCACACAGCCGACGAAGCTCTCCAGCTCTTTATCCAGAATCGGACCCTCCATGTGAACGCCGGTGATGGGGTTAGGACGGTCCAGGACGTAAAATTCGCGCCCGGATTTCGCAGCCTCCTCCAAGGCGTAGGTTAACGTGCAGGAATATGTATAGAATCGCGCCCCCACATCCTGGATATCGAACACCAGCGCGTCCACGCGGTTCATCATTTCTGCTGTAATACGCCGCCGGCCCGGGAGATAGAGGCTGTAGATCGGGATGCCGGTGGCCGCGTCCACGGAATCCTGGATCCGTTCTGCGTCTTCGGCTCCGGTGATCCCGTGTTCCGGCGAGAAAATCGCCGCCAGTTGCAGGCCGGCCGCGATCATCAGGTCGATATTGCGTTTGCCCTCGCGACTCAATCCCGTATGATTCGTAATCAGGCCGATCCTCTTGCCCCGGAGCGGGGCGAAATTCTGGCCGGACAGCACGTCCAGCCCCGTCAGGACCTGGGCATTGGGCGCTGCGATCTGGTGCAGTCCGGCCCCGATAATCGTTTCGTTATAGCCGGTCAGCGCCACTCCTGGCGCGTCGATGCCCAGCGCCGCGGCTGCAATCGTCGCCACTTTGCTCCGCAGGGGCGTAAGGTTCTTTCCCCGGCGTGGATGAACACTATTCGCCAGCAGGATCACATACGTCTTGGTGGTCGGATCGATCCAGAGCGATGTGCCGGTGAAACCGGTGTGTCCGTAGGACCCGAGCGGAAACAACTCGCCGCGGTTGGAAGAATAGGGTGAATCGATATCCCAGCCCAGTCCGCGCAAGATCGGCTGGTCCGCCGGGCTCTGGGGGGTGGTGAATTTGCGTACGGTGAGAGGACTGAACAGGCGCACGCCATCCAGCTCGCCGCCATTTAGCAGCATCTGCGCATAGCGCGCCAGATCGGCGGCGGTTGTGAACAGGCCGGCGTGTCCCGCGACGCCATCCATGGCGCGCGCCTGCGGATCGTGAACGATGCCGCGCAGCACATGTCCGTTTTCCACCTCCGTGGGAGCGATACGCGGCCGCAGCGAAGCTGGTGGATTGAACATTGAATCCTTCATCCCAAGCGGCAAATAAATCTCCTGCCGCGCGAAATCGCTCAGCATGCGCCCGCTGACGCGATGCACGATCTCGCCGAGCAGCTCGAAATTTGTGTCGCTGTAGATGAACCGCTCGCCGGGCGGCGCAACCGGCGGATCCACCAGTGCTAACCGGATTCCAAGGTCATACCCCCGCCACATCGGGTTCAGATCGACGTCGGGCCGCAGTCCCGAGAAGTGCGTCAGCAGATCGCGTACGGTGATTTCGCTCGACCCAGCCTGGAAGTCGGGCAAATACTGCGTCACCCGGTCATTGAGCCGGATTTTGCCCTGCTCAAACAGCTTCATGATCGACGGAGTCGTGGCGACGACTTTCGTGAGGGAGGCGGCGTCGAAAATGGTATCGAGCGTCATTGGCTCGCGGGCGGGTATGAGAGCCCGGTTGCCGTACGCCTTGCTGTACAGCGTTTTCCCCTCATGACCGATCAGCAAGACCGCTCCGGGGATGAGTTCCAGGCGGATCGCCTGTTCGATCGCCTCATCGAGGTTCGGCCCGCCCGCGAAGGAGGAGTTCTGCGCCGCTGACGAAAGCGAGACGAGCAGCGCTGCCGCCAACGCCTGCCAGTTCCTCATGCGAGCTTCACGGCAATGCCATCCAAAAGCCTGGCCAAATCGAAGTCCTTTTGCGAGATGCCGCCGGCGTCGTGCGTCGTCAGATCAACGGTAACGCGGTTGTACACGTTGCTCCATTCCGGATGGTGGTTCATTTTTTCAATCGCGATTGCAGCGGCGCTCATGAAACCAAAAGCATGGATGAAGTCGGCGAATTTGTACTCCCTGTGGAGCTTGCCGTTCTGCACCGACCAGCCCTGCATGCCGCTCAACCTGTCCCTGATCTCTGAATCGCTCAGCTTTTGCATCAGCTCCTCCCGTAGACGGGCACAACCGCGCCGTTCACATCGCGCGCCGCATCGGAGGCCAGCCAGACCACAACTCTGGCGATTGAATCGGGGCGGACCCAGCGTGAGAAGTCGGCCTGTGCCATAGCGCGGCGGTTGGCTTCGGTGTCGATGACGCCTGGCAGGATAATGTTTGCGGTTACGCCCGTGTCCTTCAACTCCAAGGCGAGCGTTCGCACCAGGTGCACAAGCCCGCATTTGGAGACGCCATAAGCGCTCAGCGCCGCCGCCGGTTCGACGGCCGTCCGAGATCCGATCGCGACGATGCGCCCATACTTCTTGCGGAGCATCGCAGGCAGCGCCGCGCGGAACATCAGAAACGCCGAGCGCAGATTGACGTTCATCATCTGGTCCCATTCGGCCTCGTCGGTTTCGGTCACGGTATGGCCGCCGGCAAAGCCGCCCATGAGATGGGCCAGCACGTCCGGCTCACCCGCGTCCTGAACTGCGCGGCGGCATTCTTCCGCGCGGCTCAGGTCCGCATGGATGCGCTTGAATCTGGGGTCCTCTCCAGTCCAGCTGCGGGCGACGCCGGCGACTTCCGCGCCGGTCGACAGAAATGCTTCCATAACCGCGGGGCCAAGCCCGCCCGAGGCGCCCGTCACCAGAACTCGCATAAGGTCAAGTTGTCAGCCAGCAGCTCAGACCGGCTTTCCGGGCCAACTATGCTTAGGATATCGCCTCGACAATTCGCGGCGGAGCTGCGGATACAGTCGTTCCCAGAAGCCGGCAAGATCCGAGGTCATCTGCACGGGGCGGTGATTGGGCGCGAGCAAATGAACCACCACCGGCGCGCCTCCGATGCGGGGCGTGTCGCGCATTCCGAAAAAATCCTGAAGTCGCGATGCGATCCAGGGCGGTTTTCCAGGCGCGTAGCGCACCTTCACCCGCCGCCCGCCGGCCAGGCGGATTTCGAGCGGTGCGATCTGATCGAGACGGCGCAAGTCTCCGAGGCGCGAGCGCAGCGCTGCGATCAAATCTTCACGCTCCAGCTCGGCAAAGCTGCGTTTGCCCGCGCACAGCTCCCGCAGAGTTTGGCGGACGTCGTCATCCGTTAAGAGTGGCATCGACGTCTGTGCGGCGGCGTATTCCACGCGCGCCCGGAACTCCGCCCATCGCTGAGGATCGACGAAGCGGCAGATATCCTGCTCGAGGGCCTTCTCCGTCAGCAGCGCCGACGCTTTGTCGGGGTCCGGCGCCGCGCCGCGGCTCTCATGCAAAATAAGCCCGTCGTATTCGAGCGCCGTGACGCGCTCGACCCGCTCCGCTGCGCGATTCCATTCGACTTCATCGCGCTCAGTGATTTGGTCAGGGAACAGATCGATCAGCCATTCCGGCTCGATCGCGCTAGCCAGCCGGATCAGCAGGCCGCGATCACGCCGCGTCTCCGCATCCACGGCTACAAGGAATTCGCTTCCATCCACTGCGCTTGTGTCAGCCAGAGTCGCTGAGATGCCCCCGGCAAAGACGAATTCGCGCCCTTGCCGTCTCCGGGCCACGCGGTCGGGGAAAGCCGTGAGGATGGAGATCAGAATTGCCGTATCATCGCGCCGCGGGTCCGCCGGTGCGCGCAGCAGGCGACGGATCTGGTCATACGTGCGCCTGGTGTTTGGCTGCCACTCGCGGTCAATCAAAACCAGCAGATCGGATGGCGCGCGGCGATCGGGCGGCGACTCCAACCGCTCACCCGAGCTCAGCGCGGCTGCGGCCGCGCAGCCCTCAAACGCGATGCCGCGTTCCACAGCCTCTATCGCCAGTCGCGCCAGGCGCGGATGGAGAGGCAAGGCGGCCATCTTCCGCCCAGTTTGCGTCAGCTCTCCGCACGAATCGAAGGCGCCAAGACGTCGCAGCAGAGTCTCAGCAGCGTCGACGGCGGCTTGCGGAGGCGGCTCCAGCCATTGCAGTTCACAAACGCCCAGGGCGCGCAGATCGAGCAGCGTTTGCGATAGTTCCCGGCGCATGATTTCCGGTGGATCATGCTCCGCCCGGCGTGCATAGTCCTCCTGCGTGTACAGTCGGATAACGCGACCGGGCGCAGTTCTTCCGGCGCGGCCAGCGCGTTGCCGGGCGGAGGCCTTGCTGATTCGCGCAATATCGAGCCCCGGCAATCCGGTCCACGGGGAGTCGATCGGAATCCGCGCAAGGCCGCTGTCGATCACCGCCGTGACTCCGTCGATGGTGATGGAGCTTTCAGCCACGTTCGTGGACAGAATCAGCTTCCGCCGGCGCGACGGGAGAACCGCGCGATCCTGTTCCGCGGCCGGGAGATCGCCGTGAAGCGGCGTGATGATCAGGCCAGCCCGTGAAGCGAGCGGCTCGCATGCGCGCGCAGCGCGCCGAATCTCCGTTGCGCCTGGCAGAAACACAAGGATGTGTCCGTCGAGGTCCGCCAGACGCTCGACCGCCGCGGCGACTTGCTGTTCGAGCGAGGCGCCCGAGTAGGGCGTATATTCGATCTCGACCGGATGGAGCCGTCCTTGTGATGAGATCACGGGACAGTCGTCGAGAAATCGGGCGATGGGCGCAGCATCGATGGTTGCCGACATGACTACGAGGCGCAGATCCGGCCGCGGTCCGCGCTGAAGCCGCCTTAGCAGCGCAAGCGCCAGATCGGCGTCCAGGTGGCGCTCGTGAAACTCGTCGAGAACCACCACGCCGACGCGGGACAGTTGTGGATCCGACAACAGCCGCCGGGTGAGAACGCCCTCCGTCAGAAAACGGATTCGCGTGTTCGGGCCGGCAACCTCTTCGAAACGGACCTGATATCCAACGGTCTGGCCCACGCGCTCGCCGAGCTCCTCGGCCACGCGACGCGCCGCCAAGCGCGCCGCGATCCGGCGCGGTTCGAGCGCCAGAATCTCGCGATCGGTGAGCGACAGGAGCGCGGGCGGGATGCGCGTGGTCTTGCCTGCGCCAGGCGGCGCCTCAAGCACCACGTTCCGGCCTGAACGGAGCGCGTCGAGAACCTGCGGCAGTACCGCGTCAACCGGAAGGACGCCGCTCACGAACTGAAGCGGATGCTCTTGAGCATGCTTTCGAAGATCGTCTGCACGGCGCTCCATTCGCTTTGTGGGGCGATGAATACGAGGTAGAACAGGCCCTGGGGACGCGGCACGGTGACCATAGCGTCTACCTCCTTCTCGTTCTGAAACGGGGAACGGGAGTTGAAGGTGGTCAGCAGCGCCTGTTGGCCGGCCACTGTGATCGTACGCTGCGATTGCCGCGTCATGCCCGAGTTCTGCTGCTGCAACTGGCTGGCGAGCGCCTCGGTGTCGCGTTTCAGATCGATGCGATCGCCCTCCGGATAGTAGAAGCTGATTTCGACGCCATAGCCAATCTGGGTGGCGTTGCCCGCGCCCTGAAAGATCGCGTCGCGAGGGGCAATGGTCACTGCTGCGGAATTCCCTCCGAACACCTGCCAGTTTTCGGGATAGCTGATCGCGTATCCTTCGCTCCGGTACTCGCGGAGCCGGCTGGACGGCCGGATGGCGGGCGCCTGGACCGGGTGTTGATCCTGCGATGAGCCGCGCAACTGGCCGCGCGCGGGCAGATGGGCGACTAAATCTTTAATGCGCTCAAATTGCCCGCTATTGGCGGTATATTGCCGTTGCGGAAGTTGACGCAGTTCCTCCTCGACAGCCTGCACCCGATTTCCGGGGTTAGGGTGATCGGAGAGGAACTGTTCGAGCGCGCTCGATTTACCGGCCTGCGCTTCGAGTTTTTCGAAAAAGCGGGCCATTTCAATGGGGTTGTAGCCAGCGTCGGCCATAATCAGCACGCCATTATAATCGGCCTGCGATTCCGCGCTGCGGGAGAATTTGAGCAGCACGGAGTTGGCGCCGAGACCGATGCCGGCTTGGGCGAGAGATCCGAGCAGGCTCCCGCCGGCAACCGCGCCGGCCAGCAGCGCCGGAAGCCGCACCAGGTTCGCCTTGCTCGCCTGATTGGTCGCGTGGCGCAGCGCGATATGCGACATTTCATGCGCCAGCACGCCAGCGAGCTGCGCTTCATTGTCCGCAGCGGTAATAGCCCCGGTGTTCACGTAAATGGGGCCGCCCGGAAGTGAAAATGCGTTGATGTTCTTGTCCGATATCAGCCCGAACGTGTACGGCCAATTGCCGGCATATTTGGAGCGGGCGAGCCTTTGACCGAGATCCTTCAAGTAGTTCACGACCTCGGAGTTGTGGATCACAGGCATTTGTTGCTCGACCTGGGCCTGCGTCTCTTTGCCGAGCTGGATGTCCTGCTCTGGCGAGAACAGATTCCATCCAGGTTTGGGTGGATGTATATCCGCGAAGGCAAGGACGGAAAGGCTGAACACGAATGACTGCAGGAGGAATTTGCGCACGACGTCACCCCTCTTCCATCGTACGATGCGGCTTCGAGTGGGGCGCGGCGAGTTGATCTGTTTCTGGCGGCGGGTGAGTTCCCAAAAATCCGCCGGATGCGACTCTCGGGCCTGCTGCATTGGCGCTGTTCGTTCCAATCCAGCGGGATGTCAATATGGAGCCATGAACAAGGCGCGCTGTCCATGGGCGACCAGTGAGCTCTACTGCCGATATCACGATGAGGAATGGGGCGTACCGTTGCACGATGACCGGCGTCTGTTTGAAATGCTGATACTTGAAGGCGCACAGGCCGGACTAAGCTGGGAGACGATTCTGAAGAAGCGAGAGAACTATCGCGCCGCCTTCGACAATTTCGATCCGGTTCGGATCGCCGCATATGGAGACGCTGAGGTCGCGGCGCTGCTAAAGAATCCCGGAATCATCCGCAATCGTCTTAAAATCAACGCCGCAGTCCAGAATGCGCGGGCCTTTCTGGCCGTGCAGGCGGCATTCGGTTCGTTCGCGGCTTACATCTGGCGCTTCGTGGACGGGCGTCCGATCCAAAACGAGTGGAAGTCGATGGGCGAAGTGCCGGCGTCGACGCGGCAGTCCGACGCCATGAGTAGAGATCTCGGCAAGCGCGGCTTCAAGTTTACGGGCACGACCATCTGTTACGCGTTCATGCAAGCGACGGGAATGGTCAATGATCACCTCACGAGCTGCTTCCGGTGGCGCGAGCTGCGGCGCGGCGTCAGATCTGCGGCTCGCAGCTAGCCCGGACCGCGACCGAGCGTTGTTATTCGCTTCTCGCGATCCAAATCTGCACATGGTTAACTGTGAGGGAACGCGCCGGAGAAATTGCCGGCCCGCAATGGTGTTGTTTTCGGGAGCGCCGTGCGCTGTCATGGCCAACTGGAGGCCACCCAAGGTGGCCCCGTGACGCTATACAGGGAATTCTTGTGAGCTGCGCCAGTTGACTTCCATCGGGGCCGCCGGGGAACATCCCAAACGTTCCGGGTTCGGAGGAGGGCTCGGGACGCGTCCTGCGCGTCAATGCAATCCGCGCCGTTTCAAATATGCGATCAACTCGGCAGGGTCGTCGGAAATGATTGCATCCACGCCGGCGGCGACGAGCCGGTCCCATTGCGCGGGGGCGTTTGCCGTCCACGGTACGACCATCAGCCCCGCGGCGTGCGCCTGGCGGACCTTCTCGGGGGTAACAAGATTATAATGCGGCGAAATGATAGCGGCCTGCGCCTCGCGCGCAATCGTGACGAAATCGCGGGGGTCGTTTTCCACCAGCGCTGCAAGGCGGATCTCCGGAGCCATCCGTTTCATCGCGAGAAGGGTGCGGAAGTCGAAGCTCTGCACGATGACTCGTTTTTCGAGCTTGCGCTTGCGGATCGCTTCGAGCAGCATCCTGGAAAATTCTTCCGGGGGCGGGGTGAACTCAGGATGGTCGGGAAAGCTCTTGGTCTCGACGTTGTAATCGAAGCCGCCGCGGCTTGCCAGGGCGAAGACTTCGTCTAAGCTCGGGATGCGCGTTCCAGGCGCGGGCTCCTGCCGGGGGAACAAGGGATTTTTGTGGGAGCCGCAGTCGAACTCGAGAACTTGCTGAAACGTCAGCTCGCGAATGACGGCGCCGTCGCGCGGACCGGAGCAGACCGGGGCATGCAAAACAGGATCATGGGAGACAACGAGAACGTTGTCTTTGGTGACGGCGACATCAAGCTCCAGCGCATCCACGCCGGTCTGGATGGCATATTCAAACGCGGGTAGCGTATTTTCCGGCCGGACGGCGCGCGCGCCCCGATGTCCGTGCACCAGAATTCGATTCGCGGCCAATGTTCCGGCAGCCATCAGCGACAAGATTGCCACGATCCGAAACACGGTGGTTGCGTGTAGCGCCATGCGCTCAGGATATATTAGAGGACGCTCGCTATGATCCCGACCACCCGCAGATCTTTCATCGCCGCCGCTGGCGGAGCGCTTGCCGCAACCGCCTCCTCATCCAGACCGACCCTGTGCATTTTTTCGAAACACATGCCGAAACTCAGTTATGACGAGTTGGGGCGAGTCTCGCGCGAAATCGGCTTCGGCGGGGTCGATCTGACGGTCCGGCCGAAGGGTCACGTGCTGCCCGAGCGGGTGGCCCAAGATCTGCCCCGCGCCGTGGAGGCGATTCGCGCACACGGCCTCGAGGTTCCAATGATCACTACTGATCTCAAATCGGCCGCAGATCCGGCGGCGAGGCCCACGCTTTCCACCGCCGGACGGCTCAAAATCCCGTTTTGGAAAGCCGGCTATTGGCGCTACAAAACGGGCGAAGACCCCGAGGAGCAGATCGCCGAGTTGAAACCAGTCGTCAATGCGCTGGCGGCGATCGGCAGCGAGTACGGCGTCGCGGCGGGGCTGCATAACCACTCAGGCGACAATATCGGCTCGGCCGTGTGGGACTACCGCGAGCTGCTTCATGCTCTCGATCCTCGCTGGATGGGATATTACTTTGATCCGGCGCACGCAACCATTGAAGGCGGCCTGTACGGACATACTTTAGCGACCGAACTCGCCCTCAAAAATCTGAAGATGGTCGCGCTCAAGGATTTTTATTGGATAAAGAAGAGCGGTCGGTGGACGGTCAGCTGGTGTCCGCTGGGAGAAGGGATGGTGGACTGGTCTAAATTCTTCCGAGCTCTGGCGCAGGCACGATTCACCGGACCGATCTCATTGCATTTGGAATATCCGGGGGGCGAAGAGCGGGACGCAATCGCGCGCGATTTTGAGGCAGCTAAGAAACTGATCGAGGCGGCTTACTCCTGATGCTCGCGGGAATCCTGGGCCGGGGTCGCGTCGAGTCCGGCCGCGGGGGGCTCTTTTGACTGCGGACCGTCCGCAGGCTCAGTCTCGGCCGGCGCTGGAGCTCGAGGAGGTTCGCCGTTCATTTCTTGCTGCCGCTGTTCGAGCATCGGGCCGGCCTCGATTCCCTTGTCGGGGGCGGCTGCGTCCGCCGCTCCAGGCTGCGCTCCATTACGCGCGCGCTCCACGTGCTCCTCAAGCCGTACTTCACATTCGCAACAATCGCTGCACCGGCCGCAACGTTCACAAAGGTGGTTAGCGCACGCGTCTTTCGTGCAGTAGGCGCAGATCGCCGTGGACGGTTCGCCGCAGATTGTGCAGGTGAATGTCAGCGTGTTGGTCACGGCTTAATGGCGGCTCCGGCTCTTGGTGGCGTCGGCGCTCGACGGCTGGCGCGTCAGCATTGCCCGGCAGCGCTGGGCCTCCCGATCCATGATCTGGTACTCCTGTTCCTTCTGATTGGCGAGATCCAGAAGGTACTGTCTCAGTTGTTCCCGGCCTGCCGCGTTCTCGGCGAGCGCAGAGCGAATCTGGTCAGCCAAGGCGGGGTTCGAGTGGTTCTGGACGCCGTCGGCGAGCGATGAGATGGTGTTCTCCATCGCGGCGAGCCGGAACCAGGTTTCCAGGGCAAGGGATAACTTCTCCGGCTGTTTGGAGAGACTCTGTGTGGCTCCAATCAGGTATTCGATCTCGTTCTGCGCGATTTTCCATTGCGCGATGTAAGACTGGTTCGCATCAGCGTAGTTCCACTTGGCGGGATCAGTCCGGTCCACCAGCGGCTTCAGCCGGCGCGCGCCGGCTGCAATGGAATCGAGCAGCTTTTGAACGTCCCATTGAGATTCAAGCCCGGCTGACGGCGTGATGTTGGACTGGGCGGACGCCCCCTTGCCAGCGACGAGCGCGGCAATGAGAAAAGCGGCGTAACGCATGTCATTATTTAGTTTCTCATGTCCGCCGCCCGCAGAGCTTCAATGACGGCAGCGGCAATCCAAAGAGAGCGCGCGCCCGGACTCCGGCGGGAGTCCGGGCGCTTGTCGCCGGCTACGGAATGGAGACAAGGCATTTAATCGGCCTTAAGGGTAACGATCCTGATCGATGCGCGCTCCATATCCGCTTTGCCATGCGGAGTGCTCAGTTGGTAGCCGGCATCGGGAGTCCAGAGCTGTGAAAGCGTGCACGTTTCAGACTTGCACACGAACACGAGCCGGGGATCCTCGCCGGCCTTTGCGCTGAGGGCGCTCCGCACCAAAACCAGCACGCTCTGCCGGGTTCCGATGTTATGGATGCGGTAAATGTGCCCGCCAATCGCGCCGACAGAGTTGATGGCGTACTCTCCGGCAGGCAGGTTCGCGGTATTGGCTCGGAACTGGAAGGGGATGTTCGCCTTCAGGTCCTGGGCATTGACGGTTGTTACTGCCACGATTGCGGTTGCGGCAATCATAAGGCTTCGGATCACTGCGCTTTTCATTTCGCCTCTCCTTTGAGGTTGTGCTTTTCCGGGGTTCCGGTTCGGCGCGTATGGATGCATTTTGCCGCCCGCTGGCGCAAGGCAAGATCGCGCACGGCAAGTTGTTGAAACGAGAAGAGAGGGCCGCGACGACTGCCATTTTGAAGAACACGCCGGTTTACGGTCGCTAACCGCGCGGTTAACTACCCGTTGCTGTACACTGGCAGGACAACGATGAGCGCTGAACTGGTCTTCATCAGCGGACCGCGGGCCGGCGAGCGGTATACCCTGGGACCGGGGGAGTTGGTACTCGGACGCGCTCCTTCCTGCGCCATCGTCCTCAACGATTCTGCGGCGGCATGGCGGCACTGCGCGGTGCGGCCCGCGGGAGGCGCCTACGAAATCATCGATTTCAGAAGTTCTGGCGGCACCTTTGTGAACGGCATGCGCGAGGCGCGGAAAATTCTTGAGGACGGCGACCAGATCGCCATCGGCGACAACATCATCGCATTCGCCGACGAGCAAGCGCCGGAACGCGCCGATGCCGGCATCGAACGGACGCTGCTGCGTGCATGTTCCTTGCTGTTTGCCTTTCGCGCCCTGGCTCAGGCGGAGGACCCTCGGTTGTACGAAGCGCTGGAAACCCAGATTGGGCGGCTCATGTGCGATCTCATCGCATGCGATGACGCGACAGCGCTGCTCGGCAGATCGGAGCACGCTCTGGTTGCCGCTGCCAAGGAACGCAACATCGCTCTGGCCGCCGCGGTGGGTCAAGCGTGCCGCCACGGCGTGACCCGCAACCCCGGCACAGGCTGGATAGCGGCGCCGCTCTATGCCCACGGAGCGCTGCACGGCGTCATTGGCGCCTGGGTCAAGCGCCTGGAGGCCGAACCGCTGGAACAGCGGGAACAGACCATCAGCGCCATCGCCGCCCTGGCGGCCGCCGCGCTCGAGGTGGCCGATGAAACGGGGGCGCTGCGCGTTGAAAAGACGCACTTGGAAGAGCGGGCCCAGCCTCAGCGTGCGGGCCTGATGGGCGAAAGCGGGGGCATACGCAGAGTTTTACAAATGGTCTACCGTGTGGCGCCCCTGAATACAACCGTCCTGATTACGGGCGAGAGCGGAACAGGAAAAGAGCTGGTGGCCCGCGCAATTCACGACAATAGCGGACGGCGGTCGCGGCCCTTCATCGCCGTGAACTGTGCCGCCCTGACCGATTCGCTGCTGGAAAGTGAACTCTTCGGGCATGAAAAAGGCGCGTTCACGGGCGCGATCGCGAAAAAGAAGGGCAAACTTGAGATCGCCGATGGAGGTACAGTTTTTCTGGACGAAATCGGCGAACTCGCGCCCAGCTTGCAGGCCAAGCTGCTCCGCGTATTGCAGCAACGCGAGTTCGAGCGCGTGGGTGGAACTACGACCCTGACCTTGGATGTGCGCGTCATCGCAGCGACGAACCGGAACCTGGCCGCGGAGGTCCAGCACAAGGCGTTTCGCGAAGACCTGTATCACCGCCTCAATGTGGTGACGATCCGCATCCCACCCCTGCGCGAGCGGCCCGAAGACATCCTGCCGCTCGCGCGTTTGTTTGCAGAGCGCGCCGCTGCCCGTTGCGGACGGCGGCTGGTTGGGTTTTCATCTCAAGCCGAGGTGCTCCTTCGGTCTTATTGTTGGCCGGGGAACGTTCGGGAGTTGGAAAACGCGATCGAACGGGCGGTGGTACTTGGCGAAACCGACCAGATTCTTCTGGAAGATTTGCCCGAAACCGTTCTGGACGCAGCTCGCGCGCCAGCGGAGGCCGGAGCATTTCATGACGTGATTGGCCAGGCCAAACGCGACGCCATTGTTCGCGCCTGGTCGGAAGCGAACGGCGATTATAAGGGTGCGGCCGACCTGCTCGGCTTGCATCCCAACTCGCTCCTGCGGTTAATTCGCAATCTGGGTCTTCGCGAGCTGCTGCGCTCGGATCAGAGGAGCTGAGTCACTGCGGCAACCGCAGGTCGGCGATCGAAGCAACCTCCTCAGCCGCCTTGACATCCTCAGCCGCGATCCGGCATGCCGCGGCGCAACTTGCGGTTGGTCCGGAAACAATGGCGGCGTACAAAGCGTCATCACAGTGGCGCGCCGGCCTTGAGCCGGACCGAGAGACAATCGTGATGACGAATACTGGTTATACGCCGCGGTACAAAGAGGTCGCAAATGTAAGCGATGTGGAGCGTTGGGCGTCTCTGATCGGGGGCGGTACGCTGGTCGCTTTCGGATTGATGCGCCGGAAATGGGATGGATATCTCATGGCGGCAATTGGCGGCGGCCTCGTCGCGCATGGCGCAACGTCGCATTCCACTGTTTACCGCGTGCTCGGCGTGCACACGGACCGGCGGTCCGGCAGAAACCTTGCCATACCGTACGAGCTCGGCGTGCGTGTGGACAAGAGCATCACTATTAATAAGCCGGTCGAAGAGGTCTACCGTTTCTGGCGCAATCTCGAGAATCTTCCCAAGTTCATGCGCAATCTGGAAAGCGTTCAGGAGATCGACAATAAGCATTCGCACTGGGTGGCAAAAATGCCGGTCGGGTCGTCGCTCCAGTGGAAGGCGGAAATTGTCAATGAGAAAGCGAACGAGCTGATTGGCTGGCGGAGCCTCCCCGGGGCGGACGTCCCGAATGCCGGATCCGTGCGGTTCCGTCCGACACCGGATGGGCGGGGGACTATAGTACGCCTGGAGCTGCAGTACGATCCGCCCGGCGGGAATCTGGGCGCTTTGCTCGCGAAAATTGTCGGCAACGATCCAGCGCGCCAGATTGAGGAAGACTTGCGCAATTTGAAGCAACTGCTTGAGACGGGCGAGATTGCCACCACCAAGGGTCAGCCGTCCGGCAGACGTTCCGCAATGGCGTCGCGACAGCAACCCTCTAAAAAGGCATGGAATCGTGATGTTGTCGCAACGGCATCCGAAGAATCATTCCCGGCCAGCGATCCGCCCTCCTGGACGCCTGAGCATCTATAGCAAACTCACCTAGAACCGCCTATTCCATCAGACGCGGTTCTACGTCTACATACATAGACGTATGTAGATGCTATGTTCCAACAAGCGGTACGACACGATTCGGACCCATATTTCACTTTCACCCTGAGAAACATGGCGTTCAGAGTGAACTGACTGGTAGGCGGGTCTCGCTGCGTAAATTGCTTGACGGGACATGGGCGCCCAATTACAATGGGGACAACAATTTGTAAGCAATACTTCAAGCGAATGCGGGGCGAATAGCCGATCCCGGCGGACGTGGAACTCTGATGGTTGCTTTTAAAAAGTACATGCGCGGTACGAATGTAACGCGAGTTTTTTCTATCGTACTCATTTTGTGTCTGGCTGCGAGCTCTGTTTTTGGCGCTACGAAAAAGCGGCGACGCGCGCCGCGGAAACCCAGCGCAACGGTTGCCAAATCCATAGCGCATTCGCGCCGCGTTGCAGTCGTGCGTCACACGCCAGTTACGCATGCATCGAGCCGCCGGCGTGCGCGCACGCTGTGGAGCCCTTGGACTGAGCCCACGTTCGCCGATTCAACCGCTGGGGATTTCATTGATGGCGAGGATCTTGTCGTCCGCCGCGCGGCCGTGGACGCCCTCGGACCCTATAACGGCAGCGTCGTCGCCGTAGATCCGAACACTGGACGGATCTTAACAATGGTTAATCAAAAGCTTGCGCTCAAGAGCGGCTTCCAGCCGTGCTCAACCATCAAGATTGTCGTTTCACTTGCCGGTCTGAGTGAAGGACTGATCGAGCGCAACACCATGATCCGCCTGTACGGCCGCTACAGTATGAGTCTCACAGAGGCGCTCGCGCGTTCGAACAACGTCTACTTTGCGTCCGTGGGGCAGAAGCTGGGTTTCGAGCGCGTCACTTATTATGCGCGGCTGTTTGGGTTAGGCGAGAAGGCTGGCCTGGATATACCCGGAGAGCAGCCGGGAATCCTTCCCGATTCACCTCCGCCGAGCGGCGTCGGGATGATGACCAGCTTCGGCGATGGCATCACGCTAACGCCGCTCGAGCTGGCGAGCATCATGGCCGCCATCGCCAACGGCGGAACCATGTATTACCTCCAGTATCCGCGATCACGGGAGGAAATCGCGCACTTCAAGCCGCGCGTAAAGCGGCAGCTTGACATTGCGCAGTGGATCCCGGAGATCAAACCCGGAATGATGGGCGCTGTTGAGTACGGAACAGCGCGCCGGGCTGCCTACGATCCGAATGAGCCGATTCTGGGCAAGACCGGCACCTGCACGGACACGCGCACACCCACTCATTTGGGATGGTTCGGATCGTTCAATGAGGTCGGCAAGAACAAGCTGGTGGTGGTCGTGCTGCTGACTGGCGGACGGGGCGTCAGCGGACCTGTGGCTTCCGGGATTGCGGGCCAGGTTTACCGTAATCTGTCCAGAGTGAACTACTTCCAGCAGGATCACCCGACCGCGCCGCTAGCGCTGGTAAGCTCAGCATGCTGCGCCGCAACCGGAGAGTAGACGCAGACAGCGACCGCACGGTTGAGCGCAGCGCGCCGGTAAACGGACCTTTAAAGATCAGCTATCACGGGCGATATCAGCCCCGGATGGATTTGAGCAACTCGATCGCGGACCGGATGTCGCGGATCCGCTCCTCCTGGTTCTCTGCCTCGCGTTCCACGCTCAGTATGCCTTGGTAGCCGATCTCCTTCAGGGCGCCAATGAAACGCTCGATCCCGACGGAGCCCTTTCCCAGAGGGCGCTCCGTTCCTAGCGCGCCGGGCTGATCTTGCGGGGGCCAGTCGCCATCCTTACAGTGCACCGAGACCACATGCCTGGCCAGCGTGCGAAGCGCTTCGATCGGGTCGCCTGTGCCGTACAGGATCATGTTGGCCGGGTCAAAATTGATGCGCAGGTTGGGCCGGTTGACATCTTCGAAGAAGCGCAAGAGCACGTGCGCCGGCTCCTGACCGGTTTCTAGCGCGAACGTCTGATTATGCTTTTGGGCGCGATCGCAGATGCGCCGGACCAGGTCGCGAACCGCGATGTAGTCCGGGTTGCCTGGATCATCCGGGACAAAGCCGATATGCGTTGCGATTGAGGGGGCGCCGATGCTGGCGGCGAATTCCAGGACTTCATAAGTGCGCGCCTCGCGCTCGGGGCGGGTCGCGGGAGGAATGAAGCCGACCGTCCGCTTCACGGTTGGAATATCGGCATAGCTCTCGCCGTTATAGGCGGCGAACACAGTCGCGAGGGCGAAGTGATTGTCCTCGAGCGCGGTCTTCCAGTCCTGTGCGGCGTGTCCGTTCAGTTCCACGCCTCCATCGATGCCGAGTTGGCCGCAGGCGACGCCGAGGGACTTGATTTCGCTCAGCCGGTCGCGGCCGGCCCAGAACATTACGCCGATTTCCATCGGCTGTACAGATCGCATGATATCTTCTCTCCGTTCTTGTTTCGTGCATCCAGCATGAGCCGCATTAGCTTGACGGCGGCGGCCGATTCCGCTGGCGGGCAAACGCGCGATTGCGTCCCGCTTGCGCAGCATTCGGCGAAGTGCTCGATTTCCGCCGCGTAGGCATCGGCAGCCGGAACCGGCAACTCCCGCTTTTTGCCGTCCGCGGCATACAGCGTCGGGGGACGCCCTTCGGAATTGAACTCGATTGTGCCGCCGTCGCAGGTGACGGTGTATTCCATCGAAAACGGATAGGATTCGGGATGGTGCCACCCGCCCGTCACGATGACGACGCCGCCGTGCGGGTAGTAGAGCTCGGCGTGAATAATATCCACGCCAATCCCGTAATTCTCGTATCCGCTGGCCGCAATCGATTCCGGAGGGCCGAACAGGTGCAGGCACATGTCGACGTCATGAATCAGCAGATCGAATACGCCGCCGCCGCTGCGCTGCGGGTCCTTCAGCCACTTGCCCCAGGCTGGAGCGGCGCATCGCCGTCGAAAAATTGCGGTCCGCGCGAGACCGAGCTGACCCTGGTTCACCGCCTCCCGCAGGGCGATGTAATCGGGATGGAATCGCAGCACCTGCGCGGTCATCAGGATCCGTCCGTTTTTTTCGGCCTCCTGAACCATGCGGTCCGCGGAGTACCCGTCAAGGGCCATCGGTTTCTCAACCAGCACATGCTTGCCGGAGCGCAGCGCCTCTACCGCTACCGCAGCGTGCATATCAGTGGGCAGGCAGATGTCCACGGCGTCGATATCCGGATCGGAAAGCACCGCCTCAATTTCGCGAAATTTTTTAACGTTCGAAAAATCGAGTTTTTCTCCGGGCCCGCCAAAGTTTCCCTGGATGCCGGTCAAATCTCCGGAGAGTTTGCGCTCATCGGCGCTGCACACGCCAGCCAGTTCGACGCCGCGCGCCTTTCGGATCGCCTTCAGATGGGTGCTCCCCATGAACCCCAGTCCGAGTACCGCAACACGCATAAGAACCTAGAATACAGAATCTGGCGGCGCGGACGCGTACCATACAATTGGAGCGTGCATTCATCCCGCCGTTATCCCGCCCGGCCGATTCTCGGCGTTGGAGCGCTCATCTTTGACGACGATTCCATCCTGCTGGTGGAACGCGGCAATGAACCGTTAAAAGGGTACTGGTCCCTTCCGGGAGGCGCTGTCGAGGCGGGCGAGCGCCTGGAAGAAGCCGTCCGCCGCGAGGTCCGCGAGGAAACCGGGCTCGAAATCGACTCAATTTCGATGTTTGAAATTTTCGAGCGGATTATTCGCGATGAATCCGGCCGTACGGAGTACCACTACGTGCTGATCGATTATCTATGCCGCCCGGCGGGCGGCGCGGCCGCGGCCGCGAGCGATGTCAGCCGCGTGGCTTGGGTGGCGCAACAGGAGCTTTCGAACTACCGTCTTACAGAGGGAACGCTTTCGGTGATCGAGAGGGCATTTCAGGCGCATGCGCGAAACCAGCGCTGACATTCTCGAGTTCGAATCATTGCGCGAGCTGCTCGGACGATACATTTCGAGCCAGCTCGGCCGCCGTGAGCTCGAGCGCTTGCAGCCGATATCGGACCGCGCCGTTCTGGAGCGCCTGCTTGCCGAAACGGCAGAAGCGATCGAGTACGTGCGCGCAGCGGCCAGGCCGCAGCCGGCTTCGCGCGAAGCTGCAATTCGGGTGCGCTTCACATCCATTCCGGATGTGGCGGAGGCGGCCGGTAAGCTGCGCATCGAGGGCGCCGCGCTCGAGCCGCGTGAAATCTATGATCTGCTCCGGTTTCTCGACCAGGCTGGCGAGGCGCGATCGGTGATCACCGCCGTGGGAGAGCGGTTCCCGCTGCTCAACGCGCGGGCGGCGAACATCGCTGATTTCAACGCTGTCATTCGTGATCTTGGGGGCAAGGTGCTGGCCGACGGCTCCGTCGCCGACGACGCGAGCGTCGCGCTGTATCGGCTGCGCCGCGACATCGACCGGCAGCAGCGTGAAATTCAGGCTTCGCTTGAACGCTTCCTGCGTGCTCACCGGGAAGAGGGCACGTTGCAGGAGGAGTTCGTGACGATCCGCAACGAGCGATTTGTCGTGCCGATTGTCGCAGGCCAGCGCCGCAAAGTGGACGGCGTCATTCACGCAGCCTCAGCCAGCGGTCATACGCTGTTCGTGGAGCCGATGGAGACCATTGACCTGAATAATGATCTGGTCCGCCTGAGGGAGGAAGAGGCCGCTGAAGTGCACCGGATCCTTCTTGAGCTGACCGAGCGTCTTCGCCAGCACGCCGAGGCGATCAACCGCGCAATGCAGGCCATGGGCGAGTTGGAGGTTGTGTTCGCGAAGGCTAATTTCGCGCGCGAATTCGATTGCGTCATCCCGCGGTTTTCGCCGGAACTCGACCGCCGTCTGCATTTGAAGGACGCTCGGCATCCACTGCTGGAGGATGTTCTCCGCCGGCAGAACAAGGCCGTGGTCCCCATCTCCGTCACTCTCGACGAGCGCTGTCGGACGCTGCTGATCAGCGGTCCAAACACGGGCGGCAAGACGGTCGCGATGAAGACGGTGGGTCTGCTGGCGCTCATGGCGCAGGCTGCTCTTCCGACGCCCGCGGCCGAGGCTGAGTTCCCGATTTTTGAACAGGTGCTGGCCGACATTGGCGATCAGCAATCGATTGCAGAGAGCCTCAGCACCTTTTCCGCCCACATTCTGGCTATCCGCCGCATGCTCGAAAAGGTCACGACGGACGCGCTGGTGCTGCTCGATGAGCTGGGACGCGCCACGGATCCGGAGGAAGGCGGGGCGCTCGGAGTGGCGATTCTGGAAGCCTTTCGATCCAGCGGCGCATTTACGCTTGCTTCCACCCACCTGCTCGCGCTCAAGGCCTATGGCGCCAGTACGGAGAGCGTGGTGAACGCGGCCATGGGCTTCGATGAGAAGACGTTGGCGCCGACCTACATCCTGCGCACGGGAGCGCCGGGCAAGTCCGCGGGGCTGGATATCGCGAGCCGGCTGGGCATCGAGCCCCAGATCATCGAGCGCGCCCGCGCGGCTATGAGCGCAAGCGAACGCGATCTCCAGCGGTTCCTGGGGGAGTTGCAGGAGCGCCTGGATCGCGTGAGCGAACTGGAGGCGAGTCTTCGCCAGCAGCAGGACCGCCTGGCGGAGCGCGAGAGAGCGCTCGAGAAGGACTGGGAACGAAAAGGCTCAGCGAAGCTTCGGGAGCTGGAAGAGCGCTCCCTGAAGCTTGCGCGCGAATTCGAAGAGAACGCGCGTCGCACTCTTGACGAGATCGCGCGCGGTTTGGAGCAGCGCAAAGCCGCGGAGAATGCGATGCGCAGAGTGGCGAAGACGCGCCGCGAGTTTCTCGAGCAATCGAGCGCGCTTTCACAAGCGTCGCAGACTGGCGCCGAAGCCGCCCCAGCGCTGGCGGCGATTCAGGAGGGCGCGAGGATTCGTCTGAAGGGCGTCCGGCAGCCGGCGCGCGTCCGGCGGCGCATCGGCGACGACATGCTCGAGGTCGAGGCTGGATTTATGAAAATGCAGGTCTCGATCGATGACGTCGAGGAAGTGCTTCCGCCCGGAGGCGGCGAGGCGCGGCGCCCGAGCGGAGTCAACTATCAGCAGGCCGGCCCCCGATGGAACGCCTCGTACCGCGAAATTAATGTCATCGGCAAACGAGCCGACGAGGCGGCCGAAGAGGTCGATAAATTTCTCGATTCCGCAGCCTTGGCCCAAGTAGACCGTATCCGCATCGTCCACGGGTTCGGCACGGGCGTGCTCCGGAGAACGATCTCGGATCTGCTGGCCCGCAATCCGCATGTCGAGAAATTTTATCCGGCGGCGGCGAGCGAAGGCGGCGCCGGCGCCACCGTGGTCGAGCTCAAGCAATAGGTGCGCTAACCTGCTTCCAAAGCGGCTCTGAAACTCCTACACCGCTACTGTCGAACTAACTGCCCGCGCTCCTCGTTCGTCCATGCAAATGGTCTCTGCGGACGAGAGGGCGCGGGTGCAGCCAACGAGCCTTTTAAATCGAATCGCGATTATTGCATGCTTAGCGTGGTGCTCTGTTCCTGTCTGGGGGGCGCCATTCGACGAGGCGATAGCGCTCGCGAAGACGGGACTCCAGCAACAGGAGCATGGAGAGTACGCTGCTTCCGAGGTCTCATTCCGCCGCGCAGTGGAAATATACGAGCGTGAGGGCGTCACGGCGGACCCGCGCTTGGCTCAAGCGCTGAACGGTCTTGGCGCAGCTCAATATTATCGCGGGCGACACCGAGAGGCTGAATTGTTCTACCGGCGCGCGCTGGCAATATTCGAGCAGCTCAATCAGCCCGGGATGGATTGGGCCGCCACGATGAAAAATCTTTGCACGCTCCACCGCGAGCGCGCAGATCTCACGCAGGCCGAGGCGTTTTGCAGCAAAGCCGTGACGATGATGCAGGACGCCACAGGCGACAGCCCGGAGTCAGCCGCGGCCTACGCCGAACTGGCAATGATTGCGAAAGCTCGTGGAGACCTTCGTTCGGCGGAACGGCTCATTCACCACGCCGAGGAGCTGCAAACAAAATCGGCGGAGCCAAATCGTCTTCCACTGTGGACCTTGTGGGGGATCGAGGGCGAGATTCTGAATAGCGACGGCCGGTGGGCTGAAGCGGAGGCGCTGTACCGCCGCGCTCTCGCCGACTGCTCGCACGCGCTCGGGGCTGCAAATGTCCGGTGCGCAGCGGCTCTGAACGGACTGGGTCTTTCGCTTGCATCGCGCGAAGCGACGGCCGGCGCGCGACAGGCGTTGGAGCGAGCGCTCCACATCTTCGAGAGCAACTACGGTCCTGACCATCAGCGCGTAGCAGCCGTGCTTACCAATCTTGGAACGCTTGCAAGTTCCATGGGAGACTACAGCCGCGCACAGAAGTATCTGGAGCGCGCCGCAGCAATCTCCGAAAAGGTGATGGGGCCGGATCATCCGGATACTGCGGCGACGCTGATGAATCTGGCCGGCGTGTACCTCCACCGCCGCAAGTTCGACCAGGCCGAGCCTCTGTTTGTCAGAGCCGTGGCCATCGATCAGCGCAACGGCGCTCCGGCGCGCAAGCTGGCCGTCGACCTCAATAATCTGGGCGCGTTCTTCTTTTCCACGCGTCAGTGGGATCGGTCAGAAGAAGCCTTCCTTCGGTCCATTCAGTTGTACGAGCAGTGCTGCGGCGGCGATAGCGTGGCCTTGGCCGGCGTGCTCGGCAATCTGGCCGAGGGATACCGAGTGCAGGGTCGCGATCGCGATGCAATCGCCGCCTATCGGCGGGCCATGGCGATATGGGACCAGCACCGCGATATCATGAGCCGCGAGACTGCGAATTTTCTTGACCACTACGCCCAGCTCATGCGGAAATCGGCCGATTACGCGGAAGCGAACCGCGCCGAAGCGGAAGCCATGCGCATACGTGTAAAGAACGCCATGGTGAACGGCGCGGCCGGCAGCTCCCTGGCGGCGAGATAGTCCGCACACAGGGTGTTGCGCCGACCTTATAGCCCGGAGTTGGCGCGGGCGCGCGATAAAATCGTGACGGAAACGCCCGACGCCGGTTGCCGCAAGCTTCCGGCGACACCCTATGTGGCCGCTCTACAACTGGCGCAATCTGGTCGACTACCTGGTTCTGTGCGCGGCATTCTACATTGTGCTGCGGTGGGCCGCGCGGGCGCGCGCGCTGCGGATCGCCGTAACCATTACGGCGTTATATGCGGCATCCCTGGTCGCCCGCCGGTTCGAGCTGATCATCACCAGTCTGGTATTGCAAGGGGCCGCGCTGATCACGCTGGCGCTCCTGATCGTCCTTTTTCAGCCGGAGATTCGCCGTGCGTTGATGGGGATCGACCGGAAATTTCTGAGCTGGCGGTTGCGCGGGGCGCCAGCGCGATCGGCGAACCGCACTCTTGCCGATGCGGCCTTTGCGCTCGCGGCGCAACGAATTGGCGCGCTGTTCGTTATTGTGCGGCAGGACCCGGTCGGCGAGCTTGTGGATGGCGGCGTGGCCATGGCTGCGGAGATTTCGCCGGGCCTGATTGACGCAATATTTCAAAAGACCTCGCCGCTGCACGACGGCGCCGTGCTGATCGAATCGGGCAGGATCGCGCGGGCGAACGCCGTCCTGCCGCTGACGCAGCGGCCCGATGTTCCGCCCCAGTTCGGGACGCGCCACCGCGCGGCGATGGGGCTTGCAGAGCGCACGGACGCTCTGGTCATCGTGGCGTCGGAGGAGCGCGGTGAGGTGACCGCCATGCGCGGGCGGAGCTATCTTCATGTTCAAAGCGCCGACGAGCTTGCGCTCATGCTCGATAACGCCACTGTGCCCGTATCGCGCGCTTTGAGGGAACGGTTGCGCGACTCGCTGGTCGTACACTGGCGTCATAAGCTTGCCGCCGTGGCGCTCGCGTCGCTGATCTGGACGCTGGCCACGGTGGAATCGGGAGCGAGCGTCCGCACGATCAATGTTCCGGTAGAGTTTCGCAATGTGCCGCGAGGACTGGACATTGCCTCCCAATCGGCAACCGAGTTAACCGTGCAGCTGCGCGGGCGGACTTGGCTTTTGGATTCCATGAATTTGCCCAGGCTGGTGGCGCGCTTCGATCTCGCCAACGCCAATCCTGGCATGCAGACGGTTCATGTGGATCCGCGTATTTTGACCCTGCCGCCCGGGATAACGATGATGCGGGTGACTCCGGAAGCCATCACGCTGCGCCTGGTCCGGCGCTCGCCGCCGCAGTCGCCGGGATCGTAACGTCTGGGCGCCCTGTTCGCCGCCGTGCAATCACGTGCAGATATGCCGACGGCGGCATGGCATCGACGGGACAGGGCGCTCAAGCTGGCGCTGACATCGCAAGAGGTCCCGGGATTCTCACAGATGCTCTCCTGCCTCCTGGACGCATCATCGGGCCGGGCCGAACACCAGTGTGCCGAACTGCTCTGGAACGTGATTGGGATCACGGTTTCCGGCGCACGTGGGCTGCCAGCATAAGAAGCGGCGTTTTGGGTCGGGGCCGTCGCCGTCGATGCGGTACAGATTCATGCGCCATCGCGAACCGGGTTGTACCGGCGCTTCGCTCACCGCGCTCAGCGGCACGCGGGCGGCGGCGTACCACATGTGCGAGGCTTCATCGATCCGCGCCAAGGTTTTCCAGCCAGACCGCCAGTTGCGGTCATAACTCTTCCGCGTCAAGTCGATGGCCAGATCGATCCAGTCGCCGGTCGGGGCGATTTCGAATTCGCGGTACCGTCGAATCTCATTCCAGTCGGAACCGAGGAAAAACTCTACGACATCGCGGTCCCACAGCTTGTTGCGCGGGCGGTCGGTCTGCGGCGGCGTCCAGATGTTCAGTTTCTTGTACGGGCACACGAACAGCACATACAGATCTGTGTCGGTCCAGAACATGCGGACCTCGGACGCCAGCTCCGGATAATCCAGCTTGTGGCTGCAGTCCTTCCTCATCGACGTCGCTGCGGCATTCCGCCATTCCGGCGAGCGCGGGTCGGTATTCAACTGGGGTGTTCCGCTGACGTGCGGGATGACCAGCATAGCGGTCGGCTGGGTCGGCTGGCACGGCTCTGTCAGGGCGATATTCTGCATGGCTGGAGCGAAGCGCGGATTCAGCTCAAGCGCGCGGTGGAACTCGCGGCTTGCAGCTTCGAATTCGTTCGTTTGAAGCAGTACGAGCCCAAGATTGTTATGCGCCTCAGCCATGTCCGGATGCTGTCGGATCAGTTCACGATAGGCGTTTGCCGCGCCGGCGAGATCGCCCTTGGCGGCTAAGACGAGGCCGAGTTGGAGGCGCGCGTCAGCGTATTGCGGGTTCAGGCTCACAGCCTCGGCCAGTTCGGCGGCCGCCTCTGGCAGCTTCTTCAGATGTGCCAGCGCCAGGCCCAGGTTGTAACGGGTCTGAGCGTCATCCGGATCCGAAGACGCCGCTTTTTCGAATTCTTGCCGCGCTGCTTCGAAATCGCCAGCGCGGGCATGCATCAGGCCGAGCGCGGCATGGGTCTTCGGATAATCCGGCTCGAGCGCAAGCGCCTGGTTCCATGCTTCGAGCGCGCGCTGCGCGTCGCCGCTGCGATAATATACCACGCCGAGATAATGCCAGGCCGTAGGCAAGGACGGGCTCAACGTGGACGCCTCCCGGAAACATTGAAGCGCGTAATCGTTGCGGCTCTGCTCCAGCGCTTCAACGCCCCGCAGGATGAGAGCCTTGGATTCCGCCAATTTCTCGCGAAACGCCCGCAGGCCGCGCACATCGGCCAGCTCCTTAGCAGCGGCTTGCTCGCGGCCGGCCGCGCGCAGGGTTGTGCCGAGATTGTAACGGGCCTTCTCGTAATCGGGCTTGAGTTCGAGCGACTTCCGGAAGGCGGCGATCGCGCCGGCCAAATCGTTTCGCGATTTTCGCGCGAGTCCCAGATCGTACCAGGCCTCGGGATCGGACGGATCGGATCGCGCCGCCTTTTCGAACTCGGCAAGCGCGCCGTTCTCGTCGCCCAGGCGCCGCAGCGTGACGCCAAGCCGCTTATGCGCTTCGGCGTATGCCGGCCGGATCTCGATTGCAATGCGAAATTCCTTGGCTGCCGCGGTCAGTTCGCCGGACTGCCCCAGCGCGAGTCCCATGCCGAGATGGGCTTCGGCCAGATTTGGCTTCAAAGCGATCGCCCGCCGGAACTCTGTGCGCGCCGCTGCCGGATCGCCCAGAGCCAGGCGCGCAAGCCCCTTGGCGTCGTGCGCTTCGGCCAGCTGCGGATCGAGCGCGAGAGCCTCATCCAGTTCCGGAATGGCTTGTGACGGATTCTGGTTTGTCAGCAGCTCAACGCCGCGCAGGTAATGCGATTGCGCGGGAGTCTGCGCCAAGAGAGCCCCGGCGCAGAGGAGACAAACGGCCAGACCTCGCATCGTCACCAGATGAATTTTGCACTGACTTGTCCGATGCGTGGATCCTTGGCCGAGGTAACCGTGCCGAAGCGACTGCTGTTGAAATCGCCATTCGGGTTATTGAATTGCGCGTGATTGGCAAGATTAAAAAACTCTGCCCGGATCAGGAGCGATGTGCCTTCGGTAATCCGCGTGAGTTTATGGAGGCCGAAATCCCAATTGTTAAATCCGGGACCATGGAAAAATCTCCGGCTCGAGTTGCCGACGCCGCCGAGGGCCTCCGAGCGGAATGCGCTCCTGTTGAAGTAGCGATTCGGGGCGCCATCCGGGCCGGCATTCCGCGGATCTTGAATGACCAGGCCGCCGATGAAGTCAGGTTCGTCAACGCCCGACGCGCCCGTGAGCGACCGGTCGCCGCCTTGTGTGATGGTCACGGGAAATCCTGTCGCAAAGCGTGTGATGCCGTTTACGCTCCATCCTTCGGTAAGGCGGCGCGGAGCGGAGGGAAACGTCCGGCGGAGCGGCAGTTCGTAGTTGTAGCTGACCACAAAATTGTGCGTGATATCAAAGGATGACAACGCGCGGCTCTTTCGGTAATTCATGAAGTTAACGGATTGGCCGTAAGCGGATGAATTGTCAATGGCTTTGGCATAGGTGTAGGCGGCCAGGAACGTCAGATCGCCAGCCCGGCGCTCGACCGTCGCTTCCAGGGCGTTGTAGTTTGAGTTCGCGATGTTGGAAGTGTATGAGTTGCTGCCGAAATCGGGGCCGAGCGGTCCCCGCGTACCATTCACGATGGAGCCATCGGGGCGCGTGTACACGCCCAGCTCGCCGCGCGGCCCGCACTGCGGCGTTCCCGGAGCGACGCCATTGCCGCGAAGGCTCAGACAAAGCGCCGGATCCCCCGGATTCGATTCGCGCTGCGCGATCAGCCGGTGACCCTGCGTGCCGACGTAGGCGAGCGTAAGCGCGGTGTTTTGAGTGAGCTGCCGCTGGATGCTGAAGTTGTAGTGCTCGGCGTAGGGGACTTTGTTGTGGATGTCATATCCGGGCGAACCCTGAATCGGCAGAAACACCGAATAGTCGAGAGTCTTGTTCTTCGGATCGCCTGGCGTGGGCAGGATGAAGGGGAAGCGTTGGCCTTGGGAGCTGCCGTCCGAGCGCGTGCGAAAGGGCTCTTCAAACAAGGGTGGAACGATGCTCGGCCAATACAGTCCGTAGGGCGCGTCGCCCACTTCGTAGAAGAGATGTAGGTCCTCAATGGATGTGTAGTACAGCCCCCAGGCTGCGCGAATACTGGTCTTGCCGGGGCCGCCGAATATTTTTCCGCCGATTCCATCCGCAAACCCGGGCGACCAGGCCACGCCCACGCGCGGCGCGAAGTTGGTCCATTGCGTGGGCGCCAGTGTGCGCGGAATGCCCGGGTCGCCCGGCACCACCCAGCCTTTCGGCGCGGTCGGGAACTGCACCGATTGCAGGCCTGGCACGATGGTCTCGATCTTATCCTGCGTGTCGTACCAGGGCTGATTCACATCCCAGCGGAGGCCGTAATTCAGCGTGAGGCTGGGTCTCATCCGGAACGAATCCTGGGCGAACAATCCGCCGTAATGCGACCGTGAATCGAGCACTTGAAAACTGCACTGCGTATAGCTGGCGGGCGCGCCCAGGAGATAATCGGCGAAGTCGTTGCCGGTTTCAGATCCATCGAAACTGAAACTGCCGTTCGGCGCGCACACGTTGCGCTCGTTCACCTGGTAATAGCGAAATTCGCCTCCGAATTTCATGGTGTGCCGGCCGTAAATCTTGGAGAAGGCCTCCGAGAGATGCCACGTGTTGTCCGGCTGGAAGGTAGTGAGCGTCGGACTGCCGACGCTGAAGTTGATGAATGAGAGCGGCGGAAGCCCTTCGTATCCTGGCGGTCCCGAGGGGATGATTCCTAGCGTGCCCAGGCCTGTGACGAAACCGAAATCCGAAATCTTGCCGAAGCCTGCGGTCGGCTGGTCGGTGATGACCGCCGCGCGCATGAAGCTGAGGCGCGCTTCATTCACTGCTGTCGGGCCAAAAATTTTTGTGTTGCTCAACACGGCCTGCTGGGCACGCTGAGGAGTGATGGTCGGAAAGCCGGGGACATTCGCCGAAGGCAGAGGATTGGTGACAGTGGCGTCGTCGTACATGTAATACATGAACCAGTTGCCAGTCTTTTGCGTGATGAGATCCACGCGCTGACCGGCCTTGTCGTCGACTGTCTTCCTGTTCTGTCCCGACACAACATAGTGATTGAGTCCGGAGTTTGGCAGCGGAATGAATTTCATGGTTCCCCGGGCGGCCGGTGAAAAGGCAGCCGGCGGGATGACCCCTCCCGGGAATACGCAGACGGCGGTGCTTGTACAGTTCGGAAGGCTGTACGGCTCATTGGCGTTAACCGTGTAGCCGAGTCGCTTGGAGAGAACGCTCGCCCAATACGACCCGTTAACCACCATCGGATTGCCTTCGCTGTCGGTGAAGTCGGCAGGCGTAAAAACGCCGGAGCGCTGGGCGAGGGTCGGCAGCGTGACCAGACCGGAGGTGACGCCGCGCGTCTCCCGCGTGCCCTGATAGTCCGTGAACCAGAACAGACGGTTCTTGATGGCCGGACCTCCGGCCGCGTAGCCGAACTGGTTGCGCTTGAGTACGCCCTTAGTCTGATCGAAGAAATTACGCGCATCCATCTTGTCGTTGCGCAGGAATTCAAATGCCGTTCCGTGAAATCCGTTGGTGCCGGACTTTGTAACGGCGTTCATGATTGCGCCGCTGAACTTGCCGTACTCGGCGTCGAAGGAATTGGTGATCAGGCGAAACTCGGCGATGGAATCGAGATTGGGGATGACCGCGGTTCCGAGGTTACGGCCTTCGCTTACGTCTCCGCCGTTTACCAGAAACGCGTTGGCGGTTTCGCGCTGCCCGTTCACGGCGATGTTGCCTGCTGACAACCCGCCCGAAACGGGCCGGTCCTGCTGGATGGAGCCGGTCGTGGTGGGCGCGACGCCGGCCTGCAATCCTAGCAAGTCGATATAGCTCCTGCCATTGAGAGGCAGTCCGAGCAGTTTCTTTTGCTCGATCACCTGACCGAGCTGTGTGGCCGTCGTCTCGACGGCCACGGCTGCGGCGGTGATTTCGACCTTCTGCTCCAGGGCGCCGACCTGAAGCGTAATATCGATGCGACGCTGCTCGTTGACGGTCAGATCGATTCCCGTAGTGACGAACTTCTGGAAGCCAGGGTGTGTGGCTTCAATTGTGTAATCGCCCACGGGCAGGGCCAAAATTCGATATTCGCCGGCGGCGCTGGTGGTGGTGGTGCGCACCTGATTCGTTCCGGTGTGGGTCGCCGTGACCGTTACGCCGGCGATCACCGCGCCGCTCGGGTCGCGCACGACGCCGAGAATCGAGCCCGTGACGTCGGCGTCGGCGGAGCCGGCTGTGAGCATCATGAGAACGGGCGCAAGCGACGCCGCGGAAAAAGCCTTGGACATTTTCATTCTGCTCCCCGTAAATTTGAGCACTTGATTTTCGCCTTTAGCGATGATGGGAATTAGAATGTCACGGCGGGCGGATGAACGCAAGGCCGGCGGCGCGACGATCCGGCGCCAGACTCGGGATCGCGCGCTGAGCGGGCGGCTAACCCACAGTTGCGCGCGCTCCGACCAGCGGCGATTCATGCCCGCGCGCAGTCACGCGTTCAAGGCCCGCGATGCGGCCGCGCTCGATGATGAGCGCCTCATCGAAGTTATTGACGGTGGGGCACACGTGGCGCGGCACGAGATAAAGCCTTTCGCCGATGGCCGGTAAATCCGATTTTTCGGCGGCGCGCAAGGGCAGATGCTCTTCGCTCGGCTTTAGAGCAGTCAGCCCGGGGCGGCCGGCGACGATGCAGGTCGGCGCGCCGGCATCGGCCGACACGCTTTTATGTCCGGCGTCGCAGGTGGCGATGCCGGGCGCGGGATGGCTGACCACGGTTGCGATCACCAGCGCCGCGGGACGGTAGCCGTATTCTTCCGGCAGCTGACCCATGCTGGTGAAATCGCTGTACACAATCGTCCCGGGCGAGACCTGGTGCACGAATCCACCATTTGCGAATCCGGGATACTGGAGAGCCGCTGGGAACGGCGGCGTACCGGAGGTGATGACCTCCCGGGTGTCAATTCCGGATTTGCGCAGCGCCGAAACGATCGCGAGCAACTGATCGTACCCGCGCCACGCCGCAGTCTGGCGTTCCTGAAGGTCCTCGGCGTGAACGTGACCGTCATAGTAGTGCAGCCCGCGATATTGCGCCTCGAGCGAGCGCGCCAGGCGCACGATGTCTTCGAGCCGTTGCTGGGCGATGCCGGTGCGATCCATTCCCGGATTCACGTCGATGAACATGCCGATCCGCGATCCCCGCCAGCTCGCGGCCTGAAGCTCGTTTTCCACCAGCGCCGAAATGCTGACGTCCGGGTATTCCCCGGCAAGCTCGATCACGCGCCGCGCGGCCGGACCCACCATGGGGTAGGCGACCAGCACGTCGCGCGCTCCGGCTTCGCAGGCTGAGCGCAATTCGAGGGTGGTGGAGCATTTGAACGCATCCACGCCATGATGGATGAGGCGGCGCATTACGAAGGCGAGCTTGGCCGTCTTGATGTGGGGCCGCCAGCGGTTTGGATCGCCTCCAGCCAGACGCAGAGTCGCCTCGATGTTGGCGTCGACAATAGAGGGATAAATGGCGAGCGCGGGCGTCAGCACGCGGTCGGCGTCGCGAACTTCGTAATCTTCAAGATCCAGGCGCATTGACTTTCAACTCAAATTCTTTGAATTGTTCCCGCAAAGCCCGCTTGTTAAACTTCCCCACGCTGGTTTTGGGAATGGCATCGACAAACACGACATCATCCGGCAGCCACCATTTCGCAACCTTGCCGGACAGAAAGTCAAGAATCTCCTGCTTGCGCAGCGAATTCCTGAACTGCGGCATCGGCGCGACGACGGCGAGCGGCCGCTCCTGCCACTTTGGATGGGGAACGGCGATCACGGCGGCCTCCATCACCTTCGGATGTCCCATGATCGCATTCTCCAGGTCGACGCTGGAGATCCATTCGCCGCCGCTCTTCACCAGATCCTTAGTGCGGTCCATGATCTGTATGTAGCCGTGAGCATCGATAGTGGCGACATCGCCGGTGCGGAACCATCCGTCGATGAACGAAGGGGCGCTCGGCGAGCCGACATGGTTCGATTCGTCCTTGTAGTAACCGCTGGCGACCCACGGTCCGCGGATCTGGAGCTCTCCCATTGTCGTTCCGTCCCACGGGACCTCGTTGCCGTTTTCATCGACGATGCGGATGTCCACGCCGGCGATCGCCAGACCGTGCCGCGCCCAAAGGTCGAATTTCTCCTTGTCGGGCAGCGATTCGAGCTCGCTGCGGGCATACATGAAGGTCCCAATGGGCGTGATCTCGGTCATGCCCCACGCCAACTGGAAGCGCACTCCGTACCGTTTGGCGTACCATTCGATAAATTGCCGCGGCATCGCCGATCCTGCGGAGACCAGCATACGGAGGCTCGAAATATCGTAGCGCTCGCTTTCGAGAAAGGAGTACAGCGTCATCCATACGGTTGGGACCCCGGCGCTGAACGTCACGCGCTCGTTCTGAATCAGTTCGGCGACGTCGCGCGGCTGGACGCTCCGGCCGCAGAGGACGATTTTCGAGCCGGTCATCACGGCCGCGTGCGGAATGCCCCAGCCATTGGCGTGAAACATGGGGACGACCTGGAGTACGCTATCGCGCTCGCTGATGGCGAAGGAGTCGGCCACAGCCAGCGCTATGCTGTGCAGGAACAGCGAACGGTGAGTGTACAGAACGCCCTTCGGGTTGCCGGTTGTGCCCGAAGTGTAGCAGATCGCGGCGGCCTCGCGTTCTTCCAGCTGCGGCCAGGCGAACGGCTCCGCGGGGGAGCCGGCGAGCAGATCTTCGTAGGCGATCGCATGGGGAAGTGAATGAGCTCCCGGATCGCAATCTTCGAGCACGACGTAGCGGCGCACGCACGGAATGCGGTCCTTGATCGCTTCGAGAAGCGGGACCAGCGAGGCGTCAACAAAGATGGCCTGATCCTCGGCGTGATTAATGATGAACGCAAGCTGATCAGCGGCGAGGCGCAAGTTCAGGGTGTGGAGCACGGCCCCGTAGCATGGCGCGGCGAAGTATAACTCGAGATGGCGGTAAGTGTTCCAGCAGAGCGTCCCTACCCGGTCGCCCCGTTTGATCCCCAACCGTTGGAGGGCCCACGCCAGGCGGTCGACCCGGGCGAAGTAGTCTTTGTACGTGTAGCGGTGTATTCCGTCCGGCATTTTGGTCACGATTTCCTTCGCCGGGAAAAGTTTCGCTGAACGCTCCAAAAAGTGGGTGAGCGTCAGCGGATAATCCATCATCAGTCCCTGCATGACGCCAGCCTCCCCGCGCGAGGTATTATACCGACCCGCGGCGATGCCGCGGCGCCGGCGGATCCGCTGCATCCGGCCCCTGCGCTGCCGGCCGTTCCGGAGTCCGTTGCGAATGGTAGGATCAGCTCATACATACATGAAGCCCGCGGGGTGTTTGATCGCCATCCTGTTCGTAATTCTCACGCCGCCGCTCGTTCTGCTGGCGATTTCGACCACTTCGAGGGTGCAGTTCGACCCTGCTCCGAAAGCGATCGGAACGGCCACGGCTGTGAAAGTACGGGTTGCGAACCCGCACGGCGTACGACGCATCCATGCCTGGCTGGAACAGGATGGGGCGCGCACGGACGTCTTCGACAAATCGAATCCGACGACGCGCTGGTTTTTCTGGCGTAAGCATGAGCCGCCGCAGGAATACGCGTTCACGGCGTCGGCCAAAAAAGACGGCAAGGGGCGGCTGGGCGTCGAGGTGATTTCAAACGATCTGCGCGGGTCGTCGACGACGGTGACGGCCGACGTGACCCTCATCACGAAGCCGCCAGCCGTGTTCGCCGACGGCGCCCAGCATTACATCAACCAGGGGGGCTCGGAACTGGTAGTGTTCACTCCTTCCGGCTATTGGGAGGAGGCCGGCGTACGCGTGGGCAATTATCGCTTCCGCAGCTTTCGCAAGCCCGGCAGCCGGACGGAGTGGTTCTCGCTGTTTGCGTTTCCCTGGGATGTTCCGGCCGAAACGGTTCCGGTGGTCTACGTTCGCAATGCTGCAGGGACCGAAGTTACGGCGCGCTTTTGGTACAAACTTTTTCCGAAAGCCTTCCGACAGCGCGAGATCGAGTTGACGAACAGCTTTCTGGAAAAAGTGGACAGCGAACTCGATCCCGGAGGCGCAGGTGATCTGCTGTCGCGATTCTTAAAGATCAACCGCGACATGCGCCGTGATAATAACCGCCAGCTTGCGGACATGCGGCTGAAGACGGCGGAGCAGTTCCTGTGGCGAGGGCCGTTCCTTCAGCTTTCAAACTCCAAAGTCGAATCGCAATTCGCCGATGTGCGCACCTACGTGTATCAGGGGCGAAAGGTTGACACCCAAGTGCATTTGGGCTTCGATCTTTCGGTCACGCAGCATGTTCCCGTGCTGGCTGCAAACGACGGCAAAGTGATCTGGGCGGACCGGCTGGGAATTTACGGCAATTGCATCGTCCTCGACCACGGTTATGGCCTTCAATCGATCTATGGCCATATGGCGGACATTGCCGTGAAACCTGGCGAGATGGTGAAGAAACGCCAGTTGATGGGACACAGCGACTCCACCGGACTTGCGGCCGGCGATCACCTGCATTTTTCCATGCAGGTGGATGGCGTACAGGTGAATCCCGTCGAGTGGTGGGATGAGCACTGGATCCAGGACAGGATTTTGTCGAAGATCCAGACCGCGGATGAACACAGATAAATGCGGCGCCCGAATCGATTGGGCCTCCGTGTTCATCCTTGATCAGAGTTGAATGCGGCTGCGCTTTTTTGCTACGGCACGTACTGCTGCAAGTACCGGCGCGCCATCAGGAAACCGGTCTTGAAGTCCTGGCTGAAATCGGGACCGTTGCGATTCGGCGCGCCGTAGAGCGGGTCTTCATGTTCCACGCTCATGGCCCCCTGATAACCAGCGTCTTGCAGAACGGTGAAGAACGCCGCCCAGTCCATCGAGCCCAGGCCTGGCAGGCGGTAGCGCCACCACTGCGCGCGGTTTGGCGGGTTGATTCCCACGCGGCGCAGCACGTGCCATTCAATCTCCGTGTCCTTCAGATGGACATCGTAGATCTTATCGACGAAATCGCGAGCCGCCTGGATCGGATCCATGAACTGGCGAACCAGGTGTGAAGGATCGTACTGCAAGCCGACGTACGGAGAGTTATCAAAGGCTTTGAACAGCGCTTCGAAACCGACGGGTCCGGTCGCCAGGTTCGGCCCCTCCGGCCAAGGCTCCCACAGTATTCTTACACGGTGTTTCTCGCACGCGGGAAAATACTTTTCGTTGTAGACGCGCACGATTTCGTCAATTTGCTGCTGGAATGGCTTAGCCGGGTCTTTCCCGGACGCCGTGCCAACGTGAGGCACGCCCATTTTTCCGGCCAGCTCGATCACCTTCACAAAATACTGGTTGTCGCGCGCGCGGCGGTCCGGCTCAGGCGCAATATGGTTTTGGGTGGCCTGGAACGCAGACACCGAAAGTCCAGCCTCGGCGATCGTCGCGCGCGCCTTCTGCGCGGCCTCGTCGGTTATGGAGGCGGCGTCCAGAGTAGATCGCGGGGTCGCCTCGAGGATCATGTTTTTAAAACCCGCTTCTTTGGCGAAGGCGACGTTTGCGGGCGTGTATTGCCCCAGGACCCCCAGCTTGGGCTTCCACTCGTTGTGTTGCGGCCGTTGAGCGCGGGCGACGGCGGCCGCCGCGAACGTGGCGAGAAGATTTCGGCGATTCATGTTCGTTATTGTATGCGGCTGCCCGCGCCGGTGAGCCTACGGGTCAGCCCAGCGGATTTTCGTCTGGCGCGACCCTACTCCCGGTTCAGCGCCTTTACCCGATAAAACGGCTTGTCTTTTTCCGCCGGATCCTGCGCATAGATTTGTTCGGTCTTGCCCGGATCGTAATCGCGCCACAGCCAGATCATCTCCTCCGGCAACTCGGCATGACCGCCATTGCGGCTGTGGGCGCCCGCGCCGAAGCTGAAATGAAAATCGTAGCCCATCATCTTGAGCGAATTTGCCATGGCGATGTTTTGCATTGGCCAGCTTCCGTGATTGTTTTCGAGATCGCCCGAGCCGTCCTGCAGCCAAACGCGGATGTTGCGATGCGGCTCCTTGCGGACTTTGAAAGGATAGATGTTGCCGCCATCCATCTTGCCGGGATGCCACTGAATGCTGGTGAAGCTGCCGATGCGCGAGAGTACCCGGCTGAACTGGTCTGGCTGCTGCCAGGCGACGTTGAACGAGCAGATGCCGCCGGAGGAATCGCCGGCGATGGCGCGGCTGTAAGCATCCGTGCGCAGGTTCCATTTTTTAGCTACTTCCGGGAGAATTTCGTCGCGCAGGAAGCGCGCATAGGTATCGTCGACGGTGTCGTACTCGATGCTGCGCATTCGCTTTTCGCCGACCGTTCCGGGCGAAATGAGGATGTGAATGATCACCGGAATTTTCTTCTCGTAGGTCAGATTGTCAAAGACGATTTGCGCGCGCGACGGCGCCTCGCGCGGAACGAGCACTTCGCCGTCCTGCCACACCATAACGGCGGCCGGCTGGGCGGGATCGTATTGCGCCGGCACATAGACCCAGTAATTGCTGGTCATATCCGGATAAATCCGGCTTGAATGCACAAATTTTCCGTGCAGAATTCCACGCGGCACGCCAGGCTTTTCATACGATTCGGGGCCGAACGCCGGCACATCCGTCTTTCCGCCGAATCGCTTGCCGTCGATGACGTAATAAAAGTTGTGCGTGGTTCCAGTCTTGAGCTGGCCGGAGGCGTACCACAGGTCCGATCCTTGCACACGGATCATCGCCGGACCGGGCTGGTCGTCCACATACAATTGCGGTTGCGCGGCGCTCTCGACAGCCCAGATGAAATCGGGGCCATGGTCGATGTAACCGGCGCCTTTTTTCAGGTTGTCCTCGCCCATGGCCGCCGGCAGCGCAGCGCGCAGCTTCGGCGAGCGCTCCCGCGCAAGCGACGCGATTTCGTCAAAGGACGGCGTCTCGGCGGCGATGGCCAGCATGCCGAGAAGAATTCCCAAGCTCAGACGCATAACCGAGAAAGTATCATACGGCTGGCGCCGCGGCGGCGGGCTGGCTGGCGGGGCCTGATATAATTGAAACGGAGTTTCCACCTTGAGCATTCGTTCGTTTTTCCGCCTGGCGGCGCATATCCAGATCCTGCCTATACTCGAAAGCGGCGAGGAGACGCTGGTCGGCGGCCAGGCGGTCATGGAAGGCGTCATGATGCGCGCTCCGCACAGCTACTGCGTGGCCGTGCGCAAGCCCAACGGCGAGCTCATTACCGACGAGCGCCCTCTCCCCCGAATTTCAGAAAAATACCCGATCTTTAAATACCCGGTGTTGCGCGGGCTTGGAACGCTTGGCCAAGCCATGTCGCTCGGCATTCACGCGCTGCGCTTCTCGGCGAATGCAGCCTTTGACAGCGGCGTTCCATCCGGCGCTAAAACGCCACGTGAAATCTCGTCCTGGGCGATGGCGCTCAACCTGATTCTCTCGCTTGGATTTTTCATTTTTCTCTACAAATTCGTTCCGCTATTTTTGGCCACCAAGCTGGGCGGCGTTTATCCGGCGCTGGACAGCCGGCTCGCCATCAATCTCGTCGACGGGTGCATTCGAATCGCGATTTTCCTGATTTTCCTTTATGCTGTTTCGCGGATGAAGGATATTCGCCGCGTCTTCGAGTACCACGGCGCCGAACACAAGGTGGTTTTCAACTTTGAGTCGGGCCAGCCGGTTTCGATCGAAAATGCCCGCCAGTTTGTGACTTTTCACCCGCGCTGCGGCACTAGCTTTCTCCTGGTCGTGATGGTGATCTCCATGCTGGTCTATGCTGTAGTGCCGGTGGACGGCTTTCTGGCGAAGTTCGTTTCGCGAATTGCGCTGTTGCCGCTGATCGCCGGCTTCAGCTATGAGCTGATCCGGTTTGCGGCAAAGCGGCGGGGCAGCCTGCTGAGCACATTGACGGCGCCCGGACTCTGGCTGCAGCGGATCACAACCAAGAACCCCTCGGACGCCCAGACTGAAGTCGCCATCCGGGCGCTGGAAGGCGCCATGCGCCTGGAGGAGCAGCAGGGCGGCCAGCTCGTGATCGCCTGAGCCATTTCGATGCAATTCGCGCAAAAGCTCGCCGATATCGAGGCGCGATTCGAAGATCTGACGCGCCAGATGGCGGATCCTGCCATCATCAGCGATCCGGATGCGTATCGGAAAACGGCGAAGGCGCAGAGCGACCTGTCGGAAATCGTCGCCAAATACAGGGAATGGAAGCAGGTCCACCGCAATCTCGAGGATGCTCGCGGGATGCTGGCCGAGCAGGATGCCGAACTCCGGCAAATGGCCCAGGACGAGGTGGAGCGGCTCGAGCCTGAGCTGGAGCGCCTTGAGGGCGAGTTGAAGGTGCTGCTGCTGCCCAAGGATCCGAATGATGAGAAGAACGTGGTTCTCGAAATCCGCGCCGGAACCGGCGGCGATGAGGCGACGCTCTTTGCGGCGGAAGTGTTCCGCATGTACTCCCGTTACGCCGAAAGCCAGGGTTGGCGAGTGGAAATCACATCCGTCAGCGAGTCCTCGGTGGGCGGCGTAAAGGAAATCATCGCCCTGGTCAGCGGGGATAAGGTTTACAGCCGGCTGAAATACGAAAGCGGCGTGCACCGCGTGCAGCGCGTTCCTGAAACCGAGCAGCAGGGCCGCGTACATACCTCGGCGATCACGGTGGCGGTGCTGCCGGAGGCCGAAGAAGTCGACGTTCAGATTGATCCGAAAGACATCCGGATTGACACGTTCTGCTCATCAGGACCTGGCGGTCAGTCGGTCAACACCACCTACTCGGCGGTCCGCATTACACACCTGCCCACCAATCTGGTCGTGTCCTGCCAGGATGAGAAGTCACAGATCAAGAACCGCGCCAAGGCGCTTCGCGTGCTGCGCAGCCGCCTGTATGAAATCGAGCTCGAAAAGCAGCGCGAGCAGATCGGCGCGGAACGTCGCAGCATGGTTGGGACGGGTGATCGAAGCGAGAAGATTCGGACCTACAACTTTCCGCAAAACCGCGTCACAGACCACCGCATTGGACTCACGCTGCACCAGCTCGATCGCATCATGAATGGCGAGCTGCAACCGCTGATCGACGCGCTTCAGACGCATTACCAGACGGAGAAGCTGAAGGAGCAGGTAGCGGCGGGCGAAATCGCTGCGGCCTAGATTGCGAGATCATTGACTATTCGAGAGGCGCTCCGGCAGGGAACGCGGCTCCTGGAGCAGGCGGGAATTCCGGCGGCGCGTCTCAACGCCGAGGTGCTGCTGGCGCACGCCGCCGGACATGACCGCGCATGGCTGTACGCGCACGGCGACGAAGAGCTGATCGAGCTGTGGTGGATCCACTATGGCCGATATTTGCATGAGCGGCTCTCCGGGAAGCCCACTCAGTACATAACCAAGCGGCAGGAATTTTACGGCCGCGAATTTCTGGTCACTCCCGATGTTCTGATCCCGCGGCCGGAGACAGAACACCTCGTGGAGGCGGCGATCGAAAAGCTTGCGCACGGGGCGGGGCCTGTGATCGACGTGGGCTGTGGATCCGGCGCAATTGCCATAAGCGTCGCGCTCGAAACCGGCGCGGCGGTCATCGGAAGCGATATCTCTGTGGCCGCGCTGCGCGTCGCCGATCGAAATCGGCGGCGGTGGAACGCGCAGGTCCAGCTCGTCGCATCTGACGTCCTGTCCGCGTTCCGCGATGGCTGCTCAGCGATGATTCTGAGTAACCCGCCGTATGTTCCGGAAAGCAACAAGGAGGTTACTCAGCGGGAGGTCCGCGATTACGAGCCGCATATCGCCCTGTTCGGCGGTCCGGACGGCTTCGATCTCTACCGGAGGTTGATCGCCGACGCCGCGCGCGTGCTCCGGCCGGGCGGGTGGCTGCTGATGGAAATCGCGTACAATGCAAGCGGGCGGATTCGGGACATACTCGGGTCGTCCTGGCGCGACGTCGAGATCCGTACAGATCTGGCGGGCCTGCCCCGCGTCGCCCTGGCGAGATTGTCGGAATGAAAACGATCTTCCATGTGGACATGGACGCTTTTTTCGTTTCCGTGGAACAGATCTTCGACCCGAGCCTGAAAGGCAAACCGGTTATCGTCGGCGGTCAGGCGCACGAACGCGGCGTGGTTTCGGCGGCCTCATATGAGGCGCGCAAGTTTGGCGTCCACTCGGCGATGCCCTTGCGCGCAGCCTACCAACATTGCCCGCACGCGATTTTCGTCGATGGGCATCCGGAGCGGTACCGCGAATATTCGCGCAAGGCGTTCGAAGTGCTCCAGCAGTTTTCACCGCAGGTAGAAATGGCTTCGATCGATGAAGCGTACCTCGATCTCACTGGGACGGAGCGCCTGCACGGACCGCCGCTCCTGGCGGCGCACAAGCTGCATGAGCGCATGAAGGCCATCACCGGTCTTAACTGCTCGATCGGAATCGCGGCCTCGCGTGTTGCGGCCAAGGTCGCCTCCGACCAGGCCAAGCCGAATGGAATCCTGTGGATTCCGCCCGGCCAGGAGGCGGACTTTCTCGCGCCTCTCGATATTCGCAAGATTCCGGGGGTCGGCAGAGTTACGGAGCGCAAGCTCAAGGCCCTCGGAATTCACCGGGTCGGCGATCTCGCGGCCGTCGACCCAGGCTTTCTCGAATCAAAGTTCGGCGGATGGGGGCTCGCGCTCGCCGGAAAGTCAAAAGGTCTCGACGCCGGCGGCTGGTTCGATGCCGATATTGGCGCCAACGGAGATCCGAAGTCGATCAGTCACGAACATACGTTCAACGAAGACACCGCCGATCCTTCCGCGCTCGAAGCGATGCTCTCGCGGCTTTCCGAAATGGTGGGGCGTCGGCTGCGCGAACATGGTCTGTTTGCACGCACTGTTCAGTTGAAGCTGCGCTACGCGGATTTTTCGACCTACACCCGCGCGCACACGCTCGAGAGAGGCACTCAACTCGATATCGATCTGCTGGAGGAAGCGCGCCTGCTCTTCAGAAGGGCGTGGACCGGCCGTCCTGTGCGGCTGCTGGGTGTGCAGGCCGGCTCGCTCGACGGCGATACAGGCCAGATCAATCTTTTGACGGGCGAGCGGAGCGAGCGCTGGCGCAAGGCGCTCGAAGCGGCAGACCGTATGCGGGATAAATTTGGAGAATCGAGCGTCTCAATCGCTTCCGGTATGAAGGCGCGATTCCGCGAGCGGACGCATGAAAATCCGGCTGGCCTTCCGGGGAAGGGCTCCAAGCAATAGACGCGGACACGCGCCAGAAACAGAGAGCGCTGTTTGTCTGATCTGCGATCCTCGGCGTCCCCTTGCTAACCTGAAAGCACGTGGAAGAAGAGGTTCTCGGTAAAGCCTATGATCGCCGGCTGATGCGGCGGCTGCTCACGTATTTGCGCCCGTACCGGGCGATGGTCGCCGTTTCGCTCGTTTTTCTGCTGTTCAACTCGGTTGTCCAGATTGTAGGACCACTGATCACGAAGCTGGCTATCGATCGCTACCTGGTTCCCGTCCGGAGCGCGTCCAAAATCCCATTCAGCGATCGATTGTCGGCCGACCCGTGGACTGGCATCGGCCAGCTGACGGCCGCCTATCTGGCCGCCATCATCATCGGCTTTGTCTGCGATTTCGGCCAGCAGTATCTCATGCAGCTCACCGGGCAACGAGCCATGTTCGACCTGCGCCGGCAGCTCATGGCGCACCTCCAGCGCCTTGATATCTCGTACTATGATCGCAATCCGGTAGGCCGCATGATCACGCGCGTCACTACTGATGTCGACGTGTTGAACGATCTGTTTGCTTCGGGACTTGTGACCATCATCGGCGACCTGGCGATGCTCAGCTTCGTCATCATTGCGATGTTCCGGTTGAGCCCGGGGCTGACCTTGCTGCTGCTGGCCGTGATGCCGCTGGTCGTGCTGGTCACAGCCATCTTCCGGCGCACCGTGCAGCAAAGCTATCGTCGCATTCGCATCGCGATCGCCCGGATCAACAGCTTCCTGCAGGAGCACATCACCGGAATCGCCGTCGTGCAGCTTTTCAATCGCGAAGAGAAGAGCCGCCGCGAGTTCGACCGAATCAACCGCGATCATATGGAGGCCTTTAAGGACTCTATCACGGCATACGGATGGTTCTATCCGGCGGTGGAATTTTTGAGCATGCTCGCGCTGGCGCTCTTGCTCGCCTACGGTGGGTTCCGCGTGCGCGCAGGCGCGATGACGATCGGAGTGGTGGTGGCGTTTTTTCAGTATGGACTGCGGTTTTTCCGGCCCATCCAGGATCTCAGCGAGAAATACAACATCCTTCAGAGCGCGATGGCGGCTTCCGAGCGGATTTTCAAGCTACTCGACACCCCAGTCGCGGTTCAGTCGCCCATTGCACCCAAGCCGCTCCCGCCCGGTCCACTGGCCATCGAATTCGATCATGTCTGGTTCGCATACAAAGAAGAGGACTGGGTGTTGCGCGACGTCAGCTTTACGATCGCGCCCGGGGAAACGATTGCCGTCGTGGGCCACACCGGCGCGGGCAAGACCACGCTGACGAATCTTCTGCTCCGGTTCTATGATGTGCAGCGCGGGGCGATTCGCCTCGGCGGCGTCGATATTCGCGATATGGATCTGGAGGAGCTGCGCCGGAATTTCGGCATCGTCCTTCAGGATCCATACCTGTTCACGGGCACGGTGGCGACCAACATTCGCCTGGGCACTGAGAACATCAGCGACCGGCAGCTGGAGCTTGCAACCGAGCAGGTGAACCTGCTGGATTTTGTCCGCGGCCTGCCGGACGGGTTCAATCAGGAGATTCGCGAGCGGGGCGCGGGCTATTCCACGGGACAGAAGCAACTGATCAGCTTTGCGCGCGCGCTGGCGCACGATCCACGTGTGCTGATTCTGGATGAAGCGACCTCCAGCGTTGACACACAAACCGAATTCTTAATCCGCGACGCGCTGGGCAAGCTGGTCGAAGGTCGAACTTCGATCATCATTGCGCACCGGCTCTCGACGGTTCAGCGGGCGGACCGCATCTTTGTCATGCATAAGGGGCAGTTGCGGGAAAGCGGCACGCACCAACAGCTCCTTGCACAACGGGGAATTTACTGGAAGCTCTATCGGCTTCAGTACCGGGACCAGGAGGCGCCGGTTCGGAACGCGGCGCATTCATCCGAAGCGGCCGAACCGTCAGTGCGGGGGTAGCGCGGGAAAGTCGAAGAGCGGTTCGATATCGACAGGCACGTCGGTCACCCGTTGCAGGGCCGCGCTGACGTCCGGAGGCATTTTGTCGTACTTTGCGAACCAGCGTTCTGCGCGGCGGCGGTCGCCCGCAGCCTCGATTTCGAGCAGCTCTCTTGCAAGCGCCGCAATGGCTTCCGTCAGGCGGGCATAGTCGACAATGTACCGCGATCCGGATCTCCGGATGGCCTTCCGCTCCGAGTAGAAGTTGAACTCCATCATCTCGGCGCGCCCGTGCGCCTCCGCGACGCCGTAGCGGATGGTTCGAAAGATGCCGCCGACCTCGGAGGCATAGTACTCTTCAAGCCGGTTTTTGGGCAGCGCTCCGTGGTCGACCAGCCATTTCAGACCGAGCATTCCGACGATATCGGCCTTGGCTTCTTCCAATGCCGAGTATGCCGGGCCGATCGCTTCGCGAATGTCCTGTTGTTTCCCATCAACTCGCGCATACGCCGGACCGAGCCCGTGACTAATCTCATGTAGGACGGTTGTAGCAAGATAGCCTTCGCCCGTGACTTTCACGGCCTGGTCCGGCGCTATCATCTGCTTGGCAAGCGGCAGAATGACGTCGTTCACCCGCGCATCCATGAAGTTTTTGAAAAAGATTTTCTTGGAGCCCTTGTTCTGGTGGATGCGCGGATCGTTGGGCAGATTGTCGGCGACGGCCTGATAGCCGTGCAGGAGATCGCCTGTTCGGAACGGCGAGTCCACCACTTCCATGGGCGTGAGATGCCCGCGCTTTGACGGGCGGTCTTCTGGCGCAAGCGGCAGCGCGTCCTGGATGTCAGGCACATATTTCTGGTAAATGGCGAGCTTGCGGCTCTCCTGCTCGTTGCGGATGAGGATGGCCGAGGAAAATGACGTCTTAACGCCTAACAGGTTATCGAGATAGGTTTCGTATGGCCCCATGATGACGTCGAACTTCGGGTCTTTGAGATCCATCCAGGCAAGGTCGCTTGGATAGTAATCATCGGACAGAAACGCCTCACTGCGAAGGCGCAGAAAGCGGGCGAAAGCGGGATCGTCGCTGAGGTCCGCGGCTTCGCGGAGAGCCATGGCGGCGCGCCTGAGCGGCGTCCGATATTCTTCAGAATACGGAATTCCGACCAGCTCCCGACCTTTCCAGCGCACGACCGTATAAGAGCTGTACATCTGAGCTCTTTGGTCAGGATGCTGCTTCGCGTATTGCTCGATTTGAGCGCGCGTGAGCCCTTTCGGATAGAGGTTGCGTCCGGGCGGAGCCGGCTCGACGCCCACGAAGGGTTTGTTTTCATCGATCAGATCGTACCGGCTGCCATTGATCATCAGCAAGCGGCGCAGCTTTGGATCAGGCGTCGTCGCAAGCAGCTGAAGAGCGCCCGGATCGCTCTGCCGCCAGTAGATCGCTTCCATCTGTTGTCCGCATTCGACGAGTTTCCGGACAAGCTGTTTCTCGCGCGCGCTCAACCCGGCCGGCATTGGCATCCTGATCGGCTTCCACTTGGCGAGTTGGGCTTCGAAGTCCGTTTTTGCGGCAAAGAGCACAGCGGGAACGACGGCTAAGAACGCTCGTTTGGTCACACCCCGAAGGTAACACGGGGGTTCGCATGTCCTTGGGGAACGCAAACAGCTGGCAGCAGCGCGGCTCTCGTAAACGTTGGCTTCTTGCGCGTGGTTTGTTAGGGCAAGGAAGACGGGCAGCGTCCTGGGAGTCAGCCTGTGGCCGCGGCGACCGCATTTTTGAGGTCTGGCCGATTTATGGGGCGGGCGCTGGTCCGTGTTGAAGCGCCGGCATAGAAATACGATCGCCGGCCGCCGGTAAGCGGCTGGCGATCGCGCCCCCGCAGAAATAATCCATCTACAGTTTGAAGTCGAAGGCCATTGCAGTGACAACCTTCTTGGGAGTTCCGCCCGGCGCGATGGGGCTGAATTTCCATCTCTTCACAGCGTTTACCGCCGCGCTCGAAAGAAGGGCGTTGCCGTTCACCGGCTTGGCGTCCTCGACTTTTCCATCTTCATCGATATAAATGTCCACGATCACACGTCCGGAAAGGTGCATCTGGCGCGCCATCGCGGGATATTCGGGGTCGGTGCGCGAAACCAGCGCCTTTCGCGCCTCGGGTTCGGGAATTCGAATGATTCCGTCCTGAGCGGCCGCTGCCGCCGCAAATGACAAGATCAGCGCGATCATGGAAGCAATTCGGATCAAGACTCTCCAATCTCCTTACAGGCATCTCATCGGCTGGCCGGCCGCGAGCTTTAGGGCGGGCGGCTCATTGTCGCCACGAACTCGACGTTTCGAAGCGCCGACCCACGATGGCTCTCGAGCGAGCTGGTCGCAGCCCCGGGGCGTAACCGGCGACTCAGCCTGTGCGGCCTGCAACGACCTTAGACGGGGCTAAGGTTCCCGCCCAAAACGCCGATGAGTGTGTTGCAAGGATTCGCATGTTCAACTTTCGTGACCTCCGACTTTCCCTCAAGATGATGACGGGCTTTGCCGCGACGGCTGTCATCACTCTGGGCGTCGGGCTGATTGGCGTACGCGATGTAGGGCGGCAGAGCGCTGCGATCGAGACGCTTTACAAGCGGCATCTGGAAGGCGTCTCCAATCTCCGGCAGGCGGAGATCGAACTGCTACGCGCGCTGTCGGGCCAAAAGAATGCGCTTGTAGCGTACACTCCGGAACAACGTGATGCACATCTGGGCGAAATGCGGGCGGCGGAGGCGCGCTTCGCAGAGATCACAAAAAAGGAAGCGGCCACGGCTCTCTCGTCTGAGGAGAAATCGCTGGTGGATCGCATCCAGCGTAAGTGGGATAATTTCCAGGCCATCAACGAAGAAGTCGCCAAAAAGCTGGCCAATTCGGAGGCGGAGCAGGCGTTCCAGCTCTCCAATGGCCCTTCGCACGAAAGCTTCGATCGCACGCAGGATGAACTTGAACGCGCCGTCCACTACCGGATGGACCAGAGCGCACGAGAGTACGCCGCATCGATGCGCACCAATGAGCAGGCTCGCGTCTGGCTGCTTGGGCTGGCGGCGCTGGGAGCGGCAGTGGGGCTCGCATTTGGATATTTCATTTCGCGGCTGGTGGTGCGTCCCGTGCAGAGCATTGTCGCGGGCTTTGACCGGCTGCAACGCGGCGATCTGACGTGTGAACTGCCACTTGATTCGAAAGACGAGGTCGGGATGCTCGCGGCGGCGTACAACGGCGTGATTGAACGGCTTAAGGGCGTTGTCGGCGACGTGCAATCCGCGGCCTCGCACGTATGGGATGCTGTGGCGTCCGTTTCGGCAACAGCAGGCGGCCGGCTCCGCCGGGATGCGGACTCAGCCACCATTGAAGCCACCGCCGCCGCGATGAAGCAGATCGCCGCAGCCGCCGAACAGAATGCCGCGATGGCTGCCGACGCAGCGCGTGAGTTCAATTCCGCCAAGGCCAGCTCGGCCGAGGGGCGGGAAGCGGTGAAGCGTATGACGGAAGCTGTCGCCAATATCAATGCCAGCAGCAAGAAAATCGCTCAGATCATCCATGTCATGGACGAAATCGCCTTTCAGACCAATCTGCTCGCGCTGAACGCGGCCGTGGAAGCGGCGCATGCTGGCGAGGAGGGTAAGGGATTTGCGGTTGTAGCAGCTGAAGTGCGCGCCTTGGCCCAACGCAGCGCCGACGCCGCCAAGGACATCGCCCAGTTGATTGAAGACTCCGTCAAGAAAGCCGCGGCAGGTCAGGAACTGGCCACGCAGTCCGGCCAGGCGCTTGAGGAAATCGCCAGAAACGTCGAGCGGGTCAGCGAACTGGTGAAGCATATGGCCGAGAGTTCCAACCAGCAACGCCAGGCCATGCGCGACGCCACCACCGCCATCGCGCAGATTGACAGGATCATGGGCCAGAATGCGGAGGAGGTGAAGCGACTGACGCAGGCGGTATCGTATTTTCGAATCTGATGACCTCGTCCGAGCTGGACCTCGTGCGCCGCATTCGCGCCAGATCCCGTCTGGCAAGCGCGCGCGGCCTGGTGGTTGGAATCGGCGACGATTGCGCTGTGTTCCGGCCGCGTCCAGGCGAAGACCTGCTGTTCACCACGGATCTGCTGATAGAAGATGTTCACTTCCGGCGTGATACGCACAGCGCTGCTGAGATAGGACACAAAGCGCTGGCGCGCGGTCTCAGCGATATCGCCGCCATGGCTGGAGATCCGCGATTTTGTTTGCTATCGCTCGCGCTCCCGGCGTGGGCGGATGACGCTTGGGTTCAGGATTTCTTCACCGGCCTCTTCCGGCTGGCCCGAAGGTGGAATACGCCGCTTGCAGGCGGCGACCTTTCCCGCGCGCGACAACTAACCTGCGACATCGTTGTATGCGGCGCCTCTCCGCGCGGCCAGGCTCTACGTCGCGATGCGGCGCGGATCGGCGACCTGATTTACGTTTCCGGCCGCCTCGGTCACCTCTGGCAGGAGCACCGGACGCCGCAGCCCCGTATTGATGTCGGTCGCAAGCTCCGAGGCCGCGCGACAGCGGCCATTGACCTGAGCGATGGCCTGTCCCTGGATCTGCGCCGTCTGTGCGTCGCGTCCAAGGTCTCAGCCGAGCTCGAATCGATCCCAGTGATGCAAGGGGCGACGCTCGAACAAGCGCTCCACGGCGGCGAAGATTACGAACTGCTGTTCACAATGCCGCCTGGGGCCAAGCCGCCTCGCGGTTCGTTTCGCATCGGAAAGATCGTGCGCGGCCGCGCCGGCGCCGTCCGTCTCAACGGCGAGCGCGTACCCGCAAAGGGTTACGATCACTTTCGATCGGATCGACCCGAAACCCGTCATTCACCGTAAGGATCTGGCTCGAGCTGGCGCGGAGTTGTCGTTCACGGCGCGCGCGTCCGACGGCGTGTCGATCGACGCTCTATCTCCTACCCCGACTCTGAAGCAGACCAAGTACAATGACGGCAGAGTGCCGAGTCTCGATTCCCTTGAGACCGAGATCAAGCTCCGCATATCCGACCTGGCAGCGGCGCGGGCGCAGGTTGAAAGCGCCGGATTTCGAGTCTGCGCGCCACGGGCGTTTGAGCGCAACGTCGTGTTCGATACGCCGGAGCTCGCGCTGAAAAGCCGGAGCGAACTGATCCGCATCCGTCAAGTTGACGGTAAGACCACGTTGACATTTAAAGGGCCGCGCCAGCCGGGGAAACACAAGGTCCGCGAGGAACTCGAGTCATCTTTGTCTGATGCAGGCGCTGTTGAGCGCATTTTCGAGCGAATGGGACTCAGGCCTGTATTCCGCTACGAGAAATATCGAACCGAATACTGCAGGGACTCCGATCCCGGGCTCGTCATGCTGGATGAAACGCCGATAGGAAATTACCTGGAGCTTGAGGGTCCCGCGGAGTGGATCGACGCAACTGCGCGCGAGCTGGGCTTCAGCGAGTCGGAGTATCTTCTTGCCAGCTACGCATCGCTATATCTGGAATACTGCCGTCAGCGGGGTATCGAACCCGCTGACATGGCGTTCCCAAACCTCGAGCGGAGGCCTTAGATCGAAGGAAAAACATTCTTAAAAGGCGAGATGTCTATTGATGCTCCGGATCTCCGATGCTATTCTGCATCTGGATCGCCGACCATGATCACGAGCCTCGTAATTGCGCTGATTTCGGCTGCACTGTTTGTATATTGGTTTCGATACACATGTCTGCTGATACTGAACGCGGAAACCGCGACGGATTACGCGCAGGATGTTGCCGTTGCCAACGGCTTAAACTTCCAGCGCGTGCAAACTCTGCTGGCGGAAGGCGTTCCTGCGGATCTCAACCGACTCAGACAATCGCTCGAACGTGATTACAACATGGTGGCGTCTCTGATGCGGCGCGCAGGGGACGTCCACGTTGGCGGCGATTCGCTCGAGGGTTTGATATTGCGGGCGGACTATGGCGTGATGAAGCTTTGGTTCCGCATGTCGCAATCGCGCGCGGCGCTTGAGGAGATGTGCCGCATCGTTGCCTACTTTGCGAACTCCATGGGCGAGCGCGCCGCGCGTCCTTCGCAAGCAAGCGCTTGAATACCACGCACAGCCGCAGGTGATAGAACCGTCCGCGCGCGACAGGCGGCGTCGCAAGTCGCGCGATCAGATGCGGTCCTCCACGGCTGCCCCAAGACGCACAGTAATTTTGAGCCGGCGTCCATTCCGAAAGACAGTGAGCTCCATGCTGTCTCCGGCGTGCTTTTGGGCGATCGCGCGCGCAATGGCGTCGCTGCGATCGACCGGCTTTCCATCAATCGCCATGATCAAGTCGCCGCCAATTCCGACTTCGGCGTTGCCGATGAGTACTGTCCGCCGGGCTCCACGGATGCCCGCCGCCTCGGCGGCTGAGCCCGAGCCGACGTCCTGCACCAGCAGGCCGCCCTCCCGCGGCAGATCGAGGGCCTCCGCGAGATCGCCGGCCACGTACACAACCGTAACGCCCAATCGAGCCCGGCGGCGCCCTGCCTGAAAATCCGATAGCATCGCCTTGGCGCGATTGATCGGCATCGCGAAGCCGATGCCCACGCTGCCGCCGCTCGGCGTGTAAATGGCAGTATTCACGCCAATAACGTTGCCCGATGAATCCAGCAGCGGTCCGCCCGAATTTCCCGAATTGATGGCGGCGTCCGTCTGGATCATGCCTTCAAGCACCTGGTCGTTGGCGCCGCCCTGAATAGTCCTCCCGAGCGAACTGACGACTCCCGTGGTCAGCGTAAGATCCAGGCCGAACGGGTTGCCGATCGCGAGGACCTTCTGGCCAACCTGTAATTTATCTGAGTCGCCCAGTCGAAGATAGGGGAGCGGTTTGCGGGGGTGGATTCGAATCAGCGCCAAGTCGTCGGGCCGATCGCGATTGAGGATTTCCGCTTTGTATTTGGTTTGATCCGGCATCGTCACTTCCACCTGATTGCTGCCGGACACGACGTGATAATTGGTGAGAATCAAGCCTTTCTCGTCGATGATAAATCCGGACCCAAGATCCTTGACGGGATACACCTGAAAAAACCAGTCCTGGCGGTAAACTGTGCTGGTGATGTACACGGTCGCCTGGCGCCCGGCCTTATAGATCTCGATATTATTGAGTTCATCCGGCGTCAATCCAGCGCCGTGGATCGTTGACGGACCGGACCATAATCGGCCGTCAGCGCCAGCGCTTCCCACGAGGCTTTGCATGCTCCAGTTGCCTCGCGACGTGATCAGTACGAAGATGGCGATGAGAATTGTCGCCAGCAGTAGAATCCTTGTCTTCATTGGCGTATGCTTCGGAGCGATTCGTAAACCGCCCGGGTTTGTTCAATGGTTCTCTCTTTTGCGCCTGACGTATCGATAACGTAGTCGGCGTATTTGACTTTTTCGCTCAGCGGTAATTGCCGGCGCAGGCGCGCCAGCGCCTCCTCCCGCGTCAGGCCGTCGCGGCGCATGGCCCGCTCCAACTGTTCCTGTTCCGTACACACGGCAACGATCAGCCGGTCGTAGCTCTTATAAGCGCCTGTTTCTATTAGTATTGCAGCTTCCACGACGGCGATGCCGTCGGGTTGGACGCGGCTGAAATTCTCCAAGAGCAGGCGTATTCGCTTGCTTACGGCGGGGTGCACGATAGCGCTCAATCGCGCCAAACGATCCGGATCGTTGAAAACAATAGCAGCGAGTCGGCGGCGGTTGATAAGCCCCTCGGCGTCGAGGATGTCCTGTCCAAACTCGACGACAGCCGGGCCGTAGGCTTCGCCGCCAGGCAGGAGCGCATCATGGCCTAGTTTGTCGGCGTGGATGACAAAGCAGCCCAGCGTGGCGAGTTGTTCGGCGACGAAGCTCTTGCCGCTGGCCAAGCCGCCCGTCAGACCGACACGCAACATGGACGCTAACGGAAGCCGAGATGCTGCTCCGCAAGCGAAACAGTATTGGCCATCAGCATCGCGATTGTGAGCGGTCCGACGCCGCCGGGCACGGGGGTGTAAGCGCCAGCGCGCGCCGCAACGTCGACCGGATTCACATCTCCTACCAGTATCGCGCCCTTGCGGTCGAATTCCGCCAGCTTTTCGGGACGGTCATGAAAAATGCGCGCCACCTCCTTGCGGTCCGTGAGGCGATTCATTCCGACATCGATGACCACCGCGCCGCAACCAATGAACTCGGACGTGATCCAAGCCGGCCGGCCCATGGCAGCCACCAGGATGTCCGCGCGGCTGCATTCTTGGGCGAGGTTCGCGGTCTTCGAATGGCACACCGTCACCGTCGCGTCAGCATGCATCAACATGAGCGCCATGGGTTTGCCGACAATGTCACTGCGCCCGACGACGACCGCGCGGCGCCCTTTCACGGATATGTTGTAGCGGCGCAGCATCTCCATGATTCCGGCGGGCGTACATGCGCGGGGCGCAGAACGGTTTGCAACGAGCCGTCCAACGTTCATCGGATGAAAACCATCCGCGTCCTTGTCAGGAGAAACCGCCTCCAGCACCTGCCGCGAATCAATCTGAGCAGGCAGCGGCATCTGAACCAGAATGCCATCGATCTCCGGTCGGTCATTCAGACCTTTAATAATCGCGAGCAGCTCATCCGTGCTGATCGAGTCCGGCGGCGTCAGTTTATCACTGAAGATGCCGAGATCAGCGCAGGCCTTCACCTTATTGCGTACATAAATTTCTGAAGCCGGATTGTTGCCGACCAGGACCACGGCCAGCCCGGGCGGCCGCTTCGCGGCCGCGAGCGCTTCGACGCGAGGCTTCAGGTCCGCCAGAATCTGGTCTCGGATGAATGCGCCATCGAGGATTTCCGCCATTCAATCGCGAGTGTAGCAGGGTTGCTCAAGGCGATGATCTCTCTCAACAAAAACGCTCGCACTGTCGACGGACTTGGCGGCCCAGTCGCAACGAAAGCTGCTAGCGACCCAGCAGCTTTGCGCCGAGAGCCCCGCCCAGAGTCGGCAGGACCCCGCAAACAACGAAAAACCCGAGCAGACCTTGCGCGATGCCGGCCGGCGAACGAAATGCGCGGACCGCCTGCTGGGCGTCAACTCCGCTCCCGCGCGATTTCAACTGCTCGATGAAAGCGGATGCAACAGCCGGATCCGAGAGCGCGACCACAAGGACGGTGAACAGGACCATTATCAGAACAAAGGCGAACAGTCCCGTAATCCAACCCATCCGCGCGCCGCTGAGGAGTGTGAGTCGCTGGCCGGTGCGGCGGCAGTACAGATACACCGAGAAGAATCCCGCGGCCAGCATCCAGAAAATCGGCAGGAAAAACAAGGGACCGGAAAGCGCCGAGACGCACAGTGTGAAAAATGAGACGATCAGCGCGATCTGCACCGCGAGTGGATTCCGAAAGCTGATCTCGGGCGGCGCGGGCGTAGGCCCCATGGAGCGGCGCTCCGGCGCGGGCGTCTGTTCTGGCGCGATCTCCTGTTCGAATAGCGGTCTCCCGCACTTGTGGCAGAACCGCGCATCGGCAGGCAACTTTGCGCCGCACGTGCAAAATTCCGGCACGACCTTAGTGTCGCATATCCTGGAAATTTGGTTCCTCAATGTCCGTAAATGTTCTTGTGCTCGCAAATCCGGCGGCGAGCTACGTCAGGGTTCTAAACGAACTGCCGGATTCGGCGACGGTGAAGATCGGCTCGGATCCTGGTTTCCTGGCCGAGGCCGCGCCTGAGGCCGACGTGATATTCAATGCCGTTTTCGGAGGCGAGCTCTTGCGCCAGGTGTTCCCGCTCGCGCGCCGCGTCAAGTGGGTGCACAACATTTCGGCCGGCGTAGAGAATACGCTGTTTCCCGAACTGATTGAAAGCCCAGTGCCGCTCACAAACGGACGCGGCGTGTTCGGGCGCGTCCTGGGCGAATGGGCCGTCGCCGCAATGCTTTTCTATGCAAAGGACCTGCGCCGGCTGGTGAAGCAGCAGGAGGAAGGCGTGTGGCGGCAGTTTGATATCGAAGAGCTGCATGGAAGGTCGCTGGGAATCATCGGCTATGGTGAGATCGGGCGTGGCGCGGCGGAACGCGCGAAGCCGTTTGGGATGCGCATTGTCGCAATTCGGCGCAGGCCGGCGCTGTCCGGTTCCGATCCGCTGCTTGATGCGATCTATCCTCCAGAACGGCTCGATGAGCTGCTGCGCGAGGCTGATTACGTGCTGATCGCCGCGCCGAATACCGCCGAGACGAGAGGAATGATTGGAGCGCGCGAGCTTGCGATCATGAAATCGACCGCCGTGCTCATCAACGTCGGACGCGGCCCGGTGGTCGACGAAGCCGCACTCATCGATGCGCTGCGCCAAGGACGCATCCGAGGCGCGGCTCTGGATGTTTTTAACCAGGAGCCATTGCCTCCCGGACATCCTTTTTTTGGACTCAAGAATGTGCTGCTCTCCCCCCATGCAGCCGACCACTTTTCCGGCTGGATTGAATCCGCAGCGCGAATGTTCGTTAAAAATTTTCAGCGCTTCATGAATGGCGAGCCGCTAGAGAATGTCGTCGACAAACGCGCCGGATATTGAGCCGGTCCGCTTCGCAGACGTCGAGCAAGCCTCGGCGCGCATCGCGAGCATCGCCCAGCGCACGCCAGTGATGACGTCGCGCGGCTTCAACCGGGAAGCCGGACTGTCGGTATTTTTTAAGTGCGAGAATCTGCAGCGAGGCGGCGCGTTCAAGATTCGCGGAGCGTCGAATTTCATTTTCTCCATCCCGACCGAACAACGCGAAAAAGGCGTGGTTGCCTTTTCCAGCGGCAACCACGCGCAAGCCGTAGCGATTGCGGCGTGTGAAGCCGGCATCAAAGCAACGCTGGTGATGCCTCAGGATGCGCCGAAGGCGAAGCTCGAGGCGACGCGGGCTCAGGGGTCGCAAATCATCCTGTATGACCGCTTCAAGGAAGACCGCGAAGCGTTGGGCGCCCGCGTCGCGGCCCAGACCGGCGCGACGCTGGTTCCGCCGTACGATCACCCACTGATCATCGCTGGTCAGGGCACGGCGGCGATGGAGCTGCTGCGCGAGGCGCCGGATCTCGATGCGCTTCTGGTACCGATCGGCGGCGGTGGTCTCATCTCGGGTTCCTCCATTGCCGCCAAGGCGATGAGGCCTGGGATCCGGATTTTCGGAGTGGAGCCAGAACGGGCCAATGACACCTACTTGTCGCTCAAAGCGGGAGAGCGGACCGAGATCTCGCCGCCGGACACGATCGCCGACGGATTGCGGTCGCCCAAGCCGGGCGCTATTACCTTTCCTATCATTCAGCGGAATGTTGAAGAAGTCCTGTTGGTGACGGAAGCAGAAATCATGGAGGCCATGCGATTTCTGCTGGCGCGCATGAAGATGCTCGTCGAACCCAGCGGCGCCGTCGCTGCCGCCGCTGCGCTGTTCCGGAAATTGCCGCCGCACATAGAACGCGCGGGCGTCATCTTATCCGGCGGCAATGTCGATTCGGATCAACTCGCGAGGGTCTTGATGGACAACCTCCGCGCCTCATAATTAACCCCAACTGCCGAAGATTTGAAGCAGCGCCCGGATGCCGGCGGCAGGTCAGACTCATCATCCGGTCCGAATGTAACGGGAGGGCCTGGCAGGACGCGCGCCGGCGTCGCGTAAGCTGGTGGATTGGACAATCTGACACATACGCTGACCGGCGTGATGCTGGCGCGGGCCGGCCTGAAGCGATTTTCACCGCGAGGGACGTTGCTGCTCGCAATGGCGGCTAACAGCCCCGATATTGACGTCGTTAGCTGGTTCGGCGGACCTGTGACATATCTGGAATACCATCGCTGGATTACGCATGCGCTTGCTGCCGCGCCCCTGATTGCGCTGCTGCCTGTTGCGATTATCCGTATGGTCCACCGAAAGCCCATCTCGTGGTTCAGGGCATTTGCCATTTCCCTAGTCGCTGTTCTCAGTCACCTTGCGCTGGATTTCACAAACGTGTATGGCGTCCGCCTGTTGCTGCCGTTTTCTGGCCGCTGGCTCAGGTTGGACATTACCAGCGTTATCGATGTTTGGATCTGGATCATTCTGCTGTTCGCTCTGGCGGCGCCTGCCCTGGCGCGCCTGGTGAGCAATGAAATCGGCGCGAAAGAGAACCCGGGCCGTGGCTGGGCAATCTTTGCGCTTGCGCTGATCGGAGCCTACGATTTCGGTCGCTACCTGGCGCATGAGCGCGCGCTGGCGATGCTCGATGCACGCGTCTACCGGTCGGAAGCGCCGACGCAAACCGCCGCGTTTCCCAGCCCGGCGAATCCGTTCCACTGGACTGGTTTGGTCGAACTCTCTGAGGCGTATGTGATGCTGCCCGTGGGCTTGCCGGATGATTTCGACCCGACTCGCGGCCGGGTCCTGTTCAAAACGCCGCGATCGGCGGCGATGGAAGCGGCAGCGCAAACACAACCCTTTCGTGTTTTCCTGGACTTCTCCGCCTTTCCGCTGTGGCAGACAACCCCGGCGCCCGAGCCTGAGACGGCGACACGCGTGGATGTTTTCGATCTGCGATTCGGCAACCCGGATCAGCCGGGCTTCAATGCATCGGCTCTCGTGGACGCGTCAAATCGGGTCTTGAAGGCGCAGTTCGGATTCGGCCGCCTCCAGCCGAGGTGAGCGGGACCGGCACAGTCGGATTCGTCCCGCGCCTGCGCTGATTCGCCCTGAGCGCAATCGCCCATTCGAAACGCGCCCAATGGCTTGCACACGTTATCGCGCCGGCGCGCGAAACACCCGAAGAGCGCGGCAACAGGACGCCGATGCGAGCCCGGCTCAAAGACTGCTGTTTTGCCGCGGCTCGGTCGCAATCAGAATGACAGGCGCAATCCGAATTGCATTCGGCGCGGGCTTACGAGCAAGCCTGTGATTTTACCGAAATTCGAGCTAGTGACGCTCAGGTTCGCTGGACCAAACTGCGTATGGTTCCACGCATTGAACATCTCCCAGCGAAACTGGGCGTTAAAGCGCTCGCCGACGCGAGTGTTCTTAAACACGCCGAGGTCCCAGTTGTTGAGACCCGGCTGTTCTATGGAGTTGCGACCGGCGTTGCCTTCCAAGTGAACACGCTGACCGTTCCCGTCGCGCGGGTAATCGAAGGCGCTCGCGTTGAGATACGCATCCGGCAGGCTGCGGCCTGCTGTGTAATCGCCGATAATATTGGGTCTCGAGCTAGTGAACGAGCCGGCGTTCAGCCAGTCTACTCCGAGCGTGGGGGTCTGGAACTGACCTTTTGCGAAGGTGGTAATCCCGGTCACTTGCCACCCAGTGATGATCTTGTCTGCGAGGCCGGTTACGCCGCCGCCAAAGCGCTTCCCGCGCCCGAACGGCAGCTCATACACGTAGCTGTAAACAAAACGGTGAGGCACATCATAATCGCTCGGCCCTTTGTCCCACTTCTTAAACTCGACAGAAATGGCTGAGAAGTCGTCTGTGGCGCCAAGGTCCAGCGCCTTCTGCCAGGTGTAGGAGGCGAGCATGTACAAACCTCCGCTGAATCGCTTTTCAAGACGGGTCGTCATAGCGTTATAGCTTGACCAGCCTCCGTTGTACGTGAGCAGAATGAATCCGTACTGCGGGTATGGCACGCGATTAACAATCGGGACCGTCCCTGTGGGATCCAGTCTCGCGATATTCAAATTGCGCCGCTCGGGCAGCTTCTGTCCTGTGCTGCCAGCGTATTCGATCTCGAGAAGATAGTCCCGCCCAAAGGTGCGCTGCACGCCGAAAGACCACTGACTGAGGTAGGGCGTGCGATTGTGGCGGTCAAACGAGAAAGGATTCAAGTTGGGTGAAGCGGAAAACGAAGGCAGCATGTTGGCCATGGACAGAGTGGGTTTCGTGGGATCGCTGTTCAACGTCTGCGACTGATAGAATGGCGGGCCGATCACTTTAAACTGCTCCTCGTTGAAGTTATCCGTGGTGTAGTAAACGCCGAAGCCCCCGCGGATGACTGTATTCTTGGAAAACGCAGGTCTGTAAGCAAACCCGAACCGCGGCGCGAAATTATTCCAGTCTGGATCCACAATCGATGGCCGCACGCCGTGATTGGCGTATACAACAATTCCCAGGTCGGGCGCGAATACGAGCGCTTTGCCTCGCGTCTCGGCAGGGGCGGCGGCATATTCATAGCGCAGCCCGAAATTCAGAGTGAGATCCGGCGTGACGCGCCAGTCATCCTGTACATAGCCCGCATAAAACGTAGTGCGGAGGAACTGGCTGGAATCGCCCAGAGCGCCGGAGGCGGAAATCGGCAAGCCGAGCAGCATATCAGCAAGGCCCAGGCCTTGCATGCCAGTAAAACGGCCATCGAAGTTGAAACTGGGATTGCCCGAGAAATCGGTGATCTGATCGTAGCGCTGACGACTTACAGCCAGTCCAAGCCGCAAGTTGTGCTTTGGTCTGTTCCAACTGAAGTTGTCTGTAAATTGAATATTTGTGTCCGTAGCGCCGATCGCTTCGGAGAGGGATCCGACTCCACTAAATCCAGATGGGTTGAATTGAGGTACGCCAAAATCGAAGGGATTGGGAGAGGTGTTCTTAAGCCCGAACACCTCCTTTGCGTAGTCCTTGGTCAGCGACGTCTCGGCCTGCCGGTACGTCAGGCTGCGATTATAGCCGAACCGGAATTCATTAATCATTGTCGGGCTGATGATGCGATTGTAGGTAACCGTGTACAGTCGGTCGGTTTGGGGATATACGTCGCCTCCCAGGGGTCGGAGCGCAGGACTGAACAGGCTTTCATCCGAGTTGGAGAAGGTTCCATACAGAATGTCGTTCGAGCTGAAATGGTGATCGAGGCGGACATTGTACTGGTCCCAGTCATTGATTCGTTTAGGAAAGCCAACGGTGTTGAAGGTCGGGAAGTCCGGCGAATTCGCGGGTACGGCGACGTTCGGCTTGGGCTGGTAGGGCAACTGCTTGAGCACGATAGGGTCCAGCCGATTGCTGGGGATGACATTGCCGGGAAAAGGCTGTCCGCTAAGCGGGTCGATCACGTCGTGACACTTTCGGGAAGTAGGATTCGCGACGCACAAGGGCGAACTCGTGGGAAGAATGCCCGTGCCGGCGCTGTCGTCGGCCAGGTTGCCAGCCATCTGCGCCGGCGACGGATACAGGCCGGTGGCGGTGTTAGCCTGCCTCTGCCGGAATCCTTCGTAGTTGAAGAACCAGAACGTCTTGTTTCGTCCGTTATAGCCCGGTATCACTACCGGTCCGCCCACAGCCGTCCCGAAATTGTTTTGCACGAACGGCGGCTTGGGCCGACCCGCGCGATTGGCGAAGAAATCGTTCGCGTCCAGGCTGCGGTTGCGAAGGAATTCGTAGACAGCAAGGTGCAGATCGTTTGTGCCTGAACGGATAGTTGTGTTGATGATCGCCGAACTCCTCCCAAACTCAGCGCCGAAAGTGGAACGCTGAACGCGGAACTCCTCGATGGCATCGGCGGAGGGCCGGATGCCGGCGCTGCCGAAGCGGGCATTGCGCGTTTCAATCCCGTTTACAAGAAAGCTGTTGTTGGTTTCGCGGCCGCCAGCAATGGAGAGTGTTGAGTCGCTGCGGCCTGTCCAACTCGTCGCGGGCGAAACGCCTATTCCGACGGGAGCGGCGCCTGCGGAAATCTGCGCAAGCTGGATGAAGTTCCGGCCATTCAGCGGCAGTTCCGCGATCGCTGTATCTGTGATCACCTGGCCTACCGATGCGCTCTCGGCATTCAGAAGAGTCTCCGCGGCGGCAGATACGCTCACTTGCTGCGTAATCGCGCCTACGGTCAGCTTGGCGTCAACGTGCGCGCGCTGTCCGATGGCGATGACGATGTCGGTTATACTCGCCTTTTGGAACCCGCTGGCGGTGATATCCAGACGGTATGGGCCTGGTTTCAACTGGCTGAACAGAAAACTGCCTAGTGAATCCGTCTCGCCCTGGAACTTGACGTTCGTTTCAACCTGCGTCAACTCCAGCTTTGCTCCTGAAATCACCGCGCCGGACGGGTCGGCGACGTTTACGACCAAGTCGCCCGTGATCGATTGAGAAAAACCGGGGTGCGCGAATGTCGCCACGCACAGCGCCTGGATGGCCCTGACGAGCGCTGAACGTTTCATATTTTTGCCTCCTGCTCGTTGGCGGATTTAGCGAATAATGCTACACAATTGCATCGGCCGGGCGCAAGCGGGAAGACACTGTAGATTACAAGTGGCGTGACGAATCAGAGCGCCTAAGCTGATCGTGGAGAGACTTGATGGTTGAGCCGCGTTTGCCGTCGAGCGGTTCTGTTGAGGCAAATTGTAAGCACGCCCCCACAACGTGGTCGCGTGGACCGGCCGCCTTTTAACTCGCGGCGCGCTTTGCCGCCGTCCGGCGGGTCTTGCCATGCGTGGCGCCATGAAGGGAGGGGGAAGCTTTGGCCGCGGGCTTCCGTTCCGCGACCTGTCCCAGGCTTTTTTGCAGAGCGGCCATCAGATCGATTACGGGCGCCCTTTTCTTGTGCGGAGCCGCACGCACCGCCCTGCCCTCCTCCTTGGCTTCGATCAGTTCAAGCAGCCTCTTCTGGTATTCATCCTCGTAGCGGGCAGGCTCGAACGGGCCTGCAAGACTCTTCACCAGTTGTTCTGCAAGCTGGACTTCCTGCGGCTTTAGCTCAGCAGTCGCAATCTTCGCGTATTCCGGCACGGCTCGCACTTCGTTGGCGTAATAAATCGTGTGCAGAGTCAATCCCTGTTCCCGAGGACGAATTACAACCACGTATTCCCGTTGATGCATGGCCACTTTGGCGAGGGCGGCATACCCGGTCTTGCGCATCGTTTCAAGCAGAAGACTGTATGCGCGCCGCCCAGGTTCTTCAGGCACTACGTAGTATGATGCATCGAAATAAATAGGGTCTACGTCAGATAAGCGCACGAATTCCAGTATGTCCATGTTGTCGGTCGATTGAGGCGCGATCTTCCGAATCTCGTCCTCCTCGATGACGATCCAGTTCCCTTTATTGATCTCGTAACCCTTCACAATTTCGGACCGATCGACGGTGCGATCACAGTGCGGACAGAACAGGTGTTGCTTGATTCGCGTGTTGCACGCGGCGTGGATCATGTGAAAGCTGACGCGCTCATTCCGCGCCGCGGTATACAGGCGAACCGGAATCGAGATCAGTCCAAACGTAATGTAGCCTTTCCAGACGGTAGCTGCCATTTCTTCACCGCTGATGCTCATGCAAACAGCGCGCCATCCCCGAGCTAGTAAGTTCCCCAGTAACTAACGTTACCCGCGCATGAACTTATTGTAAGAATTACGCCGTCAGGTAAGAAGATCCACGCGCCGGTCATCCTGGAAACGTCTAATTGCATACTATTTCAGCAGCTTAGCATTGGCGATAGAGGTTGGAAGCGGGCTTGCTACTTACGTGCGCTGTACGTCGGGAGAGGGACTCCCGGACTGGAAGTAGAAGCCGTCGGGTTGCAACGGCTGAGGAGGGACGGCTAGCGTCCTGGATGGAGGCGGAAGAACTATGGCGGGAAAGAATACAGCAGCATTTGGCATTTACCCCGACCAGATCACGGTGTCTGAGGCTATTGAAGCTTTCAAGCGATCGGGGTTCCGGAACACGGACATCTCTGTCCTGTTCCCCGAGAATCTCGGCAACAAGGACTTTGCGCACGAAAAGCACACCAAGGCGCCTGAAGGCGCAACGGCAGGCGCAGGCGCCGGAGCAATTCTCGGAGGAGCCTTGGGCTGGCTGGCTGGCATTGGCGCGCTTGCCATCCCAGGCATTGGCCCGTTTATCGCGGCGGGTCCAATCGTAGCCATGCTCAGCGGAATCGGGGCAGGCGGCGTAGTGGGGGGATTTACCGGAGCTCTCATTGGCGTTGGCATCCCAGAATATGAGGCAAAACGCTATGAAGGGAGAATCCGAAATGGCGGGATTCTACTCTCGGTCCATTGCGACAACTCTGACTGGATAAAGCGCGCGAAGGAGATTTTAGCGCAGACCGGAGCCACAGACATCGCCACCAGCACGGAAGCCAAGGCCGATTTTGGCGCGACTGAAAAGCCAGAACCACGTGGCGCAGTGAGTCGGAACACCCTGCTTGAACGGTAACGCGCCGAGCACGCCGCCGAAAATGCTGTTCCGAAGCTCAAAAGAGGAATCCAACGCGGCTGTACAAAACAGCAGTTTCGCGCGTAACGTGGTGCTGGCCAGAACATCTACAGGAGAACTCGCAGATGCGCAATATTCTGGTTACGGGCGGCGCGGGTTTTATTGGTTCTCACCTCGCTGATGAATTGCTGCAGCATGGGTACCGTGTACGCGTCCTCGATAATCTATCTGCACAGGTTCACGGACCTGCGCGACAGATACCCAGCTATCTGAACCCGGAGGTAGAGGTTATTGTTGACGACATTCGCAATCCCGAAGCGGTGAAACGGGCGTTGAAAGGAATCGACGCAGTTTACCACTTTGTTGCGATTGTTGGCGTAGGCCAGAGTATGTACGATCTGGTCCGTTACACCGACGTCAACAATGTTGGCACTGCCGTTTTGCTCGAAGCCTTAATCAATCAGCCTGTAGAACGGCTTGTTGTCGCCTCAAGCATGAGCATTTATGGGGAGGGCCTCTATCAAGGCCCGGATGGCGCAATCTACGCGGACGTCGAGCGGTCGCTTGATCAATTGAGGCGTAATGACTGGGAAATGCGCAACGGACAGGGTGAAATTCTTCGTCCGGTCATCACGCCGGAATGGAAGGCGCCTTCGCTGGCATCGGTGTATGCGCTCTCGAAATATGACCAGGAGCGTCTGTGTCTGATGATCGGACGCGCTTATAACATAGCGAGCGTTGCATTGCGTTTTTTCAACGTCTACGGACCGAACCAGTCGCTTTCAAATCCCTATACGGGAGTGCTGGCGATCTTTGCGTCGAGACTCTTAAACAATAAACCTCCTCTGATCTTCGAGGATGGGAACCAGTTGCGAGACTTCGTGAGTGTCTATGATGTAGCGCGAGCGTGCCGGCTCGCGCTTGAGGCGCCCGCGGCAGACGGCCACGTGTTCAACATCGGCAGCGGTCGGCAAATCACAATCAAGGAAGTCGCTCAGCGAATTGCAAAAACATTGGGGAAGACAAATATAGAGGCCGAGATTGCGGGCAAATATCGGGTCGGCGACATCCGACACTGCTTTCCGGACATCTCGCGCGCCAGGAGTATTCTGGGCTACGAGCCCTCTGTAGAGCTAGAGGACGGGCTCCTCGATCTCGCCGCTTGGCTCGATGGAAAGGAAGCTCACGACCGGTTTAATGAAGCGCGCGAGGAGTTAACGGCGCGGGGGCTCGTAGTCTGATGCAATGTGAACCTAAGCAGAACGGCCATGTGCGGCCCACTTCCGATCCGCAATTGTCAGCCGTGCTCATCACCGGGGGCGCCGGATTCATAGGAACGAATGTGGCGGACCGCATGTTGAAAGATGGTTGCCGCGTAACCATCCTGGACAATCTGTCGCGCGAGGGAGTGCGACAGAACGTCGCCTGGTTGCAACAAAGGCACGGACGGCTGGTGACGGTCGTCGCTGCTGACGTACGTGATCCGGCTGTTGTGCGCCGCGCAGTTGAAAACGTCAGCCATGTTTTTCATTTCGCCGCGCAGGTGGCAGTTACAACCAGCCTTCTCGATCCGCGGAACGACTTTGAAACGAATGTCACCGGGACATTGAACGTACTGGAGGCGATACGGGCCAGGAACAACCGACCGTCGTTGATTTACACATCGACGAACAAGGTCTACGGAGGACTGGAGGACGTGGATCTGCGGGCGGATGGCTGTCGCTATGCGCCTGTAGACCGGTTCATTGCCCAGCATGGCATCAGCGAAGCGCGGCCTCTAGATTTTCATACGCCCTACGGGTGTTCCAAAGGCTCCGCCGAGCAATACGTGCGCGATTACGCCCGCTCTTACGGGCTGCGCACGGTCGTGTTTCGCATGAGTTGTATCTACGGACCTCACCAGTTCGGCACAGAGGATCAAGGATGGGTTGCGCATTTTTTGATTCGCGCACTCGCTAAACGGCCCATCACGATTTACGGAGACGGTCTCCAGGTCCGCGACATTCTTTTTATCGATGACTTAATGGAGGCGTTTTTCCTCGCCTGGAGGCAGATTGATGCCTTGAGCGGTCAGGCGTTTAACATCGGCGGCGGCGTGGCGCGCGCTGTGAGCCTGCTCGAACTGGTAGATCTGATCGGGCGGATGACCGGGCATGCGCCGGGCGTGCGCTTTGAGCCAAGCCGGTCCGGCGATCAGAGATACTACGTGACCGATGCCGCCAAGTTTCGCCAGGCGACAGGCTGGAGTCCGAAGGTCAGCCCGCAGGAAGGTTTGCAGCGTCTGCACAGCTGGCTGCTTGAAACGAGACACGGCGCGCCAGTGGAGCTGGCGGTCTCATGAGATTCGCTCTGCTGAATCCCAACTGGACGTTTGAGGGCAGCATTTATTTTGGCTGCCGTGAACCGCATTTGCCGCTGGAATACGGCTATTCGAAGGCGCTGCTGGAGCGAGAAGGGCACGTCGCGGAGATCATCGATGCGCAACTCGAACATCTCAACCTGGACGAAGTGCGACGGCGGCTCTCAGCGTTCCGACCAGACTTTACCGTAGTTACCACAGCGCCCAGCTATCTTTTCTGGAGGTGCGCGCCTCCTGAACTCCGCGTTCCCCAGCAATTGGTTGCTGGCGTCCGCGATATCGCCGGCGTGGTGGTGGGCGTTGGTCCACATGCGTCAACCACGCCGGCGACGGCTCTGCGTAAGCTCGGGGCTGATGTAGTTGTCATCGGCGAATGCGAGGAGATCCTGCCGCGGCTTGCCGGCGATTGGAGCTCGGTTGCTTCGATCGCATATCCGGAGGACGGCAGGCCGCGTGTGCAAGGCTCGCCGCACGCGGCGGATATGCAGGATCTGCCGCCTTTGCGTTGGGATGCGGCTGCAATCGCGCGGCACTCCCATCATCATCACCGCTTCGACGCCGCTCCCGCTGGACCGGGCGCTGAAATGGAGACATCGCGCGGATGTCCGTATCACTGCACTTTTTGCGCAAAGGACAACTTCCGCAACCAGTTCCGCAAGCGGCCGCTGGCCACTGTACTCGAAGAACTCGACGGCCTCGTGGAATCCGGCGCCGAGTATGTGTACTTTATCGACGAGATCTTTCTTCCGAATAAGGATTTGCTCGAAGCCGTCGGCGCGCGCGGCATCAAATTTGGCGTGCAGACCAGGATTGACCTGTGGAATCACGCGATGATCGATCTGCTCGGACAGGCAGGCTGTGTCTCCATCGAAGCAGGGATTGAGAGCGCTACTCCGGAAGGGCGGGCGTGGCTCGATAAAAGATGTCGCATGTCCACGATGGAGCTTGCCGAGCGGCTGGTGTATGCCAAGCAGCGCGTGCCCTTTGTGCAGGCCAACCTGATCCAGATCCAGCATGACGATCCGGTCGCGGTGAGTGAATTTCGGCGTTACGTCATGGATCACGGGGTGTGGGCCAATGAGCCTGTTCCCCTGTTTCCATATCCGGGGTCCCCAGACTACAGGCGGTTGTGGGGCGCGCCCGATGATCGTGCGTGGGAGAGAGCGCACGAATATTATCTGGCGCGCTTCACCGAATTCAGCGATATTCAGGAGAGCCGCCCTGAGCCGTTGGTGCAGCTCGAACGAAATCCAACGCATGAGCGGCGTTAGCAAAAGCCGATTGGTCCTGAATCGGAGCACTCAGCGCGCTGTTCCGGTAGCGAACGAGGATCTGCGGCAGTCTGCAACGAGGCTCAGCAATGACTGAGGCCAGGCCCATCCGGCGCATCCTCATGACGGCCGATACGATTGGCGGCGTGTGGACGTACGCGATGGAGCTTGCGCACGCGCTTTCCAGACATCAGATCCAAATTGCGCTGGCCGTCATGGGCGCTGCGCTGACCAGTTACCAACGCCAACAGTGCCGACGAATTCCCAACCTGCAAGTCTACGAGAGCACGTACAAGCTGGAATGGATGGAGGACCCCTGGGGCGACATAGAGCGTGCGGCCGATTGGCTGCTTGCGCTGGAGCGGGATCTGGCGCCGGACGTGATCCACTTGAACAGCTATGCCCATGGTCAGCTCCCTTGGAACGAGCCTTGCGTGATGGTCGGTCATTCCTGCGTGCTGTCGTGGTGGAGCGCGGTCAGGGGACGGACGGCGCCGCGGGAGTGGGACCGCTATCGACGCCAGGTGACATGGGGTATTCGCGCCGCCGACTTCGTAGTCGCTCCCACCCGCGCCATGCTGAGCGAACTCGACCGTTGCTACGGCCCGCTTCGCGCGAGCGCAGTAATTGCGAACGCGCGCACTGCCGCTCGCTATCATCCGGCCAGGAAGGAGCCATTCGTGCTGGCAGCCGGCCGCATCTGGGATGAGGCCAAGAACATATCGCTTTTGTGCGACGCCGCGCCGGAGATTGAATGGCCGGTTCTCGTTGCGGGCGATGATACCCATCCGAACGGCGGTCGCAGGCCGATGGAGAACGTGACCGCGTTGGGTCATCTGACCGAAGAAGAACTGGCGGAATACTACGCTCGAGCAGGAATTTTCTGCTCGCCTGCCAGATATGAACCTTTCGGACTATCCATTCTGGAGGCGGCGTTGTCTGGTTGCGCCCTGGTATTGGGCGACCTGCCGAGTTTGCGCGAGAACTGGGGCGGCGTGGCCGTGTTTGTTTCGCCCGATGATCGCGAGAGTTTCCTGTTCCACGTCCGCGAGCTAATTTCGAGCCCGGGGCGGCGCGCATCGCTGGCCTGTGCTGCTTACGCGCGCGCGCGCATGTTCACCCCGGAGCGAATGGCAGAAGCTTATGAAGCCGCCTATAGGCAGGCGCTGCAAAGTGCCTCGCCAGCGGCGCTGATACACGGAGTTTGATCCGAAATGCGCGTTGTAATGTTCTATCACTCGCTGACGTCCGATTGGAACCATGGCAATGCGCATTTCCTCCGCGGCGTAGCCACGGAGTTGATCACCCGAGGCCACGAAGTACGCATTTATGAACCCGCGAATTCGTGGAGCCGCGAAAACCTGGTTCGCGAGCACGGCGAAACGGCGATTGCAGATTTCCACCGCGCCTATCCACTGCTCTCCAGCCAGCAGTATAACCTCGAGGACCTGGACCTTGATTGTGCGCTGGATGGAGCAAACCTGACGCTTGTTCACGAGTGGAATGATCACGCGCTGGTTCGCCGCATCGGCCGTCATCGAGCCCGAACGGGTCGCTATGCGTTGTTGTTTCACGATACGCACCACCGCTCGGCAACCGATCCAGCGAGCATGGCAGCATATGACCTTGAGCACTATGACGGAGTGCTCGCGTTTGGCGAAGCCATTCGCGAAATTTATATCCGGCGTGGCTGGGCCCGCAGAACGTGGACATGGCATGAGGCGGCGGACACCCGCGTTTTCCATCCGCTCGCCGGCTATTCCAGCGAGGGCGACCTCGTCTGGATCGGAAATTGGGGCGACGACGAGCGCTCCGCGGAATTAGCCGAATTCCTGCTGGAGCCCGTACGGGATCTGGGGCTTCGCGCCGCAGCCTATGGCGTGCGCTACCCGGATGTGGCAATCGAAGCCTTGCGTCGCGCGAACATCACTTATGGAGGCTGGCTGCCGAACTTCGCGGCGCCCGCGGTTTTTGCGCGATATCGCGTTACAGTTCATGTGCCGCGCCGCCCGTATGCTGAAAAGCTGCCAGGTATCCCGACCATCCGTCCTTTTGAGGCGATGGCATGCGGAATCCCGTTGATCTCGGCGCCGTGGAATGATGTTGAAGGATTGTTCAGAGCCGGCAAAGATTATCTGGTCGCTCGCAACGGACGACAGATGCGCGAGTATATGCGCGCCGTCTTGAGCGACGAGTCGCTCCGAGGCGAATTGTCGCGCAGCGGTCTCGAAACTATCCTGCGGCGACACACCTGCGCTCATCGCGTCGATGAGCTCCTGCGCATTCACGCCCAACTGGAGGTTAGACGGGCAGCGGCTGTCCCGGCAGCCGCGCATCCCATGCGCGCCTCTAATACTGAACTTTTAGCGGGGACAGAATGAATATTGCGTTCTTCGGCTCGAGCCTGGTGTCAGCATACTGGAATGGCGCGGCGACATACTACCGTGGATTGCTCAAAGCCCTTAGCCAGCTCGGATACCAGATCACGTTCTACGAACCCGACGCATACGACCGCCAGCGGCACAGGGACATTGGTGATCCGCCTTGGGCGAAGGTGGTGGTGTACCCAGGTCATGGTTTTGAGGGCGTGTACCAGGCCTTGGAGTCCGCCGAAGGCGCGGATGCTATTGTCAAGGCGAGCGGTGTCGGAGTGTTCGACGAGTTTCTGGAAAAAACAGTGCTCGAGATCAAACGCCCTGGCGCTCTGGCCATTTTTTGGGATGTCGACGCCCCAGCGACTCTGGATCGCGTTCAGCACGACCCTGGCGACCCGTTTGGCGATCTGATTCCTCTGTACGATTTCATCTTCACGTATGGAGGGGGCGCGCCGGTGGTGAATGCCTACCGGGCTCTGGGAGCTCGGGCGTGCGTTCCAATTTACAATGCGCTCGATCCATCCACGCATTTCCCGGCGCCGCCTGATCCACGGTTTGAGGGGGATCTTGGATTTCTGGGCAACCGCTTGCCAGATCGCGAGGCTCGCGTCGACAGCTTTTTTTTCCGCGCCGCTTCGCTGTCGCCCGAATCCGGTTTCGTGCTGGGCGGCAACGGGTGGGACGATAAGCTGATGCCGCCAAATGTCCGGTACGTGGGTCACGTTTACACGGCAGATCACAATGCGTTTAACTGCACACCCAGGGCGGTGCTGAATATCAGCCGCGAGAGCATGGCGCGATATGGCTATTCACCGGCCACACGGATCTTCGAGGCCGCAGGCGCCGCCGCATGCGTCATTACAGACGCCTGGGAGGGCATTGAACTGTTTTTGGAGCCGGGACGGGAAGCGCTGGTCGCCGCCAGCGGCGAGGAGCTTGCAGAAATTGTCGCGAATCTTAGCCCGCAGCGCGCTCGTGAACTTGGTTGGAAGGCGCAGGCCCGCGTTCTCGCTGAACATACGTATGCACACCGGGCGCAGCAGCTCGATGCGCTTTTACGAGGCAGGAGGCCGGGGGGAGCGCGGTCACGCTACGCCGGGACGGCGCGCGATGCGGCGGAGGCGATTTTGTAAATGTCGGAACTCCAGTTCGTCGTTCTCGGGCTGTCGATCACGTCATCGTGGGGCAACGGACACGCAACGACGTATCGCGGGCTGGTCCGCGAGCTCAGCGCGGCGGGCCACGATGTGCTCTTCCTCGAGCGGGACGCGCCCTGGTATGCCGAAAATCGCGATATGCCGCAGCCGCCTTACGGTCGTACCGAAATATATCGCAGCCTGACGGAGCTGAAGGATTGCTACGAATCGCAAATACGCCAGGCCGATGTTGTAATCGTGGGATCATATGTGCCGGAGGGCGTCGCTGTAGGCGAGTGGGTAACGTCGATCGCACAGGGCGTCACAGCGTTTTACGACATTGATACGCCTGTCACCATGGCTAAGCTCGAGCGCGGCGACTATGAATATCTGACGCCAGAATTGATCTCGCGCTACGACTTGTACCTCTCGTTCACGGGAGGGCCGATTTTGCGCCATATTGAAGGCCGGTACAAATCCCCTCGCGCGCGCGTGCTGTATTGCTCCGTAGACCCGACCCTGTATTTTCCGGAGGAGCAGCCGATCAAATGGGATCTCGGTTATCTTGGCACCTACGGCGCGGACCGGCAGCCGGCGCTCGACGCTCTGCTTTGCGAGCCGGCGCGACTGTGGCCAGAGGGGCGGTTCACGGTGGTTGGACCGATGTACCCGCGGAAGATGAAATGGCCGCGCAATGTCCGGCGCCGAAATCACCTGTCCCCGTCGCAGCACCGGGCCTTCTACAACGCGCAGCGCTTTACGCTGAACGTAACCCGCGCCGATATGGTCCGCGCGGGGTACTCGCCCAGCGTGCGTCTTTTCGAGGCGGCGGCGTGCGGGCTTCCCATTATCACGGACTACTGGCCGGGTCTCGAGTCCGTGCTCCAGCCGGGCGCGGAAATCCTAGTGGCCCGCAGCAGCGCTGATAGCCTGCGATACCTCCGGGAGCTGCCGGAAGCGGAGCGGCTGCAGGTCGGCAAGCGCGCTCGCAAGCGTGTTCTGGCTGCACATACCTCGGCGCACCGCGCAGTACAGCTTGAGGCGTACGTACTGGAGGCGATGATTGCGCGAACCGCCGCCCGGCCCAAGACGGCGCTGTCCTCGGTAAGCTTGCACGGTTAGCTCTGTCGGAATTTTCCCGCCGGCGCGCATCCACTGACAGGAGGTTTGCGTGCCAGAAAAAAAGGAAACACTTCCGCCACAGGAGCAGAAACGCCAACCGGGAATCGAATCTGCGATGACGCCTCCGCCGCAGACGGAGAAGGGCTCGCATCGCGGCAGCGGCAAGCTTCAGGACCGAGTGGCGATCATTACCGGCGGCGACAGCGGAATCGGACGCGCTGTCGCGGTTGCGTTCGCCAAAGAGGGCGCAGATTGCGTCATTGCTTACCTGAACGAGCACAAGGACGCCGAAGAGACAAGGCGGCTGGTGGAGGCGAAGGGCCGGCGATGCGTCCTTATCGCAGGAGACGTGGGAGAGGAGTCGTTCGCCAAAGACATCGTCAAGCGCGCTCTTGATGAGTTTGGGAGAATTGACATCCTCGTCAACAATGCGGCCGAGCAGCACGAACAGGAGAGTCTGGAGCAGATCACCGGCGAGCAAATGGAGCGCACGTTCCGCACAAATGTTTTCTCCATGTTTTTTGTGACCAAGGCGGCGCTGCCGCACATGAAAGAAGGCGGCGCAATCATGAATACCAGCTCGGTTACCGCGTATCGGGGAAGCCCTAAACTGATCGACTATTCGTCAACCAAAGGAGCAATTGTGGCCTTTACTCGGTCTCTCTCGAAGAATCTCGCCAGGCGGAAAATTCGAGTTAATGCTGTCGCACCGGGACCGATCTGGACGCCGCTGATTCCGGCGAGCTTCGACGCGGAACACGTCAAGCAGTTCGGCGCGGACACCCCCATGGGTCGCCCTGGTCAGCCGGACGAGGTTGCGCCGTGCTATGTGTTCCTCGCCTCCGATGATGGATCGTATATGAGCGGGCAGGTGTTGCACCCGAACGGCGGCGAAGTTGTGAACGGCTGACGCGCCCGGCCCGCCCCAGCGATGGCGCCAGGTGAGCGGCTGCAGCTAAGTCCAGTAGTTCCGATCGAGGCTGCGATACTGCACGGCCTCAGCGACGTGTTTCGCGCTCACCCTTTCGGTGTTGTCGAGGTCAGCGATGGTGCGGGCGACCTTCAGAATACGGTCATGCGCGCGAGCGCTCAGTCCCATGCGGCGTACAGCCATCTCAAGGGTGCGCTCACCCGCCTCGTCGAGGGCGCAAAGACGCCGAAGTGATTGTGAAGGAATCTGTGCATTATAGTAACCGCGCTCTTGCTGAACTCGTCGAGCGCGCGCCACGCGTTCGCGCATTTCGGCGGATCCCGCGCCGCCGTCATGGGCCCGCAGCTCCTGATAGGGCACAGCCGGAACTTCAATATGCAGATCGATGCGGTCGAGCAGCGGGCCGCTGATCTTGCCGAGATAGCGCTGTATGATTGCGCCTGTGCAACGGCATTCGTGCGTCGGATCGCCGTAGAAGCCGCACGGGCACGGATTCATTGCCGCAACCAACATGAAGTTTGCCGGAAAGGAGAGAGTCATGTTGCTGCGCGCCAAAGTGACCAAACGCTCTTCAAGCGGCTGACGCAGCAGCTCAAGCACATTTCTCGGAAATTCGGGCAGCTCATCGAGAAAAAGAACGCCGTTATTCGCCAGGCTGACTTCTCCAGGTCGGGGCGTGCCGCTTCCGCCGCCGATCAGACCGGCATCGGAGATCTTGTGGTGTGGTGAACGGAATGGCCGGGCGGAAAGCAGCCCCACGCCTTTTGCAAGCAACCCCGCGACGCTGTGAACTTGTGTCGTTTCGAGCGCCTCTGGAAACGTCAGCGGCGGCAGGATTCCGGGCAGCCGCCTGGCCAACATGGTCTTGCCCGAGCCGGGCGGACCGATCATGAGCACGTTGTGATTGCCGGCGGCGGCAACCTCCAGGGCGCGTTTCGCCGTAATCTGGCCCCGCACGTCGCGGAAATCAAGATCTGCGCCATTCCCCGTATGCGTATAGCCCGATTTTGGATCGACAGGCCGAAACGCGTCTTTATTTGCGAGAAATTTGACCACCTCGGCAAGATGCCGCATCGCAAATACACGGACGCCCTGCGCTACCGACGCTTCAGCGCCGTTGTCCGCCGGCGTCACAAGGTTCGAAATCCCGTGACGGCGGGCGCACGCAGCGACGGACAGCGCGCCGCGGACCGGACGGATTCCGCCGTCCAGCGATAATTCGCCGATGAACAGCGTATCCTCTTGGGGCTGCGTCAACCCCATGGCCCCAAGAATCCCGAGCGCCATCGGCAGGTCGAATCCGGCGCCCTCCTTGCGCACGTTGGCCGGAGCGAGATTGATTGTCACGGACTTATTGGGATAGCCGAAGCCCGAATTGAGCAGCGCGGATTTGATGCGTTCGCGGCTTTCCCGCACGGCCGTGTCCGGCATCCCAACCGTGATGAAGTCCCGCGCACTGCCGGGATACATGTCAACTTCCACATCGATAAGATGGGCATCAATGCCATACACTGCCGCCGTACGCGTTCGAAAGAGCGCCACGTTGTGTAGTGCGCGGAAACGCGAATTTGTCGCTCGTGAACTCGCTCACCGTTCAACGGTGAAGGGCGCGCGGCTCTCGGCGGTCTGCTTCCCCACTTTATCGTGAGCGCTGATAATAACCGTGTATTGTCCCAGCGCAATGTCCTTGGGCAGGCTCAAGCTGAACGCCGCGGGCAAATACCTCCGTGGGTAAAAACTCTGCCCCTTTTCTTCAGCGGCGTCGGGCTGCGAAAATGACGCCTGACCGTCCGGACGCAATACGGTGATTCCATATCCCACGTCGAATTGATTCTTTTCACCAAACGTATAGCCGGCCATTTCAAAACGGATCCAGACCTGATCTCCCGGATGATACGATGCCGTAGGAACCGGGTGTTTATCGGATTCTGCGCGGTAAAATCCAACGTTGCGGATGACGAGCGCATCCGCCGGCGGTATCTCCGGCGCGTTGACTCGGAAATCAAAATTTCCGGAAGTCTCCGCCTTGGCAAGCAGGTCAGTTACGCGAACAGAAATTCGAAACATGCCCGGGAAGGCGTAAGCAGGGAGAGGGATGGTCCAGCGAACTTTTGGCATCCATTTTTTGTCCTCCTCCGGGTCCAACGTGGTGACTATTTTGTCAGACTTGGGTTCGATGACCGGCACGCCGGCCGGGTCCTTTACTTCCAGCTCGTACGCGATGCTAATTTTTCCGTCCTCTTCGGCGGGCCTGCGATAGCCGGCGATCTGAAAGCTGAAGTAAACTGTGCCGCCAGCGGAAAACCCTTCCGCGCGCGACACAGGCGGGCCGTCTTCCGAGTCGCTGAATTGAACGTTCTGGATTGAAAGCGGCCCGACCTTTTGAGCCTCGGCCAGGCATACGGCAGCCGCAGCGAGGAGGATAAACCGCATCCAGAACCAATTTTAACTAGCTGGCCGCAGGAAATTCCGAAGCGCCTCCCCTTCGCGCGCCCGGCGCCCTCGCCGGGTCCGGCTATTGCAGGCGCAGCGGCAGATCGACGTAGGCGGCGCGCTCACCTCCCGCGTCGTCATTGTCGACCAGTTGCAACTGGTATGAGTTCTGCGGAACGTCAAACAGGATCCAGCCCTCTTCCGTTTCGGCGGGTTTGATTTCGCGAAGTACGCCCAGCCAGTTGTCAACGCCTTGCCCGTTCTCCGATTCCGGAAATCGCTCTCCGCCACGGTTCACTAGGGACAAGAAGGGGATGCTCGCCTTCTGACCACCGCCATTCGTGATGGACAGATGCACAAGAAGAAAGCTGCGCTCCGGCAGGCGCGCCATAGGCATAGCGCCCAATTGACTTGCCCACGAAGTCTCGATCACATTGTATGTGAGAGCTCCGAGGGGAATCTGTTCGCCAAGTTTGTATTCCGCTGGCGCGCTTCTGTGTTCCCTGGAGCAGCCAGCGCCAGGGAGCAAGAATCCGACCGCCAACGCCGCAAGCATCGAGAATGAGCGCAATCGCATTCGTAAATCTGGCCGTTGTGTTTTAAAGATGACAAAACCAGCTTCGCATCGCAATCGTCTCTACAATATGCGATCCGCTTCCGTTTACGCCCGCGCGTTTCTGTTCGCTGCGCTGGCTGTCGCCTCCGCCTGGGGGCAATCGGTTCATCCGCTGACAGGACGGCGAATTGCTCCGACGATGGGCATTGGCGGCGCCGACTGGCTGGAGCGTTCGAATCGGGAAATGGAAGAGCATCCGGATGAGGCGCTCGACGCCCTTGGCATCCGTGCGGGCATGATTGTCGCCGATGTCGGCGCAGGCACCGGCTATATCACACAGCGGCTGGCAAAGCGCGTGGGTCCGGCTGGCAAGGTCTACGCGAATGACGTGCAGCCGGAGATGCTGTCGCGGCTCCAGGAACATCTGGAGCAGAATCACATCACTAATGTCGAAACGGTGCTCGGTACGCAAACGAACCCGAACCTTCCCGCGAATACCTTTGATCTGATTCTCATGGTGGACGTGTATCACGAATTTTCGCAGCCGCAGCGAATGCTTCAGGAGCTGAAAAAGTCACTGAAGCCAGATGGCAGACTGGTCCTCATCGAGTATCGCAAGGAAGACCCCACGATTCCCATCCGTCCCGAGCATAAGATGAGCCTTGCCGAGGTCAAAACAGAAGTTGAGGCCGAGGGCTACCGCCTCGTGGAAGTGAACAAGACGCTGCCGCGGCAGAATATTTTCACGTTCAAGAAGGCGCCAGTGATGTAGCACGGACGCGGTCCAGCAGAACGCGGCGTAGATTCTCAGCTTGCGTCCCACGCGGGGCTCGGATATGATTTGAGCACACTGGAGGTGCAATGCCGTTTTGTTCCAACTGCGGCGCCGCCGCAGAGGGTCGCTACTGCCCTAAATGTGGCTCGGTGATGAATGCTACAGGATCGGGCCCCACGGCCGGTTCCGCGTCATACGGACCAGCAACGGGCGCCGCTGCCGCGACGGCGGGCATGTCTGAGAACGTAGCCGGCGCACTCTGCTATCTGCTCGGGTTGATCACGGGAATTCTGTTTCTGGTGATTGCGCCCTACAACCAGAATCGCAACGTGCGCTTTCACGCGTTTCAATCGATTTTCTTCAACATCGCAATGATCGTCGCCTGGATTGCATTCGCGGTGACAGGAACTATCCTGGCTCATGTCCCGATTCTCGGCTGGATCATTGACTTGCTGCTATGGGCGGCTCTGTCGATCGGGGCGCTGATTATCTGGCTGGTGCTGATGTTTAAAGCATATAATAACAGCCGGTTGTTTCTGCCGGTCATTGGGCCGATGGCTGAAAAGCAGGCGTCCGCATAAATTCTGCGTTCCGCAAATAGCCGTAGCCGTCCGCCGCGGCGATACGTCCAATCGTGTTGCGGGCAGTTTCATTTCTGTTGTTGGTCGCCGGTTTTGCTTCGGCGCAGGCGCCTCCAAAAATTGCATTGATTGAGATTTACGGCTTGCGGCGCGTACCGGAGGCGCGGGTGCGCAAAGCGTTAGCCGTCAATGAAGGCGACGCGCTGCCGCGATCCAAAGGCGACGTCGAGGAACGGATTGCGGCCGTGCCAGGAATCGTCGACGCCCGCCTCGAAGCTACTTGCTGCGCGAACAGTGGCGTCATCCTGTATGTCGGCGTGGAAGAGCGCGGAGCCTCACACTTCGACGTGCGCACTCCCCCCGAGGCGGACTTGCATCTCCCGCAGGAGGTAACGGATGCATACCGGCAGTTCCTTGACGCAGTCAACCAGGCGGTGCGCCGCAGCCAGACCGCCGAAGACCTGACGCATGGACATTCGCTGATGGCTGATCCGGACGCCCGCGATATCCAATTGAAGTTCGTCGCCCTCGCCGGGAAGTACTCGAAGGAACTGCGGGACGTTTTACACAATTCCGGAGACGAGGAGCAGCGCGCCATTGCGGCGTACGTCATCGGATACGGACCCAAGAAGCAAACCACCGTCGACGAATTGCAGTATGCGCTGAAAGACTCCGACGAAACCGTCCGCGGTAACGCAATCCGCGCTATGGCCGCGTTGAGCGTATTTGCAAAACTGCATCCCGACTCTGGCCTGAAAATCGAGCCGACATGGTTTATCGAGATGTTGAACTCGCTGGTCTGGACTGATCGCAATAATGCCGCTGTCGCACTCGTAAATCTGACGGAGTCGCGCGATCAGAGCGCGCTGGAGCAGATCAAGGAGCGGGCGCTTCCGGCTGTGATCGAGATGGCGCGCTGGCGTCATCTGGCTCACGCGCTGCCCGCATATATCCTGCTCGGGCGCATTGCCGGAGTGCCGGAGAGGGACATTCAGGACGCCTGGAGCCGCGGCGAGCGCGATCAGCTCGTCGCGGAGTTGGCCAAAAAGCTGAAAGCCGACGAGCGCGGGCGCCAACGATAGGCCTTTCGCCATTCATCCCGACTCAACCCAAAAGAGTTCCGTTGTGCAGCGACGACCTCGGCCAGACACCAGAACAAAAGAAAAAGGCGGGCCTTGCGGCCCGCCCCAACGCAGGCGCGTTGTCAGCGAACTCAGAAGGTCACGCGGATACCCGCCTGAATCATTCGCGGGTGATTCGAGAACACCTGTGTAACATCGCCGAACGCAAGACTGCCCGGCATCAACATGTTCCAGTTGTGTCCGGCGCCCAAGCCGATGCTATTGATCGAGCCCGGAACATACTGAGCGTGGTTCAGGACGTTATAAGCTTCGCCGTGAAGCTCAAGCGCGAACCGATCGCGAATCGCGAATCGCTTGAAGATCGCCGCATCGAAGTTGTTGATCGGGCGCAGATCCGGGAACAGCGCCCGGCTGCTGCTCGGATACATGCCCGGCGCTGCGGCGATGAACTGCGCGTTCGGGTTCGTCGCCAGATAAGCGACCGTTTGTCCGGAGCTGTTGTATAGGGGGGTAACTCCGCTGCCAACGCCCGCAGCCCCGTTGCTGTTGACGAACACGCCGGATGGAGTGAATCCACCCCCCAGCAAGGAGTTGAGACCGCTCGTCAGCGGGATCGGGGCCGGCGAGGCATAGGTGAACGTGCCGGAGAGGGTCATGTTCGCGAGAATCTCACGCACCCAGGAATAACTGTGCGTGGCAATGCCGCCCACATCCCACAACGCAGTGAGCGACGCGACATGCCGGTGATCGTAAATGGATGTGCCCTTATCGGTTTGCCAGTTAATCCAATTGAGCGAACCGCCGAGCGTGTTCGGTCCGCCCAGGTTGTCCATCAGGTGGCTCCAGGTGTAGTTAGCTTTGACCTGGAGTCCGCCAGTAAAGCGCGTGGACGCGGAAACGAGCATCCCGTTATACCAGGACATGCCGTTCGGCGCTACCGTATAAATCGGGTTGACGAAACCGTACGAAGCAAGCGAGTTGCCGGAAAGGGCCTGCAGGCCAGCGAGCGTATTCGGCAGGGCGTTCAACTGCGCCTGAGACGGTTGCGAATAGAACAGCGGCAGCGCATTCGACGGCGTCACCGTCGGGCTTGTATTCAGCGTGCTCAGAACGGGGAGATGCACGCCCTTGACGCCAAGGTAGCCGACGCTCAGGACAAATCGACCCACCGCACCTTCGGCGCTCGCATTCCACTGCATCGTGTAGGGCAATCTTTGATCCTGAATATAAGTCGTCGTCAGAGCGCGCGCCTGATCCGCCGTTACCGTCGGTTGGAACACATTCACTGGAACGGGGAACACAATCGCGCCCGGTCCAAAGAAGCCGAAGAACGGCGTGACTGTGTTCACAAACCGGGTATAACTGACGCCCGGCGGAACGCTGGGCAGCAGATTCGCATAGCTTGCCGCCTGGGCATCGTAATTCATGCCGAAGCCGGCGCGGAAAACGAAATTTCGCATCTGGTTCGGCGCGAACGCAAAGCCCACATGAGGAGCAAAATTAGTCTTCTGCGTATTGGGCGAGTTAAAAGTCAGAACGCCAGGAACGCTGGCGATATTGTTTAAACCTTGCAGTTGGAGCGTATTGGGAATGGTCACGTATTCCCACCGCAAGCCGAGATTGATATTCATGTTCGGTCGAACGCGCCAGCCGTCGTTGACATAAAGATAGTGATCCCAATTATTGCCGGCGTAGGCGCCCGATCCAGAGTTCCCGAAGACGTCCGGACTCTGGTTCAGCAGAAATCCAGCCAGACTGCTGTACGTGAAGGCGCCGGCCCCTTGTCCCAGATAGTTCAGCGGTCCGACATAACGCCGGCCATCATAGCCGAACCGGATGGTATGCGAACCGTAGGTCAGGTTGACGTTATCGCTGAGCTGATAGGTGTTCATGCCGGCAGTGCTGATTCCTTGAAATCCATAACCCAGAGTCGCGTTGAGGTTCTGGATCGTGATATTCGGAAAGGACGTAAAACCAGGAAACGTCCCGCTCGGCGTGTCGTAGAGCCGGCGGAAGCGGTTGAAGGCAAGGCGGAGTTCGTTTATGCCATTCGCTCCGAGATTGTGATACTCGGAGATATTCGCCAGCTGCGATCGAAACGTGAGGCCATTCGTAAATGTCGGCAACGCTCCGAACGAGCTGACGCCGTCGATGTTGTTAATGTCATAGCGCCCCCGGAGGCTGTCGGAGGGGTTGATCCTCCAGTCGACGCTGCCGATGCCGTTGTATTGGTTCTGCCAACTCTTGCCGCTGAACTGCAGCGGACCGACAGGGATCTGGACGCCATTGACCGTAGTGGTTGCGGTCGCAGTTTGTGCGGCGGGCATATACTGTTGGAGCACCGACAGATTCGTTGCAGATACGCCAGGCAAGTGCGCGAGCATACTATAACCCGCCGCTGTTGGCCCGTAAACCGGACTGAAAGGAACGTTCGCCGCGCCAAACGGGATATATTCAAAGTTGCCGAAAAAGAATAGCTTGTTTGGAATGACCGCAAGCCCGAGATTGCCGCCAATGCGGTTCTGGTCATATTGCGCGAACGGATTCCCCTGACGCGCAAACAGCGAGTCCGTCGCGTTCAGGTTGCGGTTTTGGGTAAACCAGAACAATTCGCCATGAACCTGATTCGCGCCTGTTTTCGCGATCTGATTATATTGGCCGCCCGCGGCATGACCGTACTCGGGCGGGAAGTGGTTCTGATAGCCAACAAATTCGGTCACGCCTTCATTCGACATACTGACCAGCGGCCCGGGATCCGCGCGGTTATTGTTGTCCAGGCCTTCCATTTGCCAGTAGCTGCTGATCGGACGCTGTCCGCCCACCACCGGGCCCCGGCCGGGGCCGATCCCGTAGCTTGGCGCAACGCCGGCGTTGAAGAGAGAAAGGTTATACGCTCCCCAGAACTCCCCGTTGCGCTCCAGCATGTTTGATGCGGGCAGGTATTGTATCTCCCGCGTGCTCCAGGCGGTTCGTACTTGGGGCGTTTCCAGGCCTTGAATGGGCGTCGCGTCCTGGACGGTAATCAGCGCCGCCGTTGTCGACGGAGCGCCCGCCCCGGTCTGCATCGTGATGTTCACCGTTTTTGCGCGGCTTGCGTCGACGACGATGTCCTCGGATGGGGTTCCAGAAGCCTGGGCAGTGGACGCTTTCATCCGGTAGGTTCCCGATGGGACATTCTCAAAACGGTAGTTCCCAGACGCATCGGTGGTCGTGCGCATCGTCGCATTCGTCGCGACATTTGTGAGCTCAATCGTAGCGTTAGCGATTGGAGCGCCCGCCGATGTCGTTACTGTGCCGCTCACCGTCCCAGCCTGTTGAGAAAAGGCTGTCGCGGCCAGGGCAATTAATAAAAGGAACGCGCACGTAGTCGCGTTTCTTGCAAGGGTGTACATTCTAGATTCCGACCTCCTGACGGGATCGGAAAAAGCAACCACCGCGCCAAACTACAAAGCCAGCCTATTACTACTTGCAATTCTGAAGCCTGTAGAAATCAAGCTGTCTTTATTCAAAATGTTGGAGAATTCAGAGTTCAACCGCCCGTAAGGCTCGCAGGAGACGCGCGATCAAGAAGCGGGCGGCGCTCCCTTCGTTCACGTTACAAACGCGCACCTGCGGCTTTGCGCAAAAATGACGCACCGCTCACGCGGAACTGAGAAGAAAAGCGACAGTACTTGCCAAATTGCAGTAATGGAGCTTTTCGTTTTAACTGTTAATCGGGCAATTTACATTAAAATGCGAACAATATTTGACGTACAGCAAGCCCCGCCGGGTGCGTTGAAACCGTGACTCATATCATCGGCTCAGACCCCAACGGTAAGTGTACTCCCCGAAAACATTCCACCACTGCGGATGCGGGCTGCCCGCGGACATCACGTTCATGTACCGCACGGTAACGCCCAGGCTGTGATGGCTCCGACTGTCGAGCGCATAAGTCACGCTCGCAAGGCCGTAAGCGCCCGCGCGGTGATGCGGGTGCGAAAGGGCCTGGAACGTTGCGCCGCTATCGTAATTGTAGACGGCTCCCACGCCGATGCTGGGCGTGATCCGCCGTTCACGGTAGCGTAGCGGGAGATTAAGGCGGCCGCCGGCAGGGACAAAAAAGAAAGTAGTCGTACGCGCGCCGGTATTAAATTTCGCGTTGTAATTGCGGTAGTCTGAATTAAAGGAGCTTTCGAAGCCTAAATCGACTTGGATGTACTCTGTAATGCGATAGCCGTAGTTCAACTCGAGCGCCAGGCCCGGATCAATGCTTCCGAATTTGCCGGCGAATGCCGCCGCGCCGAAGCCGAGGCTGAGACTGTGCGGGCTGTCGGGCGTCTGCGCCAGTGCGGCGCCGGCGATCAGTCCAGGAATAAAGGATCGGGACATCCAACCCATTGTTCTACTTTAGCGGATCGATCCTGTCTACTCTCAGAACTCCCGTCTTCGGATACAAGCTTCCCGTGATCGTGACACGGCGGCCCGCGAACTTCTCCGGCGTCTGCTGATGGCTGAGCCGATAGGCCGCTTTGCCGTCCCACAGCACATACTTCACGCCATGGCCGGTCTTGACGCAACGGCGAATACAGTCGGGGTCAGGGCCCATGTTCATAGCCTTGTGGTCGCCGAGGCACATCGATTCAGTAATTACTCCCCGGTAGGAGCCGGCAAGGACGGCCGCAGTCGATAGCGCCAATAACGCAGCGAATTTAGTCATGAGAAATCTCCATCGAAGAATGAAAGGTCTTGAGTCCGCCGGATTCGGCGACGCGCCTCCAAATTGAGTTGTAGCGGTCCTCGGGCATCGCCTCTTTGAGCTGGAATCGTGTTTCTCCGTCGAGCGATACTACCGCGAAATCGAGCGTACCCTGCCGGGCGACGAACTGGATATCGGAGAAACGCCACGTCCGGGAATCGTACGCGCTTGCTGCTTCGAACACGATCCGATCTGAACCAATTTTCAACATTCCCTGCGCGCCGCTTCGCCCGCGGAGAGCTTTCGCGGGCATGGTCCACAATGGCGAGATCGACCGATCCGCTACGCGCGCGATGAAACGCTGGTCAAGATGCGCGGCTAGAAACGGATATAATCGTCCGGCTGCATCCGGCTCCAGACGATCGAATATGTATTCCCTGTCGCGGCCCAATTGCCAGCGGGCGTCTTCGTATGTCACCACCCGGATGCGATTCGGAGCGAGTTCTAACCGTTCAAAATCCGTGTACTTCCATTGACGCGCATGGTCCGCTTTGCCCGTCTCCTCGAACGACACGCCGCCCGACTTGAACGTTAACATGCCCTCGCCGCCCTTCGCCAAATGCTTATGCCGCACTCTGAATTGCAGATCCTGTGCGCACAGCGCAGCGGCCAGTCCGATGCTCAGACACGCCGCGGCTTTAATTCGAAACGCCATTTCCAAACCTCATAAATTGCGGGATAAACGATCAATTCAAGCAGAAATGAAGTGAAGATGCCGCCGATCATCGGGGCCGCGATGCGCTTCATGACGTCCGCGCCGGCGCCGGTGGACCACATGATCGGAACCAGGCCGCTGAACATACAGGCCGCTGTCATGAATTTCGGCCGTATCCGCTTTACCGCCCCCTCGACAATAGCCTCTTGCAGGTCGGATAGCGTCCGCAGCCTGCCTTCGTCGCGGGCTTTGTTATAGGACAGATCCAGATAGAGCAGCATGAAGACCGCGGTTTCCGCATCTACGCCCATGAGGGCGATGAGACCGACCCAGACGCCGATGCTGATGTTGTAACCAAGCGCATACAGCAGCCAGATTGCGCCGACAGCCGAAAACGGCACGGCGAGTACGATGATTATGGTCTTGGCCATTGATTTCGTGTTCATGTACAGCAGCGCCAGAATGAGAAACAGCGTCAGCGGCAGAATGACCGCCAACCGCTGCCGCACGCGCTCCATCGACTCGTATTGGCCGCTCCACGCAATCGAGTATCCCGGCGGGACGCGGAGGCGCTCGCGCACCATTGGCTTCGCCTCCGCCACGTACGATCCGATATCCCGTCCCGCGACGTCGACATAGACGTATCCGCTGAGCAGGCCGTTTTCATCGCGCAGCATGCTCGGGCCCGAGCGGACATGAACGGAACCCAGCTCCGATACGGGGATCTGCGCCCGCCCGTTCATCACCGGGACCAGCACGCGGCTCAACTGACCCGGATCGCCGCGAAAATCACGCAGGTATCGTACGTTCACCGGATATCGCTCGCGCCCCTCCACGGTAGTGCTCACTTGTTCGCCGCCCACGGCATTGGTCACGATGGCCTGGGCATCATCGATGCTGAGACCGTAGCGAGCCAGGGCGTCGCGATTCCAATCGAAATCGATGAAATAGCCGCCGCCGGTCCGCTCCGCGAATACATTCCGTGTGCCGCGCACAGAGGGGAGCAGCCGTTCCAGTTCCGTGCCCAGACGTTCAATCGTGTTGATATCTGAGCCGTAGATTTTAATGCCCACCGGCGTGCGGATGCCCGTCGTGAGCATGTCGATGCGGGCCTTCACCGGCATGGTCCAGGCGTTCGCCGCGCCAGGAAGGTCGAGCGCGGCATTCATGCGATCTGTCAGATCTTCGGTCGAGATATGATCCGGCGTGATGCGCCGCAAGGCCGGCGCGAGCCAGTTCGGCGCCCATCGGGTCCACCATGTATCAACGCGCGGCCATTCACTCGGCGGCTTCAGGATGACGACCGTTTCCATCATCGAAGGCGGCGCCGGATCCGTTGAAGTCTCTGCCCGCCCCGCCTTCCCCAGCACCGTCGCCACCTCGGGAAACGACCGCAGGATCCGGTCTTGCGTCTGCATAAGACGCTGGGCTTCGGTCAGCGATATGCCGGGAAGAGTGGATGGCATGTACAGCAGAGCGCCCTCATCGAGCGGTGGCATAAATTCGCTTCCGAGCCGCTGATATATCGGAATCGTGACGGCAACCAGCGCCGCCGCGCCGCCGATTACAGCCCACTTCCAGCGCAGCGCCCGGGCGCACACAGGCTCGTACATACGGATCAGGATGCCGCTGATCGGATGCCGCTCCTCGGGGTGAATCTTGCCGACCACGACCGCATTGGCGACCCGGGCCAGCCATCGCGGCCGAAAATCGAACTGCGTCGCGTGCGTGAACAACAGCCGCATCGCCGGGTCGAGCGTAATGGCGAGCACGGCCGCCACGATCATCGAGATGTTTTTTGTATACGCCAGCGGCTTGAAAAGGCGGCCCTCCTGCGCTTCGAGCGTGAGCACCGGCAGAAACGACGCCGCAATCACCAGCAGCGCGAAAAAGCTCGGCCCTCCGACCTCCTTCACGGCTTCGACGATCACGCGGCGGTAATCGCGCACCCGCCCTTCGCGATCCCACTCCTCGAGCTTCTTATGCGTCTGCTCGACGACCACAATGGCCGCGTCCACCATCGCCCCGATGGCGATGGCGATCCCGCCGAGCGACATGATATTCGATGTCAGCCCCATCGCCCTCATCGGAATGAACGAAATGGCGATCGCAATGGGAATCGTGAACATGGGGATGATCGCGCTGGGAATGTGCCAGAGGAAGATGAGGATAACAATCGCAACCATGATCATCTCCTCGGTGAGCGTGTGCCTGAGGTTATCGATGGAGCGCAGAATCAGGTCGGAGCGGTCGTATGCCGTCACCACCTTCACGCCATGGGGCAGCCCCGGCTCGATTTCGCGCAGTTTCTCCTTCACGCGATCGATGACCTGAAGCGCGTTCTCGCCCTGCCGCATGATCACGATCCCGGCCGCGACGTCACCCTCGCCGTTCCAGTCTGCAACGCCGCGCCGGATGTCGGGTCCCAGCATCACTTCGCCGACGTCCTGGACGCGAACGGGAATCCCGTCCGGAGTGGTCATCAAAACGATGCGGCCGATATCGGCAGGAGTCTGGGCGTAGCCTCGCCCGCGCACCATGTACTCGGCGCCGCTTGATTCAATCAAGCGCCCCCCAACGTCGTTATTGCCCGCGCGGACAGCGTCGACCACCTTCATGATCGGGATGTTGTACGCCTGTAGCCTGCGCGGATCCACATTCACCTGGTACTGGCGCACAAATCCGCCAATCGGCGCGACCTCGGCGACGCCGGGCACGGACCGCAGTTGATATCGCAAAAACCAGTCCTGAAGCGATCGCAATTCGGCCAGATTATGACGATGTTGCGTATCGATCAGCGCGTATTCAAAGATCCAGCCGACCCCCGTCGCATCCGGGCCGAGTTCTGTCCTGACGCCCTGCGGCAATCGCGGCAGCACGCCCTGGAGGTACTCCAGCGTTCGCGAACGCGCCCAGTAGATATCCGTGCCTTCCTCAAAAACGATGTACACGAAGGAATAGCCGAAATCCGAAAATCCGCGCACGGCTTTTACTCTCGGCGCGCCGAGCATCGACGTGACGATCGGATACGTGACCTGGTCCTCGATAATATCCGGGCTGCGGTCCCATCGCGAGTAGATAATTACCTGCGTGTCGCTGAGGTCCGGAATCGCATCGAGCGGGATGTTGAGCATCGACCAGATCCCCGCGGCGAAGGCGAACGCCACTAGCGCCAAGACGGCAAAGCGGTTGCGCCCGGAGAATTCAATGATGCGATTGATCATGCGCCGCCCCTTTCAACTGCGCCTCCGAGTCCACCAGGAAAGCGCCGGACGCCACTACGCGCTCACCGGCGCGCAAACCGCTCGTGACCTGAATTCGATCGCCCATCCGATCTCCGGTTTGCACTTCCCGCCGTTCCAGAACGCCATTTCCGCGGTCGACAAACACGCTCTTACGCAGTCCCGTGTTGAGGACTGCATCGGCCGGTACGGTCACCCGCCGCGGCAGGGCGATGCGGAATTCGACGTTGACGAACATGTCGGGCTTCAGCTTCAGGTCCGGATTCGGCGCTTCCAGGCGAACTTTCAGCGTGCGGGATGTCGGATCGATCTGCGGTTGAATGTAGCTGACCTTGGCTAGAAAGGTCCGGCCTGTGTTCGGCAGGGAAACGATTGCGCTCTGGCCCGTGCGGATCTTCGGCAGGTCTGTCTCGAACACATCAGCAAGAATCCACACGCGGCTGAGATCGGCGATCGCGTACAGTTCGGTATCCGGCGATACGCGCTGGCTCGGGAACGCATTCCGCGCCGTGATGTAGCCGGCCGCCGGGGAGTATAGGGTAATGGTCCGGATCGTATTGCGCCTACGCTCGATTTCACCGATCTGCGCCGCGCTGAGGTCCCACAGTTCGAGCCGGCGGCGCGCGGCTTCGATCAGCAATTCGCTGTTCTCGTACGCCTCGCGGCTCGGCCCGGCCCTCATCATGTCGCGGGCGCGCAGCGCGACGATGAGCTCTTGTTCACTGGCGAGCATCTCCGGGCTGTAAATGGTCAGCAGCGGATCGCCCTTGTTCACCAGTTGTCCGGTGAAGTCGGCATAGACCTTCTCAATCCAGCCTTCGATTTTCGGATGAACCCGCGTAATCCTTGTCTCATCCTGCGCGATTCTGCCGACCGCGGGAATGGTTTCAGCCCCGGAGGAGAGTTCGGCGACGGCATAGGTGACGCCGATCAGTTGCTGCTTTTCGGCGCTGATGGAAATCGTATTCGCGGCGCCTTCATACACAGGTTCCAATTCGTTGCCGGTCTCCGGATTCAGACCCGGTTTGTCGGAACGATATGACGGGTCCTGCGGGTCGCGATAGTAGAGGATCTTTGTCTTCGCCGGAGTTGAACCGGCGCCCGCGGCGCCGTCCGCGTAAACCGGGACCAATTTCATGCCACAATCCGGAGCGACGCCAGGCTGGTCCGATTTATAGGCAGGATGCATGGGATCAATCCAGTACAGGATTTTGCGCCGAGCTTTTTGTTCGGGAGCGGATGCACGGCTGCGCGCGTACCAGCCAGCGGCGAATGCGGCCGCGAACGCCAGAACAGCCAGGATAAAGACGGCAGTCCTTTTCATTTGATCAGCTCCACTCCGGTCAGCTCTTCCAAACGGGCCAGCGCCAGGTGATACTCCTGCATCTGCTCGTGGTAGTTCATTTCGTACTCGAAGGCCGCGACGTGGTTGCTTAGCACGGTCAGAAAATCCGTCGCGCCGGTCTCATACGATGCCAGCGATGATTCCACCGCCAGCCTGGCCTGCGGAATCACGGTCCTTGCATACAGATCCAGGAGCGTCTGCGCGGTCTTGGCGGCGGTGTATTCATCCTGGATCCGAAATTCCAGATCCCGCGCCGCAGCTTCGTATGTATGGCGCGCCTGGGCGATCTCTTCGGATCTCTCCGTGATCTCGGCGCGCGTTTTGGCGCGGCGCAGCGGCAGCTTGATATCGGCGCGGAACATGTACATGGGCGGCATGGAGCCCATATAGTAGTAGCCGCCGTTGACGGTAAAGTCCGGGTAGTAATCCGTGCGCGCAAGACGGAGCGCTGTGTTGGCGCGCTCCATCACCTTTTGTTCCCGCGCCAGCGCGGGGGCTGCATCGCGCGCCTTTGCGAGCAACTCGTCGATGGTGAACCCAATCGACATCATGTGCGGCTCCCCAGGCCGGGTGACCGGCGTTCCCGGCCTTCGATTCAGCAAGGCGTTAATTTCCGCTTCGCGCCCTGTTCGTTCGCGCTCGATCTGGGCAATCCTGGTTTCAATCACGGTAAGTTGCATCTGCGCCTTGAAGACATCCGCCTGCGTCGTCTTTCCGACCGAATAGCGCGCCTCGGCGGCTCGCAATAACGTGCGCAGCGCGTCGCGGTTGCGGGCGAGTACGCCCAGCATGGCGTAGGCATGCTGCAGCCGATAGTAGGCCTGCTTCACGCGCGAGATGACGTTCAATTCGACCGCGTGAAACTGCTGCGCCTCAATATCTGCTTCTTTCTCCGCAACGGCGGCGCGCAGCCGCAGTTTGCCCGGGTACGGGATTTCCTGAGACGCCATGGCGCCCACGTTCGCGATCGGCTCCGTGCCCAGGCCGGCGCCCGGCAGCGGACTGCCGCTGGAGTTCCAACCGAGTGAAAAGGTCGGCTCCGGCAGGGACCGCTCCTGCGCCGGACGCTGCCGCGCCGCTTCGTACTTGCTTTGCGCCGCCAGGATCTCGGGATTCGCTCGCAGCGCCTCGGCGACAAGATCATCGAGATTCAGGCGCTCTTGCGCCGCTTGCCCCCACGCTGCGGCAGCCAGCGGCAGCGCCAGCCAGTATGCGGCAGACCGCATCAACCCTCCAAAATTCTGGTTTGTCAAAAACTAGCGCGGGCAGGGAATAGCGGCTAGATGGTGAGGACTGAGTGGAGAACGCAAAGGTCGAGCGCCAAATACGGTTGGATCTCCTCGCGGGGCGCTTCGAAATTCGAGGCTGGGCGCATCATGATCGCCGGAGCGCAACCGGCCGCCGGTTCGAGCGCCACGGCCACATGCGACGCCTGTTCGACGACGGCAAGATCAACCGGCTGGCTCGCGCACTCGCTGTGTACTGGCGCATTGCCAGCCTTATCGCACTGTCCGGTCGGATGGCAGCAATGCGTTGCTTTCTGAAGCGGCGCCCAGCAGCCTGCGCATGCGCCGCCAATGAGAACGGCCATGAGCATGATCGTCGCAGCAACGCTGGTGATGGCGCGAAACACTACACCTCAATCCTATATCATTTGGCTCGAAATCATCCAACGTGCGCAGCCAGCGCCGTCGCCGCGCCCATTGCCGGCTTTGCGTCGCCCGACGTTGGCGGCGCAGCGCCACGCGCTGCTGCGACTGTCCTATAATCCTCGCAGGCTTCCAATGTTCGTACCTCTTACGCCTATTCGGTGTCTGCACCGCGCCATGGACGTTTTCGGACGCAATATCGGAGTTGTTTCCGGAGATCGCCAGTTCACCTATCGCGAATTTGGCGAAAGGGCCGAGCGGCTGGCAACCGCGCTGGCCCGGGAAGGGATCGAGCGCGGCGACCGCGTTGCGTATTTGAGCTTCAACAACAATCAACTGCTCGAAGGCTACTTCGGCGTCGTCCAGGCCGGCGCCATCATCATGCCGCTCAACGTGCGCCTGTCCCCGCAGGAGCTGATCGGGATCCTGAATCATGCGGGCGCCAAAATGCTGATCTTCGAAAACGATTTCGCTCCCTTGGTTGAAAAGCTGCGCCCGCTGTGTCCTTCCATCGAGCGGTATGTAACGATAAACGACAAAATCCCGGTCGCGGACCTTACCTACGAAGAGCTGCTCGACCACGGGTATCCCGAACGCGCCGATGTGTTCCAGATTGACGAGATGTCCATCGCCGAGCTGTTTTACACCAGCGGCAGCACCGGAACTCCGAAAGGCGTAACGCTCAGCCACCGCACGCTGTATCTGCACGCGCTCTCCATCGCCACCATGTTTCGCGAGCCCGATACCATGGTGGACCTGCACGCCATTCCGCTGTTTCACGCTAATGGATGGGGACGGCCGCAGGCGTCTACGATGATGGGCCTCAAGCAGGTGATGATCCGGCGCTTTGAGCCGGCCTACGTGCTGCGAATGATCGAGGAGCACAAAGCCACGGATATGTGCCTGGTTCCAACCATGGCCAACGCGCTGCTCAATTGCGGCGATCTCGGCAAATTTAATACTTCCACCATGCGGTACATCATGATTGGCGGCGCCGCGTCCTCTCCCGAGTTGATGCGGCGCGTGGAGAGCGCCTTCCCCACGGCGCAGTGCGTCGGCGGCTATGGTCTGACGGAGACGGCCCCCGTATTGACATCTGCGCGCAATAAGCGCGAGCTCATTCCTGCCAATGACAATGAACGCTACGCGCGGCAGGCCATGGCAGGTTGGCCGGTTCCCAATGTGCAGGTTCGCGTGGTCGATGCGGAAATGAACGATGTGCCTCGCGACATGCACACCATCGGCGAAGTCGTCGCCATGGGCGATCACATCATGGAGGGCTACTACCGCGAGCCGGAAGCCACGGCCGCCGTGATGAGCGGGCCGTGGTTTCACACCGGCGACATGGCCGTGTGGGACGAAGAGGGCTTCATCCATATCGTCGACCGCAAAAAAGAGATCATTATCAGCGGCGGCGAGAATATTTCGTCGCTCGAAGTGGAGAAGGCAATCTTCGCTCATCCGGAAGTGTTCGAATGCGCCGTAGTCGCTGCGCCGGACGATACCTGGGGAGAGGTTCCCGCGGCCGTCGTAGTCCGCAAACCCGGCTCGACGCTCGACTCGGCCCAGCTTCTCGATTTTCTGAAACAGCGCTTGGGCAAGTTCAAGCTGCCCCGCATCATTGAATTCACCGAGGACCAGCTTCCCAAAACAGGCACGGGTAAGATTCGCAAGCTTGTGATCAAAGAACGATTCTGGGCCGGCAAGCAGAGGCGCGTACAAGGCGGATAGGCTCGGTGGCTTGCAGCGCGTTGCGCAGGAGCTGGCGCCCGCGCCGCGCACGGGACAGGCTACCGGGCCATGGCCGAAGCCGTCGCGCTTTCAAGGATCCGGCCGAGGACCGTTTCCGGCGTTTGCCCATCAGCGTGCGCGTCAAAGTTGAGAATAATGCGATGCCGCAAAACGGACGGCGCGATCGCGCGGATGTCCTCGATGCTGAGGTGCATGCGGCCGCGCATGAAGGCCAGCACGCGCCCGCATTCGACCAGCGCCTGCGCGCCGCGGGGCGAACTGCCATAGCGGACGTATTTGTTGGCCATTTCGTGCGAATGAGAAGCGCCCGGCTGAGTCGCCAGAACAACATCGATGGCGTAGTCCTGCACGTGCGGCGCAACCAGCACTTCGCGACAAATCGCGCGAACCTCGAGAATTTCATCGCGGCCCATGATCGGCTGGATCCGCGTTTCTTCCGGCTGGATCGTGCGCTCGACGATGCGGTTCAACTCTTCCCGCGAGGGATACGTTACGAGAATCTTCATCAGAAAGCGGTCCAGTTGCGCTTCCGGAAGCGGATAGGTGCCCTCCATTTCAATGGGATTCTGCGTCGCCATGACCAGAAACGGCGCGTCGAGCTCATGCGTCGTCGCGCCGCTGGTCACGGTGCGCTCCTGCATGGCCTCGAGCAGCGCGGACTGCGTCTTCGGAGTGGCGCGATTGATCTCGTCCGCCAGCACGAGATTGGCGAAGATCGGGCCGGGCTGAAAACGCAGCGCCTTGCTGCCGCGATCGTCCGTCTCAATAATCATGCTGCCCACAATATCCGCCGGCATGAGATCCGGCGTAAACTGAATGCGCGAGTACTTGAGATGAAGCACGCGGCCTAGGGTGCGCAGCAGCGTGGTCTTGCCCAGTCCCGGCACGCCTTCGAGCAGCGCGTGACCGCCCGCAAGAAGACAAATGAGAACGCCGTCCACGACGTCCTGCTGGCCCACAATCACCTTGCCGATCTCCTTGCGAACGGCGTCGAGACGGGCGACCGCCTGCTGGATGGAAGACTCGTCGCGCACGCTTTTATTGTAGGCGCGCGCGCCGGCCGCGGGCGGCTGCGCCTGTTGCTTTGATCGAGGGCGCCAGATGATAATCGCGGGGAAAGCCCGATGGCGCGCATGGCATGGTATGAGAATCATCCTTCCCGTTTTTTTGCTCGCTGGGGTTGGAGCCGGCTTGTCCCCGTCGCCGAACAATGAGCCGCCGGCCCGGCTGATTATTGTGGATCCCGGCCACTTTCACGCCGCGCTTCTGCAAAAGGAGATGTACCCATCGCTCGACCGGCGCGTCTCGGTATTCGCGCCGCTGGGGCCCGAATTACTTGATTACCTGAACCGCATCGCGCTGTTTAACGCGCGCCGCGACAACCCGACCAGCTGGGATCTCGACATCCACACCAGCAGCGATCCAATGGGCGACATGCTGCGCAGTCCGCCGGGCGACGTCGTGGTGTTTACCGGCCGCAACCGCGGCAAGATCGACCGGATTCTTGCTTCGCTGTCGGCGGGGTTGAATGTCTTTGCCGACAAGCCGTGGATCATTTCATCAGCCGATATGCCAAAGCTGGAGCGCGCGCTGGATCTGGCGGATCAAAAGCGCCTGGTGGCATATGACATCATGACGGAGCGGTATGAAGTCACATCGGAACTACAGCGGATTCTGGTGAACGATCCCGCGCTGTTCGGACGCCTCCAGCCGGGAAGCAGCCGCAATCCGGGCGTCTGGGCCAGGAGCGTTCATCATGTGATGAAAGCCGTGGCCGGAGTTCCGCTGCGCCGCCCTGCGTGGTTCTTCGACATCGAGGAGTATGGCGAAGGACTGGCCGATGTAGGCACGCACGTCATCGACCTTGTGCAGTGGACCGCATTTCCCGGCGAGGCGATCGATTACCGAGCTGATGTTCGCGTCTTGGACGGACGGCGGTGGCCGTTGGCGATCACGCAGAAGCAGTTCGAGCAGGTCACGGGCGAGCCGGCCTTCCCTCCGGCGTTAGCCAGCCGGGTTCATGGGGGAAGCTTCGAATACTTCTGCAATAACTCCGTGGATTACACGCTCCGCGGCGTCTATGTGCGGTTAGAGATTGTGTGGAACTGGGAAGCGCCAGCCGGATCGGGCGATTCGTATGAAGCCGTCTTCCGCGGCTCGAAAGCAAGCGTCCAGATCCGGCAGGGCAAGCCGGAGAATTACATTCCACAGCTGTATGTTGCGCCCGCGCGCGAGGCGGATCGCGCCGAGGTGTTTGCCAGGTTGCAAGAGAAGATTGACCAGTTGCAGCAGCAATGGCCAGGTCTCGGAATGGCCCGCACGGAAAAGGAAGCGCGCATTGTCATCCCAGAGAAATTTCGCGTGGGCCATGAGGCGCATTTCGCTCAGGTCGCGAACCAGTTCTTCGCATACCTGCGCAATCCGCAGCGTATTCCGTCTTGGGAGCGGCCAAATATGCTTGCGAAATATTACATATCCACCCGGGGCGTGGAATTCGGCAAGGAGCGGCGATGAAAACCAGGACCGTGCTTTCAACATTGACATTGGCGCTCGCAGCCATGTTTTCAGACGGGCAGACGCGGCGGGAGGTGGTGAACGCCAGCCGGTCGCCGGCCGACGATGCGCGGCCTAACAGCGATCAGGTCCCGGACGTGTACGCCGTCACCGGTCGTTTCGAACGCATCGTGACGCTCCGATTCAAGTTCGACACGGATCTGCTGGCCGGGCTCCAGCGAATGGTCAAGCGGGAGAACATCCGCAATGGAGTCATCCTGGCGGGCGCGGGCTCAGTGCGGGGTTATCACATCCACCAGGTCAGCAACCGTACGTTTCCGTCAAAGAACATGTTCGAAAAGGATCCCATGGCGCCGGCGGACCTGATCAGCATGAACGGCTACATCATGAACGGCCAGATCCACGCGCACATTACGCTGGCGAATCCGGAAAAGGCTTTCGGAGGCCACCTGGAGCCGGATACGCGCGTTTTCACGTTCGCGATTGTCACGATCGGCGTGCTGGACGACAGCGTGGACTTCAGCCGGCTGGATGACAAGACGTACCGCTGAAGGGCGCGGCCACTTGTTCAACATCCCAGGCTGTCCGGGGCTTGCAATCGAGCGGGTCGCGCTGCCCAGGTATCATAGTAAGCCGCAACAGCGGAGCGCGCGAGAATAGAAACGATGCAATTAAAACGCCTTGGAAACAGCGACATGGAGATCACGCCCATCGGAATCGGAGCCTGGGCGATGGGCGGCGGTGGATGGGCTTTCGCCTGGGGGCCGCAGGACGATAATGCGTCGATCGAAGCCATTCATGCCGCGCTGGACTGCGGAATCAACTGGATCGATACTGCTGCGGTATATGGGTTGGGACACTCCGAAGAAGTCGTCGCCCGTGCGATCGCCGGGCGGCCGCGGCGCCCCTACGTATTCACAAAATGCGAGAGGGTGTGGAATGAAAAGGGCGACATCAGCGGTTCGTTGAAGGCGGATTCGATCCGCCGCGAGTGCGAAGCCAGCCTGCGGCGGCTGAAACTGGACGTGATCGACTTGTACCAGATCCATTGGCCGCAGCCGGAGGAGGATATCGAGGAAGGCTGGGAGGCAATGGCCAGACTGCAACAAGAGGGCAAAGTTCGCTGGATCGGCGTATCCAATTTCAATGTCGGGCAGATGCGCCGTTGCCAGGCGATTGCTCCGATTACCTCGCTCCAACCTCCTTATTCGATTATTTCTCCAGAAATCGAAGACGAAATTTTGCCATATTGCGGCCGGAATAACATTGGAGTGATCGTGTATTCGCCCATGAAAAGCGGACTGCTCACGGGCGCGATGTCCAAGGAGCGGGTGAAAAATTTCGCGCCGGACGATTTCCGCAGACGCGCTGCCGCCTTCCAGGAGCCCAACCTGTCACGGAATCTGGAGATCGCCGAAACGTGCCGCGAGATCGGGCGGCGGCATGGTCGGACTGCCGGCGAAGTGGCGATCGCCTGGACGCTGCGCAGGCCGGAGGTGACTGGAGCCATCGTCGGGATGCGCTCGGCGGAGCAGGTGAAAGGAGTCATCGGAGCGCTGGAGTTCCGGTTGAGCGCCGAGGAAATCGCGGAGATCGACCGCGCGCGGGCGGCGGCGCATGCTGGCGCCTAAACTCTCCCCGCGTCCTGGTCCGCAGCCGCAAGATCGCCGGTGAGCGCAAAGGCGGCGCTATTGCCTTCGGTGGACCAGAACTGCCGCTCGCCGGGCCGCTGAACCGGCGCAGGCTGCCAGCATCGTGCGCGCTGCCGCCGCGCCCTCGCCTCTGCAATCAGTCCAGCTTCTTATGAAATCTCAACCCACTGAATGTCAGGATCACAACTCCAAAAGTCGCAAGCGCAAGCAGTTGAGGCCATAGCGCGCTGACCCCGGCGCCCTTCAGGAACACCCCGCGGACAATCTCCATGAAATAGCGCACGGGGTTGACATAAGTCAGATACTGCGCCGCGACGGGCATGTTGCGGATCGGGAAGGTGAAGCCGCTGAGCAGAAAAAATGGATTAAACAGCAGAAATGTCGACATCATCGCTTGCTGCTGCGTGCGAGAAACGGTCGAAATGAACAGGCCTGCGCCGAGCGTCGTGAACAGGAACAAAATCGCAGCGAGGAGCAGCACCAGGAAACTGCCGCGGAACGGAACATGAAAGATCAGCAGCGCAAATGTAATGACCAGCGCGGTGTCAAACAGTCCCACAAAGGCAAAGGGCAGCGTCTTGCCCAGGATCAGCTCGATGGGCCGGATGGGCGTAACCATCAGCTGCTCCATCGTCCCGATTTCCTTTTCGCGCACGATGGCCATGGCCGTGAGCATCAGCGTGACCAGCGTAATGATGTTGACCACAATCCCGGGAACGAAATAGTTGCGGCTGCGCAGGTCCGGATTGAACCATACGCGCGACTGGGCGGTCACCTCGGGCGCGCTCAGACGAACCGGCGCGTTGACCGCCGCCGAGCGGCCCACCATCATGCTCAGTTTCCGCTGCTCCATAACCCGGGCCGAATAGCGCGCTACGGTTTGAGCCGCATAGTTCGCGGCGATGGACCCGGTGTTCGAGTTGGTGCCGTCTACCAGGATCTGGATGGCTGCTGTGCGTCCGTGATGGATGTCGCGCGCGAACCCGGGCAGGACTCGGATAACCAGATCGACGGCGCCCCGGTCGAGCAACCTTTGCATTTCCGCGTCGCGCTCTGGTTCCGCGACCAGTTCGAAGCGGCGCGATCCGACGAAATCGCTCAGCAGGTCGCGGCTTTCGGTGGTGCGGTCCATGTCCATCCAGGCCATGCGCGCGTGGTCGACGTCCATATTGGCGGCATATCCGAAGATCAGCAATTGCACGATTGGCGGCCCGATCAGCAGCCCGCGCATCCGCGGCTCGCGCACCGCCTGCAACAGCTCTTTGCGCATCAGCGCCCGCAATCGCCGTCTCATGCGATTTTCTGCCTCATCTTTCTGCTGGCGAAGAACAGTACGATCGCCGCGTAGAGAACCAAAAAAAGCAATTGCGTCCACAGCATGCTCCAGCCGACCCCTTTCAGGAAGACGGCGCGGAGCACGGTGATGAAATAGCGCGCCGGCACAATATAGGTGAACGGTTGGATCGCCTTCGGCATGTTTTCGATCGCGTAGACGAATCCTGACAGCAAGAATGCCGGCAGAAAAGACGTGAACGAGCCCAGCTGGTAGGCCATCAGCTGCGACTGGGTCGCGGCCGAGACCAGGATCCCCTGGCAGAGAGCTCCGAACAGGAATACACAGCAAGCAGTGAACAGCAACAATATATTCCCCCGCAACGGCACGCCGAACACGAAAACGCCAACCACCACGCAGATGACCAGATCTGTGAATCCGAGCGCGAAGTAGGCTGATAGCTTGCCAAGGACCAGCTCCGCCGGCCGCACCGGCGTGGACAGCAACTGCTCCATCGTCCCGTTCTCCCACTCGCGCGCAATCGTGAGCGATGTCAGGTTCGCCGTGATGATCATAAGTATCACGGCGATCAACCCGGGGATGATGTAGTTCTTTGATTTGAGATCGGTGTTATACCACACGCGCACGCGCGCATCGACAGCCGGCTTCAGCTCTCCTCCGCCGAATTTCCTTTGAGCATCCGACTTGAGCCCGAAGGAGTACGCTTGAATTAAGGCGTCAGCATACCCGAGGGCAATCGACGCCGTATTGGAATCGCTGCCATCGAAAGCGAGCTGCACATCGGCCTGTTTTCCGGACTGAACTCTTCTGCCGAAGCCGGGCAGGATTGTGAGGCCGAGCAGGGCCTCCCCGCGATCAATCGACCGGTCAATCGCGCGTGCGTCCGTCGCATACCCGATCACCTTGAAATACCGCGATCCAGAGAAGGCCTGAACCAGATCGCGGCTCTGCGGAGTGTTGTCCAGATCGTGCACCACCGTGGGGATCTGGTCGACATCGAGACTCAGCGCCCAACCGAACAGCAGCAGCATCACCATGGGCAGGGCGATGGCCGCAATCAGGCTGCGGACGTCGCGGAGGATGTGCAGAAACTCCTTCTTCGCAATGGCGCGCGTGCGTCGCAGATTCACCGGATCTGTTCCTCCTTTTCGATGACGGCGGCAAAGACGTCCTCCATGGAGGGATCGATCACTTCAAGACGGCGCACCGGAATGCCGGCGTTTGAGAGTGCCGCGCGAATGTGCGGAATCGCGGATTCGGCGCTGTCCACCGCAACGTGCAGCCCCGCGCCAAATACCGCGGCGTCGAAAATTCCCGAACGGTTTTGGAGCGCTGTCATCGCGGCCGGAATGTCGCTGGGCTCCAGGTATATAATCTCGCGCCCCGCCAGCGCCGCCTTCAGTTCGGCGGGAGCGCCCAGCGCAACCACTCTGCCCCGATACATCAGCGCAAGCCGGTGGCAGTACTCGGCCTCGTCCATGTAGTGCGTGCTGACAAAGATCGTCCGGCCCGCGGCCGACAGTTGATAAATCAGTTCCCAAAAGCCGCGCCGTGCGATGGGATCGACCCCCGAGGTCGGCTCATCAAGGAAAAGAACCGGTGGATCATGCAGAATCGCGCAGCCCAGCGCCAGGCGCTGCTTCCAGCCGCCGGCAAGCAGCCGCGTCATCGTAGTCCTTTGCTCGGTGAGGCCGGCCATTTCAAGCACGTATTGCTTGCGCTTACGGCGGCGCTCCTCCGGAACGCCGTAGACGCCGGCGAAGAACTCGATGTTTTCCTCAACCGTGAGATCGTCATACAGCGAAAACTTCTGCGACATGTATCCGATGTGCTGCTTGATCTGCTCCGGCTGCGTGCGCACATCGAATCCGGCGACGGTCGCCTCGCCGCTGGTGGGTGAAAGCAGCCCGCAAAGAATGCGGATGGTGGTGGACTTGCCTGCGCCGTTTGGGCCAAGGAAGCCGAAGATTTCGCCGCGGCGGACCTGGAGGGTGACATGATCAACGGCGACAAAATCGCCAAAGCGCTTTAACAGTTCGCGGGTTTTCACGGCGTCGCCCTCAGGTTCCAGCGGCACGACCGGCCTCCTGCTTTCTGACTTCGGCGATGAAAACATCTTCGAGCGAAGGAATGATCCGGCGAAACTCGGCCTCCGGCGCCGCGCTGCGCACCCGTTGGGCCGAGGTGACGGCCGGATCCAAAAACAGGTGCAGCGTGGCGCCGGACGGCTCAACGCTGACAACGCCGGGTTCGCGCGCAAGCCGCCCGCGCGCCGCCTCGCGATCTCGAGCGGCGACCTCGTAGCATTCTTCCCGCATCCTGGTGCGCAGGGCCGAAGGCGTATCGCACTGGATCAGGCGGCCGCGATATATCAGGCCCACCCGATTGCACCGCTCTGCCTCATCCAGATATGCAGTGGTGATCAACACCGTGAGCCCGCGCTGGACCAGCTCATACAGAATTGCCCAGAAATCGCGCCGGGAGACCGGATCGACGCCATTCGTGGGCTCATCCAGAAACAAAATGCGGGGATGGTGGAGCAGCGTGCACATCAACGCCAGTTTTTGCTTCATGCCGCCGGAGAGCTTCGCCGCAGGCCGTGAAACAAACGGTTCCATGCGCGTCATTCGCAGCAGACGCGCCTTTAAAGCCGCGCGCTCCCCGTCCATGACGCCGAACAGCTCCGCGTAAAAATCCATGTTTTCTTCCACCGTCAGGTCGCCATACAGACCGAAGCGCTGCGCCATGTAACCGATCTGGTCCTTCACCGCGTCGACGTTTTCGGAAACATTCCGGCCGGCTACAATAGCCCGACCTTCCGTGGGATCGAGCAGGCCGCAGAGCATCCGCAGCGTAGTCGTCTTGCCGGCGCCGTCCGGCCCGACCAGTCCGAAGATCTCGCCCGCCTCGATTTCGAGATTCAAATGATCCACCGCCGGCAAGGCGCCGAATCGTCGCGTCAGATTTTCTGTGCGGATGATGGTTTGATTTGCATTCATTGGCGCGTCCTGCGCGGCTAAAACTCGATCTCCGCATCCACCGGCATATTGCCCTTTAACTCCCGGTTGGGGTTCTCGACGTCGACTTTGATGCGATAAACAAGCTTGACGCGCTCCTCCGGCGTTTGGATCTGCTTGGGCGTGAATTCGGCATCCGAGGCGATGAACGAAATTCGGCCCTGGTAGACTTTCCCCGGAAAGGAATCCGTCGTGACCTTGACCCGCTGACCCAGCTTGACGCGGCCGAGATCCGTCTCATTAATGTAGCCGCGCAGCCACGGATGATCGAGATCGCCAATGGTGACGACGGTTGCCCCCGCAGCCAGCACTTCGCCCACCTCGGCCGATTTCACCAGCACCACTCCGTCGACGGGCGAATAGACGGTCGTATCCTGAAGCTGGGAGTCGGCGACGCCCAGTTGAGCCTTGGCTCGCTCGAGCTCGGCCTTGCGCGCGGAGAGCTCCTGCTCCCGGCGCCGGATTTCAAGCTCGTTGGCTTCACTCACCCTGAGGGCCGCCTGCGCGCGGGCGAGCGCGGCCCGCGCCGCCGCGATCTGTTCCTGCCGCGGTCCCTCCTTCACCAGCCGCCAGCGCTCTTCGGCCTGCTTCAGGATGGCGCGCGCGCTGTTCCAGCGCGCCTGCGCCTGGTCGTATTGGGCGCGCGAAATGTCGTCGTTCTTAAAGAGCGTCTGCGCGCGCTCCCAGTCCAGGCGCGCCTGCTCGGCCTGCGATCGCGCGTCGGCGACGGCTGCCTGCGCCTCCTCGACCTCCTGCGGGCGCGCTCCGGCCAGCAGCTCGTCGACATGAGCCTGCGCCTGCTCGACTTCGGCGCGGCGCATGGCGAGGTCCCCCTGAATGGTCGCCTTCTGCCAGGCGATCAGGGTCAGCGATTGAGCCAGCTGCATGGCTGCCGATTGCACGCTGGCTTGCTGCGCCGCCTTCTGCTGGAGCGACTGGAGTTGATCGATGCGCGCGACCAGCTGCCCCTTTTTGACCGCGTCGCCTTCATCAACCGTGCGCTCAATCAACTTGCCCGGAATCTTGAACGAGATATCAACCTCCGTCAGCTCGATGTTTCCCGACAGCCGGATGCGCTTTGCGTCATCCCGCCGGAAGCCTCCGGACCACAGGACCACGGCGGCTGTCGCGATCAGAACAATTGCAACCACGGGAATAATTCTCTTCTTCATGGCGGCCTCAGTAGTCAGCAATGAGCTGCTGGATGGTTCCCATCGCGCTGTTCAGATCGATGCGCGCGAGGTTGTGGTTGAATAGCGCGAGGATCTGGTTATCGCGCGCCCGTTGTAGACGCGTCTGCGCGTCCGTGACCTCGATGCTGCTGGCGACGCCCGCCTCATAGCGTCGCCGCGCCTGCTCGAGTTCGCGCTCCGCCAGCGCCAGCCCTTCTCGCGCGGCCGACACCTGCGCCTCGGCGGACCGGAGCGAATCGAGCGCCGTGCGGATATCAAGCTCGATCTGGTCGCGCAGATCTCGCGTGTGGATCTGTTCTTGTTTCAGCTGCGACAGCGATTCGGCCCGTCGCGCGTCGCGGCGTCCGCCGTCAAACAGCGGCAGCCGCACGGATATGCCATAAGTGCGGGTCGGAGCGGCCGCATCCGGACCGGTTCCGATTGATCCGTAATCGCCAAACAAAGCGACCGAGGGCAGCCGCTCCCACTTCACGCCGCTGTAGCTCAGGCGCGCAGTGGCTTCCCGCTGCTGCTGCGCCTTCAGCTCAGGCCGCGACTCCAGCGCGATCCGGATCGCCTGCTCAACCGCTATCGGTTCAACAGGTTTGAAACCGAGCGCGTCCGTGAGTTCAATCTGTCCGTCGAGTCTCAACCCCAGCGCCTTCAACAGCTCAAGATGACTGCGCTCGCGTTCATTCTGGGCCGCCAGCAGCCGCTGGCGATCGTTGGCAAGCTGCACGCTCGCCCGCGTGACGTCGATTCCGGTTCCGGTTCCCGCGGCCTTTTGCGAATTCGCCAGGCGCAGGAGAGTTTCGGAAAGTTCGGCATTCGCCTTGGCGGTCTCTAACGCGGCATCGGCGCGCAGGGCGGACAGATACAGGCGCGCCACTTGGGCCGCCACCTGGTCACGGGCGCCACGAGCGTCAGACTGGACGGACTTCACGCTGGTTCGGGCCGTCTGCAAGCGGCGAATGCTCGAAAAATCGAACAGATTTTGCGATCCGCTCACGCGAATGTCAAACACGTTGAAGGGCGGCGTTACGGTCGGAAACGCAAAGCCGGGAACGCTTGGAAAATCGATGCCGAAGGCCCTGAGATTCCGCGTCTGACTGGACTCCGAAACGGAGGCGTCGAAATTGGGAAGCAACGCCGAGCGCGCCTCCGCCGCCCGCGCCTCGGCCTGGTGCACCAGCTCATCCGCAATCTGCACGCGCGCATTGCCCTCGGGCGCCAGCGCGATTTCCACGGCATGTTTGAGGCTGAGCGGCAGAACAACCGGCCGTTCTCTTAACTCCGGCTGGGACTGGGCCAGCGCCGCAGCGACGCTCAGAAACAACAAAAAACGACTAAGCATGGCTCTGCTCCAGTTGCCGCGTATGTTCAAGAGAGCGGAAGCCCGCGGCCGTAAAAGCGATCAGTCGCTCTGTCAATGCTTTTCCGTCCGACACATCCACCAGGTCTTTGAACAAGTGCGGCAACGTCCCGGACCAGTTCAAGACGTGAATGACCGCTCCAATGGCGAACAGCATGGACCACACGCGCTCCTCGGCCGTGAGCTCCGGAACCGCTCGTGCGAAAGCTTCCAGGAAACGCTCGGCTATTGCAGCCAGGTGCCGGTCGAAAACGCGCCGAATAAATTCGTCCGGGACGCTGTAGATGCGACCCATCAGCGCTCGGACGTGTTCGCGCCCCCGGGGGTCCAGTTCAGTCAGGGGAGAGAGGAAGGCGCGCAGAACGCCCTCGAGCGGCAGCCGTCCGTCGGCCGACTCGCGTTCCACCGCGTCGAGCATTTCGAGCCGGCGGCGATTCACCGGTTCGATCGCCCGCGCCACAATCGCATCAATCAGCGCATCCTTCGATTGGAAATGGTAGTTGACGGCAGCAAGATTTACGCCCGCGGCGGCTGTAATGGCCCGCAGCGAAACATCGAGACCCTGTTCGGCGATGAGGCGTTCAGCCGCGTCCAGGATTCGAATCTTTGTTTCATTCATACGTATGATTGAATTATACGCATGAGTCAATACGATTGCAAACCAGAATTGCTCGCCGCGTCCCGGCGACAAAACGAACTCGGCGACCCCGGCGGCTTTTCTTTTTAGTCAGTTTCGCGGCTAACCGGCGCCGCGGGAGGATATTTCTCAGTCAGTTCAAAATTCCACCTTCGCTGACAGCTCCATCACGCGCGGTTGGCGCGCGCTGGTGACCTGCCCAAAGTTGCCCGACCCGAAGGTGGTGCTCACGGCATCGAAGTTTGTGTGATTGAAGACGTTAAAAGCTTCGCCGCGAAGCGTGAAACCCAGGCGCTCGGTGAGGTGGAATGTCTTGAATAGCGCAATATCCCACTCCTGTATGCCCGGACCCCGAATCAGATTGCGGCCGGCGTTTCCGAAGTATCCAAATGCGGGCGCCTGAAAGATGCTCGGATCGAACCATTGCGCGACAGTCTTCGGCAACGTGAGCGCGGCGCCCGGTTTCACATCCGGACGCGTGGCGAGTCCGATGGCGCCGCCGGTGAGCCCGAGGTTTCGCGGCGTACCGGACTGATACATCGTGATGCCGGTGAGCTGCCATCCGCCCAGCAGCTTGCCGGCAAGCCCGGAGTGGTCGCGGAAGATCGGCAGCTCGTACACGTAATTGAATATCAGCATGTGAGTCCGGTCAAAGGTAGTCAGAGCCCGCTCGGCGCGCAGGTTGTAAGCATTTTGGGGCTGCTCGCCAAAGTCGCTTGCATCAGCGATCGCTTTCGAGAACGTGTACGCCGCGGAAAACAGAAGACCCTTTGACATACGGCGCGTGTAAGTGGCTTGCAGGGAGTGGTACGTGGACGCCGCCGTGTTTTCACGCATAGTGATGTTGGTGTAGCCGGGGAACGGCCGGATTGCCTCGGCTGGAATGGCGCGCGTGTTCAGTCGCGGGTCGAAATCATAGCCATTGATTGGAAACGGCTGATTCACATTCCGGGCGCGGTCCAGGTGGTTGCCCCGCGTACCGACATAGCCGATGGAGATCGCATTTCCGGCCACGATTTCGCGTTGAACTTCGAGACTGTATGTCTGTATATAGGGGACGTTGTAAATCGGATCGAGCGCATTCAGCGCGATGGGACGCAATGCTCCCGCCGTGCCTGAGGCGGGGTTATCCAGCAGCGGGTTGAATACTGTCACCAACTGCGCGCCTGGTGGATTGCTGACCATGTTATAGGTGTCGTTGCCCTCGACACGGTAGTAGCCGATCCCGTAGCCGCCGCGCACGGACCACTTGCCTTGCCCGGTTGGGTCCCATGCAAATCCAATGCGTGGGCCGAAGGTCTTGTAATGGTTCTGAACCAGACTGCGCGGGAGTCCGTCCTTGACAGTCAGCACGCCGTTATACAAATTTCCGGAGTTCGGAACAATCGTGGCGTCTGGCAGCACGGTGACGGCCTGCTTCGGATCATACTTATCCATACGGAAGTTCGAAATAAGATCGCTTGCCTCATGCAAATGCGGAATGCCGAACCAGCGGACGCCGAGGTTGAGCGTCAGGCGTCGGTTAACTTTCCACGTATCTTGCGCGTATAACTCGACCTGCGGATAGTCATAACTGGGAGTTAGTAATTTATTCAACTCGGAGTAACTCGCGGCGCGGCCGAGCACAAAATCAGCGATCGGATCATTCGTAAAGCTTCCGTTAAAGCTGAAGCCGCCCTGGTCCGCGGGATTGACCTGAGATTCCACCGGCGTTTTTGAGAACTGGTACGTGCCGCCGAACTTCAAAGAGTGCGCCCCTACCGTCTTGGACAAATTGTCTGTAAACGTCGTAATGTTGTGATGGGCCCACCACGGATAATAGCTGCTGTCGATGTTGCCCCAGCCGCCGGAAAATGTCAGGTTCGGAATTTTTTTGGGTCGCCCCGGTATTCGTGGAAATAAGCGCGGAATATTCAGGCCCTCAGGCTCGAGGTAATTTCCGACCAGCGTAACTCCCCGTTTGTCCCGCGACGGATAGTTGCTCCCGTATGCGAAGGAGACTTCATTGAGAAGGGTTGGGCTGATCACGCTTGTAGCCTTGGCTACGAAACTCTTGCCCGGGATATTGGCGACGGAGGCGATAGTAGGAAAGGACTGGCTGGCCCATAAGGTGGTCGGATACTGCCCGACCCAGGTGTCCTGGATAAATCGCACCATGATCTGCGTGCTGTTGGAAAGCTGGTGCGTGACGTTGAGCGTCTCCTCGCGCCAGTTCTCGGGCGTGGGCCCGTTGGCAATGAAGTTCAGGAACCCGGACGCGTTCGGAAGGGGAAACACGCTCTTCAGCAGCAGTTGAGCATTCTGGTTGAGCCGCGCCGCCGGGATCTGGTTCCCCGGGAATGGCGCCTTGGTATCGGGATCGACAATGGGCTGTCCGATGCGGACGGATTCAGCCGCGAAATCTCCGGCGCGCATCGCCGCGGTGGGCGTTGCGGCGCGAATGATGCTCTGCGTTCGCTTGCGCCGCCATTCCTGCGCCCAGAAAAAGAAGGTCTTGTCTTTGTTCTTGTTGTAAACGCCGGGGATATACACCGGACCGCCGATGCGGTAGCCAAAATTGTTGTAGCGCAAGGTGGGCGCCTGCGCTGCAAAAAAATTCCGAGCGTCCAGGTTGTTGTTGCGGAAAAATTCGTAAGCGGCTGCGTGGAAGTCCTTCGTTCCGGAACGCGTGGCGACAATGATATTCGTGCCGCCGCCGGTGCCGTACTCCGCCGAATAATTGGAGGTCTGCACTCGCAATTCCGCGATGGTCTCAAGGCCCGGCGAGGTGAACATGCCGTTCTGGCTGCCCATATCGGTGTTCTCCACGCCGTCCAGCGAAACGCCGCTGTATTTCGGCCGCTGCCCGTTGACGGCGAAGCCTCGGGCGCTGTTGAACGCGACGCCGCCTTCATCGCCCATGGTCCTCGATGAGCCGGGGACAAGCTGCAGCAATTGCGTGAAGGTGCGCCCGTTCACCGCAAGATCGGTCATTTGCTTGGTTTCCACCGAGTAGCCGACGTCTCCCTTCTCCGTCTCGACCACGGGCGCTTCCGCGGTTACGGCGATGGTTTCGTTGATCTCGCCAACTGGCATCGACAAGTTGATCGCCAGCCGCTCGGCTACCTCCAGACGGATATTGCTGCGCGTGGTCTTCTTAAATCCCCTGGCCGACGCCTCGACTTCATACGTCCCGACGGGAAGGGAGTAAGCCACGTAGAATCCACTGGAATTCGTCTCCACAACCCGCTCTTCTGCGGTTCCCATATTTCGAACCACCACTCTCGCCCCGGGTATCACGGCGCCGCTCGTGTCCGTGACTGTGCCCGTAATTACGCCGGTCGTCTGACCGAAAGCAGGCATGCAAAGCGCCAGAGCGATTCGCAAATAGTGGAGCCAATTTTTGGCAGTGGACATGGAAAACCCCTCCGCGTTCTTATATCCAATCGCTGCATGCCTGTCAATCCGACAATGGATGAAATTAACGCGCGTCAGCCCCGGGTTGCGGCTCATCAAGAGCCCTCTCGACTACGTCAGCTTCGCTGCCCTGATACAATTTGCGGCTCCGGGCGAATTCGTTCTGCGCCTCCTTGTCGCGCCCAAGCCGCTGTAAGGCTGTCGCCAGCAGAAAGCTGGCGGGCTTCGAGCCGGGGTCTAGCCGGGTCGCCTCACGCAGGTAGCGGACCGCAGTCTCATGTTGCCGTTCATGGACCGCGATCTTGCCCAGCTCAAAGTAAATTGCGGGATGATCCGGTCGTAATTCGAGCGCCTTGCGCAGCAGCGGCTTCGCCTCTTGATACTGACGCCGCTCGGAGAGCATCGCGCCCAGCGCGAACACAGCCGGGAAATAGCCGGGCTTTTGCTGCACCGCCTCTCTCCACTCGCGAATCGCGCCGTCGAAATCCCTTTGTTTAAATAGCGTCGCGCCGAGGTAGAAATGCGCGGCGGCATTCCGTGGGTCTCGCTTCAGCGCGGCGCGAAACGCCGATGACGCCGCGTTATACTCCTCGCTGCCGAAATTCGCCATTCCAATGGCGACTTCCACGCCTGGGTCGTCGCCGTGCTCTCGGACCAGCTGGTCCAGGATCCGGCGCCCCTCCGCAGTCCTGCCGGTCTTCAGGTACGCCGTCGCAACGCCAAGCAGAATTGAAGGATCGTCGGATGGCATCAAGCGCTCGAAAGAACGGGTCGCCGCATGAAACAGGCCCAGTTCGAGCTGGCACACGCCCAGGAGCTGAAAACTGCGCCGGTCGTCCGGGCGCGCCTCGAGCGTGCTTTTAAGCCACTGCGTTGCGGACTTGCAATCGCCGATTTGGAAATAGGCGATGGCGAGATTCACTTTCGGGGCGGCTTCGGACGGGTCGATCGCCAGAGCGGACCGATAGGCGGCGATTGCATCCAGATACTTGCCCTGGCGCGCAAGCACGACTCCCAGGTTTGTGAGCGCGGGAACCGATCGCGGATCGGACTTTAATGCGCGCCGGTAGTATGTTTCGGCCTCCGCATAGCGCCCCTCATTCTGAAGGCCGCGCGCGATCTCGAAGGGCGATTGCTGAGCGGCGCAAACCAGGCACGCTGTAAGCAGCGCCGCGCATTGTCGATACGTCATACGCTGCGGCGCGGGCTACTCTTTCCGCTGCGGCCGCGGCGCAGCGGTTCGAAGGTCGCGTTGGGACGGACAGCCCTGGCGTTGATGGTTCGAGCCCGCGCAAAGGCGGCGGCCAAGGTCGCGGGCGCCGAGCGACGCATATCGCCTCTCGGTTATTCTACTCCCGCGCTTCTGCGGGCCGGCGGGGGCGATATCGAAGGAAGGCCTGATCAGGCCAAGCGTCAGAATCAGAGCAGCAGGGCGGCGCCCATCGCAGAAATCGGCGTGAGGCCTTCTATCGGGCTCTCCTAAAATGAAATCGGTTCATGAGCGTTGAAAACCGGCTGCGCATTCTCGAGCAGGAAGTGATTTCGTGCGAGCTTTGTCCGCGTCTGCGCGCGTACTGCCGCGAAATAGCGCGCGTAAAACGCCGCGCGTTTCTGGATTGGGACTATTGGGGCCGGCCGGTGCCGGGGTTCGGCGATCCGCACGCGCGCCTGCTCATCATCGGGCTGGCGCCGGCGGCGCATGGCGGCAACCGGACGGGCCGGATATTCACCGGAGACCGCTCCGGCGACTGGCTGTACCGCGCGCTCTACCAGACTGGCTTCGCCTCCCAGCCGCACAGCATCAGCCGGGACGACGGACTGATGTTGACCGGGGCCTATGTCACGGCGTCGGTGCGGTGTGCGCCCCCTGCGAATAAGCCCGCGCCGGACGAGATTCGGAATTGCCGTCGCTATCTCGAACGCGAGCTCGACATCCTTCAGGACATTCGAGTCGTGATCGCTCTCGGCCAGATCGCATTCAACGTCTACCTGTCGATCCTGAAGGACCGCGGCGTCATCCGCAGCCGCGCCGCGTTCGCGTTTGGCCACGATCGGGAGCACCGGACTGCTGACGGCTATCCGCTGCTCATCAGCTCGTATCATCCCAGCCAGCAAAATACCTCCACCGGCAAACTCACCGAGAACATGCTGCGCGATGTGTTCACGCGCGCGCGCAGGCATCTGGTATAGTCAGTTGAAATCGACCGGCGATCCGGAGCATCTCACACAAGTAAACGCATGGGATTCGATCAATACCACGAACCGCCGCAGGAGTTATCGGACGAGACGCGCACCTTTGTCCGCATGATCATGGGCGTCATCGAAGAACTCGAGGCCATCAATTGGTACGAGCAGCGCATCTCGGTGGAAAAGGACCGGGCGGCGAAGGCGATCATGCAAAACGCGCAGGAGGAGGAGTTCAAGCACTTCGGCATGGATTTGGAATTTGTGCTGCGCAAAAAACCGAAGTGGCGATCGATCGTGAAAAAGATCCTGTTCACCACCGGCGATATCGTGGAGCTCGGCGAGAAGGCGGAGGAGAGCAGCAAATAGGCCTCAATCCCGCCGGCGGGACTCGCGGCGGACCGCCCGTCCCGGCGCTACGCCGCTTTGCAGGACGCCGTCGCGTACGACAAATACGCCGTTCACGAGCACGTACGGAATGCCGTCGGAATACTGCGCCGGATTTTCGAAGGTGGCGCGGTCAATGATGCGCGCGGGATCGAAAACCGTGATGTCCGCATCCGCCCCCTCGCGAATCCGGCCTTTGTCCGGAAGGCCGGCGCGGGCGGCGGGCATGAGCGTCATCCGGCGCAACGCCTCCATCAGCGTCAGCACATGCTGCTCACGGACGTAGCGGCCGAGCACGCGCGCATAGGCGCCCGCGGCGCGCGGATGTCCTTTGCCGTGATCGAGAATGCCGTCGCTGGCGATCATGACCATGGGATCGGCAAGCGCCTCGCGAACCACTCGTTCCGGGATGCTGTGAATGGCGACCATGCCGCCCTGCTTGCGGTATCTGGCAAACGTCTCAGCGGTCAGGCGCTCGCCGGTTGCCGCCCATTGCAGATCGCCGTAGCTGATTCCGCCCTGGTGCGCCTGCCAGCCCTCATCGAAGATGGCCGATGCGAGATCCGTCATCCCGGCAGTGTAGGGATAGGCTTCCGTCGTCACGTCCAGGCCGCGGGCGCGCGCGCCGCGGATCATGCGCAGGAGCGTCGGCGTCTGTTGCAGGCCCACGCTGGTAATGTGAACGATGTGCAGGGCGGCGCCGGTGGCCGCTGCATCCGCGATCACTTCTTGCACAGCGTCTTCTGCGCCCGGCTCGACCGTCCCGCCAAAGCGCACGTGCACATAGCACGGCGTCTTGCGATCCGCCGCGAGCTGAAACAGGTCCAGAATCTCTTCGCGCGTCGTTTTCGGCATGTAGGCGATGCCGAACCCGATTCCTAGCGCGCCCTCGTCGAGGCCCTGCTCGATGCGCCGGCGCGTCTCGCGCACCTCTTCGGGCGTTGCGGCGCGGGTGGCGGCCGCGCCGCGCGGCAACAGCGAGCCCGGATCGTGCATCACCGCCATGCGCGCCGGAATATGGCCCGCGGTTGCCCCGAAGTTGATCAGCGACCTCCCTTCGCGTTGCGCGTACCAAGGCGCCACCGGAGAAACGCCGACCTCCATCTCAAGCGCCGTGGTCACTCCGTCGCGGGCCTTAAATGCATAGTTCTCCGGGGTCTGGCCGTGCGAATGCAAGTCGATAAATCCGGGCGCTACCACCAAGCCCTTCACGTCGACGACGAGACGGCCCTGTAGCGCGCCTTCGCTCACGCGAGCGATGCGGCCGCCGCGGATGCCAACGTTGCGAATCGCGTCCAGTCCCGATTCGGGGTCCATCACGCGGCCGTTGGCCAGAACGACATCGTACTCCTGCGCCGCCAGCGGGGCGCATGCCAGCAGGATCAGCAGCGATTTCACTGCCGACATTGTACCCGCGCTGGGCGTGTGCGGGTGGTATACTGTGCCGCATGTTCCACCACGGCCCGCAAAGTTCGCACGCTCTAAACCCCTCGCGGCGGGCCTTCCTCGCTTCCCTCTTCCCCTCCTGTCTGCTCGCGCAGAACCCGCCTCCGCCAAGCGCGGCCGATATGGCCGAGCGATTCCGCCGCATGTCGGAGGATTTCGAAGCGAAGGGCCTCGCCGAGCCATTCAAGGGGATTACCGCCGATGGCAAAATCGTCCCCGGGCTGTTTCCCATTCAATCCACGGGCGTCTCTACCGAACCCGTTCGAAACGCGGCTGAAGCATTTCTGGCGAGCTTGACCAACGTACAGCGATCGAGAACGCTGTTCCCGGTGGACGATCTCGAATGGCGCAGGTGGATGAACCAGCACTTCTATGTGCGTCAAGGCGTCAGCTTTGCGGAGATGGACAACCGGCAGCGCGACGCTGCATTCGGTCTCCTCAGCGCATCGCTCAGCGCGCGAGGCCTGAAGCTGATGCGCGATATCATGCGGCTGAATGAGACGCTGGCGGAGATGACCGGCGATTTCGATTTTTTAGGCGAGTGGCTGTATTACATCACCATCATGGGACGGCCGTCCGCAACGGAACCGTGGGGTTGGCAGCTGGACGGCCATCACGCCATTATTAATTACTTCGTTCTCGGCGATCAGGTGGTGATGACGCCGTTCTTTGCCGGCTCCGAGCCGGTGCGCGCTGAATCGGGCAAGTACAAGGGCGCGGTCGTGCTTCAGGAAGAGCAGGATCGGGGGTTGGCCATGCTCCAGGCGCTCAACGGCGCCGAACGCAAGCGCGCCATACTCAACGTCTCCAAGACGGGCAACAACAATCTGACCGAAGCCTTCAAAGACAACGTTGTGCTCCATTACGCCGGCGTGCGCGGCGCCGATCTCAGCGCTGCCCGCAAGGAGCAGCTCGTCGACCTCGCGAAGCTGTACATCGCGAACATGGATGAGGGCCATGCCCGCGTCAAGTTAGAAGAAATCAAGCGCCACATCGACAACACCTGGTTTGCCTGGATCGGCGGCTCGGATTCAAACAGCGTCTATTATTACCGCATTCAAAGCCCGGTAATTCTCATCGAGTTCGATCATCAAAGGCCCGCCAATCTGGCGCGGTTCTCGCCGGACCCGAACCGTCCGACGCGGCAGCACATTCATGTGGTCGTCCGCACGCCGAATGGCAACGACTACGGCAAGGATCTGTTGCGCCAGCATTATCTGTCGCACCCGCACGCCAGCTGAACGGGCCGGCTCGCCTATTAAGTCCGGCGCGGGGAAGCGGGAGCGCATTAACCGCCAACGGTCCGCCGGCGGCGGCATGAGAGAATTGCGGACCGGTTCTGAAGCTGCGGCAACCGGGTCTGGTACGATGGCGATTTCGCACCTATGCGGATTGTTTCGATTCACGCCCATCCGGACGACGCCGAGATCCTCGCAGGCGGAACGCTGGCGCTGCTGGCCGGAGCGCGTCACTCGATCGTGATCGTGTCAATGACGCCGGGCGATTGCGGATCAGCGGAGTATTCGGGCGAGCAGATCGCCGCGATCCGCCGCCGCGAGGCTGCCGCGGCGGCTTCGCTCATCGGCGCCGAATATGTCTGCGCCGAGTTTCGGGACCTGGCGATTTTCAATGACGACGCGTCAAGACGCCGCGTCACGGAAATCTTGCGGAGGCTGCGGCCAGACGTCGTGCTGACCTCTTCGCCGGTTGACTATCACTGCGATCACGAGGCGACCAGCGCTTTGGTGCGCGACGCCTGCTTTGGCGCGTCCGCGCCAAATTACGAAACGAACTCTGATCGCCCGGCGCCGGCTCTGCCGGCAATTCCGCATCTGTACTTCATGGATTCCGTCGAGGGCGTGGATCGGGATGGCCGGCCCATAAAACCGGATTTCTTCGTCAACATCGAGCGCGTGTTCCAGACGAAACGAAATATGCTGGCGCAGCACGCCAGCCAGCGCCACTGGTTGAGGAGGCAGCACGGGATCGACGATTATCTGGAGACGATGGAACGCTGGACGCGAGAGCGCGGGCGGGCTGCGGGCGTGGAACTGGCGGAAGGTTTCCGTCGCTATCCCGGCCATCCGTATCCGCAAACGCCCCTGCTTGAAGAACTTCTGGCTTCGAGCCTGGTTTGCTGAGGGGTCGCCGGCGTTCGTTCACAGCCGTTCACAAAAAATTTTCCACCCTCTTTTGTTTGACTTACGGGTTTGGCGCAGGCAGAACCCGCGGGGGTCGCGCGCTAAGCTGAAGGCAGAGAGAGAGTGCGTTGCGCCTTCGGGCCACGCCGCCTGGATGCGGTAGGTGCGGACCGCAGCCAAGCGCCCCTACGGTGGGGGGACCTCCAAAATACGGCGGGAAGGGCATCCCGCCGGCATACGATGCGCTTCCCCGGTCCGTTTCGGGCGGATCGGACCGGGTTGAGGCGCCGTCTCCCTCGCTTGGTTTTGGTACGCTTCCTGCCGAAAGCTAAAACCTGACGACAACAGACTTGCGCCCGAGCACAATGTTTCTCACATTGGTCTCAGAGGCCATACGGATTTCAAACTCGCGCTGCCGCAGGCCTGGCGGGGCGTTCTCCATCGCCAGCACGAGCTCGCGCCGGCGGTCGCGCCATTCACACCGGATGCGGGTGAATGCGCCTCGGCGGAAATTGTACGTGGCGCCGTCGTCGTCGTACAGCACGAACAACCCGTCGTCGCCAGGATAGATGATCAGCTGAACCGCCCCATCGACGGGTTGATCCGTATATTGCTTTACAGGGCCGAGCGGCAGGATGGCGCCCGCGCGGGCGTAGACGGGAATAGTCGCCAGGTCCACTTCCCGCGTGATCTCGCGTCCGCCCTCCAGCGCCGTCTCTGTCCAGAAGTCATACCAGCGCCCCCGAGGAAGATACAGGCGGCGAGCCGTACTGCCGCGCTCCACCACAGGAGCGATGAGCAAGTCTCTGCCCCACAGATATTCGTCCCCGCGCGCCGCTGCCGCAGAATCATCCGGATAGTGCAGCCAGAGCGCGCGCATGAGCGGCAGTCCGGCGTCGTGGCATTCGCGCGCCAGACTATAAATGTAGGGCAACATTCGGTAGCGCAGCTCCAGGTATTTCCGGCAGATCGGTTCCACGGCGGCGTTGTGCAACTCGGCGGGGTCCGGATCGGCCGATCCGGGGCCGCTGAGCTCGCTTGGGCCCATTTCTCCGCTGTTCCATTGCCACGGCAGGCGCAGTTTCCAGGTCCGCCCATGCGATCGGAACAGAGGGCAGAATGCGCTGAACTGAAACCAGCGCACGTACAGCTCGCCTGTCAGCTCCCGAGTGGGGATGAATCCGCCAGTGTCAGTGCCCCAATAGGGCAGGCCGCTCAGGCCGGCATTAATGCCTACCGGGACCTGAAGCCGCAGCGCTTCCCAGCTGGAGTTGACGTCTCCGGTCCAGACAAACGCTCCGTATCGCTGCGTTCCCGGCGCGCCGTTGCGATGCAGCGCAAAAGGCCGGACGTTCGGCCGGTCCCTCAGCGAGCCCTCAAAGTAAAGGCGGGTGCGGCCAAGCCGCGAACTCATGTCGAGCGCATCGCCTTCATCCGGCCACCATCCGTCGATTCCCGTCTCCTCCACCGGCTGGTGCTGCCGCCAGTAGCAGGCTGCTTCTTCCGCGTTCTGCACGCGGCACGAATCATGCACGGAGCCGCGCAGCGCGCGCCCGAGATAGACCACATGCAGAATTACGCGGAAATGCTGCTCATGCAACTGCTGAATGATCTCTGACGGGTTATCAAAAACGCTCAAATTGAAGCGAAACGATCCGTGACCGGTGTTCCAGCCGGAAGGGCAGAAGCCCGTGCCCAGATAGATCAGCGCGTCGCAGGGAAGCCGCCTGGCGCGGAATGTTCGCGCCACCGACATCAGCTCTTCACGGCTGGCCAGCGTGCGGTGGGATTGCAGGTACCCGAAACTCCACCGCGGCGGCATCTCGGGAAAACCGGTCAGGTTCGCGTACTCGGCAAGCAACGCCGCCGGATCACGCGCCACGCTTACGAAGAACACCAGCGCCTGGGAGGATGGAGGCTCGGCCGGCAGGAACTTCCCC